>DASVRO010000078.1:0-19832 GCA_036388575.1 Allosphingosinicella sp.
CTTCATCAGGATCGGCGCGCCGGCGAGGATGCCGCGGCCGAGCGCCTGCGAGAACCCGTCGGCGCGGCGGCTCAGCGCCAGGCCGCCGTCGTCGAGCTTGACGATCGCGGCGACGAAGCCGTAGACGCCCACGGTCATCACGATGGAGATCACGATCAGCGTCAGCGCGCGGGTCGCGAACGACGACGAGGCGGCGACGGCCCCGAGCGTGATCGCGATGATCTCGGCCGAGAGGACGAAGTCCGTGCGGACGGCCCCCTTGATCTTCGCCTTCTCGAGCTGCACGAAGTCGACCGCCGGATCGGCGAGCGCCTTGGCGAGCTCGGCCTTGTGCGCGCGCTCCTCCTCCGCGCTGACGAGGAGCTTGTGCGCGATCTTCTCGAAGCCCTCGTAGCAGAGGAAGGCGCCGCCCACCATCAGCAGCGGGGTGACGAGCCACGGCGCGAAGGCGCTGATGGCGAGCGCCGCCGGGACCAGGATCGCCTTGTTGACGGCCGAGCCCTTGGCGACGGCCCACACGACCGGCAGCTCGCGATCCGCCTTGACGCCCGTCACTTGCTGCGCGTTCAGCGCCAGGTCGTCGCCGAGGACGCCGGCCGACTTCTTGGCGGCGACTTTCGTCATCACGGCGACGTCGTCGAGGATCGTCGCGACGTCGTCGAGCAGGGCGAGGAGGGAGGTGGCCATGGCGGGTGCGGATGCTAGGGGGACGACGGAGGCGCAGGGCTGGGCGTGGGGCCGGGCCGGGTCGGCTTCAGGTCGGTCGTCTCGATGCGAACGAAGGCCTTCCGCGCCGCGTCGTGGTCCCATTGCTCGATGCGGCAGGGCGCGCCCGCCGTGTGCCGGATCACGTTCACGGAGTTGGGCTTGCCCTCGCGCACCCGGGACGAGACGGCCGTGCCGGCCTGCACCGCCCACACCTCCCGCGACATCGGCGCGTGGCGGGCCACGAGCGGCACGACGTAGGGCAGGTGGATGTGGCCGCCGAGCACGAGGTCGCAGCCGGCGTCGGCCCAGGCCCGGGCCGCTGAAGCGGCACCGTTCAGCAGGTTCTCGACGTCCGCCGGGTCGATCACCGCCATCGGCTGGTGCACGACGGCGATCCGCAGCTGCTCGGGCCGGGCGGCGCGGAACCGGGCCGCCGCCCGTTCGATCTGCTCGGCCGAGATCTCGCCGTCGGCATGCCGCCACCAGCGGGTGGTGTTGATGCAGCACACCAGCAGGTCGGCCGAATCGAACTCGGGCTCGAGCGACTCGCCGAAGGTGCGGACGAATCCCCGGTACGGCGCGAGCAGCCGGGTGGCGACGTCGTAGAGCGGGATGTCGTGGTTGCCGGGGACGGCGAGCACCGGCCAGCCGGCCGAGCGAAGCTTGTTGAGCCAGGTCGAGGCCTGCTTGAACTGCTCCACCCGGGCGCGCTGGGTGAAGTCGCCGCTGATGATGACGAGGTCCGGCTGCTGCTCCTGAAGCCAGGCAGTGGCGCCGTCGACGACCTTGTCGTCCTGGCAGCCGAAATGGACGTCGGAAAGGTGTGCGATGCGGGCCATGGGAGGAGAACCGTTCACCCACGGCCATGTTTCCCTGCATCCTTCCTGCGTCTAGGAATTGGTGCCTGACACCGTTTCCTGTCTTCCTAGCGCCACGCCCGCTCGTGCCGGCCGCCCAGCGTCGTCAGAAGCTCATATTGAGAGAGGCCGGACTGGGCCGAAGCGGCCGGCAGCGCATAGTCGAGCTCGACCCAGTCGCCTTCCTTGAGCTGCGGCGCCTCGTCGACCCGGATCGCGGTCAGGTCCATCGACACCCGTCCCGCCACCGGCGCCCAGCCGCCCTCGATCCGCGCCCGCCCCGCCCCCGAGAAGCCGCGCAGATAGCCGTCGGCATAGCCGATGTTGAGGAGGGCGAGCTCGGCCGGCGCGTCGGCGGTCCAGGTCGCGTTGTAGCCGACGCCGCCCCCCGCCTCGACCCGCCGGCGCTGGACGATCCGGGCCTCGACCCGGACGACCTGGCGGATGTGCCCCGCCGCCTCGCGCCTCGGAACGCCGCCGTACAAGGCGAGCCCCGGTCGGGTGAGGTCGAAGGCATAAGCCGCACCCAGGCAGATGCCGGCGCTGTTGGCGAGGCTCCGGCGCCTGGCCGGAACGAGGGCGGCGACCTGGGCGAAGGCGGCGCGCTGGCGCTTGTTCTCCTCACGGTCCTCGTCGGCGCAGGCGAGGTGGCTCATCAGCGTGTCGATCTCGAGCCCGTCGAGCAGGTGGATCTCGTCCGGCGCCAGGCCGAGACGGTTGATTCCGGTGTCGATCATGACGTCGCACGGACGTCCCCTCCCCGCCTCCTTCCAGCGCGCCACCTGCAGCGGCGTGTTGAGCACCGGACGGGCCGCGGCACAGGCGGCGGCGTAGGCGACTTCCCCGTCGGCGACTCCGTGGAGGACGCTGACCGAGGCGGCGCCGAGCCAGGGCAGGAGGTCCGCCGCTTCGGGCCAGGTGGCGACGAAGAAATCGCGGCAGCCTTCATTGGCGAGCCGCATGACGATGTCGCGGGCGCCCAGGCCGTAGCCGTCGGCCTTGACCGCCGCGCCGCAGGCGGCGTCGCCGCTTTGCTTCTCGAGCCAGCGCCAGTTGGCGACGAGAGCCTCGCCGTCGAGGACGAGACGCAAAGGCGGATGAAGCTCGGGCACGGGAAGGCGGATAGCGGGTGCAGCGCCGGTGGGAAACCCTCCCCCCTCCCTGCGTGCAGGGAGGGGAAGGAATCATTCCAGCTCCTTGCCCGCCGTCTCCGGAAGCCAGAACAAGGTGACCACCAAGGCCATCGCCACCACCGCGATCGTGTACCAGAGGCCCGAGAAGGGATCGCCGGTGCGGGCGACGATATACTGGCTGATGAAGGGCAGGAACCCGCCGAAATAGCCGGTGCCGATATGGTAGGGGATCGACATCGAGGTGTAGCGGATCCGGGCCGGGAACAGCTCGACGAGCAAAGCCGCGACCGGGCCGAAGGTCATCCCCGAGCACAGGCCGATGAGGACGATGGCGAGCACCACCTGGAGCGACTGGAAGAAGGTCGGAGTGCTCCGCTCGAGCTTGTAGCCGGCCATCCTCAGGCCGTGGTCGAGCGAGGCCGGGTCGGAGGCGTCGACGGGGACTCCGCCGATCGCCACCGACGGCGCCGTCCCGGCGGGGACGGCGACGCTGGTATAGGCGATCCCCTTCTTCGACAGCGCGTCCAGCAGCTTGCCGCACTCGGTGGGCTGGACCTTGGCGAACGGGGCGAAACTGCAGTCGCTGCCGGTGACGACGACGGGATTCTTCGCCATCGCCGCGCTGCGCTCGGGATTGGCCGCCGCCGCCATCCAGTGGAACAAAGGGAACATCAGGACGATGGTCAGGATATAGCCGATCACGATCGGCCCCTTGCGGCCGACCCGGTCGGACAGCCAGCCGAAGAAGACGAACCCGAACATGCTGATGAAGGCGGCGACGCCGATCATCGCCCGGGCCGAAGTGTCCTCGACCCTGAGCGAGTTCTGGAGGAAGTACATCGCCTGGAACTGGGCGGTGTACCAGATGACGGTGAGGCCCGCGGCGATCCCGAACAAGGCGACGAGGACGAGCTTGACGTTGGACCGGGTCGCGAACGTCTCCTTGAGCGGGTTGCTGGCGATCTCGCCGGCATCCTTCATCGCCTGGAAGACCGGGCTCTCCTTGAGCTTGAGGCGCACCCACAGCGAGACGGCGAGCAGGACGACGGAGAACAGGAACGGGATGCGCCAGCCCCACGCCTCCCATTGCGCCTTGTCGACGAACAGCTCGGAGACGAGCACCACCGCGACCGAGAGCAGGAAGCCGCCGATCACCCCGGCCTGGATGAAGCTGGTGTAATAGCCGCGCTTGTTCCTCGGCGCGTGCTCGGCGACGTAGATGGCGGCGCCGCCATATTCCCCGCCGAGCGCGAGGCCCTGGAGCACCCGAAGGAACACCAGCAAAGCGGGCGCCGCCACTCCGATCGCGGCATAGCCGGGCAGCAGCCCGACCGCGGCGGTGGCGACGCCCATCAGCGTGATCGTGACGAGGAAGGTGTATTTACGCCCGAGCCGGTCGCCGAGGTAGCCGAACAGCACCGCCCCGATCGGCCGCACCCCGAAGCCGACCCCGAAGCTCGCCAGAGCGAGCAGGAACTGCGCGGTCTCGCTCGAGGCGGGGAAGAATTGCTTGCCGATGACGGCGGCGAGCGTTCCGTAGATGAAGAAATCGTACCACTCGAACACCGTGCCGAGCGTCGAGGCGAAGATGACCAGCCGGTCGCGCTTCGCGTCGATGACGTAATCGCCCGATACCGCCTCGGCCATGGAACCCCCCCTGCCCTTTGCGCCTGTGTAAGCGGCGCGCACGGCGGGGAGCAAGCGCGGAGCGACGCGACTTGAAGAGCGAACCGCGAGGCCGGAGTCGGTGGCGCGCCGCCGCCTCCTCCGGGACCGTCGCTAGAGCGTCGCCCTCGCCGCTTCCCAGTGGCGGCCGTCGAAGCTGCGCGCCGCGACCGTCAGCCTCGAGACGTCGTCCAGGGCGTTGACGTTGAGGCTCCAGGCCTGCGGGTGGGAGCGCGGCTGGTAGAAGCTCTTCACGCCGCAGACCGAGCAGAACAGATGATCGGCGGCGCCGGTGCCGAAGCGGTAATGGGTGAGCGCGGTCTCGCCCGCGAGCAGCCGGAAATCGCCGTGCGGCACGATCAGGTGCCTGAAGCCGGTCATCGCGCAGATCGAGCAATTGCAGTCGAGCAGTTCGACCTCGGCCGGCACCTCCGCCTCGAACCGGACCGCTCGGCAATGGCAGCCTCCCGAGATCGCCACCCGGTCCATCGCCTCAGCGCGGCGGCGGCTTGCGCGGCGGCCGCCCGCCGCCGCCGCCCTTGCCGGGGCCCGGAGGCCGTCCCGGGCCGGCGCCGTCGCGCTTGGGCGGCGGCCGGCGGAAGGGCCGGTGCTGGGCCGGCGGCGGCGCTCCGGGCCGCGGCGGGCGCGGCGCCGCCGGCTCTCCGCCCGAGACCGAATAGCCTTCCTTCTGAAGCCTCGAGAAAGCGGCCCGGACGCTCGCCGCCACCGCGGTCTGCACCTCGGCCGGCAGGTCGGCGAGGGTGGTGTTGGCGTGGATCGCGTTGAGATCGCGAAGCAGGTTGTTCGGAAGCCCGCGCGACGCCGCCTTCAGCGCCGCGATCGAGTCGAGCACGGCGGCGGCGACGATGTCCTGCATGACCTCGGTGGCGGATTTCCTCATCCCCCGCTCTTAGGCGAGAAAGGTGACGGTCACTAGTGACTGTCACTCGACGGTGAATAATCGCTCTGGCCGGGTCGGCGGTCTCGCCACGGGCCCCGAGCGCGCTATTTGGCAGGTGCCGCGGGCCGGTCGCCGCTGACTCCGTCGCAGCTGGTTTCCTGGATGTTGCAGATGCCGGTCGCCCAGGCCTCGAGGATGAGCGGATCGGCCGAGACGACCGCCGCGCGCTCGTAACGGACGGTCGACGGGTCGGCCGGACGCCAGCGGCCGAGCACCCACTGGCCGTCGCAGGCGGCGATCTCGAACAGGTCGGCGAGCGAGTTTGGCTCGTTCGCCTCGATGAGGAGCGCGCTGGAATGGCGGGGCTCGGCAAAGGCCTGGCGGGTCTGGAGACCGACTGCGACGCGCTCCGAGCGGATCCAGCCGCGGCCCGAATACATGGTCCGGGCCGGCTGCTCGGTCAGGGCGGCATCGTCGGCCGCGCCCTCGACGAGCAGCCAGCCGTCGCGGCTCGCTAGAATGTCGAAGCCGACGGGAACCTCATAGTCGCCCGCCGGGCTCCTGCTGGGCGGAGCGATCCGGCCGAGCACCGCCGAGGCGGAGTCCGGCTCCGAGTGGACGGCTCGGCCGGGAGCCGCCTCGTCGTTGAGATAGCCTCGGATGTCGGAGCAGGTCCGCTGCCCGCCGCCGGAATCCCGGCGCACGTCCGCTTCAGCCTTCACCGGCCCGCTTTCGGCGCAGGCGGCGGCCAGCGCCGCGGCCATGAGCGCCGCCATGCCCCAGCCCGATACCTGCACGTTTCCTCACCTCCGAGTGTTCCTGAGGACGTAGCTGAAGTGATCCTGGGTTCCTAGGCTGGTCCAGAAGCGCTGCCAGTCGCCGCTCTGGAGGGTCTGGCAGCCGGCCGAGAAGGTGTTCGAGATGCCGCCCGGGTGGAAGTACATCGTGCGGTCGTCGTCGAGGTTGTTCCGGCCCGGATCGTTGCCGTTGAAGAAGCCGTCGCCGTTGCTGTCGCGCTGGACCGGGTTGTTCGTGTCCGGGCGAAGGATGTGCTTGATGCCGTCGCCGTTGACCTGGCGGCCGTTGGA
This sequence comes from Allosphingosinicella sp., assembly GCA_036388575.1. Taxonomy (GTDB): domain Bacteria; phylum Pseudomonadota; class Alphaproteobacteria; order Sphingomonadales; family Sphingomonadaceae; genus Allosphingosinicella. The sequence continues at coordinate 6,353 of DASVRO010000078.1, forward strand.
GGCGGTGCTCTTCGTGTAGCGATAAACGCCGGAATTGAGCCGGCCGAGATCCTGGCGGCCGTCGCCATTGGCATCCTGGCCGTCGATCTTGCGGTCGATGACGTTCTCATAGCCCGCGGAAGCGGCTCGGCGATCGCCGCCGCGGCCGCCGGCGCGCCAGTCATATTGAGCGCTAGGCTCGGTGTTGGCGTTGAAGCGCTCGACCCGCGGCGTGTTGTTATTGCCTTCCCTCCACAGGACGATGATGCGGTCGTCGTACGCGCCCTGGCCGCGATTGACCGTGGTCGAGGTCTCCTGGCGGAGGCCGACGATGACGCGGTTGCCGGCCCGCAGGTCCGCGATCGCGGTCGCGTCGCCCGAGGCGATGACGAAGCTCGCGTAGACCGCATATTGCCGGCCGGCGTCGAGGCCGGTGACGTCCGGCATGATCGGATTCGCGAGGATGTTGCCGAAGTGGTTCTGCGCCGCCTGCTCCGCGGCGAGGAACTGCCTGGAGACGGCATGGGCGCCGAGCAGACCGTCGTCGCGGTAGCGGGCGGCGACGAGGCGCTCGATCGCCTGATATTCTGCCGCATTGGTCTCGGCCGCCCAGCGGTCGAGCAGTGCCTTGCTTCGAGCCAGCCGCGCCGGATGGGTGCGGCCGAATTCGTAGGCGCGGCGCGCGGCATCCTCCCAGCGCGTCTGATACTCGTTATGGACCCACACTCCGAGCGCTCCGACGAAGTAGGTGTGGTCCTGCTCGACCGCGAAGTTGAAGACCGAGTGCAGGCCGTCGTCGCCGACGATGTTGGTAACCACCGCCGTCGAGCCGTCGACCAGGCTCACGACGTCGCCCTCGGCGAGGTCCTGCGCCGCGGTCCAGCCCTTGTCCTCCACCCAGAAGGGGTGCTCCGGAGTCGCGTTGAGGCTCATGTTGCGGCCGTCGAGGGCGGCGACGTCGACCGAAAGCACCGTCCGGTCCGCGTAGCGATAGGTCTCGATGACCTTGCGCTGGCGCAGCGTGGGATCCTTGCCTTCCTCCTGCCGGGCGAAGACGATGTCGCCGGCGCGGACCTCCTCGATCGGCTTGGTTCCCGACGGGGTATGGACGAGCGTGCCGGCAACGAAGCAGGCCGAGGCGCTGCCGTCGGGGGCCTGGCCGTCCTCCATCGCGGAGATCCGGCGAAGGTCGGCCAGAGCGCGGTCGAAGCGCATCTGCTCGATCGCCATCCCGACCCGGACCCCGACCGCATTGCCGATCGTGCTTCCGATCGCTCCCGGCAGGGCCGCGAGCAGATTGTCCTTGAAGCTCGAGCCCTCGACGGCCGAGCGGGTCGCCGCGGAGGCCACCGTGGAGGCGAGGTTGACGAGGGCGTCGTGGCCGAAGCCGCCAGGCCGATTCCAGGTGTTGGCCTCGCTGCCCGCCGGCCCGGTGAGCGCCCGGCTGACCGCACCGCCGACTCCGGCGGCCATTCCGGCCGCGGCCACGCCGGCCCAGTCGAACTTGCTCTGGAGGCCGGTGGCGACGCCGATGCCCTGGGTGATGGCGCTGCTCGCCGCACCTCGGACGATATCGGTGAGCAGCTTGCTGCCGAAGACCGCGGACTTGCCGAGCACCTGGCCGAGGCCGCCGCCGACTCCGGCGCCGATCGCCGACATGGCGAGGCCCTTCCAGTTGAACTTGTCCTGGATCCCGGTGGCGAGGCCGACACCCTGCGAGACGACGTTGCCGACGACCGCGGCGCCGATGCCGCCGATGATCCCGCCGAAGGTGGCCGGAGCGACGATCGGCAGAGCGACCGAGATGGCGACGGCGATGACCATCAGCAGGATCTGGCCGAAGGCTCCGCACTTGCCCTTCTTCGCCTGCTGCTTGGGCTGCGGCGTCGTCGCGCTGGTGTCGCCGATGATCTCGGCCGGATTATAGGGCTTGAAGGTCGAGGCGTTGTGCTGGCTCTTCATCACCCCCGAGGGGACGATCAGCCTCTGCCCTTCGACGAGAGCGTTGGCCGCCGACATGCCGTTGGCGTCGGCGAGGCGGTACCAGAGCGAGGAATCGCCCCAGAGCTGGGCGGCGATGCCGGCGAGCGTGTCGCCCATCCTGACCGTGTAGCTGCTTCCGGCGCCGCCCTGGTTGTAGCTGTTGATCGGATCGAGGCTGAGGTCGAAATCGGCATGCTGCGCGGCGTAGGTCGAACCCCCCTGGAAGGCGCCGGTGCCCTGGATCTGGGTGCGCTTGTAGATCGAGCTCTGATAGTCGGTGTCGTAGGTGCCGTTGTTGCCGGTATAGCCGAGCTGCTTGCCGTTGAAGCGGTACCAGACCTCGTGCGGATCGCCCTGGTTCCAGACGTTGTCGCTTTCGTCGCGCCGGATCGCCTGGCCGTTCATGTCGTTGGTGAAGGTGATCGAGCGGGCGCGCGCGCCGCCGATGTAGATCGAGGTCAGGCGGCCTCCGGCGTCGTAATAATAATTGGAGGTGGCGGTGGTCCCCTGCGTCGTCGTCACCGACGACTGCACGGCGCCGTCCCACCAGGCGTAGCTGGTGCTGGTGTTCGTGACGTTCTGATAGGCGCCGTTCTTGTAGTTGGAGCTGCTCGAGGAGACGATCGAGCCGAGCGCATAGCCGGTGCCCGAGCCGTAATTATTGCTGATGTAATTGGTGTGGGTCTCCGACCCGCGCTTGGTGACGACCGTCTCGGACGTCACTTGGCCCTTGGTGTTGTAGACGACGGAGCGGTCGTAGCCGGCATTGGTGCCGTTGTAGAGCCAGTCGATCTGGCGGGTCATCCTGCCGAGCAGGTCGAACGTATAGCTGGCCTTGAGGTCGCCGGTGGCGGCCGGGGGCGTGACGGTCAGAGTGCCGTCGCCATTGTCGGTATAGCCGCTCTGCGCGGACCGGACCGTCGAGAGGTTGCCGGCGGCATCGAAGGTATAATCCTCGCGGGTGTCGGCGTCGTAGGGGACGGAGATGTACTGGTTGCCGCCGTAATAGGGATCCCAGCCGTACGGATCGTAGATAGAGGCCCAGGCGGTGGTGGTGCGGGTCGTGCGGATGCGCTGGCCGGCCTGGTCGTAGAGATAGTCGACGCCGCCGGTGCCGCGCACGATCTGCCCGCCCGACAATATTCCCTTGGCGGTGACCACCCGGTTCAGCGCGTCGTAGCGATACCATTGGTCCTGCGTCGACACGTAGCCGGAGGCGGCGCCATTGTGGTCGAGAGTCCGGTAGTTGGCCGTCGACCGGCGCACGTTGCCGTTGGCGTCATAGGCATAAGCGATGCTGGCCGCCGGCACGTTGGTGCCGCCCGCCTCGTTGAAGCTGGTGAGGCGGCCGAGCGCGTCGTAGGTCGCCGTCGCGTTCTGGTAGACGTTCGACCAGCTGTAGTCGTTGACCTGGTAGCCGTAATACGGATCCCAATATTCCGAATATTGCCGGCCTTCGTCGAGCGTGTACTCGCTGGTGCGGTTGCCGATCGCGTCGTAGCCGTATTTGGCGGATTTCCTGGCCCAGTTGAGGCTCGCCACCGAGCCGGTCATGGTGAAGGTCTCGCCGATCTGGCCGGTGTTCAGGAAGACGTAGTTCTGATCGCCTCGAGCGACCAGCCGGCCCCCCTTGTCATAGGTGTCGGCGAAGACATGGCCGCCGAGGTCGGTCTTGCTGGTCTCGCGCCCGTAGAAATCCTGGGATACGGTGAGCGTTCGGCTGTTGGCGAAGGTGGTGGTCTGGGTCCAGCCGCCGAAGGTGCCGAGGCCGGTGGTCGCCATCGACCCGTTCCAGCTGTAGGCGGTGGAGGTGGTGTCGCCGCCGAAAGCCACCTGGCGGGTGACCCGGCCGAGCGAATCGTAGTCGGTCAGCTCCTTCTCCGGTGCGTAGCCGATGATCGGGGTCTGGGTCTCCCAATGGCTGGTGTCCACCCAGCCGTAATAGGGATCGTAATAGCCCTCCTCGACCCAGACCTGCTGAGGCGGCCCGTAGACCGGGGTCTGGTGGACGCTGTTCCAGTTCTGGATGCGCTGGCCGAGCCCGTCATAGGCATAGCTCTCGACGAGGCCGCTCGGCCGGTTGATCTGGACCACCCTGCCGAGCCCGTCGAACGTCTGGCTGGTCGTCCGGCCGATCTCGTCGATCAGCACCCGGGCGTCGCCGTGAATGTCGAAGCGGCTCGTCTTGCGGCCGCCGTCGGGGCTGAACTCGATCGCGACCAGGGCCGCTCCGCTGTCGCCATAGCCGGTGCCCGCGAGCAGGGAACGGGTGCTCAGATTGTTGTTGGCGTCGCGGGCGCCGAGGAGCCGGCCTGACAGATCGTGATAATAATTCTCGGTCGGACGCATGCTCTGCGTCGTTCCGTTCTCGAGGGTGATGGTGACGTAGGGGTTCTCGATCCGGATCCGCCGCCCGAGCGTGTTGTAGGTGTAGTTGAGGGTGGCGCCGAGCGCGTTGGTCTCGCTCGCGATCTCGCCGAAGGCGTTGAACGTGCGGCCGGTGATCAGGGTCTGGCTGACGGTCGCGCTGAGCTGCCGGCCTTCCTCGACCACCTGAGTGCCGAGTCCGCGATTGTCGTAGACCGTGTAGGTGCCGTTGACGTCGGCCTGGCCGATGAGGGCGACCGCTCCCGCGAGGGTGAGCGTCGAGGGCAGATCGTAGCCGGCCGAGTTCACCGCCAGGGTCTGGTTGCCGGCCCGGTCGTAGCCGAAATATTTCCAGACCCCGTCGCCCGAGTTGGTGGCGAGCAGGCGGCCGGCGTTGTCATATTTGTTCTCGACCTGCCAGAGGCCGTTGGATCCCTGGCGGCCGATCTCGCCGAAGGAATTATATTCGGTGCGGCTGTAGTCGATCGTCGTGAAGGCGCTGCCCGACTGGTAGGCGATGCCGCGATAGACCGACCGGCCGGACAGGTCGTAGCGAGTCGCGATCGCCTCGTTGACGCTGCTGCCGTCGGCCTTGACCCGGGTGAAGCTCTCCTTCTTGACTCGTCCGGCGGCATCGTAGGCGAAGCTGCGGGTGAAGCCGGCCGCGTCGGTGCTGCTCGCCAGCCGTCCGCCGGCGCCGTAAGCATAAGTGACGACGCGCTCCGTCGTGCCGGTCGCTCCGCGCTGGCGCATCCGGGCCGCGGTTCCGAGACCGTTGTAATAATAATCGATGGTCGGGGTCACCGCCTGACCGTTGAAGTCGGTGAAGGCGGCCCTGCTCTCGCTCGTCAGCCGGCCCGACGTGTCGTAGACGAACTGGGTGAACTCGCCCGTCGCCTCGGTCCTGCGGGTCACCTGGCCGAGAGCGTTGTAGAGATAGCTGACGGTCGCCGCGGTCGCGGCGGCGACCAGAGCGCCGTTCGCATCGACCGTGTAGGCGGTGACGTTGTAGCGTTTCTCGCTGAGCTTCCGGCCGTTCTTGTCGTAAGTATAGTCGGTGATCCGGTCGTCGGCGCTGGCGACGACCGTCGGAGCCGCGGCGAGCGGGTTGGAGACTCCGGTGAAGCGGGTCGCCCAGGCGCGCTCCGAGGTGACGTTGCCGTCCGGATCGAAGCTGCGCGTGGTGAGATAGCCCTGGGCGTCGACCATGGCGGTCTGCCGGCCGAGCTTGTCGTACCAGTAGAAGACCTGGGCGCCGTTCGGGTCGGTGGCGGTGATGATGTTGCCGGCGCCGTCGAGCGTCAGGGTGTCGCTGACCGAGCCCGTCGTGACGATGTAGCTGGCGCCGTTCCACACTCCGGTGACGACGTTGGCGACGGAGCTGCTCGTCATCCGGCTGGCGTTGTCGTAGCCGTAGGTGGTTTCGCGATAGGCGCCGCCGGGGGCCGCCGGCGCGGTGGAGCCGGAGGCGGGCAGTGCGACCGCGGTGGCATAGACGCGATGCGCCGCGACATGGCCGTTGGCGTCGTAATACCAGGCCGAATAGGTACCGACCGAGTTGATCTCGACCGTCTGGCGGTCGTGGTCGTCATAATAGCGCAGCACCCGGCCGCCGCCCGCGTCGACGGTCTCGATGATGTTGCCGCGAAGGTCGTATTTGATCGTTTCCGTCGGCGTCACGCTGGATGCGGTGACGAGATCGTCGGCGATGACGCTGACCGAGTCGCCGGTCCGCTGGATCATCTGGTTGGCGCGATTGTAGGTGTAGATCGTCGTGCGCCGGTAGGAGAGGTTGTCGGCCTCGACCATCTTGGTCCGGTTGCCGCGCGAATCATATTCGAAGCGGTTGACGATATTGCTGCTGGTGAGGGTGCCGGCGGAATCGTGGGTCGACGCGGGCAGGGTCTCGGTCAGCATCGCGCCGCGCCGGTCGTAGGTATAAGTGGTGACGGCGCCGAGCCGGTTGGTCATCGAGGTGCGGTTGCCGAACGCGTTGTACGCATAGCTTTCGGCCTTGGCGAGCGCATCGGTCATCTTGGTCTGGCGGCCGAGCTTGTCGTAGACGAAGGAGGCGGTCGCGTCCTCAGTCGCGTTGGCGACGACTGTCGGCGGAGACCCGACCGCCGGAGTCGCGGTGACCTTGTTGAAGCGGCGGGTGACGCTCGCCACCTCGCCGAACGCGGTATAGGCGGTCTCGGTGAGATAGCTCTCGGCGTCCTGCTCGGAGATCCTCCGGCCGAGCCGGTCGTACCAGACGTAGCTGGCATTGCCCCTTGCGTCGGTCGTCTTCCAGGCCTCGCCGAAGCCGTTGTAATCGTAGGTCGTGGCCTGGCCGACGGGGTTGGTGATGCTCTTGACCTGGCCGATCCTGTCGTAGGTGAAGCTGGTCGTCTTGCCGCGCGCGTCGATCACCGACGTGCGGTTGCCGAGCCCGTCATAGCCATATTGGGTGACCGTCTGGTCGGCCGTGCCGTGGGCGCCATATTCGGCGATCAGTTGGCCGGCGGCGTCGTAGACGAAGTAGGTAACCGCCTGGTCGGCGGTGTTGTAGGCCTCGTAGCGGGCGGCGAGCAGGCCGTTGGCGTAATAGTCGAACAAAGTCGGAGTGCCGAGCCCGTCATATTCGATATAGACCTTGCCGTCGGCGCGGTAGGAGCGGGTCGTCCCGGTATAGCCGCCGGCGCCCGCCGACGCCGCGTCGGCCTGGGCGATGGTCGTCGAATCCGAGACGATGACCCGGTTGTCCCACTTATACTCACCGACGGCGCGGCCTTCGGCATCGTAGTCGGTGCGGCTGATATAGCCCTCCGCGTCGACCAGGTAGCGCGCCTCGCCGCGCGCCGTGTACCACAGGCGGCTGACCCGGTTGGCGGCGTTGCCGATATTGGCCGACTGCCAGGAGTTCATCGCCGCGAGCGAGGGCAGTCCCGCCGCCGTGTAGAGAGCGGCGAACTGGACCTGCTTGGTCACCTGGCCGCGATTGTCGAAGGCCTTGGCGACGACGCTGCCGTCGGCGGCGATCGCGAACGCCTCCCGGCCGGCGGAATCGTAGACGATGCGGGTCGTTCGGTTGGCAGCGTTGCCGGCGAGCGATGCGACCAGCGCCTTGACGTTGTCGTAGGTGTAATCTGAAGTCGCCGCCATCGCCGCCGCGTAGCGGATGTTGGAGGTGACCCGGCCGGCGGCGTCGTAGCTCGTCTCGATCACCTGGTTGACGGCGTTGACCGCGAAGCGCAGCTGCCCCTGATTGTCGTAGACGTAGCGGCTGTAGCGGTCCGCCGTGCTCGAACCGACGCTGGCGAGCAGGGCGGCGAAGGTGCCGGTCGCGCGCAGGGTGCTGGTGGTGACGTTGGCATAGTCGACATTGGCGACCTTCTGGCCGGCCTTGTCGTAGACCGCCTGGCTCAGATAGCCCTCGCCGTCGAGCTCGCCGATAAGGAGCCCGTTGGCGTCGTAGAAGGTGCGCGCGACGCTGTCGCGCGCATCGGCCGCCGGAAGCACGGCGGTGGCGGGCGGCGAGGCCTTGAAGGCGTCGACCTGGGCGGCGCTCAGCTTGTTGAAATAGCTGGTGGTGGCGACCAGCCGGCCGGAGCCGTCATAGGCATAAGCGGTGACTCCGCCGTCGCCGCCGATCGCGGCGACCTTGCGCCCTTCCTTGTCGTAGACGGTGAAGGTCCAGACGTCGTAGCTGTGCGCCGCCGGCCGAAGCGTCGACATCTCGACGACGGCGTCCGGATTGGCCAGGGTCGCCAGCTGCGCCGCGGTCAGCCGGTTGGTGAAGCGGGCGATGGTGACCAGCCGGTCGCTGGAATCGTAGCGATATTCGACGAGGTCGCCATAATGATTGGCGTCGGCGACCTTCCGGCCGGCCTTGTCGTAGATGTAATAGTTGCTGAAGCCGGTGGCGTCGGTCCACACCCTCAGCTTGCCCAGCTTGTCATATTTCATGTTCGACGTGCCGGCGGCGACATAGCTTCCGCCGTCGCTCTGGCTGATCAGATTGCCGACCTTGTTGTAGGTGCTGGTCGTGACGTAGCCGGAGGCGAGCGTGATGGTGGTCGTGGTCGCCGCGTCGTTGAACACGATCGTCGTCGTGCCGCCGTTGACGTCGGTCTTGGCCGTCATCCGGCCGAGCCCGTCGTAGATGAAGGTCTCGGCATTCTCGCCGTCGCGGCGGCGCGACAGCAGCTGCCCGCCCTGGTCGTAGACGAAGCTGGTGCGGTTCAGCACCGCCGACCCGCCGTTGTCCTCCACCGGCGTGAACGAGACGTCCATCACCGCGCCGGTTTCGTGGAAGGAGGAATCGAAGTGGAAGGTGCCGCTGACTCCGGTGCGGGTCCGGATCGCGCCGGCGGCGATCGCCGCCTCGAGCGTCGCGCCCTTGTAATAGCTGATCGTGCTGCCGACCCGGGTCACCCAGAAATTGTCGCCGGCGACGTAGGTGACTCCCGCGATCGGCTGGTAGTTACCCGCCTCCATGTAATGGACCGCGCCGCCCGGCACGAAGAAGAGCCCGTAGTCGGGATTGGTGTAATAGGCGCTGGCGGACGGATTTGTGGCCACCCCGCCGATGACGTTCTTGTCGCTCTGGCCGAGGCGAAGCCGAAGGACGAAGTCGCCGTCGGTCTTCGTCGAGGACCGGGCGTCGGCGTCCCAATAGGCTGCGCTTCCGCCCGTCTTGGTGATCCGGTAGAGGCCGTCCGCCGTGGTGGTAACGGCGGTGTTGACGCCGTTGGCGATCGCCGTCGCGGGGCGGAAGTCCGCCTCCATGGAGGCGCCGACGTCGTGGAAGGAAGAGTCGAAATAGAGCGAGCCGGTGGAGCCCGTGCGGGTGCGCAGAGCGCCCGCGGCGATCGCCGATTCCAGCGTCGAGCCCTTGTAGTAGCTGATCGTCGTGCCCGACCGGACCAGCCAGAAATTGTCGCCGGCGCTGTGGGTGACGCCGAGGCTCACATAGCTTCCCGCCTCCATATAATGGACCGAGCCGTCGGCGACGAAATAGAAGCCGTAGTCGGGATTGGTGTAGGACGTGCTGGCGCCGGGCGACAGCGCCACTCCGCCGACCATATGCTTGTTGTTCTGGCCCGGCTTGAGGCGAAGCACGAAGTCGCCGTCGGCCTTGATCGTCGACCGGGCGTCCTGGTCCCAGCCGGCGGCGCCGGCATTCTTGACGATCCGGTAGGAGCCGTCGCTCTGCGGAAAGACCTGGGCGCCGATGCCGGTGTTGATGTCGAACGGGTTGAAGGTGACGTCGATCGCGGCTCCGAGGTTGAGGAACGACGAATCGAAATAGAGCGGCTGGGTCGCCGCGGTGTGGGTGCGCAATGCGCCGGCCGCCTGGGCCACGCCGAGGCTCGCGCCCTTGTAATAGTTGATCGTGCCGCCGGACCGCGTGATCCAGAAGGTGTCGCCGGGGACGTAATTGACGTTCAGGTAAACATAGGAGCCGGACTCCATGTAGTAGACGCTGCCGTTCTCGACGAAATAGAGGCCGTATTCGGGATTGGTGTAGGACGCGTTGGCGGCGGGCGCGGTGGCGAGGCCGGCGATCGTCGCCTTGTTGTTCTGGACCGGGCGGAGCCGAAGGACGAAATCCCCCTCCGCCTTCACCAGTGAGTGAGCGTCGCCGTCCCAGACGCCCTCGGTTCCGCTCGTCTTCGTGATCCGGTGCGAGCCGTCGGCCTCGGCCGTCACCGTCGTGTTGGCGCCCGGGGCGACGATTTGCGCGGAATCGGCGCCCTCGCCATATCTGGTTGCGGAGCTGGACGTGACGACGCTGCTGACGTTGCCGCGCAGGTCGTAATAGGTGTTGGTCCGCTTCACCGAGCTTCGGTCAGGCAGGGCCGAGACCCAGGCGGCCATCGCCGACTCGGCGATCGAGGCGGAGCTGGCGAGGCCCGCAACACTGTAGACGCTCTCGGGATATTCGAGCTTCGCTATCTCGAGCCCGTAGCGGTCGTAGCGATATTCGGTGACGGTGCCTTCGGCGGTGACCACGAAGCGCAGGTGGTTCTCGCCGTCATGGACGAAGCGGGTCGTATGCGCGGCGGCGGCGGCGGTCGTATTGGAGCCGGTGCGGGTCTCGGTGAGCAACTGGTTCTTCGAGCCGTAGGTGCGGCTGATCACGTTGCCGAGCCGGTCGGTCTCGGTGACGACGTTGCCCGAGGAATCGTGGGTGTAGGTGGTGACGTTGCCGGCGGGGTCGGTGGCCGTGATCAGGTCGCCCTGTACATTGTAGCCGAACTGCAGGACCTGCGCCGCGCTGCCGGTCTGGCCGGGAGGCAAGGTGATCTTGGTCAGCTGCTGCGCCGCCGAATAATCGAGCCGGGTGACCTGGCCGGTCGGATCGGTGACGTTGGTATAGCCGGCGCCGTAGGCGAGGGTGGTGGTGCGGGTCACGCCCGACGCGACGGTCTCGGTGAGGGTGGTGACCCGGTTCGAGGCGTCATAGGCGATGTCGACCCGCGATCCGTCGGACTGGGCGATCGAGGCGACCCGAAGCGACGTGCCGTGATAGGTATAGGTGGTGGTGTAGGTGGCGCCGGTGCCGACGGTGAAGTCGTTCGGGCTGAGGTCGAGCGTGACTCCGTTCAGCCGTCCCTGCGTGTCGTAGGAATAATAAGTGCGAGCGAGGCTCGCGCCCTGGCTGGCGGTGACGATCCGGGTGACCCGGTTGCCCGACCATTCGTAGGTGATCGTGCCGCCGTCGGCCGTGCTGACCTGGGTGAGGTTGGCGCCGCTGTAGGTGAAGCTGAGGGCGTTGCCGTCGGTGTCAGTCTGCTGGCTGATCCGCCAGATCGCACCGTAGGCGGCATAGGTTTCCTTGAGCTGGCTGCCGCCGTCGGTCCAGGTCCATACGCCGGCCGACGAGGTGAGCTGGTCGTGGGCGCCGCTGCCGTCTGAGGTGACATAGGCGGCCTTGGCCGAGTCCCAGGTGTAGAGGATGTCGGAGCCGTCGGCCGAGACCCGGCGAACCGTGCTTCCGGCGGCGTTGAGCGTGCCGGTGAGGCCGTAGACCCGCCGGTCGGTGCCCTGCCGCCAGTTGTCGGCATTCTCGTCGGACAGGTCGCCGAGGCTGTTGTAGGTGCGCAGGATCGCCGAATCGGGGCCCCGGCCGACCAGGAACTCGTCGCGCTGGTTGATCAGCAAATTGCCGGTGGCGGCGTTGACGGAAACCCCTTCCCCGCCGCGGCCGAGCTCCGCATTGCCGAGGCGCCCCTGGCTCCCGAGCACCGAAGCGGAACCGCGCTCAAACCCCGAGCCGGACCCGGTGAAAATGGCGACCATGCCTTGCCCCTCCCCATGTACGGGCTTGTCGATCGCCCGTTCAGGAGAGTTAATCGGCGGAATGGCGCGGATGTTTAGCTCCGCGTCGCAGATACGACCGGATCCGGATCAATAAGCGGTAAGTGGCGGAGAGGGAGGGATTCGAACCCTCGGAACCCTTACGGGCTCAACGGTTTTCGAGACCGCCCCGATCGACCACTCCGGCACCTCTCCGCATGGGGGATTGGCCCTTGGCTGAAGCGAAGGGCCGGTCAACAGGCCGGGCGCTTAGCCCAAGCGTCCCGGCTTGCCAAGCATGTCCTGAGCATGGCCGAGGGTCCCGCCCGAGGCCAAGGCTCGCTCCGCTTGCCTGCGGCGCACCAGGCCCTACATAGGGCGGGAGATGGAACGGTCCGAGAAGCTCTTCGCCGGCAAGGTCGCCGGCCCGGTCGCCCCGCCGGTGGCCCATGCCCGCTTCGCGATCGGCGACGTGGTCCGCCACCGCCTTTTCGACTTCCGCGGGGTGATCTTCGACGTCGATCCGGTCTTCGCCAATTCCGAGGAATGGTACGAGGCGATCCCGGCCGACATCCGGCCGCCCAAGGACCAGCCTTTCTACCATCTGCTCGCCGAGAACGGCGAATCCTCTTACACCGCCTATGTCAGCCAGCAGAACCTGCTCGCCGACGACAGCGACGAGCCGATCGACCATCCCGCCATATCGGGGCTGTTCGATACCGTCGCCAGGGGCCGCTACCGGCTGAAGCGGGAGCATCGGCACTAGGGGAAGCGGTTGACACTCGCGGCCGGCTTCGGTAGCAGCCCCCTCTCCCGCGCGGGGGTTCGGCCGCGGCCGACGAGTTGCGCGGAAACAGCCTTGGAAGATTTGGAAAAAGCCATGTTCGCAGTCGTGCGCACGGGCGGCAAGCAGTATCGCGTCGCCGCCGGAGACAAGATCGTCGTCGAGAAGCTCGCCGGAGAGGCGGGCGACACCATCCAGCTGGGCGACGTCCTGCTCGCCGGCGAGGGCGCCGACCTTCGCTCGACCGACGGGCTCACCGTCTCGGCCGAGATCATCGCCCAGGCCAAGGCCGACAAGGTGATCGTCTTCAAGAAGCGCCGCCGGCACAATTACCGCCGCAAGAAGGGCCATCGCCAGCAGCACACGATCCTGAGGATCACCGCGATCGGCGACCAGAAGGCGGAGAAGCCGAAGAAGGCGAAGGCCGAGAAGGACGCTCCGGCGACGGACGACGCCAACGCGCCCTACCCCGATGGGGCGCCGGTCAATCCGCAGATCACCGACGGCGCCGCCGAAGTTCCGAAGAAGGCCAAGGCGAAGAAGGCCGATGCGCCCGACGCTCCGGCTGCCGCCGAGGCGCAGCCCCAGGCGCCGCTCAAGGTCGAGGGCGCCGAAAGCGAGCAGGTCGACGCTCCCGCCCCGGCGAAGAAAAAGGCCTCCCCAAAGAAGCCGGGCGCTGATAAAGACGCGTAAACCAAGAGAGATTAGAGCTTAGTCATGGCACATAAGAAAGCAGGCGGATCCTCACGCAACGGTCGCGACAGCGCGGGCCGGCGTCTGGGCGTCAAGAAGTTCGGCGGCGAGACCGTTCTCGCCGGCAACATTATCGTGCGTCAGCGCGGGACCCGCTGGTACCCGGGCACGAACGTCGGAATCGGCAAGGATCACACCCTTTTTGCGCTTACCGACGGCCGGGTCTCGTTCCGCGACGGGAAACTCGGCCGCAAGTTCGTCTGCGTCGACATGCCGCAAACGACCGAAGCAGCGGAATAGGGACGAGCCGAGGAAGGGCCGTCCCCAGGAGGGGCGGCTCCAGGTCTCAATAGAGAACCGAATTCGAGGGAGAGGAGCCGCCGGGTTTCT
>DASVRO010000079.1:0-31039 GCA_036388575.1 Allosphingosinicella sp.
TTCACGGTGTCTATGTGGAGCCGGGAACCCACTGATGCCGAGCCGAAGGCATGCTGAAGCGGTCCCCCTCCAAACTATTTACTGTATTCATTTCAGTATCATGGCCCATATTCTTTGATTGATCGATGAGCGCCGTCACCCGTCTTCATCGGAGGTGGAACCCATGGGACGGCTCTGCCGGTCCAAGCTGGCGGGAGGTTGGAGGCTGCTTCCATTTTTTGTGGAGCTTGGTTAACCTCGTTCAGTTGCTTCCAATGCCCCGACATTTCGTGTAGCCCCTGCCCGTCGCACGTCCGAGTTGACGCCGACAGGTTTGCGGCTTTAGACAACTGGACTCGCGCGAGGCCGCCGGGAGCAGCCGGGCCTGCCGGGAGGGGTGGCCGAGTGGCTTAAGGCAGCGGTCTTGAAAACCGCCGTGGGTGCAAGCCCACCGTGGGTTCGAATCCCACCCTGTCCGCCACTGTAGGTCGCCGGGATCGCGGTGGCAGCGTGAAGGGGATTAATTGACCTTTAAGTCAACTAAGACCATGTTGCTTGATTATGAAGCCAAGCGGCAGGTGGCGCGGTTCGAACCGGCGTTTGACCCCGACGAGCGGGAGGTCCGCAGTTTCTTCTTCACTCATCGGCTCAAGTCCGAGCTTGAGCAGCTTGGCGCCGGGCAAACGCGTACATATCTCGGAAAGGTTCGCGCCAGCCTTAGGGAATATGTCTGCGGAGAGGAAATTGCGGACGACGAAAGCGTCTTCAAAAAGCTCGTTCCCTGGGGCGATGACATCTGGGAATTTCGCATCACCTTCACGCCACAAGCTCGGATTTTCGGAGCTTTCGTCAGTTTTAACATGTTTCTCGGCATCACCGGGCGTCTGCGTGAGGATTGCGCCGATGACGGTTTCGAAGAAGCCATGGACATCGTGCGCGACGACTGGGCTCGGCTTTTCGGAACGGCGCGCAGATACCGCGGCGCCTTGCTCGATCACTGCATAAGCAACGTTTGCTAGGAGGAAATTATGACGCGGCCACAGCAGATCCCCATCGATGATTTGGAAGAGCTCTACGCGGCATTTCTGCTGAAGACTTTCAGGAAAGTTTCCAAGGCGGTCTGTGAGTCAGGCCTCGACCAGCGCCAAATCGCTGATCGGATATCCATGGACCCGGCGCAGCTGTGTAAAAGCCTGTCCGGACGTCACAACGTGACGATGAAAACACTTTTCAAAATTGCTCGGGCCGTCGATCATCGGCTCGATGTCGATCTTACCAATTTGGAGTTGCTTCGTTCAGCCTCCGTCTTGCCCGCGACGGCGCAAACGACAGACTTCAGCGATCAATTCATACGGTCTCCTGCCTCGGCCGGCGCATTTCCGCCCTCGACACCAGCTTTCACCCAGCTGACTGAGGGAGGTTCTGCGAACGACACTCCTCTGCTGGCGGTAGCGGCGTGATTATCCGACCCAGCCTGCCGAGCGGCTACTTGCACATTTGTGACGACGTTCGCCAAGAATTCAATGGCAAGTTTACGTTTGTCGGCATCTACTATGGCGAGATGATCTTCGCGGGCGTGAACCATGGCGTTGTCCCACAGCTTTCGATCGTGGTGACATACCAGTTTGCGCCCGGCGACCTTCCCAATCGAATGCGGACTCGGGCGGTATTCCTCGGCGACAGCGGTCGTGAGACGTTGCTGATCGAGGACGAGGCAGAGTTGCCCCAAAGTCCTCCTCCCACGACTTTTCCGATCCAGCCCGATGAAGTCCCTGTGCTCGAGTGGCGTCGCTTCCTAAGGATAGGTACGACGATGTTTCCGGAGCCGGGGAGGATCAGGGTGCGCGGCTATTTCGGCGATGCGGAGCTGAGGCTCGGATCGCTACGCGTGACCATCGTTCCGCCGGCCCCCAGCCCGACCTAAACCGAAACCGGGCGTGGCCGGGGAAGCCAATCGCAAAGGTACATCCCATGCCGGGGGTCCGCTGATGAGCCGGCGGGCATGTAAGCGCCAGGGAACGGCTGGGGGGATAGAGTAGACAAGCCTCGCAAGAGGCGCGAAGGGGCCGGGACAATTCTCCATACAGAGGAAGCCATGGTCGATCCCGCACCCTCCCCCTTCGATTGGGCAGATCCCTTCGCGCTCGAGGCGCAGCTGTCGGACGAGGAGCGGCTCGTTCGCGACACCGCCCGGGCCTATGCCCAGGACAGGCTCCAGCCGCGGGTGACCGAGGCTTTCCTCGAGGAAAATTTCGACCGCGAGATCATGTCCGAGATGGGCGAGCTCGGCCTGCTCGGAGCGACCATCTCGCCCGAATATGGCGGCGCCGGCCTCAACTACGTCAGCTACGGGCTGGTCGCGCGCGAGGTCGAGCGGGTCGACAGCGGCTATCGCTCGGCGATGAGCGTCCAGTCGTCGCTCGTCATGCACCCGATCAACGCCTACGGCTCTGAGGCGCAGAAGCGCAGATGGCTTCCGGGGCTGGCGACCGGCGAGCTGATCGGCTGCTTCGGGCTGACCGAGCCGGACGCCGGCTCGGACCCGGGCGGGATGCGGACGAGGGCGGAGAAGATCGACGGCGGCTACCGCCTTTCCGGCTCGAAGATGTGGATCACCAACTCGCCGATCGCCGACGTCTTCGTCGTCTGGGCCAAGTCGGACGCGCATGACGGCAAGATCCGCGGCTTCCTGCTCGAAAAGGGGATGAAAGGCCTCAGCGCGCCCAAGATCGGCATGAAGCTGAGCCTTCGCGCCTCGATCACCGGCGAGATCGTCATGGACGGGGTGGAAGTGCCCGAGGAAAGCCTTCTCCCCAACGCCAGCGGCCTCGCCGGCCCGTTCGGCTGCCTCAACCGGGCGCGCTACGGCATCGGCTGGGGCGCGATGGGCGCGGCCGAGGCCTGCTTCGAGGCGGCCCGGCGCTACACGCTCGACCGCAAGCAGTTCGGGCGGCCGCTGGCGGCGACCCAGCTGGTCCAGCTCAAGCTCGCCAACATGGCGACCGAGATCACCCTCGGCCTGCAGGCGGCGCTGAGGGTCGGCCGGCGGATGGACGAGGGCGAGCTGATCCCCGAGACGATCAGCCTCATAAAGCGCAACAATGTCGGCAAGGCGCTCGACATCGCCCGGGTCGCTCGCGACATGCACGGCGGCAACGGCATCTCGGCCGAGTTCCAGGTGATGCGCCACGCGATGAACCTCGAGACGGTCAACACCTATGAGGGTACCCACGACGTCCACGGCCTGATCCTCGGCCGGGCGATCACGGGGATCGCGGCGTTTTGATCTCCCCTCCCTGCACGCAGGGAGGGGCCGGGGGTGGGTGCGTCTCCGAAAGCGCACCGTCCTCCATCGACGCACCCACCCCTAACCCCTCCCTGCGTGCAGGGAGGGGGAGCTAGCCATGGACAAGCCCCTCGCAGGCCTGAAAGTCGTCGAGCTCGCTCGGATCCTCGCCGGGCCCTGGGCGGGGCAGCTGCTCGCCGACCTCGGGGCCGACGTGGTCAAGGTCGAGCGGCCGGAGACGGGCGACGACACCCGCCAATGGGGCCCGCCCTTCGCCCCCGACGGCGCCGCCGCCTATTTCCACGCCTGTAACCGCGGCAAGACTTCGGTGGCGATCGCGCTCGACACGACGGAGGGCCAGGCGCAGGTGCGCGCGCTGGCATCGGAGGCCGACGTCCTGATTGAGAATTTCAAGGTCGGCGGGCTGGCGCGATACGGGCTCGACCACCCTTCCCTCGCGCAGATCAACCCCGGCCTCGTCTATTGCTCGATCACCGGCTTCGGCCAGGACGGGCCCTATGCGCAGCGCGCCGGCTACGATTTCGTCATCCAGGCGATGGGCGGCGCCATGTCGCTGACCGGCGAGCCGGACGGGCCACCGCAGAAATCCGGAGTCGCCTATGCCGACATGTTCACCGGCCTCTACGCCACCGTCGCCATCCTCGCCGCGCTTCGCGAGCGCGACCGGACCGGGCTCGGCGCCCATGTCGACATGGCGCTGCTCGACACCCAGGTGGCGGTGCTCGGCAACCAGGCGCTCTACTGGATGATGTCGGGCGAGGTGCCGGGGCGGATGGGCAACGGCCATGTCAACCTCGTCCCCTACCAGGCCTTCCGGGTGGCCGACGGCGAGATCGTCGTCGCGGTCGGCAACGACCGCCAGTTCGAGCGGCTGTGCGCCTTGCTCGGCCTCGAGGCGCTGGCCCGGGACGAGCGGTTCCGGACCAATCCGGCGCGGGTGGTCAACCGCGCCGCCTTGATCCCCCTGCTCGAGCGGGCGATGGCGGGGCGCCGGCTGCGCGAATTCTCCGCCGCGCTCGAGGATGCCGGCCTACCGGCGGGACCGATCAACGCCGTCGACGCCGTCTTCGCCGATCCGCAGGTGGTCCATCGCGGCCTGCGCATCGGCGGGGCGAGTCCCGGCCTCGCCTCGCCGATCGTCATCGACGGCCGCCGCCAGCTGGCGGATCGGCCCGCGCCTCGCCTCGGGGAGCACGAGCCGTGCTGATCCAATATGGCGTCATCCCGGTGCGCAGGACCGCCGACGGGGGCATCGAGGTCCTGCTGATCACTTCGCGGGAGACCCGGCGCTGGGTGGTGCCGCGGGGCAATCCGATCGCGGGCAAGAGCCCCGCCGAATCCGCGGCCCAGGAGGCCTATGAGGAGGCGGGGATCAGCGGTCTCGTCGATCCGGAGCCGGTCGGCCGCTATTTCTACGACAAGCGTCGTCGCAGCGGCGCCCTCCATCCGGCGGAAGTCCGGCTGTTCACGATGCGGGTCGCCGTGGAAGCGGACGACTGGCCCGAGAAAGGGCAGCGCGAGCGGCGCTGGTTCGCGCCGGCGGAGGCCGCCGCAGCCGTCGCCGAAGCCGATTTGGCGGAGCTGATCCGCAAGGTGGCAAGCCCGTGACCAGGGGGAAGCTGCTCCTGGTGGAGGATGACCGGGCGCTCGCCGAGCTGCTCGTCTGGCATTTCGAGCGCCAGAAATTCGACGTCCGCCGGACCGCCGACGGCGAGGAGGCGCTGCTTCTCGCCGAGGAGGCGGTGCCCGACATCGTCATCCTCGACTGGATGATCGAGGGCATTTCGGGGCTCGAAGTCTGCCGATGGCTGCGGCGGCGGCCCGCCACCGCCAATGTCCCGATCATCATGCTCACTTCCCGAGGCGAGGAGGCGGACCGGATACGCGGCCTCGAGACCGGCGCCGACGACTATGTCACCAAGCCCTTCAGCCCCCCCGAACTGATCGCCCGCGTCGGCGCGGTGCTGCGCCGGGTCCGGCCCGCCCTGGCCGGGGAGACCCTGCGCCACGGCGATGTCGAGATGGACGTCGCCGCCCACCGGGTGCGGCGCGGCGGCCGGCCGGTCGCGCTCGGCCCGACCGAGTTCCGGCTGCTGCGCCATTTCCTCGAGCATCCGGGCCGGGTGTTCTCGCGCGCGCAGCTGCTCGATTCGGTCTGGGGCCATGACAGCGACATCGAGCTGAGGACCGTCGACGTCCATGTCCGGCGCCTGCGCAACGCTCTCAACGAGGGTGGGCTGCCCGATCCGATCCGAACCGTGCGGTCCGCCGGCTACGCCCTCGACGCTGCCGACGGCGGGTGAAGCTGTCATAAAAGTGCAACCTAATCGTCACAAACGCGTCGACCGGGGACGCGGGCTCGCTACAATGGCCGCTTCGGCGCCGGCCAGCCACAGGGGGAAGAGATGCTGAAGCTGTTCCGAGCGGTCATGCCCAAGGAAGTGGCGTTCTTCGACATGTTCGAGCGCCATTCGGCGACCCTCGTCGGCGGCTCCGAGGTGATGGCCCGGATGTTCGCCAAGGAAGAGGGCATCGACGAAGCCTGCCGCCGGATCTCGCAATTCGAGGAGCAGGCGGACGACGTCACCCGCGAGGTCCTCCACGGAGTCCGCCGGACCTTCATCACCCCGTTCGACCGGAGCGCGATCACCGACCTCATCTCCTCGATGGACGATGCGATCGACGAGATGCAGAAGACCGCCAAGGCGATCACCCAGTTCGAGGTCGTCCATTTCGAGCCCCAGATGCGCGACATGGCGGCGCTCGCCGAGCAGGGGGCGAAGCTGGTCGCCGAGGCGATGCCGCTGATGCGCAGGATCGGCGCCAACCATGTCCAGCTCGACAAGATCACCGAGCAGATCGTCCACCTCGAGGAGGAGGCCGACCACCTCCACGACGCGGGCCTCAAGGTGCTGTTCCTTCGGCACCGCGAGGGCAATGCGATGGGCTATATCGTCGGCCGCGAGATCTACAGCCACCTCGAGAGGGTTCTCGACCGGCTCGAGGACGTGGCCAACGAGATTTCCGGCGTCGTCGTCGACCACGCCTGAGGAGCCCGGACCATGCACGAGCTGGCCCTGCCGCTACTCATCGGCCTCATCGCCATCGCTTTGGCGTTCGATTTCCTGAACGGCCTCCACGACGCCGCCAACTCGATCGCGACCGTGGTCGCGACCCGGCTTCTCAGCCCCGGCAAGGCGGTCGTCTTCGCCGCCTTCTTCAACTTCGCCGCCTATTTCCTCGCCCTCGCCGTGCCCGAGCTGCACAAGGTCGCCGACACGATCGGCAAGGGCCTGATCGACAAGGATCTGGTCACCCCCGCGGTGGTGTTCGGGGCGCTGATCGGGGCGATGTTCTGGAACGTCGTCACTTGGCTGAAGGGCATCCCCTCCTCCTCCAGCCACGCGCTCGTCGGCGGCCTGCTCGGCTCGGGAGTCGCCCATGCCGGCCTTACCGGAGTCCAGTGGACCGGGCTCAACAAGACGCTCATCGCGATCGTCCTGTCGCCGACGATCGGCATGTTCCTGGCGCTGATGATCATGCTCCTGACGAGCTGGCTCGCGGTGCGGTCGAATCCCCGTTCGGCGGAGCGCAGCTTCCGGGTCCTCCACCTCGTCTCGTCGGCCGGCTACTCGGTCGGCCACGGCCTCAACGATGCCCAGAAGACGATGGGGATCATCGCCGTCCTGCTCTACTCGACTGGCTACCTTTCGGGCGAGTTCCACGTCCCCCACTGGGTGGCGATCAGCTGCTACGTGGCGATCGGCCTCGGCACTCTCAGCGGCGGCTGGCGGATCATCAAGACGATGGGCTCGGGGATCACCAAGCTCTCGCAGCACCAGGGGTTCAGCGCCTCGGCCGGCGGCTCGGTGATGCTGTTCGCCGCCTCCTGGCTCGGAATCCCGGTCTCGACCACCCACACGATCACCGGCTGCATCATCGGCGCGGGAGTCGCGCGGCGGGCTTCGGCGGTGCGCTGGGGTGTCGCCCAGAATGTGGTCCTCGCGTGGGTCATCACCATCCCCGCCTCGGCGACGGTCGGGGCGATCTTCTACCTGCTGACGACCTTGTTCTAGGATCCTAATTCCTCCCCTGCATTTGCAGGGGAGGGGGACCAGGCGGCGCCTGGTGGAGGGGCCTTGCCGAGTCTGAAGAACCCCTCCACCGCGCTTCGCGCGGTCCCCCTCCCCCGGGAAACCGGGGGAGGAATTTAGCGCGTCAGAACTTCCCTCTCACCTGGAAGCTGAAGATCGGGCCGATCAGGCGATCGCGATGCTCGAATTGCTGGATCGGGCCGGTACGGCGGCCGACATAGACGGTCCGGTCCCACATGCTGGTGGCGCCGAAGATGTTCGAGACGGTGGCGCGCACCGTCAGGCCCATGACGTCCTTGTTCTCGACATAGGCGCTGACCCAGACCGGGCCCTCCCACAGACGGCCGACCTCGGTGAGGCGATAGTCCTTGGCGTAGAGGGCGTAATTGGCGTTGCCGCCCCAGGCCCAGTCGCTGCCTGGTATGTCGTGGCGCAGGGTGACGTCGACGAGATGCAGCAGATTGGTGCTGATCGGCCGCGATTCCCCCGTCAGGGGGTCCTTCACCCGGGTCTTCTGGGCCTGGACGCGGGCGTCGAGCTTGGCGCCGCGCCAGCCCATCGGGTCGAAGTTGAACGTCGCCTTCCATTCGAAGCCGTAGGCCGTGGCGCGGTCGATATTGCCCTTCGATTCGCCGGTGAGCCCGATCGGCACGGTGTCGACGATGTCGTCGTAGAGGCGGCCGTAGAGCCTCAGCGTGGTGCTGCCGTAGCGGCCGAGATTGCGGGTCGCCTCGAGGTCTGCTTCCCAGCTCTGCGTCGGCACCAGCTCGACATTGCCGGCATTCTCGCTGCCGTCGGTCAGGTTCACGGTGGCGAGGAAATCGCCGAAGTTGAGCTGGCCGACCCGGCGCTGGAGCTTGAAATTGACGTCGAGACGCGGGCTCGCCTTCCACGCCGCCGAGACCAGCCCCTTGGGGCGCCAGAAGGTGCGGCTGAGACCGCCCGAGCCGATCTGCCGAAGGTTCGAATATTCGCCGCCGGCGGCGAGCTGGACGGTGAGCGTCGAGGTGATCGGCCGGCCGTAGCTGGCCATCACCTCATAGCGCTTCTCCTTGACCGTGGCGGTGCCGCCGGGAAGCTCGATCTCGAGCAGGCTCCCGTCGGGCTGGAGCTCGACGAACTCGGTGACGTTGTCGAGGCTGTTGAACGCCCCCTCGGCAGAGATCTGCCAGTCGGCCTTGCCCCACTTCCAGCGATATTCGGCTCGGGCGATGCGCTCCTGGGTGTCGGCGACGTTGAGGAACGTGCTGCCGGTGTCCGGGTCGCCATTGGCGAACTCGGTGCGGACGCCCTGCTCGAACGGGTCGTGATCGGAGCGGGCGAGGCCGATCAGCTTCAACCGGCCGCCGACGAGGGCGGTCTCATAATCGCCGCCCACTTCCCAGATCCATTCGTCCTCGTCGTTGGTGACCCGGCGGACCCGGTCGACGAGGCCCGGGCCGGTGCGGGTCCCGAGCTCGCGAAAATCGTAGAAGAAGCCCCTCAGCGAGGCGTTGAGATTGGCGACCGAGCTGCCCGGCCCGTCCCATGTCACCCGGGTGCTGGCCCGGATGTCCTCGCCGCTTCCCGTCCAGACGTCGTCACGGCGCTCGATGAAGGCACGGTCCGGTCCGTAGATGAGGGTGCGGCCGCCGGCGCCGCTTCGGAAGCTGTTGTTCTGGAGGCCGACATTATAGTCGAACTTGCCGAGCTTGCCGCTGACCGAGACCTCGCCCCGGGTGAGCAGGGGATCGGCGAAGCGCTGGCGGAATTCCGGCCGCCAGGCGAACTGGCCGCTGAACGAATCGGCCTTGACGACGACATTGGCGATCTGGCCCGAGAGGCCCGGCACGTCGAGCGTGGCGGCATCGCGGATCTCGATCCGGACCACGTTCGAGGACGGGATCCGGCCGAGCTCGGTGATGACGTCGTTCGACTTGCCCGAGATGCGCTGGCCGTTGATCAGGACGTTGCCGGTCGCGGTGCCGAGGCCCCGCTCCTGGGTCGCCTCGCGAATGCTGAAGCCGGGAACGTTGCGCAGCATGTCGAGCGCGTTGCGCGGCGCGAAGCGGGTGAAGTCGGCCGGAAGGAAGGTCTTGGGACCCTCGACGGTGGCGGGAAGAGTCGGCTCCGGCGGCGGAGCATCGCCGGTTTCCTGGGCATAGGCCGGCGCTGCGGCGAAGGCCGTCAGCGCGAGAACGAGCCTCGAAACCTGTGCATGCCCGCCCGCTTTCGTCATTCCCATCCCCCCGATTGCGGCTCTCGCGGCCGTACCTGCCACGTTTGTAGCAGGAGTTGTGCCAACTCCTTGCCGCGTGACGGCTTTAGCGCGATTACGTCTGTTTTCGTAGTTGCGGCCGACGGCTGCTCGCCGGGGAATAGGCCATTGTGACCGGGAGCGGACAGATATTGTCCGGGATCGGACAGGTCAGGCCGGGCGGCGGAAGAGGAGGATCGGCTCGCCTTTGTAGACGGCCTCCTCGCGGTGGCTGAAGCCGGCTTTCTCGGCGATCCGGACCGAGGGCGCGTTTTCGTGGCTGATGATGGCGACGATCTCGCCGCCGCCCAGCGCCTTGCCGGCCCAGTCCAGAGCGGCGAGGACGGCCTCGGTGGCATGGCCCTGCCCTTGGGCCTGCCGAGCCATGATCCAGCCCATTTCGGGGATGCCTTCGATGCCCGGCTTCATGTCGCGCTTGAAGTCCGCGAAGCCGACGTGGCCGAGATAGGCGCCGTCGGCGCGCCGCTCGACCACCCAATAGCCGTAGCCGAGCAGGTCCCACAGCCCCGTCGCGCCGATGATCTTGCGCCAGGTGTCCTCGCGCGAGGCGGGGCCACCGAGATGGCGCACCACCTCGGGGTCGGTCATCGTCGCCCACTGGGCGTCGAGATCGGAGGCGCGAAAGCCGCGGAGGCGGAGGCGCGGGGTCTCGAGGACGGGGGCGACGGGCGTCATGGTTGGCACGCTAAATTCCTCCCCGCGATTTCGCGGGGAGGGGGACCGCGCGAAGCGCGGTGGAGGGGTTCTTCAGAGTTGGCAAGGTCCCCTCCACCATGCTTCGCATGGTCCCCTCCCCCGGAAAACCGGGGGAGGAATTGAGACCCTATTTCTTGCCGAGCGTCAGTCCGCCGAAGCGCTTGTTGAAGCGGGCGACCTGGCCGCCGCTGTCGACCATCTTGCCGTGGCCCCCGGTCCAGGCCGGGTGCACCTTGGGGTCGATGTCGAGGGTGAGGGTGTCGCCCTCTTTGCCCCAGGTCGAGCGCGTGTCGAACGTCGTGCCGTCCGTCATCTGCACCTTGATCATATGGTAATCGGGATGGGCGCCGTTCTTCATGTCTTTGATTTCCCTGGATGTGGCTGGTTCCGACCAGCCTGGCGGAAAGGTCGAGCGGCCCTGTAGCCAATGGGGCCCGAATTGACAAGCCGTGCTGCGGCGCAATAGGAAGCCCGCAGCGAAGGTGCCCTTCACGCCGTAGCTCGGCGGGGGAAGGGTGAAAAGGGAAGCCGGCGGAAATCCGGCGCTGTGCCCGCAACTGTAACCGGCCCCGGCCGGAAGTCAGGAACCTGCCTCCGCCGTCGTCCGCACCCGGCCGGGACCAGCCGATCGTGCGTGGCATCGGGGACGGCACGGCCGCCCGCGGTTCCTCCGAGACGACATCCGTGTCGTTGCAAGGAGGTACCCGAATGACTTTCATCTTGTTGCTGTCGGCCGCCGCGGCGCAACCCGCGCCCGGCGAGACCATCGTCGTCACCGCCTCGCTCGAGCCGGTCCGGGCGGAAGCGAGCCCCGCATCGGTGACTGTGTTCGACGAGCGGCGCATCGAGGCGCTCGGAGCGCCGCTCGTCTCGGACCTGGCGCGCCTTGCCCCCGGTGTTTCCGTCGCGGTTTCCGGTGCCCAGGGGTCGCTCACCCAGATCCGGATCCGCGGCGCGGAGGCGAACCATAGCCTGTTGTTCGTCGACGGAATCGCCTTCAACGACCCCGCTTCCGGCAACGAAGCGCGGTTCGAGACGATCGCCGCCGACGGCCTCTCCCGGATCGAGATCGTCCGCGGGCCGCAATCGGCCTTGTGGGGGTCGGAGGCCCTGGGCGGGGTGATCGCCGTGGAAGGCGCCGACCCCCTTTCCGGCACGAGGCTGAGCGCGAGCGGCGAATATGGCAGCCGCGATTTCAGCCGCGGCCATGTCGGGCTCGTGGCGGGCCGGGAGGACGCCGGGGTGGCTGCGAGCGTGACCCGGCTGCGCAGCGACGGAATCGACATCTTCGGCGGCGGCGACGGCGACCGCGACGGCTTCGGCAACCTGGCGGCGAGGCTGAAAGCCGCGATCCGCCCCGGCCGCGACGGCGAAGCCGGGATCGTCGGCCATTATATCCGGGCGTCGAGCGAGTTCGACGGGACTCCCGCGCCGCTCTTCAGGCGGGCCGACACGCTCGATTCCTCGCGGGCCGAAATCGGCGCGGTGCGGGCCTGGACCCGTCTCGGGCTCTCCGCCGATGCGCCCTGGAGCCTGGAGCTGGACGGCCAGTATCTCCACAGCTCGAACCGCAATCGCAACGGCTCGGCGCCGCTCAACCGGACGCTCGCGGACCGGCTCCGGATCGGCGGCAAGCTGGTTCGCCGCTTCTCCGCGGGAGGCGCCCGCCATGTCCTCATCGCCGCCGCCGAGCGCGAGGAGGAGAGCTTCGCCGCCCTCGACCAGGCCGTATTCTCCGCCCCCGATCAGCGCCGGTCGAGAGGCAGAATCGCCTATGTCGGCGAGTGGCGGGCACAATGGGGATCGGCCCTTTCCACCGACCTCGTGGTCCGCCGCGACGATTTCAACCGCTTCGCGGACTCGACGAACGTGCGCGCCGCCGTCGTCGGCCGTCCGATCGAGCGCCTCCGTCTCCATGCCGCCTATGGCGAGGGTATCGCCCAGCCGACCTTCTTCGATCTCTACGGCTTCGACCCGACCAGCTTCATCGGCAATCCGGCCCTCACGCCGGAGAGGTCGCGCGGCGTGGAAGCGGGCATCGCCTGGGAAGGCCGGCGCCTGGGCCTCGGCGCGACGGCGTTCAGCAACCGGCTGAGCGGCGAGATCGTCGAGGATTTCAGCGTCTTCCCCTTCACCGTGCGCAACGCCGCCGGCAAGAGTCGGCGGCGCGGAGTCGAGCTGTCGGCGGAGGCGCGGCCGGTGGCGGGGCTACGGGTCAGCGCCAACTACACCTGGCTCGACGCGCGCGAGCGGCGGGTCGGCGCCGGCCCGGGTAAGGCGGAGCCTCGGCGGCCGAGGCACAGCGCCAACCTCGCGGCCGACTGGGCCGCCGGTAGGCTCGTGGCGGGCGCCTCGCTCGCTTACGTCGGGAAGCGCGGCGACAGCGATTTCGACCCCTTCCCGGCCGTGCCCGTCACGCTCGGCGATTATGTGCTGGCGAACGTTCGGGTCGCTTACCGGCTGTCGGACGAGATCGAGCTGTTCGGGCGGGTCGAGAATGCGGCGGACTCGGATTACCGGGAGGTCTTCGGCTACAATTCGCAGGGGAGGAGCGTCCATGCGGGCCTTCGCGTTCGTCTCGGCGGCTAGCCTTCTTCTGGCGGGAGCCGGAGCGGCGGAGGCGGCGCCGCGGCGGGTCGCCTCGCTGAACCTGTGCACGGACGAGCTGCTGCTGATGCTCGGCGATCCGGGCCAGATCGTCTCCGTCACCCATCTCGGCCGGGAGGCGGCGGAGACCCGGCTGTGGCGCGCGGGCCGGCGGCACAAGAGCAACGACGGCAGCCTCGTCTCGGTCGCCGGGCTCAGGCCCGATCTGGTGCTGACCATGGGGGGCGGCGCCCGCGACCGGGGCCGGATCGCCCGGCGCCTCGGGATCCGGATCCTCGACCTGCCCTATCCGCAGTCGCTCGCCGATATCGAGCAGTCGGTTCGCACCGTCTCCTCCGCGCTCGGCCGGGGCGCCTCGGGCGCGGCCCTGCTGGCCCGGATCCAACAGCTGAAGTCGAGCCGCCGGGCCGCGGCGGCCGACACGATCTGGCTCGGCGGCGGCGGCCGCACCGTCGCTGCGAGGGGCCTCGCGGCGCAGTGGATGGCGCTGGCGGGCCTGCGCCAGCGTTCGGTACGCGGCGACAGGGTGAGCCTCGAGCAATTGCTCGTCCGTCCGCCGGCGGTGCTGCTTCGAAGCGACTATCGCAGCGGCCAATATTCGGGAGAGCAGCGCTGGCTGTCCCACCCGCTCGCCCGCCGCGCCCGCGGCGCCCGCAACCTCGCCACGGACGGGCGGCCGTGGACCTGCATGGGCCCGACGATGATCGCCGAGATCGAGCGGCTTCGGGGGGTGCTTGCGGTGTCATCGCGGCGAACGCCCGGACCGGGGCGGCGATGACACGTCTCGCCATCCTTCTTCTCGCGCTCGCCGCGGCCCTGGCTTTCGCCTTGTCGCTGCTGCTCCCCTGGCCGCCGATCGCCGCCTTGCTCGAGCAGGACCGGCCGCTCGCCCTCGCCCTGCTCTGGGAGCTGAGGCTGCCGCGGGCGCTGCTCGCGCTCGCCTACGGAGCCATGCTCGGAGCCTCGGGCGCGGCGATCCAGGGACTGTTCGCCAACCCCCTCGCCTCCCCCGACCTCACCGGAACGACCAGCGGCGCGGCGCTCGGTGCGGTGGTCACCGCCTATCTGTTCGGCTTCTCGGCCCCGATCGCTTTGGCGACCGGCGCGGTCGGTGGAGCGCTGGGCGCCCTGCTGCTGCTGCTGGCCCTGGCCGGGCCGAGGGCGGAGACGGCGACCCTGCTGCTCGCCGGGCTGGCGATCAGCGCCCTGGCCGGAGCGCTCACCACCCTCGCTTTGGCCCTCGCCCCCTCCCCCTTCGCCTTCTACGACGCCTATGAGTGGCTGATGGGCTCGCTGGTCGACCGCAGCATCGAGCAGGCGGCCTTCGCCGCGGCGCCCGCTCTGGCCACGATCCTGCTGCTCCTTCGCCTGACCGCGCCGCTCGACAGCCTCACCCTGGGCGAGGAGGTGGCGCAATCCTTCGGTTACGACGTCAGGCGCCTGAGGGTCGAGATCGTCTGCCTCACCGCCTTCGGGGTGGGAGCCTGCGTCGCCATTTGCGGAGCGATCGGCTTCATCGGCCTCGTCGCTCCGATCTTCGCCCGGCGGCTGACCGGCGGCCATCCGGGGCGCGCCATCGCCCCGGCCGCGCTGATCGGCGGCCTGCTGCTGCTCGCCGCCGACCTGGTGGTTCGAAGCGCGCCGCTGGGCCGGGCCCTGCCGATCGGAGTGGTGACGGCCCTGCTCGGAGCGCCCTTCTTCCTCTGGCTGGTCGCGCACATGCGCTGGCGGCTGGCGCGATGACGACGCTTCTGAAGGCGGAGGCGGTGGCGATCGCCGGGCGGCTTGATCCCACCGACTTCGCGATCGAGCGGCCGGAGCTCGTCTGCCTCGTTGGACCCAACGGCAGCGGCAAGACCAGCCTGCTCCACGCGCTGGCCCGGATCGGCGCTCCGGCCGGCGAGGTCAGGATCGACGGCCTCAGCCCCGACGGGCTCGCGCCGGGGCGCCGCCGCCGGCTCCTCGCCTACCTTCCCGCGTCGCGCGATATCGCCTGGCCGCTGACCGCGCTCGACCTCGTCCGCCTCGGCGCGAGCGCCGGCGAGGCGGACCAGGCGATGGCCGAGCTCGACCTGACCCGCTGGGCCGACCGCCGGGTCGACCATCTCTCGACCGGCGAGCGCAGCCGGGTGCTGATCGCCAGGGCGCTGGCGCCGAGGCCGCGGCTGCTTCTGCTCGACGAGCCGGTCGCCAACCTCGACCCGCTCTGGCAGCTGAGGCTGATGGAGCGGCTGGCCGAAGCGGTGCAAGGCGGCCAGGGCGCGGTCGTCGCGATGCACGACCTCGAACTGGCGGCGCGCTTCGCCGACCGGCTGGTGCTGATGGACGGAGGCGCGATCGTCGCCGAGGGGGAGCCGGAGGCGATGCTCGGCTCGGAGCGGCTGGGCGAGGTGTTCGGGATCCGGAAAGTGGATGGAGAGTGGCGACCGCTCAGTCGCTCGGAGGATCGGCGATCATCGCGGTGAAATTGGTCTCGGCGGCGACATTGCCGTCGAGCAGCACCTTGCCGGCGAACTTGCAGACGCTGCCGCGGTTCTGCACCAGCTCGACTTCGATCCGGAGCAGCACGCCCGGCTCGACCGGGCGGCGGAACTTGGCGCTGTCGATCGCCATGAAATAGACCAGCTTGCCGCTCCCGGCCAGGCCGAGCGACTCGACGGCGAGCACGCCCGACGCCTGCGCCATCGCCTCGACGAGCAGGACCCCCGGCATGATCGGCCGGCCCGGGAAATGGCCCTGGAAGAAGGGCTCGTTGATCGTCACCGCCTTGATCGCGACGATCCGCTTGCCCCGCTCCAGCGTCTCGACCCGGTCGATGAGCAGGAAAGGGTAGCGATGCGGCAGAGCCGCCATCACCCGCCGGATGTCGAGCGGGCCGATGACGGCGTCTGCCGGGTCGGAGCTCACCGGCCCTGGGGCTGGGACTGCGCCGGCTGCTGCGGCAGCGGAGTGACGCTGACCGAGGGGAGCGAGGCGTTGAGTGCGGTGAGGACGTCGGCGGTGACGTCGAGCGTGTTCGAGCGCGCCAGGGTCGCGCTGACGTCGAGCGCGATGTTCGCGTTGCGGGCGTTCATGATCTGGGTGACGATCGGGTTCAGCCGATCGTTGATCTGGCGCAGGACGTTGCTCTGGGTCGACTGGATGTTCTGCTCGAGCCGCTGGATTTCCTGCTGGGCCGTGGTCTGCCGGGTCTGGAACTGCTGGACCCGGTTGTTGAGCGCGGACTCGGCGGCGGCGCGGGCGGCGCCGGTCTGGTTGCGGAGCTGGGCGCCGGCCTGCTCGATCGACTGGGCCTCGGTCTGAAGCGGCTGGCCGAGCTGCTGGGCGCGGGTGCGGGCCGAGGTGACCATGCCCTGGAGCTGGGTCTGGGCGGCGCGGCAGGCGGTGCATTCGCGGAAGATGCGGTCGGTGTCGACGACGACGATGACGGCCGGCGGGGTGCGCTGCGCCTGGGCGACGCCCGGCACAGCCAGCGAAAGCGCGGCGAGGGCCGCGCCGAAAGCGAATTTGTTCATCAGAATGCGGTTCCTACATTGAAGGTGATAAGCTTGGTGTCATCCCCGGGGGAGCTTAAGAGCGCCTTGGCTATATCGATCCTGAACGGACCGAAGGGCGAGTTCCAATTGACTCCGAATCCGATCGAGAGGCGCGGCTTGGCGCTGTCGCCGAGGTAATTCTCGACGAACGGCGGGATTCCGCCGACGAGGAGGCTGCCGGTCGGGCAGACATTGTCGTTCGGGGCGGTCGTCGAGCCGCCATTGGCGTCGACGCACCGGTTGAGCGTGCGCGGGTCGCCGGGCAGGATCGACTGCGTGACCGGATTGGTCAGCGAGAACAGCGCTCCGACGTCGACGAACAGCGACGGACGAAGACCGAGCTCGCGGAAGCTCGAGCTGACCGGGATCTCGACCTCGGCGCGGCCGACATAATAAGCCCGGCCGCCGAGCGCGTCGTCGACGATCGACTTGCGGTCGGTGGCGGGGACCAGGACTCCGTCCTCATTCTCGACGAACGGCACGCGCTGGACTCGCGGTCCGACGCCGCGGATGTCGAAGCCGCGGATCTGCGGCTCGCCGAGGAAGAAGCGGTCGACGAGGCGGACCGCGTCCTGGCCGACGCCGGGATCGTCCTCGAAGCTGTGGATGTAGCCGCCCTCGGCCGAAAGCGAGAAGATGAAGCCGTTGCCGATCCGCCAGTATTTGGAGGCATTGGCGCGGGTGCGCAGATATTTGACGTCGCCGCCGAGGCCGGCGAAATCCTGGTTGAGGGTGAAGCGCTGCCCGCGCGTCGGCCTCATCCGGTTGTCGGTCGTGTCGTAGAGCAGCGAATAGCCGATCGACGAGGTGGTGCGCTTGCCGATCGCGTCGCACAGATAGCGGCCGACCCGGAGCGGGTCGCAGAAGGGCGGGAGCGGCCCGGCGCCGTCCGGATCGGTGAAGAAGGCGGATTCGTCGAGCGTCACGTCGTCGAAGTTGAGGCCGTAGCGGGCGCCGATCTGGACATATTCGGTCAGCGGCATGCCGCCGCGCAGCTGGCCGCCGGTGCTGGTCTGCTTGTAGGTCGTGTTGCGGTTGTTGTTGACGAAGTTGAAGCTCGAATAATCGCGCCGGAACAGGTCGAAGCCGAGCGCGATGTTGCGGTCGAACACATAGGGCTCGGTGAAGCCGAGCTCGACCGACTTCGAGTAGCTCGAATAATTGATCGAGGCGCGCAGGGTCTGCGCCATGCCGCGGAAGTTGCGCTGCTCGATCGAGAGGTTGAGCAGGAAGCGCTCGAGGCTGGAGAAGCCGGCGGAGACCTGGAGCTGGCCAGTCGCCTTCTCCTCGAGCGTCGTCGACAGGATCACCCGGTCGGCGGCCGAGCCCTGGGTCTGCTCGATCTCGAGATTCTCCTGGAAGAAGCCGAGCGACTGGATGCGGTCGCGCGAGCGCTTCACGCGGATCGAGTTGAACGGATCGCCCTCGGCGAGCCGGAACTCGCGGCGGATCACCTTGTCGCGGGTGTTGGTGTTGCCGTTGACGTCGATCCGCTCGACATAGACGCGCGGAGTCTCGGCGACGTTGAACGTCACCGACATCGTCTTCGTGTCCTTGTCGCGCTGGAAGTTGGGCTGGACGTCCGCGAAGGCGTAGCCGAACAGGCCCGCGCTCTCGTTGAGCGAGGTCACCGTGTCCTCGACCTGCTTGGCGTTGTACCAGTCGCCGCTCTTCATCGGCAGGATCCGGGTCAGGGACGCGCTGCTGAAGTCGCGGATCGCGCTCTCGACCTTGACGTCGCCGAACTTGTAGCGCTCGCCCTCCTCGACCACGTAGGTGATGATGAAGTCGCGCCGATCCGGCGTCAGCTCCGCCACCGCCGACACCACGCGGAAATCCGCATAGCCGTTGGTCAGGTAGAACATCCTCAGCTTCTGCTGGTCGAAGGCCAGCCGGTCGGGATCGTAGACGTTGCCCGAGCCCAGGAAGCTGAGCATCCCGGTCCGCTTGGTCACCATCTGCGACCTGAGCTCGCCGTCGCCGAACCGCTCATTGCCGAGGATGTTGATCTGCTGGATGCGCGACTTGGGGCCCTCGTTAATCTCGTAGACGACGTCGACGCGGTTCTGCTCGAGCTGGACGATCTTGGGCTCGACCGTGGCCGCAAAGCGGCCCTGGCGGCGATAGAGCTCGATGATCCGGGCGACGTCGGCGCGGGCCTTGGCGCGGCTGAAGATCTGGCGTGGAGCGAGCCGGATCTCCGGAGTGATCTTGTCGTCCTTGAGGCGCTTGTTGCCCTCCAGCACGATGCGGTTGACGACCGGGCTCTCGCGCACCTCGATGGTCAGATTGCCCTGATTGTCGCGGATGGCGACGTCGGCGAACAGATCGGTGCCGTAAAGATCGCGCAGGGCCTCGTCGAGCCGCTCGCGGTCGTAGGGCTCGCCGACGCGCAGCTTGACGTACGACATCACCGTCTCGGGCTCGAGACGCTGGTTGCCGCTGATCGCGATCGTGCGGATCACCGACGCCTCCGGCTGAGGCGCCGGAGTGGACGGCGCCGTCGGCAACGGAGTCGCCTCCTGCGCATAAGCGGGAAGCGAGAAGCCGCCCATCATGGTGCCGACGAGCAGGACAGCGCAAAGCCGCCGGCCATTCGTAAATCTGTATGTGGGTGTCACGCGTCCCCGCCCTATGGATGAACGGACGGCGCGAATGGCCATCCTGTTTCCCTGTCGCCCCTGCCCTGCCCGATCATGCTCAGTCGATCAAGCCGCCAAGCTTCGACCAAAGGCCAAAAGACGCCAGGTCGTTGAATGTCACCAGGATCATGAGCGCGAGAAGGGCTGCCAAGCCGGTCCTGAACGCCCATTCCTGTGCCTCCGGCCGCAAGGGTTTCCGGCGGACGGCCTCGATCCCATAGAAGAACAGGTGGCCGCCGTCGAGCATCGGGATTGGCAACAGGTTGATGAATCCCAGATTAATCGAAATCACCGCCACGAACCACAGGAAGTGGAGCATCCCCATGCTCGCCTGCTCGCCGGAGAATTTGGCGATCTTGAGCGGCCCGCCCAGCTCCTTGACCGAGCGGCTGCCGGTGACGATCTGGCCGAGGCCCTTCAGCGTGGTGCTGACCACGACCCAGCACTGGCGGATCGACGCCGAGACGGCGCCCGGCGCCGACACCGGCGTCAGCACCTGGTCGCCGGGCTCGATGCCGATTACCGGGCGCTGGGTCACGTTGCCGAACTGGTCGGTCTCGGTGAACATGCGCGGTATCGCGGCGACCTGGAACTGCCGGCCCTGCCGCTCCAGGTCGAGGGTCACCGGGCCGCCGGTCTTGAGAGCGACGATCGGCAATATGTCCTCGAAGCGGGAAACCGAGGCGCCGTCGATCCGGACGATGCGGTCGCCGGGGCGAAGCCCGGCCTGCTCCGCCGCCGATTGCGCCCGAACGTTGCCGATCACCGCGGGCGTCTGCGGAACTCCGTAAGCGAGGTTGAACCCGGTCAGGATCACGATGGCGGCCAGGAAGTTGGTCATCGGTCCAGCGAGGACGATCAGGAAGCGCTGCCAGACCGGCTTGGCCTGGAAGGTGCGCGAACGCTCCTCGGCCGGAAGCGCCAGCCATTCCGGCGACGGCTGGCCGGCTGCGTTCATGTCGCCGGCGAACTTGACGTAGCCGCCGAGCGGCAGCCAGCCCACCTTCCAGCGAGTCCCCCTAGCATCGGTCCAGCCGGCGACCTCGCGGCCGAAGCCGATCGAGAAGGTCTCGGCATGGACTCCGAACCAGCGGCCGACGAAATAATGGCCGAGCTCGTGGACGAAGATCAGCGGCCCGATGACGAGCAGGAAGCTCAGCACGGTCCAGACGACACCGGGATTGTTCAACGCATCACCTTTTGAACCAGTGCTTCGGCGGTCGCGCGCGCTTCGCGGTCGACCTCCAGCACCTCCTCGATCGAGGCGGGTGCCGCCGGCGCATAGCATTGCAGAGTCTCGGCGGCGATGGAAGCGATGTCGAGGAAGCCGATGCCGCCGCCGAGGAAGGCTCCGACGGCGACCTCGTTGGCGGCGCTGAGCACCGCCGGCCGGGCGCCGCCGTCGCGCAAGGCGTCGCGGGCAAGTCCGAGCGCCGGAAAGCGATTGGGATCGGGAGCCTCGAAGCTCAAATTCCCGGTCCGCACCAGGTCGAGCCGCTCGCACGGCGTCGCCATCCGCTCCGGCCACGCCAACGTATAGGCGATCGGGATCCGCATGTCGGGAGAACCCAGCTGGGCGAGGACCGATCCGTCGACATATTCGACGAGGCTGTGGACCACCGACTGGGGATGGATGACGATCTCGAAGGCGTCGATGGGCAGCGGGAAAAGGTGGAAGGCCTCGATCAGCTCCAGGCCCTTGTTCATCAGGGTCGCCGAATCGACCGAGATCTTGGCGCCCATCGACCAGTTGGGATGGGCGATCGCCTCGCCCGGCGTCGCGGAGCGCATCTCGTCGAGGCTCTTCTCGCGGAACGGGCCGCCGCTGGCGGTGAGGATGATCCGGCGCACCCCTTTCGGCCGGTCGCGATCGAAGCATTGGAAGATCGCGTTGTGCTCGGAATCGACCGGCAGCAGCTCGGCCCCGCTCGCCCTCGCCGCCTCGATCATCAGATGCCCGGCGGAAACCAGCGCTTCCTTGTTCGCCAGCGCGACCGTGCGGCCGCCACGGACCGCCGCCATGGTCGACTTGAGGCCGGCGCAGCCGACGATCGCGGCCATCGTCCAGTCGGCCCCCGCCTCCGCGGCCTCGAGCACCGCCTGCTCGCCGGCGGCGGCCTCGGTGCCGGTGCCGGCCAGCGCGGCGCGCAGCGGTTCGAAAAGGGCGGGGTCGGCGATCACCGCCCGACGGGCTCCGACTCGCCGCGCCGCTTCGACGAGGCCGGCGACGTCGCGGTTGGCGGTGACGGCGAGGACGTCGTAGCGCGAACGGTCCCGCTCGATCAGGTCGAGCGTGGAGCGGCCCACGGAGCCGGTGGCGCCGAGGATGGCGACGCTGCGCTGGCCGGTCACGCGAGGCTGGCTAGCAGGACGGCGAGCGTGGCGAGGATGACTGGGAGCAGGCCGTCCAGCCGGTCGAGCACTCCGCCGTGGCCGGGAAGCAGGGCGCCGCTGTCCTTGACCCCGAGCTTGCGCTTGACGCTGCTCTCGTAAAGGTCGCCGAGCTGGGCGAGCAGCCCCAGCGGCGCACCCAGCCAGAAGAAGGGCTGGCCGATTCCCAGCAGCCAGGCGGCGCCGGCGCCGACGACGGCCGCCCCGGCCATTCCGCCGATCAGGCCGGCCCAGGTCTTGTTGGGGCTGATCTTCGGGGCGAGCTTGGGCCCGCCGATGCCGCGGCCTGCGAAATAGGCGAAGATGTCGGTCGCCCAGGTGACCAGCATCAGCCAGAAGACCAGCTCGAACCAGGCCCAGCTCAGCACCACCAGCGCGAAGCTGGGCAAGGCGATGTAGAGGAAGCCCCAGCCGAGCGTCAGCCGGCGGCTGAGCAGGGTGTAGACGAGGGCGAGCGCGGCGATGGCGGCGAAGCCGATCCAGATCTGCTCGAACAGCTCGAGCGATATCTCGGCCGGGTCGCGATCGGCGGACGGGAACAGGATCTCGGGAAGGACCAGGGTCGGAGCGGCGAGCAGGGCGACGCCGAGCCAGGTCCAGCCGCGCACCACCCGGTGCATTGCGCCCCATTCGATCATCATCGCCGCCGCTCCGGCCGCGACGAGCAGCCGGAACGGCCAGCCGCCGACGTATATGGCGACGCAGGCGACGGCGATCATCACCACTGCGGCGGTGAAGCGGGTGACCAGGTCCGAGTTGGGCGCCGTCGTCTCGTTCATCGGCCGCCGAACCGGCGATCGCGGGCGGAATAATCGGCCAGCACGGCGCGCAGGGAGTCGCCGTCGAAGTCCGGCCAGAGCGTGTCGACGAAGGCGAGCTCCGCATAGGCCGCCTGCCAGAGCAGGAAGTTGGAGAGGCGCTGCTCGCCCGAGGTTCGGATCAGGAGGTCGAGCGGCGGCAGGCCGGCGGTGTCGAGCGAGGCATCGACCATCGCCTCGTCGACATCGGCCGGCCCGATCTCGCCGGCGGCGGCGCGCTCGGCGATCCGGCGCGCGGCCTGGACCAGCTCGGCCCGGGCGCCGTAGTTCAGGGCGATCGCCACCGTCATCCGGTCATTGCCCGCCGTACGCGCCACCGCGTGATCGACCATTTTGGCAATGTCGGCCTGGAAGGCCTTGTGATCGCCCAATATCCTCAGGCGCACACCCTCTCGGTGAAGGGCGTCCAGCTCGCGCGATATGTAGAAGCGCAAGAGCCCCATCAGGTCGTTGATCTCGTCCTCGGGCCGCCGCCAATTCTCCGACGAGAAAGCGTAGAGGGTGAGGCATTCGACCCCCGCCTCGCCGGCCGCGCGCAGGACCTTGCGCGCCGCTTCGGCGCCCTGGCGGTGGCCCGCGGCGCGCGGCAGGCCCCTCGCCTTCGCCCAGCGGCCGTTGCCGTCCATGATGATGGCGACGTGCCGGGGGACGACCGAGCCGCCGGCACCCGTCGTCTCCGGCGTCGCCTTGGCGGGACGGGCGGTCACTGCTGGAGGATTTCCTTCTCCTTGGCCGCCATCGCCGAGTCGATATCCTTGATCGTCTCGTCGGTCATCTTCTGGACCTCGACCTCGAGCCTTTTCTGCTCGTCCTGGCTGATCTCGTGCTTCTTCTCGTCGGTCTTGAGCGCTTCCATGCCGTCGCGGCGGACGTTGCGCACGGCGATCCGCGCCTTCTCCGCATATTGGTGGGCGAGCTTGGCGAGCTCCTTGCGCCTTTCCTCGGTCAGATCGGGGATCGGCAGGCGCAGGGTCTGACCGTCGCTGATCGGGTTGAGGCCGAGGCCGGCGGCCCGGATCGCCCGCTCGACGGCGCCGACGTTCGACCGGTCCCAGACCTGCACCGAGAGCAGGCGCGGCTCGGGCGCCGAGACCGTCGCCACCTGGTTGATCGGCATGTTGGAGCCATAGACCTCGACCGTCACCGGATCGAGCAGGGTGGTCGAGGCTCGGCCGGTGCGCAGGCCGCCCAGATCGTGCTTCAGCGCTTCGACCGCGCCGGTCATCCGGCGCTGGATGTCGGCCTTGTTGTAGGCGGGCATGGTCTCACTCCTCGTTCTGGACGATCGTCGCGGTGCCTTCGCCGCTCAGCACGCGGGCGAGATTCCCCTGCTCGCGGATGTTGAAGACGACGATCGGGATGTTGTTGTCGCGGCAGAGGGCGACGGCGCTGGCGTCCATCACCTTGAGGTCGTCCGCGAGCACCTGGTTGAACGGCAGGCTGTCGTAGCGCCTGGCATCCTTCTTCTTCTTGGGGTCGGCGTCGTAGATGCCGTCGACGCTGGTGCCCTTGAAGAGGGCGTCGCAGCCCATCTCGGCGGCGCGCAGGGCGGCCGCGGTGTCGGTGGTGAAATAGGGATTGCCGGTGCCGGCGGCGAAGATGACGATCCGCCCTTTCTCCAGATGGCGAAGGGCGCGGCGGCGGATGTAGGGCTCCGAGACGGTCGGCATCGGGATCGCCGACTGGACCCTTGTGTCGACCCCGGCCCGCTCGAGCGCGTTCTGGAGGGCGAGCGCGTTCATCACCGTCGCCAGCATGCCCATATAGTCGGCGCTGGTGCGGTCGAAGCCCTGGGCGGCCGCGGCGAGCCCGCGGAAGATGTTGCCGCCGCCGACGACGAGGCAGAGCTCGTGCCCCGCGGCCTTGGCCGCGGCGATCTCGCCGGCCATGCGGTCGGTGGTGGCGGGATCGATCCCGAAATGCCCGTCGCCCATCAGGGCCTCGCCCGAAAGCTTCAGCAGGATCCGGTTGAAGCGCGGGCGCGGCATGGGGTTTTACGGTCCGATCGGCGAGTGGGAACGGCGGGGTGGCGCACCTTAATAAGGGCGCGCCACCCTGCCAAGCTTACTTAGGCGACCGGCTCGGGCTTGCCGACGCCCGAGGCGGCGGCGACCTCGGCGGCGAAGTCGCTTTCCTTCTTCTCGATGCCTTCGCCGAGCTGGAAGCGGACATAGGCGTTCAAGGAGATCGGGCTGCCGATGCGCTTGGCCTCGGCGGCGATGACGTCCTCGATCTTCGTCTTGTTGTCGATGACGAAGAGCTGGCTCATCAGGGCGTTTTCCTTGCGGAACTTTGCCATCGCGCCGTCGACCATCTTGGCCACGATCTCGGCCGGCTTGCCGCTCTCGGCCGCCTTCTCAGACGCGATCGCGCGCTCGCGCTCGATCAGCGACGGGTCGAGCTCGTCGCCGGTCAGCGCCAGCGGGCTGGCCGCGGCGATGTGCATGGCGAGCTGCTTGCCGAGCGTGGTCAGAGCGTCCTTGGCGCCCGAGCTCTCGAGCGCGACGAGCACGCCGATCTTGCCGAGGCCCGGGGTGACGGCATTGTGGACGTAGGAGACGACGACTCCGTCGCTGACCTGGAGCACGGCCGAACGGCGAAGCGCCTGATTCTCGCCGATCGTCGAGATGTTGGCGGTGAGCTTCTCCTCGACGGTGCCGCCCTCGGGCCATTGCGCCGCGAGCAGCCCCTCGACATTGCCGCTGCCCTGCAGGGCGAGGCCGGTGACGGTGCGGACGAACTCCTGGAACTGCTCGTTCTTCGAGACGAAGTCGGTCTCCGAATTGACCTCGACGACGGCGCCGCGATTGCCCTCGACGATGACTCCGACGAGGCCCTCGGCGGCGGTGCGGCCGGCCTTCTTGGCGGCGGCGGCGAGACCCTTGGCGCGGAGCCAGTCGATCGCCGCTTCCATGTCGCCCTGGGTCTCGCCCAGCGCCTTCTTGCAGTCCATCATGCCGGCGCCGGTGCGCTCGCGCAGTTCCTTGACGATGGCGGCCGTGATCTCAGCCATTTCATTGGTCCTTTGTGCTGTGGCGTGCCCCGGCGAAGGCCGGGGTCCAGCCCAAATCAAAAACTGGGTCCCGGCCTTGGGTCCCATCAAAGTAGTACTTTGATGGGTACCCTTCGCCGGGACACAATTGCTTAAGCGTCGGCCAGAGCCGCTTCGGCCGGCGGAGCGTCCATCGCTCCGATGTCCTCGCCGCGGGCGGCGGCGCCGCCCGACTTGCCGGCCAGGGCCGAGTCCGCGACCGCGTCGCAATAGAGGCGGATGGCTCGGCTGGCATCGTCGTTGCCCGGAACCGGGAAGGCGATGCCCTGCGGGCTGACGTTCGAATCGAGGATCGCGACGACCGGGATGCCGAGCACATTGGCTTCCTTGATCGCGAGCTCCTCCTTGTTGGCGTCGATCACGAAGATGACGTCGGGAAGGCCGCCCATCTCGCGAATTCCGCCGAGGCTGAGCTCGAGCTTGTCGCGCTCGCGGGTGAGCTGGAGCACCTCCTTCTTGGTCAGGCCGGCGGTGTCGCCGCTGAGCTGCTCCTCGAGGCTCTTGAAGCGCTTGATCGAGTTGGAGATCGTCTTCCAGTTGGTGAGCATGCCGCCCAGCCAGCGATGATTGACGAAATGCTGGCCCGAGCGGCGAGCGGCTTCCGCGATCGGATCCTGCGCCTGGCGCTTGGTTCCGACGAACAGCACCTTGCCGCCCGACGCGACCGACTGGCGCACGAAGTCGAGCGCTCGGGCGAAGAGCGGCACCGTCTGCGAGAGATCGATGATATGCACCCCGTTCCTGTCGCCGAAGATGTACGGCTTCATCTTGGGGTTCCAGCGGTGGGTCTGGTGGCCGAAATGCGCTCCGGCCTCGAGCAATTGCTGCATGGTGACGTCGGTGGACGCCATGATTAGTCTCCTTCCGGTTATACCTCTGCAGCGCCGAGAGACTGGTTTCCCAGCCACCGGTTATGATGGCCCTGCATGTGGAATGGCGCGCATGTAGCGGCGGCGCCTGCTTAAATCAAGCTCGGCCCCGGGCTAGCGGCCGCGCCTGGCCGTCACTAGATGAAGGAGCGAACAACGACGGAGCCGGTCCATGTCCCGCGAGCCAACCTATCCCAAAGACGCCGCCGTCGGCGAGTCCGCCGAAGGCCATGAGGGGGGCGAAGGCTCGAAGCGGACCAAGCATCTGGTCGCCGGAGCGGCCATCGGGATCGGCTCCGCTGCCCTGGTCGCGGCCCTGCTCTACGCCAACCGAAGCCGCAAGACGGATGCTAAATAGCTGATTCGACTGATTAACCTTGCCTGACAGCCGGGTTCAGGCGGGGCTCAAGGGAATCGCCGTAAACCTCCTTCCAACAGACGAAGGAGTTTTGTGATGCGTACCATGATCCTCGCCCTTTCGGCCGCCACCCTGACCGTTCCGGCGCTGCCCGCCACGCCGGCTTTCGCCAACCATCAGGCGAGCAGCTATCATGGCAAGACCTGGCGCGGGTCTGACGGACGGACCTATTGCCGCAAGTCCAACGGAACCACGGGGCTCGTCGTCGGCGGCGCCGCCGGCGCCCTTGCCGGACGCGAGATCGCCGGCCGCGGCAGCCGCACCACCGGCACCGTGCTCGGCGCCGCCGTCGGCGCGCTGCTCGGCCGCCACGTCCAGCGCAACGTGATCAGCGGCCGCCGCTGCCGCTAGGCGATCTTCGCGATCGCGGCACCCGACGCCCCGGCCTCACCGCCGGGGCGTTTTGCGTTGGGGCGGCGCGCCTGTCGTGATATGATCGCTCCGTCTCTTTCGAGGGAGGGCGACGATGGGCAGGAGGATGCGTTTCACGCTGCTTGGAGCGGCTTTGGTGGCCGGCGGCACCGCTCTGGTCGCCAATCCGGGAGGCTCGGGCGGAAGCGCGCCGAGCGCCAGCGCCCCCGGCTACGACCCTGCCGCCGAATATCGCAAGGGCATGGAGGCCCTCCAGGCACAGCGCTACCAAGAGGCCCGGAAAGCCTTCGACCGGGTGCTCGGAGTCGCTCCCGGCGACGCCAACACCCTCTTCCTCGCCGGCCTCGCCGCGGCCGGACTCAACGACCTCAAGGGCTCGCGCAAATATTACGAGCGGGCGATCAAGGCCGACAAGGAGCTGGTCCCGGCCCGGCGCGAGCTCGGAGCCACCTACGTCAAGCTCGGCGAGAAGGCGAAAGCCGACGCCCAGCTCGCCGCCCTGAAGGCGATGCAGGACAGATGCGCCGGCGCCTGCGCCAAGGCGGCCGAGATCGGCGGAGCCGTCCAGGCGCTGACCGCCGCGATCGGAGCGCCGCCGCAGGCGCGGCTGGAGACTCGGCCGAGCCTGCTCTTCGCCAGCGCAGCCGGCGGCGACCGCGCCTATCTCGACGCCGTCGCTCTGATCAACGAGCGCAGATACGAGGCGGCGATCGAGTCGCTCACCGCGGCGCGGGCGACCTTCGGACCCCATCCGGACGTTCTGACCTATCTCGGCTTCGCTCACCGCAAGCTCGGCCGCTTCGACTCCGCCGAGGCCTATTACAAGGCGGCCCTGGCGGCGGTGCCCGACCATCGCGGCGCCACCGAATATTATGGCGAGCTGATGGTCGAGCGAGGCGACCTTGCCGGCGCCGAGCGGATGCTGGCGAAGCTGGAAGGCTTTTGCGATTTCGGCTGCGCCGAGGCCGACGAGCTGCGGCGATGGATCCAGGCCGCGCGCTCGCGCGCTTCCTGAGCGCCCTCCCCCTCGCGCTTCTGCTCGCCGCAGCCGCGGGCAGCCCGGTTCTGCCGGTGCGGGAGGCGCGATGGCTGGCGCCGGGGACTTTGTATCGGGGTCTAAGCCGGGAGCCGGCGGGATGCTTCGCTCCACCCGCCGATCCGGCGCGGCGCCGCCAGGCCGAGATCGGCCGGATCGCCTTCCGCACGCCCCTGCTGCTCGGCGGCCAGGCGGCCCGGGCCGGGTTGAGCTGCGCCAGCTGCCACCGCAACGGGCGCGGCAATCCCGACTTCGCCTTTCCCGGCCTGTCGGGGAAGCCGGGAACGGCGGACGTCACCGCCTCCTTGATGAGCAGCCATCGCGGCGACGGCCGCTTCAATCCGAAGCCGATCCCCGATCTGGGCGGTCCCCGCCCCTCCCTGAAGGTGTCGCAGGACCCGGCGGACGGCAGGCTGGAAGCGTTCATCCACGGCCTCGTCGTCGAGGAGTTCGACGGTCCGGAGCCCTCGCCGGCGGTGCTCGACGGCCTTGCCGCTTATGTCCGCGCGCTTCGGCCGCAGGCCTGCCGGGGCGGCGAGCGGCGGGTCAGCCTCCAGTCGCAGCTCGCCCTGGCGGAACAAGCGGTGGCGCTGGCCGCGGCCGAGGAGGGCGAGACCCGGCGCCTGCTTCTCGCCGCGGCCCGTTCGCAGCTCGGCGTGATCGACGAGCGCTTCGCCATCCCCGGCGGCGAGACGGCGCGGGCTGTGCTTCGCGACGCGGACCGGGAGCTGGCGGCGTTGCGATCGGGCCGCGCCGAGATGGTCGCCTGGCGGCGGCACTGGCCGGAGCGCCGGCGCAAGCTGCTCCGGCTCGAGCGATCCTCCCTCTTCGACGACCGGAAATTGAAGGCCGCGCTCGCCGATTAGCCCTTGGGCCGCATCCACGGCAGGTTGCCGCCGAAGAGCAGTGGCAAGGTCAGCTCCGTCGCCGCCGGCGCCTCGGGGAAGCGCATCGCGCGGATGATCTGCATCGCCTGCCCGACGACGACTCCGGCGCTGTT
This sequence comes from Allosphingosinicella sp., assembly GCA_036388575.1. GTDB lineage: Bacteria > Pseudomonadota > Alphaproteobacteria > Sphingomonadales > Sphingomonadaceae > Allosphingosinicella. The sequence goes on from DASVRO010000079.1 coordinate 29,075, forward strand.
GCCGTCGGCTCGGGCGAGCCGGTCGACAAGCCGGTCGATATTCGACACCGTTCCGTCCGGCTCGATCGTGATCCTGAGGACGAGCGGACCGTGATGGAGGACGTGCTTGCGCAGCACGTCCGAGAGCAAGGGGCGCAGCGAGTCGTAAATCGCTCGAGAGGTGATCACGGCCTCGAGCGGGCCTTCGGCCATCGGCCCGCTCTCGCTGATATGGCCGTGAAGGACGAACCGTCCCTCAACCGGGTTCATCGAGCCTTCGACCCTCTGCACTCCGTGCGGCATCCGATCGTCGAACAGGGTGAGCCGGTTGAACCTGGGCTCGATCAGGTCGAGCAGCCCGGCCCCGGCGGAGGGATTTCCCATATTGGCACGGAACAGATCGCCTTCCTTGAGGACGATGGTCTCGCCGCCGAACGTCTTCCGCTCGTCGTTGGTGAGCGAATAGACGAAGCCGAAGCGGCCGTTCGCCGAATCGTTGTGGAGCTTCTGCTCGCAGCCGTCGACATAGAGGCTGAGATAGGGCCGGGTGACGTGGCCGAGGCCGAGCATATATTCGGACCAGATGGTCAGGCCGCGGATGAAGCGGTCCACCAGGGCGCGCTCGATCACCTTCTCCGGAACCGTCCTCAGATAGGTGTAGAGGCCCGGCACGTGCCAGTAGTTCCACACCTGGTGGCGGTCCGGCGTGTGGTTCTGAGGGTCGGCGAAATGGGCGTCGATCTGGCGCCGCATGGCGAGCGCTTCCTCGTGCGGAAGGAAATCGTCGAGGATGAGGTAGGGCGCAGAAAAGGTCGTGAACGCCTCCTCGCTCTCCGCTTCCACCTCCACTTCGTCGGCTTGTGACGTCATGACGCCTCCTGTAGAACCCGGGAGCGACCAGTGATAAGCTGTTGAGGCGACTTCACAAGCCGCCAGGAAAAGGAAGCTCGGCGGAAGGCTTTTCGGGCCGCCGACAAAGGAGAGCCGAATGACGAGACTGATCCTCGTGGCCGCGGCGGGACTGCTGCTCGCCACCGCCAATACCCCGCCGCCGACGGAAGGCGAGCTGTCGTCGGTCGTCGCGGCCCCTGCCCCGGCCGCTGCGCACTCCGACCATGCGGCCAAGCCGCCCAAGCCCGCGAAGCCGGCCAAGGCCGCTCATGCGGCGGCGGGCACCTATCCGCGCTGCTCGGCCTCGGTCCGCGACCGCTGCCAGCAGGGCCGTTCGGCGACCGCTCCCAAGCGTCACCGTGAAATGCAGCTGGCGATGCGCGCTGGCGAAAGAGGCTAACCGCTTGTCGTCATTGCTCCTCGCGATGACGGCCAGCCGCCTACCCTTCCCGCCCGTACCATTCGTCGAGCCGCATCAGCTGGTCGTACTCCGCGTAAGGGGCATGATCGGGGTGCAGCTTCGCCGTGAACGGCTCGTCGCCGGTCAGCCACCGCGCCGCGGCGCCGAGGAAGTTGCGGGTCGCCATGGTCGTGAACTCGTCGGGATCGATGCCGCTTCGGCCGCCGACCGGGCTGGCGACATAGCCGAGCCGGCCCGACCGGTCGCGGGCCAGCGACCAATATTCGAAGCAGGCGGGGATGCCCTCGATGCCGTCGAACCCCCCTTGGGCGGCGATCAGGCCCAGCAGGCCGAGCTGAAGCGAATAGCCCTCCGCCACCGCCTTCGCGCTCGGCGGCTTGCCGGTCTTGTAGTCGACGATGGCGAGTCGCCCGTCGGCGAGCCGGTCGATCCGGTCGGCCTCGCCGTAGAGCTTCACCCCGTCCAGCTCGCAATCGCCCTTCGCCTCGGCCGCGGCCGGGCGCCGGCCCGACGCGCGGTTCCGCTCCATCTCCGCCGCGATCCAGTCGATCGCCTCGAGCAGCCGGGGCTGCCACAACGCCCGCATCAGCGGGTGGGCGGCGGAATCCCCGAGCAGGGCCTCGGCCCGGGGCCGGAGCCTCGAGGGCTCGCAACGATCCTCCTTCATCCAGGCT
>DASVRO010000080.1:0-72817 GCA_036388575.1 Allosphingosinicella sp.
ACCGAGTGGCGCCAGGCGCAGCAGCTGATCGCCGAGCTTCGCCGTCAGGTCCGCGGCAATCCCGCGCAGCTCGCCCGGATCGAGGCGCTCGAGCGATTGTTCGAGACCCGCGGCCGTGAGCTTGCGCCCGCCGCGCTCGCCGCTCAGGCCAAGCGCGGCAGCGGCGGCATCTCCCTCTTCTACGGCGCCGCCCGAACCCCGACCGGGCAGAAGCTGCGGAACACGCTCGCGCAGATCGCCGCGTCGGAGCGCCAGGACCTGCGCCAGCGGATGGACGCAACCCGGGTCTCCGGCACCCGGGCCGATCAGCTGACCGAATGGCTGGGCTGGATGGCGGTCGCGATCGGAATCGGAGCGATCGTGCTCGGCTGGCTCGCCTTCCGAGCGATCAGCGAGCGGCTCGAGGCGCTTCGCGAGGCGGATAGCGAGGCCAACCGAGCGCGGGCGCTCGAGGAGGCGGTGCGCGAGCGGACCAGCGAGCTGAGTCAGGCCTATGAGCAGCTGAAGGCGGAATCGGGCGAGCGCGAGGCGGCGGAGGCGCAGCTCAGGCAGGTGCAGAAGATGGAGGCGGTGGGCCAGCTGACCGGCGGCATCGCCCACGACTTCAACAACATGCTCGCCGTCGTCGTCGGCGGCCTCGATCTCGCCCGGCGCAAGCTGACCGGCCCGAGGCGCGAGGTCGAGTTCCACCTCGACAACGCGCTCGAGGGCGCCACCCGGGCCGCGGCGCTGACCCGCCGGCTGCTCGCCTTCGCCCGGGCCGAGCCGCTGCTTCCGGTCGCCGTCGCTCCGGCGGGGCTGGTCGAAGGCATGCTCGACTTGGTCGACCGCTCGATCGGCGAGCGCATCACCGTTCGCACCCGCTTCCCCGACGAGCCGTGGAACGTCTGCGTCGACACCAACCAGCTCGAGAACGCCATCCTCAACCTCGCCGTCAACGCCCGCGACGCGATGGAGGGCGAGGGCCAGCTCGCGATCAGCGTCGAGAATGTCTCGGTCGAGGCCAGCAAGACCGGCACGCTCGACCCCGGCGACTATGTCCGGATCAGCGTCTCCGACACCGGCTCGGGCATGAGCCGCGAGGTGCTCGACCGGGTGTTCGAGCCCTTCTTCACGACCAAGCCGGTCGGCAAGGGCACCGGCCTCGGCCTCAGCCAGATCTTCGGCTTCGCCCGCGAATCGGGCGGCGACGTCGTCATCGATTCGACCGTCGGGGTCGGCTCCACCGTCTCGCTCTATCTGCCCCGCTCGCTCGAGGAGGTGCAGGCGGCCTCCGCCGCCCATTTCGACGAGCAGGCCGAGCCGGCCGCCGCTGGCACCTCGATCCTGCTCGTCGAGGACGATCCCCGGGTCAGCCGGGCGACGGTCGGAGCGCTCGAGGAGCTCGGCTACCGCCCGGTCGCCTGCTCCGGCGGCCGCGAGGCGCTCGAGATACTGGAGCGCGAGGAGGGCCGGATCGAGCTGGTCATCACCGACGTGATGATGCCCGAGATGACCGGGCCGGAGCTGGTCGCCGCCGCCACCGCCCGCTGGCCCTCGCTCGCCATCCTCTACGTCACCGGCTACGTCGGCGAGGCCGGCTCCGAGCAGTTGAGCGGCCACGAGATATTGCGCAAGCCGTTCACCGTCGCGGCCCTCGCCGGCGCCGTCGCCGGCGCCCTCGCCCGCCGGCCTAGCGAATGGCCCCCCGCTTCAGCAGCCGCGGCAGCAGGCCGATAGCGGCGACCAGCGGCCAGCGCCGCTGCCAGGGCTTGATCTCGATCTTGGTGCCGGCGTGGCGGTTGATCTTCCAGGCGAGGTAATCGATGCCGCCGGCATAGGTGCCGCTCGCCTTGACCAGCCGGAGCATTGTCAGCGCCTTGCCCGCCCGCCGCCGCGCCGCCCACCGCCGCCGCGCCCGCCGCCGCTCCGCTTCCGGCACCGGCGCGGCGAGCTCGAGCCCGGCCGCGGCCAGCGCGGGCGCCGTGAACGCCCGGTAGCGCTCGGGCTCGGCATCGACCACCGACGCCGGGCGCCCCTGCCGCTCGGCCCTCAGCTCGGCCGAGTAGGTCAGGGTGAAGGCGCAGCGCCAAAGGTCGAGCGGATCTTCGCCCTCCCACATCGGCCGGGCCTCGCCGAGCAGCGTCGGAGCCGCCCGAGCCACCGCCGCGACCGCCCGCGCCGCCGCCCCCTCGCCCGAGCTCCACACCAGCCGCGAGGGCTGCGCGAATCGCGCCCAGACCGAGACGGACAAGGCCTCCGGCCCGTTCAGCCGATCGAAATCGGCCTCGCTCAGCACCGCATATTTGGCGACGAGACCCTGATGCTCGAACGGGAAGACGTTGGGCGGGATCAGCCGGTTGGCCGGCGCCCGCCAGCTCCGCCCGTAGGCGGCCAGGTAGTCGGAGACGATCAGGTAGAAATCGAGCATCAGCCCGTCGAGCTCGCGCTGCCTCAGGCACGACCCGTAGAACAGCACCGCCCGCGCCGCCCCCGGATAAAGCCCCGCCACCGCCGCCGCCATCGCGCTGACGCGCGGGTCGACCGGCTCGGCCAGCTCGGCCGCGACGACGCTTCGAAGACTGTCCTCCATCACCGCCCTCATATTGGCCGAAAGCGGCGAAGCTAAGGCTCGCTGCCGCTGGAGGGTTCCAGCTCGAACGCGCCGACCGTCGCCCGCTCGATCTGGAAGCTGCTGCCGTCCCGCTTCCAGATCTGCTCGACCCGGGCTTGGCTATAGCCGGCGTCATTCTCGAGCGACCGGCTGAGCAGGCCGACGAAGCGGACACGCTCGGCCGTCTCTCCTTCGATATAGTCCCAGTAAAGGTGCGTTCGGCCTCCCTCCGACATTTTCCTCGCCCACGCCGCCGCCGCTCCGCCGGCCTCGGCGAGCTGCTCGCCGGCCCAGTCGATCCGGGCCTGCCAAGCGAACAGCCCCTGAAGTTGCGTCGAATCCTCGACTCTCTCGACCGAATCGAACCGGTCGAGGAGATTCGCCACCTCGGCGGCGGCGAGGCGGTCCCCCCGAAGCAGCCGGCAGGTCGAGAGCAATGTCGCCTCGTTGCGATTCTTTGCGGGGTCCAGCCTGGCGCAGGGGGGGCAGGAGTGGCACGGCGGCGCGTTGGAGTTCGGTGGCATAGGCCTCGACGAGCCCGTCGTCGCACGCATCCTCCGTCTTGCGGCGGAGCGTGGCCGGCTGATGCTCGCCTATCGCCGGGTCCGTCGCCTCAACCGTGAACACCCAGCTGTGCATGCACAGCCGGATCTCGCCCGAGCCCGACGGCACCTCCGGCAGCCGCCGGAGCTGCTCGTCGAAATGGGCCGAGCGCCGGACCACGTCCTCCCAAACGCGGTGCGGAACCGGCGCCTGCAGGGGTTCGGGTCGTGTCCCGTCGGAGGCGCGCGGAAAATGGACCTGCAGCGCCGGGTCCCCTCCCTTCGGCCGGATGTAGACGATGGCGACGACGTCGTTGCCGTAGCCGTTGACGTAGAAGGCCCGGCGGACCTGGTCGCCCGCGTCGCGATGCGCCTCGATCGACTGGACTCCGAACAGCTCGCGCACCCGCCGCTGCTGCTCGGAGCTGCACCGGTCGACCATATCGTCGTCCCGGCAGTCTGCGGAGGGTGGTTCGCTTTTTGCCGGCTTCGGCGCCTTGGCCGGCGCGAAGCCGAGGATCAGCCAGGCGGAGATTGCCAGCAGGGCTGCTCGGATCATGGTCTCCCCCTCAATCTTCCGTCCGAGCCAGAAGGTCGATCAGCTCCTGCCGCCAGAATTTCGCCCAGGTGTGGGTGCCGTGGCCGCGCGTGTCGCTGGTGGCCCGGATCAGAATGTAGCGGCCCGTTTTCAGCCGCCGCGCCGCGTCCTCCGCGATCCCGTAATCGGCCGGATTGATGAAGTCGTCGGCGGAATTGATCCACGTCATCGGCGCCCGGATGCGCTCGAGCCGGGGCCAGGGATCGTAGGTGCGCGACGCTTCGAGCTGGTAGATGAGGTCGTTGGCGTCGCGGGTCGGCAGGTCCTTCGCCACCCGGTCGAGGATATAGGCGTCCGCCGCCTCGCGGGTCGGATAGGCCTTCTGGAGGTAGAGCGGGGCGAAGCCGGCGATCTGCAGCACGCTGACCGCGGTCCGGAGGCCCTGCACCGGCTGGGCGGAATAATCGCCGCCCGCCCAGGCCGGGTCGCTCCTGATCCCCTCGACCGCCAGCTTGCGCCACATCCGGTTATGGCCGGCGATCTCCGTCGGAAGGCACGCCGCCGGCATCAGCGCTCGGGCGAAATCGGGATGCTTCTCAGCCCACACGAAGATGTGCATGCAGCCCATCGACGTGCCCATCAGCAGCCGCAGCCGGCTCACCTTGAGCCCTTCGACGAGCATCCGCCGCTGCGCCTCGACCATATCGTCATAATCGTATTTCGGGAAACGCATCCGCATCCCGTCGCTCGGCTTGGACGATTTGCCGTGGCCGATCCCGTCGGGGAGGATCACGAAATGGCGGGCGAGGTCGAGCGGCTGGCCCGGGCCGAACAGCTCGTTGGCGAATTGCGGCTGGAGGAACTGGCGCCCCGAGCCGCCGGTGCCGTGAAGCACCATCACCGCGTTGGTCACCGCGCCCTTCGAATCGCGCCGCGGCGTGCCGAGCGTGGCGTAATGGATCCTGAGCTCGGCCATCCGCTCGCCGCTGCCGAAGCGGAAATCGCGCAGGACGGCGTCGCCCTCCTTCAGCTGGGCGGCATAATCCGCCTGCGCCGCCGCCGCGCCCGCCCAGGCGAATGCCGCCAGCGCGACCAGAAGCTTGAACATCGCCTTTTCTCCTTGCGGCGGGGCTTTACTCCCGCCGGGCGGCAATGCTCAACAATTCGGATCGAACGGAGGTTCTTTCCCGGCCTCGCCGGGACTCGATGTCTATGCGCTCGGATCGGCCGCCTTGAGATCGGTCAGGGTCAGCCGCTCGAAGCGCGCCGCCCAGGGCGAATCGGGCTGAAGCTCGGTTTCCAGATAGGCCGGCTTGAGCAGCTCGGGCGGCCGCTCGTCGGAGGCGTGGGCGGGCGCGAGCGAATCGATGTCGAACGCTTCGGCGAAGCGCAGGCCGACCTGGCCGTCCTTGGACCAGCGCACCTCTGCGACGGCGAACTGGCCGTTGCCCAGGTCGAGCTCGACCTCCGCCCCGGAGCAAAGCTGGCGGCCGCTCTCGACCTTGGCTCCGCGCCCCGAGATGTTGCGCAGCCGCACCGGGATCGAGATCCCGCTCCAGTACAGGGTGCCGGCGCGAAGCAGGGTCTGGCGCGGCTCGCGGTCGACGGCGACGTGGATCTCGGGAGCGCTCGGCGCCTCTTCGCGGGGCTGTTCGTACCGGAAGACCGGGCCTTGCCCGCCCGTCTCCCAGAAGATCGTCTCATCGACGAACTCGAGGCCGATCCGGCCTTCGCGGACCCAGCGGACGACGCAGCGCGTGCGGTTGGAATCGGCGAACTGGATGTCGATCTTCTCGCCGATGCGAGGCTCGATCGGAGCGACGATCATCGCCCCGCGCGACGAGACGTTGACCACGTCCGCTTCGTGGCGGCGCCGGCGGAAGACGATCGTGGACCGTTCCACCACGCCGAAATGGCGGTCCTCGAGGCGCTGGTCGGTGACCCGCGCCGCTTCCCGCTTGATCGGGATCTTGGCGAGGCCGCCGAGGCTCGCCGCCTCGCTCTTGGCCTTGGCCTTGCGCGCAACGGGGGAGCCCGTCTTGGTCTCTCCGGAAAGGATCGTTGAGCGGAGTTCGTGCATTTCGGCCCCCAGGGATCGGTCGTGAGGAGTCCATCGCACAGAAATGCTTACCGAATTGCTAGCCGAACCCGTTGAGGATGCTTGTATATGCCGACTCCGCAGCTGAATCTGTTCGAAGCCGCCCCGCCGATGCCGGAGGGGCTGGTCTACGCTCCGGGCCTGATCGACGAGGAGGAGGAGCGCGCGCTCGCCGCGCGGATCGCCCTCCTCCCGTTCAAGCCGTTCGAGTTCCACGGCTTCACCGGCAACCGCCGGACCGTGTCCTTCGGCCTCCACTACGCCTTCGACGGCAGCGGCCTCGGGGAAGCCGAGCCGATCCCCGGCTGGCTTCACCCGCTGCGCGCCCGAGCCGCCGCGCTCGCCGGCCGCGAGGCCGGGGAATTCGTCCATGCCCTGGTGATCGAATATGCTCCGGGCGCCGGCATCGGCTGGCACCGCGACCGGCCCGTCTTCGGCGACGTCGTCGGAATCTCGCTGCTCGCGCCGGCGCCCCTGCGCTTCCGCCGCCGGGCCGGCGCCAAGTGGCAGCGCTTCACCCTGACCGCCGAGCCCGGCTCCGCCTATCTCCTGCAGGGCCCGGCACGACACGAATGGGAGCACAGCATCCCGCCGCTGGAGACCCTGCGCTATTCGGTGACTCTGAGGACCTTGATTGCCTCCCCATCGGAGATGGGGAGGGGGACCACCCGAAGGCTGGTGGAGGGGTGACTGGCACGACGCAAAAAAGGGGACAGTTTCTAAACTGTCCCCTCTACCGCGCCGGATACCGGTCCCTCAGCTGTAGAAGATGTGCAGCCCGATCTGGGTCTGCTTGGTGAGGCGCTTGCCCCAGCTCGGCGAGACGTAGGTGGCGTGGTACCAGAGCACGCCCGAGGGCAGGTTGCCGGCCAGCTTCTGGCGGGCGATGGCGGCGATCGCGACCGCTTTCTTCCACGCTTCGGATTCGCGGTTGGCACGCGGGAACTTGCCGCGCTGGATGAAGGAGAATTGCGCCTTCTGGGTGATCACCGAGCAGAGGTCGGTCGGATAGCGGCCCGAGGCGGCGCGGTTCAGGACCACTTCGGCGACGGCGAGCTGACCCTCGATCGGCTCGCTGCGGGCTTCGAAATAGACCGCGTTGGCGAGGCATTCGGCCTCGCGGTCGCCCGTCGCGGTGGCGGCATAAGCGGCGACCAGCTCGTCGAGCGAGGCCCTGACGGGCGCGGGGGCCGGAGCCGGCGCTTCGCTCGTCGGAGTGACGAGGGCGGTGACGTTGGCCCACATGCGGGAGAAGACGTTGGGATCGGAAAGGTCCGTGCCCGTCGCCGAAGCGGCGGCTGAATGGGTGGCGGCTCCTTTTTCGCCGGCGGCGGCGGGGTCGGAGTAGCTGGCGCCGGCGACAAGCGCCAAGGCAGCCGCGGCAAAGCCCGCGGCGCGAACGATCCGGTTCATTCACTCTCTTTTTTTATGCGGCCGGCTGATCCCCCGGATGCGAGAACCGCATCTCCTGATCGCCCCCCGTCTCGAGCTCCCGCCGGCCGATGTTCGGCTGCGGCGGACCCACTCTCGCTACTAAGCTGGGGGGCTGATGATCGAAGCGGCCGGGCTTAGCAACCCGTCGGGGGCGACGAAGCGATGAGCCGTGTGACTCGGGGGACACAGCGAAGAAAAAAACGCATTTGTCCGGAACTTTTGTAAAAAATCATATTTATCAGACACCTGGAAGCCTGAATCGTTACGGCGCCGATGCGTTGGCTCCCTCGGCCGCCGCCGGCGGCCCCGGCTCGCCCCCCGCGATGACCTTGACGAACGCGCTCTGCACCCAGCCGGAGCGGCATGGGCCGTCATAGTCGCGCCGCCGGGTCACCGGCTCGGAGACGCCGCAGCGCTCGGCCAGCGTGCCGTCCTCGTCATGGACGATCCCGAACCATTTCTGGTCGTGGCTGCGCGTGCAGATGAAGAAGCGCGCCCCGGAGGCGACGCTGCCGGTTCCGGCCGCATTCTCGAACGGCGCGGAGCGGACCGCGAGCGCCTCGCCGGCTTTCAGGTTGCGGCTGGTGCCGGCCGCGCTGCACGCCCGGAAATTCGACCCGAGCTCGCCGATCCGCACCGCCCGCGCGCCCGGCGTGACCTCGGCCGCTTCGGAAGCGGCCTCGGTGGGCTCGGCCCGGTTGGCGACCACGGCGGGATCGCCGCAGGCGGCCAGGGCGAGGCAGAGCAGAAGGGCGGGCCGTTTCATGCGGCTCCTTGTGGCGCGGCGCGCGGGAAAAATCTACGCTGGCGCGACGGAGGTGCGAATGGCCCATTGGCTGATGAAATCGGAGCCCGGCAGCTACGCCTGGGACGAGCTCGTCCGCGACGGCGGCACGGAATGGGACGGAGTCCGCAACGCCGCCGCCCGGATCCACCTCAGGGCGATGCGCGCCGGCGAAGAGGCCTTCTTCTACCATAGCGGCGAGCAGCGCTCGGTGGTCGGCATCATGCGTATCGCGCGCGAGGCCGAGCCCGACCCTAAGGACTCGAACTGGGTGTCGGTGCGGGTCGAGCCGGTCCGCCCGCTCCGCCCGGTCACCCTCAAGGCGATCAAGGCCGATCCGCGGCTGGCGAAGATGGAGCTGATCCGCCAGTCGAGGCTGTCGGTGGCGCCGGTCAGGGACGAGGAATGGGCGGCCCTGCTCGACCTCGCGGGCGAAAGGGAATGAGCCTGGTCCTCCTCGCCGCCCTGCTCGCGCCGGCACCGCCGGCGGAGACTGCGCGCGGCTTCGTCACCCGGGTCTATGCCGGCTATCGCGATCCCGGCTTCAACCCGCTCGACCGCCCCGAGCGCCACTTTGCTCCGCCGCTGGTCGCCGCGATCCGCGAGGACGCCCGCCTCTCGCGCGACGAGGTCGGCTGGCTCGACGGCGACCCGCTCTGCCAGTGCCAGGACCATGAAGGGCTCGATCCGCTCGTCCGCGAGGTGCGCCAGGCCGGCAAGACGGCGATGGCCGACATCGGCCTGCGCTTTCCCGGCTATGACGAGCGCCAGGTCCGCCTCCGCCTGGTCCGCACTCCGCAGGGCTGGCGGATCGCCGACGTCGCCACGAGCGACGATCCGAGCCTGCTCGAGGACCTGCGACGCGCAAACCGCCGCCGGCGCTAGGCCTAAATTCCTCCCCGCGATTTCGCGGGGAGGGGGACCGCACGAAGTGCGGTGGAGGGGTTCTTCAGGTTCCGAAGAGCCCCTCCACCATGCTTCGCATGGTCCCCCTCCCCTGCAAATGCAGGGGAGGAATTTAGAGCCTACAGCACGAAGTCCGACGCCACCGGCGCCAGAGTCCCGGTCAGCTCGAGCTGGAAGTCGGCGACCCCGTCGCCGTTCACGTCGCCGGACACCAGGGTGACCCCGCCCGAAGTCGCGTAGCGCAGCTGCCCCGCGACGCCCGAGAAGGCGGCCGCGCCGATGAAGGTGAAGGCCTGGTTGCCGGAGAGGCCGGTGTTGGCGTCGATCCCGCTCAGCGAGATCCTGTCGGCCTGGGCGCGGCTGAAGTCGGTGATGACGTCGTGCGCGCCCGGAGCCGATTCGCCCGCCGCATTGTAGACGAACTGGTCCTTGCCGAGCCCGCCGGTCAGCCGGTCCGCCCCCATGCCACCGTTCAGCACGTCGTTGCCGCCGTCGCCCGTCAGGATGTCGTCGCCGCCGAGCCCGAGGATGGTGTCGTGCCCGTCGCGGCCCGAGACCGTGTCCTCCGAGTTGGTCGTCCGAAGCGCCGGGTTGCTGCTGGTCCCGGAGATGGAGTCGCCGCCGGTGGTCCCGGTGACGTTGGCCCCGTCGCGCTGGTTGAGCACCGTGACGCTCAGAATCTGCCTGTCGGTCTCCGGGCCGTCGCTGGCCTGGACGACGACGCTGTAGACATTGTCGCCGTTGGAATCGGCCGGGGCCTCCCAGTCGGGAGCGGCGACGAACTGGAGCAGACCGGTCTGGGCGTCGATCGTGAAGCGGGCCGCATCGGCGCCGCCGACGATCGAATAGCCGGCCGACGTTCCGTCCGGGTCGAGGGCGGCGACCGTCGTCACGCCGCGGCTGTTCTCCGCGACCGCGACCGACGCCGTGGCCCCGCCGCCGTTCGAAATGATGGCCGGCGCCTCGTTGACGTTGCTGACGGTCACCGCCAGCGCCTGGGTGTCGACGGAGCTGCCGGCGCTGGCCGAGACGATGACGTCGTAGACGTTGTTCCCGCCCGAATCCGCCGGCGCCTCGAAATCGGGCGCGGCGACGAAGGCGAGGGCGCCGGTGGCCGCATCGATCGTGAACCGAGGGGCATCGGCGCCGCCGGCGATCGAATAGGTGACCTGCGCCCCTTCCGGATCGACGGCGACGACCTTGGTGACGCCGAGGCCGTTCTCGCCGACCGAGACGGCGGCGCTCGCACCCCCGCCGTTCGAGGTGATTACGGCGGCCTCGTCGACATTGCCGATGTTGATCCGGAACGCCTGCGTATCGGAGGACGTCTCGTCGGTGGCGACGACCGTCACCAGATAGCTGTTGTTGCCGTCGACGTCCGCCGGCGCCTCGAAATTGGGCGAGCCGACGAAGCGGAGCGCGCCGGTCTCGGAATCGATGGCGAACAGGGCCGAATCCTCGCCGCTGAGGGAGTAGAGGATCCGGCTGCCGTCCGGGTCGACCGCCTGGACGAGGGCCGCGGCGGTGCCGTTCTCGGGCAGGTTCAGGGTCACGCTGTCGGCGCCGCCATAGGAGGTGACCGTCACCCTCTCGGCGACGTTGCGGACCGTGATCTGCATCGTCTGAGTGCTGGTGAACTCGCCGTCGGTCGCCGCGACTTCGACCATGTAGACATTGTCGCCGCCCAGGTCCGTCGGGGCCTCGAAGTCGGGCGTTGCGACGAAGCGAAGCACTCCGGTCCCTGCATCGAGCGTGAATCGCGCCCAGTCGGCACCGCCGACGATCGAATAAGTGGGGAAGGTCCCGTCGATGTCGTGGCCCGCCACCCTGGTGACATAGGTCCCCTCGCCTTCGGTGACCGTGACCGCCGCCGGGGAGAGGATGGTGAGCGGCTCGTTGGCGTTCACGACCGTGACCGCGAAGGCCTGGATCCGGCCGAGCGCGCCGGAGGACGCTCCGACTTCCACGTCATAGACGTTGTCGCGGCCGAGATCGGTGGGCTCCTCGAAGTTTGGGCCCGACGGATCGAGCAGGGTCAGCCGGCCCGTCTGCGCGTCGATCCGGAACAGGTCGCGGTCGGCGCCGCCGACGATCGAATAGCGGATCGGCTCGGAGCCGGCATCCGGATCGTAGGCGAGCAGGTCGGCGACGAAGGCGCCATTCTCGCTCATCGACAGCTGATGGGTCGCCGTGCCCTGGTAGTCGAAGAATTCCGGGACTTCGTCGACATTGCCGACGATGACCCGAAGCTCCTGCGTATCCGTCTCCTCGCCGTCGCTGGCGGCGACGGTGACGTTGTAGACATTGTCGGCGCCGGCATCGCCGGGCGCCTCGAAGTCGGGAGCGTCGATGAAGCTGAGCGCGCCCGTCTGCGCATCGATCGTGAAGCGCGCCGCGTCGGCGCCGCCGGCGATCAGGAAGGTCGGCACGGTGCCGTCCGGGTCCCGGACGGTGACGATGGTGACGGCCTGGCCGTTCTCGCCCATCCGGACGGTGGGCGGCCAGCTGTCGCCGTTCGACGTGATCCAGACCCCCTCGTTGCGGTTGAGGAGCGTGACCGCGAAGGCCTGGCTGTCGGTCGATGTCGCGCTGGAGGCGGTGACCACCACCTCGTAGACATTGTCGCCGTCGGCATCGGACGGATTCTCGAAGTCCGGCGCCAAATCGTAGTCGAACCTCAACTCGCCGCTATAGGCGTTGACGTCGAACAAGGCGGCGTCCGCGCCGCCCGTGATCGAGTAGACGATCGGATTGCCGAATCCGGATTCGTCGTCCTCGGCCTTCACGAAGCCGATATGCCAATAGCCGGCCTCGGGCAGGCTCAGCGAAACCGAGTCGGCGCCCCCGTAGGAGACGATCTCGACCGGCTCGTCGACCTCGCGGACGGTCACGGCGACGGATTGAAACGCGCTGGTCGTCCCGTCGGTGACCCGGACGGTGAGGTTGTAGACATTGTCCCACCCGCTATCCTGGGCATTCTCGAAATCCGGGGCGGCCCGGAAGCTGATCTCGCCGGTTTCGCCGTCGATCTGGAAAAAGGCGCCGTCGCCGCTGTGCATTAGCGAATAATGGAGCTCGAGGCCTGGCTCGCCGCGGGCCGAAACCGCGCCGACCGTCAGCAGATTCTCGTCGATCGAGAAGGCGCTCGACGGCGCGTCGAAGCGCACGTCCTCGTAGACGTTGGTCACCGTCACCCGGATCAGCTGGGCGCTTGCCGATACGCCGTCGTCCGCACCGACCCAGACCGCGTAGAGATTGCCGCTGCCCCCGGTCGGATTCTCATAATCGGGCGCCTGGCGGAAGAAGAGCTCGCCGGTGACTGCGTCGATCGCGAACAGGTTTGCCGACACGCCGCCCATGATCGAGTAACGCACCGGATCGGGGCCGTCGCTGTCGACCGCGACGACGGTGGTGACCAGCTCCCGACCCTCATCATGGTCGATCCACGCCGAATCGCCGCCGCCGTTCGAGAGGATGGTCGGCGCCTCGTTGCTATATTCGTAGGCGTCCTCGACCGTGATCGAGAAGCTCTGGGTGGCGCTCAGCATGCCCGAATAGGCCGTGACCGCGACCTCGTAGACATTGTCGCCGTCGGCGTCCGCCGGCGCTTCGAAGTCCGGCCCCTGGCTGTCGGCGAAGACGATCTCGCCGCTATAGGGGTCGACTGCGAACAGGCCGGCGTCCGCCCCACCGGAGATGCCGTAGGTCACCCACGAATATCGGTCGGGATCGCCGGCCGCGATATAGCCGACCCACGAATAGCCCTCGGTCGTCGTCAGGGCGACGTTGGCCTCGCCCCAATAGGAATGGAGTTCCGGGGCCTCGTCGACGTCCTGGACGTGAACGGTGAGATGCTGCTGGTCGAACGAGACGCCGTCGCTGGCCTCGACGACGAGGTCGAAGTCGTTGTCGCCGCGGGTGACTCCCGCCTCTTCGGCGTCGACCGGGTCGACGAAGCTGAGCTCGCCGCTATTGGCGTCGATCTGGAAATAGCCCGCATCGTCGCCGCCGACGATCTGATAGGTCACCGCGCCGGCCGCGCCCTGGGTCGTCACCGCCGTGACCGCCGTCAAATTCTCGTCCATGCTGATCGACCCATGGTCGCCGCCGCCGTCGGAGGTGATCGCGAAGCCCGGCGCCTCCTCGACGTCCTGGATGAAGATCCTGATGTTCTGGGAGTCGCTCCGGATGCCGTCGGTGGCGGTCACCCGGACGTCGTAGGCGTTCTGCCCCCACCGGTCCCCGGGCTGCTCGTAGTCCGGTGCCGCGATGAAGTTGAAGACGCCGGTCTGGGCGTCGATCGTGAACAGGGCCGCGTCCTCGCCGCCGCTGATCGAGTAGGTCAGCGGGACGCCGTCGTCGTCGACCGCGCTGACAATGGTCACCCCGGTCTGATTCTCGTCGATCCACAGATCGGCCCAGTCCCAGCCGCCGTCCGAGACGATGGTGACGTAGTTGACGTCGTTGACCGAGATCGAGATCGACTGCGAGCCGCTGAGCTGGCCGTCGCTGGCGTTGACCGTCACCGTGTAGGAATTGCTTCCGTTCGGGTCGAACTGCGGAGTCTGAGTCCAGCGCAGGAGACCGGTGAACGGATCGATCCGGAACAGATGGGAATCGTCGCCCGGGGCGATCGAATAGCGCAGGTTGTTGGGCTCGCCGTCGTCCGACGCGACGACCCTGGTGATGTCGATCACCCCTTCGTCATGCTCGAGCGTGACCGAGGTCCCGCCGCCGTTCGAGATGACAATCGGCCGCATGTTCGGCTGCGGCGGCGCAAGCTCCGTCCCGAGGATCTGGCCGCGCACCGAATTGCCGTCGATGTCGCCGGTCTCGCTCTGCCAGGTGACGACCACCCGGCCGTCGGCGAGCGTGGCGAGGTCGGCTCCGGTCTGCGCTCCGCCCGCGAGCGTGTTGACCAGGATCTCGCCGCCGACCTTCGCTCCGTTCTGGTCGAACGACTGCGCCTTGATCGCGGTGCTGCTGCCGTCCTGGGCGGTGTGGCGGGTCGTCCAGGCGATCGTGAAGCCGCCGTCGGGCGTGGCGGTGACCGACGGGTCCGTCTGGAATTCGGTGGCCTGCGTGTTGACCAGCACCTCGCCGCCGACCTTGGCGCCCGAGGCGCTGAACCTCTGCGCCTTGATCGCCGAGCCGCTGCCGTCCTGGGCGCTGTCGGCATTGTACCAGGTGATGACGAAGCCGCCTCCGGCAAGCGCTGCGACGCTGGGCGAATTCTGGGTGTCGGCCTTCTGGCTGTTGACCACGAACTCGGCGCCGACCTTGGTCCCGGTCGCGCTGAAGACCTGCGCGATGACCGCGTCGCCGCTGCCGTCGGCGACCGCATCGCTCGTCCGCCAGGTGGCGACGAACCCGCCGCCGGCCAGTCCGACGATGTCGCCATATTCCTGGAAATAATCGGTATTGGTGTTGAGCCTGAACTCGCCGCCGGCCGGCACGCCCGCCGAATCGAAGATCCGCGCCTTGGTATCGAATCCGCCCCAGTCGTCCCAGCTGATCACGAACCCGCCATTGGCGAGCTTGGCGACGTTGGGGGTGAACTTGCCGACGCTGGCGGTCGTGTTGACGGCGAACTCGTCGCCGATCGGAGAGCCATGCTGGTCGAACAGCCGCGCCCTGATGCCGTCATTGCCGTCCTGGCTGGCCGACGACACCCAGGTGACGACGAAGCGGCCGTCGTCGAGGGTCGTGACCGTGGACGAGAACTGGTTCCCCGACCCGTCCTCGTTGACCAGGAATTCGGTTCCGACCTTGCTGCCGGCGGAGTCGAACAATTGCGCCTTGATCGCGGTGCTGGAACCGTCCTGGGCCGTGTCGGACGTGCTCCAGGTGACGACGAAGCCGCCGTCGGCGAAGGCCGAGACGGCCGGCCCCGCCTGGTTGCCGAACGTAAAGCTGTTCACCGCGAACTCGGTCCGCGTGCGGATAAAAGACGGCATCGATTTCCCCCGACTGAAGTCCCACGACGTTAGAAACGCCGTCTTTACAACAGGTAAAGCGCCGAAAATTTAGGCCGACCCCTGCCTCCGGAGCCTGCCCGACTCGCGCTTCAACGGAAGGATTATAGCACAAGGCGAGAACAGATCAATTGCTTTGTTCTCTTTGTGTTCGCTATCGCCGCGCCGCCTTGGCGAAGAGCCAGGCCGACAGCAGCCACATAGGCGTGAACAGCGCGGTCGCGAGCAGGGCCCCGCGCAGGTCCGGCACCAGGATCGCTCCGGCGATTCCGGCAAGCAAATTGGCGGCGGCGGCGGCGGTCATCGCCCGGACCATTCCGCCTGGCCTGAGCCGGGCGACCGCCGCTCCGGCGGCGGCGAGCGCGATCACGCCGAGATAGACCGCATTGGCCGGCTCGTCGTCGCTTCCGACCAGCCCGACCGCCCCGGCGGCGAGGAAGGTCAGCAGGGCGGCGGCGAGGGCGACCGCGGCGCCGGCCCGATAGGCCCAGCTGTCGGTCCTGCGCATAAGCAGCTCGAACAGTCCGCAGCCGGCCAGCAGGATCGCTCCGACGAGGACGAAGTCGCCCGTCCCCCACTGCATCTGGTCGCTGAGCCGGCTCGCCGCCGCCGCCGCCAGCATCACCGCCGCCGCTCCGCCCCACACCGCGATCCGCAAGCCCTGCTCGCCGCGTCCGATCCGCGCCTGTCCCGTCATCGCTTCCGCCTTCCCGTGAGAACCCTGGCCGGCTCTCGCACGGGGGATTGCAGGCGCGACCGGCCTCGAAAAGGAGAAAATGTGCAGGCCGGGCGGGCGGCGGCCTGCTGATGCCTCCCGAGGGGCCGCGTGTCAGGCCTTCCCGGCCCGGCCGCTTCGTCGCCGTCCCGCCTTGGCCTCGTCGCGGCGGCGCTTGCGCCGGCCGCCGGGCTCTGCCGGCGTGCGGCCCGCGGCCTCCGCCTTCGCCTCGATCGCGGCGCGCTCGGCGGACATCTCGAGGCCGGCGAGCTCCCACGGCGGCTCGTCGGGCACGAAGGGCTCGAATTCCTCGATCGGCGCCGGCGGCTCGAGCGCCCCGATCGAATAGGCCTGGGCCAGGTCGGCGCGCACGAACGGAGCGGCGGGATCGTCGGCCGCCGCTTCGGCCGCCGCATCGCCGCCCCGGTCATAGGCCTCCTGCGCCGACCGTGCCCGCTCCGCGCAGGCCTCGAGCGCGGCGGCGATCTCCGCCGCCGCTTCCGGGTCGAGGGCGACTCCCTCGAACGCTCCGAGGATCGCCGCCGCCTGATCGCCTTGGGCGCCGCGCTCGTCGTCGTTGGCGGGCTGGCCCGAGCCGCCCGCGGGGCCGGTGATCACCGTCCGCACCGTGGTCGTGGCGGCCTCGGCCCCCGCCCCGCCGTCCGCCGCTCCGGCGCTGGCGCGGGTCGAGAAATAGTTGATCGTCGTGCGCTTGCCGCTGGCATCCTGGCCGTAGTGGCGAAGGCAGAACATCAGCAATTTGTCGTTATACTTGCGCCGGAACCCCATCAGCTTCCCGCCCGAGAAGACCGGCACCAGCTCCCCCTCGATCGCCCGCTGGAACGCGACGTCCTTGAGCTTGGGCACCGCGAAGTCGAGCGCCGCGTCCCAAGCCCGCCGAAAGCTCTCCGCCCCCGGCGCCCGCCTGAGCTCGTAGCAATTGGTCTGGGCGATATTGACCCGCCGAGCCGCCCGCTCGACGCACCCCGTCTCCGCCAGCGCCAGGATGAACGCCTTCTGCCGCTCGGGAGTCCAGCCGTCGTGGCGGTAGCGGCGGGGGACGGGGGTGAAGTCGAGCGGCGACGCCGACGGCTCCGGGCGGGGCGCGGGAATGGGCTGGCTGGTCATGGCGAATCACCTCCTCGAATCGCGGCCAATCGACCAGCTTATGACTCAGGAAGGGGGTGGTTGGAAAGCAAAAAGTTCACGTTTTGTTCGCAAGAGCGCCTGAGCGCAGCTTAGCCTGTCCTGAGCTTGGTCGAAGGGCCGACGGAGCATCCGGGCCGGAGCAGCGCGCAGAGAGCGCGCGTGCCGGCCAGCCTGCGCCAAACGGCGACAGGACTGATGTCGCGGATTCACTCCGTGACGGCTGCTGAGGTATCGGCGGCCGATCAGGCTGCGAGCAATCCCTCGATGCGCTCCATCTCGCTTGCGAACTCGAAGCAGAGCTGGGCTGCTTCATCCGCCGGCAGCCAATTGGCCATTTGGGGAAACACTACCTGATGATACCGGTGGGTCCGCCGGTCCCACGGCGCCGCCTCCCTGGCCGCCTTCGCTACGTCCAGCAGCGCTCGAAGCTCTTGGCGCACCTCTTCGGGATCCACCGCGGTTGGATCCGGCCGCGTGTCTTCGAGGCCAAGTCCCAGCTGGCTTGATCCGAAAAGGTCAGGTTCGTCGGGCATGGAATCGCTTGCTCAATTCGTCGATCCCGCCTGTTGCGGCCCCGTTGCCGCGCGTGCAACAGTCGCCGCTCACGAAGTTCGGGGCGGTTTGGCGGATAGCCTGTGGGGGATGTGTGAGTAACTCGAAGCTCGCGAGCGCAATCTCCGCTTTCGGTGCCGAGGTGAAGGCGAAGCTATCCAATCCGGCGGTGACAGGCCAGCCGGAAGACCAGCTGCGCGCGCCGATGGAAACCCTTATCAAGAACCTTGCCGAGGCGAGCGGGCAAGCTGCGGGCCTGACGCAGCTCGTCGGAGAAACGAAGCATGCGGAGACCGGCTCCCGTCCCGATTATTCGGTCACCGTGAACGGCGCGCTCACTGGCTTCATCGAGCTCAAGGCGCCCGGTAAGGGCGCCAATCCGAAGAAGTTCTCTAATGAGCACGACAAGACGCAGTGGGCCAAGTTCCAACGCCTGCCGAATCTCCTCTACAGCGACGGCAACGCCTTCTCACTATGGCGGGACGGCGAGCGGCAGGGTCCGATCGTCGAGTTGGATGGCGACGTCGAGGAGGCCGGCGCCAAGCTTGCCGCACCGGACACCCTGCTCGCACTTATCCACGACTTTCTGACCTGGACGCCGATCGTACCGAAGAGCGCGCGCGAACTGGCGCCCCTCGCCGCCCGGCTTTGCCGCTTCCTTCGAGACGAGACGCTTGACGCGATGCAGGAGCCGGCGAGTCCCCTGCTCGACCTCGCCGAGGACTGGCACCTGACCCTGCTGCCGGACGCTTCGCACGAGCGCTTTGCGGACAATTATGCGCAGGCGGTGACGTTCGGCTTCCTGATGGCGCGCTCGCGTGGCCTGGCGCTCGACGGCGACCTCGACGCGATCGCCAGGAAGCTCGGCCTCGATACGCTGATCGGCGCGGCGCTTCGCTCACTCAGCGAGACCGCGGCCGTTCCCTCCGCCTCGATCAAGGCACTCACCCGCATTCTAGGCTTCGTTGACTGGAACCAGATTTCCAGGGGCGATCCCGAGGCGTGGCTCTATTTCTACGAAACGTTCCTGGAGGTTTACGACAACAAGCTGCGCAAGCTGACCGGCAGCTATTATACGCCGCCGGAGGTCGTGACTGCGATGGTACGATTGGCGGACGAGGCGCTGAAAGCGCCGGGACGCTTCGGCATCCACCAGGGCTTGGCGGCGCCGCAAGTCCACATCGCCGACCCCGCCATGGGATCCGGCACCTACCTCCTGGCGCTGGTCCGGCACATCGCGGCTGAGATCGAACGGGACCAGGGTCCCGGCGCCGTGGCCGGAGCGATGGCGGAGGCAGTGAAGCGGCTCTACGGCTTCGAACTGCAGTTCGGCGCCTTCGCCGTGGCGCAGCTGCGGCTGATCGCCGAGATGCTGGAGATCGGGGCTACCGCCACCCCGCAGATGTTCGTCACCGACACGCTCGGCGATCCCTACGAGCAGGACGAAACCGGGACCGGCATCGGCCGCCAGCTCTCCCGCTCCCGCGTCGCGGCGAACAAGATCAAGCAGCAGCAGCCGATCACCGTCGTCATCGGCAACCCGCCGTACAAGGAGAAGATGAAGGGCCACGGCGCATGGGTCGAGAAGGGTTCGGCCCTCCGCCCGGAGCCGATCCTCGATGACTGGCAGCCGCCCAGCAAGTGGGGCGTAGGCGCCCATGCCAAGCACCTGCGCAACCTCTACGTATATTTCTGGCGCTGGGCGGCGTGGAAGGTGTTCGAGCAAGGCGGCGGCGGGCGCGACAAGACGCCGCCCATTGAGGAGAAGCTGTCCGGCCTCGTCTGCTACATCACCGTGTCCGGCTTCCTGAACGGTCCCGGTTTCCAGAAGATGCGGGCCGATTTGCGCCGAGACTGCGACGACATCTGGGTGATCGACTGCTCGCCCGAGGGCCACCAGCCGGAGGTAGGCACCCGAATCTTCCAAGGGGTGCAGCAGCCGATTTGCATCGTGCTGGCGTCCCGATCGCCGGGGAACGACCCGAAGGTGCCGGCGAAGGTGCGCTTTCTTTCGCTCGATCCTGGTGACCGGGAAGACAAGTTCAAGGAGCTGGCGAAGCTATCGATCACGGGCACCGGCTGGAAAGATGCTGCGCTCGACTGGCGCGCACCATTCCTGCCCGAGTTCTCCGGTGCTTGGGCCGATTTTATTCCGCTAGATAAGATAGTCGTCTATGCTGGACCTGGTGTCACGGCCGGACGGACATGGGTAATTGCGCCAGACCGATCCACCTTGGAACGCCGCTGGAATAAGCTGCTGACTGAGACTGATCCTGCTGAAAAGGAAATCCTGTTCCATCCTACGCTCCGGAAAGATAAGAAAACTGGAGCGTATCAGGTCTCTGGCCGTCATATTCGCAAAATTGTGAACGAACCACTCGGACAACGACCAATTCGAACCGTGTCGATTATTAGCGAAACAATCCTGCAGCCAGAACTTGTAAGCTACGGATTTCGGTCTTTCGACCGCCAATACGTCATCGCAGATACTCGTGTTTTAAGCGATCCACGGCCAAAGATCTGGAATGCCGAAAGCGCAGATCAAGTCTACATGACTGCGCCGATGGATTTATCGCCATCAAGCGGCCCCTCATTGACCATCACCGCGCAGCCTCCTGACAAACATCATTACAGCGGTCGTGGCGGTCATGTCTTCCCGCTCTCGCAAGGCGCCGCCACTACCCAAACCAACGTCACCGACGCGGCCATCGCGACGCTCAGCAAGCAGTATGGCAGCGCCGTCGACCCAGTCGACATCTTCGCCTATGTCGCTGCGCTTCTGGCAAGCCCCGCATATACCGAGGCGCACCGCGCCGACCTGATCCGGCCCGGCCTGCGCGTACCGCTCACCGCTGACAAAGCGCTGTTCGGCGAGGCGTCAGCGCTCGGGCGCGAGGTGATCTGGCTGCACACGTTTGGCGAGCGCATGGCCGAAGGCCAGTCCGCCGGGGAGCCGCGACTTCCCGAGGACCGCCGGCCTTACGTGCCAACCGACGGAGCCATTCCCTCGACGCCCGAGGGCTTTCCCGACACGCTAGAGTACGAGCCAGAGAACCGCCGCCTGAAGGTGGGTCAAGGACACATCGACAATGTCACGCCCAGCATGTGGGCCTATGAGGTGTCCGGCAAGAACGTCCTTCGCCAGTGGTTCAGCTACCGGAAGAGAAACCGAGAGCGCCCGCAGATCGGCGACCGTCGCGAACCTTCGCCGCTCGGCAAGATCCAGCCAGAGCATTGGCTGAGCGAATATACGGGTGAGCTGCTGAACGTTCTGAACGTCCTCGGCCTGCTGATCGATCTAGAGCCGAAACAGGCGGACCTGCTGAAGCGGATCGAGGACGGACCCTTGATCCCAGCGAGCAAATTGAACCCCTAACCGGCCGGATCTGCGCCGGCACCTTCACGACCGTCTGTCCGCGACCTTGAAAAGGCCGACTCCCCGACGCCTAGGCTACTTCGGAACCTTGCCCGTGCGCATATAGCTGGCCTGGTCGGCCGCAAAGGCCGCCCTGCCCCGCGCGATATTGCCCTCGACCTCCGCGGCGGCTTCCGCCTCCGTTCGGCCGAGCGCGATCGCCTGCTTGATCGCGGCGGCTCGGAAGCCGGTTTCCTCGGCCTTGCAGCTCTTGTCGAGCCCGGCCTGGAAGGTGTCGGGATCCATCCTGGTCGTCATGCCCATCCGCACCGTCGCCATCAGGCAGCCGATGAAGCGGCCGGTGGCAACGTCGAATTCCCCCTGCGGCGGCTGAGCGGACGCCGCCGAGCCGAGCAGGCCGGCGATGAGCAGGAATGAAAGTGAGCGCATTTTTCCGCCTCCCAGCCAACCTAAGCCTCTGACGTGAAGAGGTTTCAAGTTGATGAAGGCGGGGTCGGCGAGCTTGGGGGCCTGGTCCTCCCGCCTTCAGGATCGGAGCGGCGATTCCGGTCGCCGGGAGCCCGGCGCGCCTTGCTTGCGGCTCTACAGCAGCACGAGCCTCACCTCGACCTCATCCTCCGCCTCCAGCCCCTCCGCCCGTCAGATCGCCTTCTTGACCGGCAGGAACCAGCTTCCGCCCTTCTGCGGAAAGACCGAAGTCGACCAGCGGCTGCCGCCTATCGCCGCCTCGACCCGGACCGAGCCGAACCCGCGCCGCCCCCCGAGCTCGAGCCTCCGCACCAGCTCGTACGCTCCAATCGCTTCGGCGGCCGGGCCCTCGACCGTGACATAGCCCATGCCGCCATGCGCCTCGGTCTGCCAGACGCGGAGCGGCGCGGTGAAGCCGACGGTCTCGGCGCCTACCAAATTCGCTCCACCCCGAATTCATCGAACAGCGCCTCATTCGAGATGATCGGTACACGTTCGATCCGCGCCTGAGCGATCAGCAGGCGGTCGAACGGATCGCCGTGCGGATGGTCAAGCGTACCGGCAAGGGCCGCATGCGCCATGCTGACCGGCAACGGGCTGTAATCCAACTGGTCGAGGACGGCCGGGAAGTCGCGGGCGATCACGGCAAACTCCGGCAGCTTGCCGATCCTGTATTTCGTGGTGATCTCGAATGCGGAAACGCTGCTGATCAGGAGCTCCGAGGCCTCGCGGCCGATGGCCGCGCGGGCGCTTGCCGAGAGCTTGTGATTGCCGTCAAGCGCCCAGAGCAGCGCGTGAGTGTCGAGCAGCAGCTTCAATCGTCGCCCAACCCCAGAAATTCGTCGGGCAGCGGATCGAAGAAACCGTCCTCGAGGTCGAACTTGACCTTACCCTTGAGCGCTCCGAGCAGCGGCTTCTTCTTCGGCGGCCCTTCCCGCACGAGCCGCGCCACTGGCTTGTTGTTGCGGGTGATGACCACCTCGCCGCCCGCTTCGACTTCGGCGATCAAGCGGGAGAGGTTCGTTTTCGCTTCGTGGACGCTGACGCTCGCCATCCTCCAAACTTAGCCAAGCTCTTAGCCAAGTTCAAGCCGCCTCCGCCTTCCGGCTCTGCCGCTTGCGCTCGTGCGGGTCGAGATGGCGCTTCCTCAGCCTTATCGCCTTCGGAGTCACTTCGACCAGCTCGTCGTCCTGGATGTAGGCGATGGCCTGCTCCAGGGTCATCCGCCGCGGCGGGGTGAGGCGGATGCTCTCGTCCTTGGGGCCGGAGGCCCGGAAGTTGGTGAGCTGCTTGGATTTGAGCGGATTGACCTCGAGGTCCTGCGGCTTGGCGTTCTCGCCGATGATCATGCCCTCGTAGAGCTTCTCGCCGGGCGAGATGAACAGGACGCCCCGCTCCTCGAGCATGTTGAGCGCGTAGGCGACCGCCTCGCCCTGCTCCATCGAGATCAGCACCCCGTTCTGGCGGCCGGTGATCGGGCCCTTGTACGGCCCGTATTTCTCGAACAGCCGGTTCATGATCCCGGTGCCGCGGGTGTCGGACAGGAACTCGCCGTGATAGCCGATCAGGCCGCGCGACGGCGCCGAGAAGGTCAGCCGGGTCTTGCCGCCGCCCGACGGGCGCATGTCGGTCATCTCGCCCTTCCTCTGCGCCATCTTCTCGACGACGGTCCCGGCATGCTCGTCGTCGACGTCGATGACGACCGTCTCATAGGGCTCCTCGCGGCCGCCGGAAGCGCTGTCCGCAGCCTCGCGGTAGAGCACGCGGGGCCGGCTGATCGACAGCTCGAAGCCCTCGCGCCGCATCGTCTCGATCAGCACGCCGAGCTGGAGCTCGCCCCGGCCGGCCACCTCGAACGCGTCCTTCTCGGCGCTCTCGGTCAGCCGGATGGCGACGTTGGTCTCGGCCTCGCGCTCGAGCCGGTCGCGGATCACCCGGCTCTGCACCTTGTCGCCCTCGCGCCCGGCATAGGGGCTGTCGTTGACGGCGAAGCTCATCGCCAGGGTCGGCGGGTCGATCGGCCGGGCGGCGATGGCGCGGGTCACCGCCATCTCGGCGATGGTGTTGGACACGGTCGCCCTGGTCAGCCCGGCGATGGCGACGATGTCGCCGGCCTGGGCGGTCTCCACCGGCACCCGCTCGAGGCCGCGATAGGCGAAGACCTTGGTCGCCCGGCCGGTCTCGACCAGGTTGTTGTCCACGTCGAGCGCCTTGATCGGCATGTTGACCTCGAGCCGGCCGCTCTCGATCCGGCCGGTGAGGATCCGCCCGAGGAACGGGTCGCGGTCGAGCAGCACTCCGATCATCCGGAACGGCCCCTCGGGATTGGCGTCGGGCGCCGGGATGTGGCTGACGATCGCCTCGAACAGGGGCGTCAGGTCGCCCGAGCGGACGTCGTCGCTCATCCCCGCATAGCCGGCCCGGCCCGAGGCGTAGAGGGTCGGGAAGTCGAGCTGCTCGTCGCTCGCCTCCAGTGTCAGGAACAATTCGAACACCTCGTCGAGCACCTCGGCCGGCCGGGCGTCGGGCCGGTCGATCTTGTTGACGACGACGATCGGCCTCAGCCCCAGCGCGAGCGCCTTGCCGGTGACGAACTTGGTCTGCGGCATCGGCCCCTCGGCCGCGTCGACGAGCAGGATCACCCCGTCGACCATCGACAGGATGCGCTCGACCTCGGCTCCGAAATCGGCGTGGCCGGGCGTGTCGACGATGTTGATGTGGGTCGAGCCACCTTCAGGATTCGGCCACTCGACCGAGGTGCATTTGGCAAGGATGGTGATCCCCCGCTCCTTCTCGAGGTCGTTGGAATCCATCGCGCGCTCTTCCACGCGCTGGTTGTCGCGGAAGGTGCCGGACTGGCGGAACAGCTGGTCGACCAGGGTCGTCTTGCCGTGATCGACGTGCGCGATGATCGCCACGTTGCGGAGGCTCATTTCAGGATAACTCATAAGGAGAGGAAAGGTCGCCGCGGCCATAAGCACCATAATGCGGCGCGACAAGGGCAGGTTTGACCGGAGGAGGTTCGTCATCCCGGCGAAGGCCGGGGCCCAGGAACGTAAGAGCCTGCGAATATCCTCAGGCATCCGTGTCCCTGGGTCCCTGCTTCCGCCGGGATGACGCGTCCGCTTCAACACAAAATTAACCATGGGCTGCCAAACCCGTCCCATCGACCGCGAAAAAGGGGGAAGGCCGGGTGCAGGCAGTGAAGAAAAAGGCGCGCAGCGAAACGCCGGTGGGCTTCGTGCCCCAGGCCGCGGCCGCGGAGTGCGAGCTCACCATCGTCATCCCGTGCCTCAACGAGGCCGAGACTCTGGCCCAGGTGATAGACCGGGCCCGGCGCTTCCTCCACGCCTACGACGTCGCCGGCGAGGTCGTCGTCGCCGACAACGGCTCGACCGACGGCTCGACGGCGATCGCCATCGGCGCCGGCGCCCGGGTCGTGCCGGTCGCCGAGCGCGGCTACGGCGCCGCCCTTCGAGCCGGCATCGAGGCGGCTCGCGGCACCTACGTCGCCATGGCCGACGCCGACTGCAGCTACGATTTCATGGACCTGATGCCCTTCCTCGAGCGGCTTCGCGCCGGCACCGAGCTGGTCGTCGGCAACCGCTTCCTTGGCGGCATCGGCAAGGGCGCGATGCCGCCCCTCCACCGCTATCTCGGCAATCCGGTGCTGAGCCTCGCCGGCCGGATCTTCTTCCAGGCGCCGATCGGCGACTTCCACTGCGGGCTGCGCGCCTTCCGCCGCGATTCGATCCAGTCGCTCGGCCTCTCCTCGCCGGGCATGGAATATGCGTCCGAGATGATCGTCAAGGCGCAGCTCGCCGGAGTCTCGATGGCCGAGGTCCCCGCCACGCTCAGCAAGGACGGCCGCTCGCGCCCGCCCCACCTCAGGAGCTGGCGCGACGGCTGGCGGCATTTGAAGTTCCTGCTGCTGTTCGCGCCGCGCTCGCTCTACATCTATCCGGGCCTCGCCCTGTTCGCCCTGAGCTTCGCCGCCTTCCTCGGCCTCCTGCCCGGCGACCTGACGGTCGGCGGGGTCCGCTTCGGAGTCCATTCCCTCCTCTTCGCCGGGGCGGGCATGCTGATCGGCACCCAGATGATGAGCTTCGGCCTCCTTGCCGGCCTGTTCGGGGTGCGCGAGCGCTACTGGTCGGCCGGCCGAGGCCTCGAGCGGGCCCGCGCCCTGCTGACCATCGACAAGGGCTCGCTGATCGGCGGGGCGATGATCCTCGCCGGCCTCGGCGGGGCGGTCGTCGCTCTGGCCTCCTGGGCGGGCGCCGGCTTCAGCGACATGAACCCGGACAGCCTGATGCGCATCTCCATCCCCTCCGTCCTCTCCGCGGGCATCGGCCTGCAGCTCATGCTGACCTCGTTCCTGCTCGAGCTGCTGTCCCACCCCGCCCGCTATCCGCAAAGGTAATCGCGATGAGCCTCTTTCAGCGAATCCACCAGAAGGTGCACGGCAAGGCGGTGTTCGACCGCCGGATCGAGGTCCTCACCCGCACCCTCGCCGACTTCATCCCGGCCAATGCCCGGGTTCTCGACATCGGCTGCGGCAGCGGCACGCTCGCCAAGCGGATCATGACGCTTCGCCCCGACATCACCATCGAGGGCATCGACGTCCTCGTCCGCCCCGGCACGGAGATCCCGGTCACCGAGTTCGACGGCGACACCATTCCCTGGGCGGACGATCATTTCGACATCGCCCTGTTCGTCGACGTGCTCCACCACACCGAGGCGCCTGCCCGGCTGCTCGCCGAGGCCAAAAGGGTTTCCAAGGGCGGGATCGTCATCAAGGACCATTTCCGCGAAGGCGTCCTCGCCGACGCGACCCTGAGGTTCATGGACTGGGTCGGCAACGCCCAGCACGGAGTCGTCCTCCCCTACAATTACCTCTCGGATGGCGAGTGGCGCGGCATCTGGTCGAAGCTCGGCCTCAAGGTCGAGCGGCTGACCGACAAGGTCGGCCTCTACCCGGCGCCGTTCAGCTGGCTGTTCGACCGCCGCCTCCACTTCGTCGCCCGCCTCGGCTGACCGGCATGTTCGTCCTCACTGACAATGAAGCCGGCGGGTCTGGCGCGCCCGCCTCGGCGGCTCCGCCGGCCGAAGCCGCGCCCCCGCTCCGGGGCCTGCTCGCCCGCCCGACCCTGTGCTTCTGGCTGGCCGGGATCCTCATCTACGGCCTCGCCGCCTGGCATTTCAGCGGCGGCCATTTCACCAACCAGACATCGCGCGACCTGTGGCAGCATCTCGCCGCCCTGCGCGCGCTGATCGAGAACCCGTTCAACCCGGCCAATCCGTTCGTGACGACGGCCGAAGGCTCCCGCCATTTCCACCCTTACTGGGTGTCGGTCGCCCTCGTCGCCAAGGCAGTGGGCTGGAATCCGTGGCAGGCGATGGCTTTCGCCGGCTATGTCAGCGCCGGCGTGCTTCTCGCCGGGATCTACACGTTCGGCCGCGCCTTCTACCGCACGCCGTGGGGCCCGCTCGCCTTGCTGGCGGCGATGGCGTTCGGCTGGTGCCTTCCGATCAGCCACACCGGCTATCATTCGCTCAACACCCTGATCGAGGGCATGGCCTATCCGGCCGCGCTTCTGATCGCCCTGTCGCTGCTCCTCTGGGGCCTCGTCATCCGGGCGGTCGAGAATCCGGCCCGGGCCTGGCCGATCGTTCCTCTCGCCGCCTTCATGTTCGCCACCCACCAGCTCGGCGCCGGAATCGGCTTCATGGCGGCGGGCTGCTTCGTCCTGCTCTGGCCGGAAGGCAGCCTCAGGGCCCGGATCGTCACCGCCGCAGCGATCGCGGCCGGCATCGCCCTCGCCATGGCGTGGCCCTATCACAATCCGTTCGAGGCGATCGCCCGCACCGGTCTTCCCACCTGGACCGGCGGGATCGATTTCTACGTGCCGATCATGCTGACCAACGCGTTCGTCCCCTCGCTGCTCGGCCTGGTGGGGCTCTTCCATCCCCGCTTCCGCCGCACCGCCCAGCCGGTCATCGCCGCCTTCGCGATGTTCGCCTTGATCTTCGCCCTGGGCGCGGCCGGCATCCTCATCGCCACCCGCTTCGTCATGCCGGCGGTGCTGATGCTCCACATCGGCCTCGGCGCCCTGTTCCTCGTCCTCGCCGACAGGTGGCAGCACTTCCGCCACGGCACCCAGCTCGGCCTCTTCACCTTCGGGATGCTGTCGCTGACCAGCTTCGTCTTCTTCACCTGGGTCTCGCTCAGCGTCGAGATGAAGGGCTGGAAGCGCACCGGCAATTCCTACCTCCACGCCGAGGCCCTTACCCGCGGCATCCCCGACAATCAGCCGGTCGCCGCCTACGACGTCTTCGCCTGGCCGATCGTCGCCACCGGCCAGCGCGTCGTGTCGGTGCCCTGGCCCGAGCCGATGATCGATGGCCTTGCCGAGCGCCAGGCCGCCGCCGAGCGCCTGTTCGACCCGGCGCTGACCCGCGACCAGCGCCTCGCCCTCGCCCGCCAATGGGGCGCGAAGAGCCTGATCATGAACAGCAACGGCCCGCTCCGCCGGCCGATGCCGAAGCATATGCTGAAGCGGCTCGAGGAGCAGTCGGTGCGCTGGTACCGCTCCGGCCCCTTCGTCCGCTTCGATCTGGAGTAGCTTAATTCCTCCCCGGCATTTGCCGGGGAGGGGGACCACACGAAGTGTGGTGGAGGGGTTCTTCGGACTCTGAAAGAACCCCTCCACCGGGCTCCGCCCGGTCCCCCTCCCCCGGAAATCCGGGGGAGGATTTTAGCCTAACGCACCGCCCTCTCCAGCACCTCCACCCCCCGCGCCAGCGCCCTTCGCTCGCTGTCGGCGAGCCGCCGGAGCCGCTCGGCGAGCGCCCGCACCCGCCGCTCGCGGCCCTCCTCGAGCCGGCGCCTGCCCTCGTCGGTCGCCGCGATCCGGACCTTGCGGCGGTTGCCGGTATCGGCCTCGCGCGTCGCCAGCCCGTCCTTCACCAGCCCCTCGACGATCCGAGACATGGTCGGCGCCGTCACCTCCTCGGCCGAGGCCAGCTCGGCGAGCGACATCGGCCCGCCGAACACCAGCACCGACAAGGCGGACAGCCGCGGCGGGCTGATCCCGGTCGCCCGGTCCTCGCGCCTGACCATCCGAAGCAGCCTGATCGCCGCCGAATGAAGGCCCCTCGCCATCTCGTCCAGCTGCTCGTCGCCCACCGCTTGCTCCTTACTGTTAGCCATGCTAATGGTTGTTTTATCGCAACGATTAGCATGCCTATCGAAGGAGCGGAAGCATGGCCCCCACCCGTCTCGCCCAGGTCGCCGTCACGGTTCGCGACCTCGAGCGCGCCAAGGCCTTCTACGGCGACATCCTCGGCCTTCCCCACCTGTTCGACGCCCCTCCCGGCCTCGCCTTCTTCCAGTGCGGCGACACGAGGCTGATGCTGAGCCAGCCGGAAGGCCCCGAGACCGCCGGCAATTCGATCCTCTATTATGGAGTCGAGGACGTCGTAGCGGCCTATGAGGAGATGCGCTCCCGCGGCGTCGCCTTCGAAGAGCCGCCTCGCCGGATCGCCGAGGTCGACGGCAAGCCGATCCATCTCGCCATCTGCCGCGACAGCGAAGGCAACCTCCTCGGCCTGATCAGCGGCTGACCCTATGCCGCTCCCCGGCGAAGGCCCGGGACTCAGTCTGCTCGGCGTCGTAAGCTGGGGCCCGGCCTTCGCCGGCGGAACACCGGTATCTCAGCGCGGCGGCCCCCCGCACCCGGCCGGCTCGAAGAAGCCCGTCGGCATCGCCTCGTCGCGCGCCGCCGGGTCGCCGCCGGCGAGCTCGACCGGCTGGTACCACAAGGTGCGGCCGAGGTCGGGGACGAACAGCAGCGCCGGCGGCGAGCTCTCCGTCTGCGGCGGATAGGGCAAGGCCTCGAGGCCGGAGTCGAAGGCGTGGAAGCCGAGCGACACCGGCGCCTTCACCGCCTTGAGGCCCCGAAGCGCCTCATGCTCCTCGTCGTCGTCCATCTCCATCGCGCGCCGCGGGTCGAGGCCGGGGGCGATGTACGTCCCGCCGTAGCCGTTCGGCGACGAGAAAGAGAACCAGTAGGTCCGAAGCGGCGTCCGCACCCAGAAGGCGAGATCCGAGGCGAGGCCGTTGCGGCGGTCCTGTCGGGCGAAGCCGGCGGTGAAGGTCGGCGCTCCGTGGAGGTGATAGACGGCCTTCTCGATCGGGCAGGCGGGCGGCGCCGGCACGGCGGCGGCGAGGAGGAGGGAGAGGAGCATGGGGGAGGATTAGCAGAATCCCCTCCCTGGATACAGGGAGGGGTTAGGGGTGGGTGGGCCTCCGCCCGCAGCGACTCTTCGAACACGCACCCACCCCCGGCCCCTCCCTGTCTGCAGGTAGGGGAGTCAGACGAACACCGACCAGCCGGTCCGCTCCGCCAGCCGCTCCAGCGCCTCCGTCCCCGCCAGCGAGGTCCCGGCCGAATTCAGCCCCGGCGACCAGACGCAGGCCGCCCCGTGCCCGGGAATGACGGCGAGGATCGCTCCGCTCACCGCGCTCTTCCCCGGAAGGCCGACCCGGAAGGCGAAGTCGCCGCTGTTGTCGTAATGGCCCGAGGTCAGCATCAGAGCGTTGATCCGGCGCGAGCGCGAGGCGATGGTGACCGCGTCACCCGTCCTCGGATCGACTCCGTCGAACGCCAGGAACAAAGCGGCCTTGGCGAGCTGCCGGCAGTTCATCGCCACCGAGCAGATCCGATAATAGACCGAGAGCACGTCCTCGACCGGGTGGGTGAGGTTGCCGAACGCCGAGATGAAATGGGCCATGCTTCGGTTGAACGCGCCCGCCCGCGATTCCGACATGACGATGGTCTCGTCGATATCGACCTTGTCGTCGCCGCAGCGGTCGCGAAGGAAGCCGACCAGCTCGCCGACGGCGACGTCCGGTCCCTCGCTGCCGATCAGCTGGTCGCAAAGGATCAGCGCTCCGACGCTGGTCAGCGGGTTGCGCGGGCGCCCCTTCTCCAGCTCGAGCTGGAGGACCGAGTTGACCGGATTGCCGGCCGGCTCGCGGCCGACATGGTTCCACAAGGCGGCCTTGACGTGGTGGAGCGCCAGGCACAGCGCGAAGACGTAGGATATGCTCTGGATCGAGAAGGTCTCGTCCGAATCGCCGGCGCAATAGCTCGACCCGTCGTTGAGCACGAGCGCGAGCCCGAGCTTGTTCGGATCCGCCTCGGCCAGAGCGGGGATGTAGGAGGCGACATTGCCCTGCCCCTTGTAGGCGGAAACGTCGGCCAGAACGCCGTCGACCAGGGCCTGATAGTCCATATTCGCTCCTTGCTTCTCAATTCCTCCCCGGCATTTGCCGGGGAGGGGGACCGCACGAAGTGCGGTGGAGGGGTTCTTTCAGCCCCGAAGAACCCCTCCACCATGCTTCGCATGGTCCCCCTCCCCCGGAAAACCGGGGGAGGAATCAACCCGCCCCTAAACCTTCATCGGATAGACGGGCTGGATGTCGGTCGGGATCGAGGCCGTCGCCGCGAGCACCGCCCGGGCGTTGTCGTCGAGCCTGGCTTGGCGCTCGAAAAAGGCCTTGGTGCCGGGATAGTCGCCATTGCCCTGAAGCCGCACGAGCTCGGCGAGCAGGTCGCTGAGCCCGCTCTCCATCCGGCCGTAGTCGATCCGGAAGCGGCGGGCGCCGCCGTCCCACTCGAACGCGCCCTTCGCCTTCAGATAATCGTACTGCATCGCCGCGCCGCGGCCGTGCGCCTCGTCGATTCCGAAGCGGACGGCCCGGAAGATGCCGACGAAATAGGTCGCCAGCGCCTCCTCGCGCTCGGCCGCCGGAAGCTCGCCGCGCTTCATCATGTAGAGGATGTTGTAGACGCCCATGACGTCGGCCTTGGCTTCCTCGCTGGC
Organism: Allosphingosinicella sp.; assembly: GCA_036388575.1. Classification (GTDB taxonomy): domain Bacteria; phylum Pseudomonadota; class Alphaproteobacteria; order Sphingomonadales; family Sphingomonadaceae; genus Allosphingosinicella. The sequence continues at coordinate 31,019 of DASVRO010000080.1, forward strand.
CGAATAGACGTCCTTCAGCTCCGCATTGACCGTGGTCTGGCGGCCGCCGACATTGATCGTCCCCGGCCCGAGGCTGTGCGACAGCTCGTGGAACAGGGTCTCGTTGGTCATATATTTCTTGGTCACCAGCCGGGCCTGCTCCGGCACCAGCACCAGACCGGCCATCGGCGCCAGGATGCGGTCGTATTTGGCGCCGAGCACGTTCGCCAGGATCACCTTCTTCGCCCCCTTGGCCTCCCTCACCCGCTCGTCGTTGGGCAGGTTGAAGGCGATGGTCTGGACTCCCGGCACGTTGTCGCCGCCGCCATGGACCTGGTCGGCGACGAGGATCGGCGAGGCGAACGGCCGGTTGAAATTCTTGTACCTGTCCTCGACCGGAAGGTTGCGCTCCATGTCGGGCAGGAGCGCCTTGTAATGCGACAAAGCCGAGCTTTCGCGCGGATCCTGCACCGTGATGAAGGCCTCGAACGCCGTCTTCGTCCCGTAGAGCGTGTCGGTATAGACCTCGTAGGGGCCGATCACGACCTCGATCGGCGTTCCCGAGACGTCCATCCAGGCCAGCTCGGACTCGTAATAATCGTTGGTCCGGAAGGCTTTGGCGCGAAGGGTCAGGAACTTCCTGAGGGAGGCATTGCTCGTCGTCGCCGCCGCCCGCTCGAGCAGCTTTGCCGCCGGCTCGAGCCATTGCCGATACTCGACGCTGTAGGGCACCGCGACCAGCCGGTCGCCGCGCCGCTTCACCACCGTATAGCCGCTGGTCAGAGCCTCCTTCTCGCCCGGATTGGCGGCCAGATAGGCGTCGAACGCCTCCTTGGTCAGGTCCTCCGGGTAGAAGCCCGCCCCCGCCGGCATCTTCTCGCCGCCATAGAAGGCACGGTTCTCGGCGAGCGTGTCCCACGGGCCGAAATGGAGGTCGAACATGTCGAGCAGGGCCGCCTTGCGCGGATGCTGGCTGCGCGCGATCTCGGCGCGGATGGTCGGATTGCCGACCGAGCGCTGCCGCAGGTAGATGGGGTTCATCAGCTCGGCCGCCTGGATCAGCAGGTTCACGACCTCGCGCTCCTCGGCGTTGAGGAAGCCGGTGTCCGGGTTCATCGGGATCCGGGCGATCTTGGCCCGCTGCGCGGCGAGGTCGTAACCCTCCGCCGCCGGCGCCGCGGCCGCTGCCGGCGGCTCGGCCGGCCTCGTCGCGCAGGCGGCGGTGGCGAGCATCAGCGCGGCGAGAGCTGTCCTACGCAAATTCACTTCTCCTTCTTGCCCCTCTCCCTGCAGGGGAGAGGGAGGGGCCCGCCGCCGAAGGCGGTGGGAGGGTGAGGGCCTTTACGACACCGGCGAACAGGCCCTCACCCTCCCGCTTCGCGGGCCCCTCCCTCTCCCCTTCAGGGAGAGGGGATTTACTTTGGAACGGCTGCGGCACGAAATACGTTCCGGACGGCGTGACCAGTAAAACGCAGCGTAGCCGCGAAAGCCGCATCTTCAATCTCGAGGAAGGCCGCAACTGCTGGCGCGTCTCCCGCGCCGGCCGCGCCTCGCTCGTCGTCGACGCCTGCGATTACTTCCGGCTCGCCCGAACGGCGATGCTCAAGGCGCGCTCGCAGATCATGATGATCGGCTGGGACATCGACACCCGGGTCACCCTCGACGAGCGCGGCGCCAAGGGCGAGCCGCCGGTCAAAGTCGGAGCCCTCATTTCCTGGATCGCCAGGAAGCGGCCGGACCTGAAGATCAACATCCTCGCGTGGGACGGCGAGGCCTATCGCTACCTGGGCCGGGGCTCGACCCTGCTCCAGCTCGGCTCATGGTCGAGGCGCAAGAACATCCACTTCAAGCTCGACCACAACCATCCCCGCGAGGCGAGCCACCACCAGAAGATCCTCGTCATCGACGACCGCCTCGCCTTCTGCGGCGGGATCGACATGACCGGCTCGCGCTGGGACACTCGCGAGCACAAGGACGAGCCCTCGCAGCGGCGCGAGCCGACGACCCGCCGCGCCTACGATCCGTGGCACGACGCGACCATGTGCGTCGACGGCGGAGTCGCCCATTGCCTCGGCGACCTCGCCCGCCTGCGCTGGCTGGCGGCGACGGGCCAGCATCTCGACTCCGCCAATCCCGGCGAGGAGGATCATTGGCCCGAGGAGCTTGAGCCGGATTTCCGGGACGTCGACATCGCCATCGCCCGCACCCGCGGCGAGGTCGGCGACTGGTCGGAGGTCCGCGAGATCGAGGCGCTCTTCCTCGATCTCGTCGCCAGCGCCCGCCGCTTCGTCTACATCGAGACCCAATATTTCGCCTCGCGTGTCGTCGCCGAGGCGATCGGCAGCCGGCTGGGCGAGCCCGACGGCCCCGAGTTCGTCGTCGTCAACCCGAAGGAAGGCTATGGCTGGCTCGACGAATCGGTGATGGGGCCCGCCCGGGCCGAGCTGGTCGCGGCGCTGGCGCGCAAGGACCGCTACGGCCGCTTCCGGATCTACACTCCGGTCACGCAAGGCGGCGCCGACATCTACGTCCACGCCAAGATCATGATCGTCGACGACCTCGTCCTGAGGGTCGGCTCGGCCAATCTCAACAACCGCTCGATGGGGCTCGACAGCGAGTGCGACCTGATGATCGACGCCCGCCTCCCCGCCAACGAGGGCGCCGGCAAGACGATCGCCCGGCTGCGCTGCGACCTGCTCGCCGAGCATCTCGGCACCGGCATCGCCGAGGTCGCCGCCGCCTTCGAGGAGACCGGCTCGACGATCGCGACGATCGAGCGCCTGCGCGGCGCCGGCCGGACCCTCGTCCCCTTCCGCCCGCCGGAGTTCAGCGCCGCCCTCACCGCGGTGGCGAAGAATGAGCTGCTCGACCCGGAAAGCGCCGACCAGCCCTTCGAGCCCCTCGCCGGCAACCGCCTGCTCGCGAGGCTCAGGCGGCGCTGACCTAATTCCTCCCCGCGATTTCGCGGGGAGGGGGACCGCGCGAAGCGCGGTGGAGGGGTTCTTTTCGGAGTCGGCAAGGACCCCTCCACCATGCTTCGCATGGTCCCCCTCCCCCGGAAATCCGGGGGAAGAATTAAGCAGATTCCGCCTCGCCGTCAGCCTCGCCCGCTTCCGCCTCGCCCGCTTCCTCCGCCGCCTTCGCATCCGCGAAGAACGGCTCCACCTCGCCCTTAAGCTTGATCGTCATCGGCTGGCCGAACCGGTCGAGGCTTCGCCCGGCCGCGACCCGGATCCAGCCTTCCGAGATGCTGTATTCCTCGACGTCAGTCCGCTCCGTCCCCTTGAAGCGGATCCGCACTCCGCGGCGCAGCAGCTCGCCGTCGAAGAACGGGCTGCGCGGGTTGAGGGACAGTCGGTCGGGGGGCGTATCGGCCATTGCGCTCTCTTGCTTCGCGTTCGCGGGCCGCCGTTCAGCGCAGCTTGCTGATCTTCAGCCCGTCCAGTTTCGCGCGCTCCTTCACCGACTCCTCGGTTCGGGTCAATGCCTTCGCCACCGCCTTCAGCGACATGCCCTTGCCGGCGAGCAGGTGGAGCTTCTGGATCTCCTCCTGCTTCCACGGCTGGCGATGGCGGGCAAAGGGCTCCGCCATCAATCCTTGACCACCACGCCCTTGCTCGAAGGATTGGCCGCGATGGTCTTCTTGACCTCCTTCTTCGGCTTGCGGGCTTCCTTGTTGCTCTTCTTCTGACCCTTGGCCATCGTCAATCTCCTTTGCGCGTTGCAACCCCCATACGTCATTCCCGCGATAGCGGGAATCCATGCTGACTCCGAATGGATTCCCGCTTTCGCGGGAATGACGACCTAGCGTTTCGCCGCGATATACGCCTCCACCTGCTGCTCCCATATGTCGAGCGGCAACGGCCCGTTCTCGAGCACGACCGCGTGGAAGTCGCGGATGTCGAAGCGCTCGCCCAGCTCCCGCCGCGCCCGCTCGCGCAGCTCGAGGATCCTCAGCTGGCCGATCTTGTAGCTCGTCGCCTGCCCCGGATTGTTGATGTAGCGCTCGACCTCCTTGACGATGTCGCGCTCGGACAGGAGCGAATTGTCCTGGAAATATCGGATCGCCTGCTCGCGGGTCCAGCGCTTGGAATGGAGGCCGGTGTCGGTGACCAGCCGGACCGCCCGCCACAGCTCCAGCGAGAGGTGGCCGAACAGCGAATAGGGATCCTGGTAGAAGCCCATCTCGCGCCCGATCCGCTCGGCATAGAGGCCCCAGCCTTCGCTATAGGCGCCATAGCCGCCGAAGCGCCGGAACTTCGGCACGCCCGCCAGCTCCTGCTGGAGCGCGATCTGGAAATGGTGGCCGGGCGCGCCTTCATGATAGCTGATGCCCTCGATCTGCGGCTTGAGCACCTGGTTCATGTCGGCGAGGTTGACGTAATAGATGCCCGGCCGCGAGCCATCGGGCGAGGGCCGGTTGTAGAAGGCGACCGAAGCCGTCTCCTGCCGCCACGTCTCCACCGCGCGCACCTCGAGCGGCGCCTTGGGCAGCCGGCTGAACCACTCCGGGGCCTTGGCCATCACCTGGGCGATGAAGGCGTTGGCGTCCTTCAGATATTGCTGCCGCCCCGCGTCGGTGTTCGGATATTTGAACTGCGGACCGGTCTTGATGTGCTGGAAGAAGGCCTGGAGCGTGCCTTTGAATCCGACCTGCGCCTTGATCGCCTCCATCTCGCGATGGATTCGCGCCACCTCGTCGAGCCCGATCCGGTGGATCGCGTCGGCGGAAAGGTCGGTGGTGGTCTGCGCCCTAAGCCGGGAGGCGTAATATTCGGCCCCGCTGGGCAGGCTCCAGGCGCCGCTGTTGCCGGCCGACTTCGGCTCGATCGCATCCAGCGTCGCCAGCATGTCGCCGATCGCCCGGCGGAACGGGCCTGACAGAGCGGCGGAAGCGTCGGCGATCAGCCGGGTCTTGACCTCGGCCGGAGCGTCGAGCGCGTTCACCTTCTTGCGGAAGTCGGCAAGCAGCGGCGAATCCGCCCCCGCGCCGAACGGCGCTCCGACGATCGCCCGCTTCGCGTCGGCGCGCACCGGCGCGAAGTTGAACTTGGGCGGCACGATTCCCTTTTCCGCCTGCGCCCGGGCCTGGACTCCGATCTCGCGCATCGCCCGTTCGGTCTCGCGGATCCGGGCGACATAGGCCTCGGCGTCGGCGACGCTGTCGATCCGGTGCTGGTTGATCAGGAAGACCGGGAAGGCGCCCGCCGGGCTGCCGTTGGTCGACATCTCGAAGCCATAGTCGCGCCAGCGGAAATTCTCGCGGCTGCGCTCGGCATTATATTCGAACAACCGGTAGTTGAGCTGCCCGGCCGCGCTCAGCCGCGCATAATCGAACTCGGCCTTCATCCGCGCCAGCTGCGCCTGGGTCAGCGCCTGCTGCCGCTGCGCCTGGGCGTCGGTATAATCGTCGAGCCGGTCGTAATCCCTCTTCTCGCCGAGCGCGGTCAGGGTCTCCGGGCTGGTGGCGATCGCCTCGTCGAAGGCGGCGTCGAGAAAGGCGAGCAGGCGGGCGTCCTCGGCGGCGGGATCGGCGGCGGCCGGAGCGGCGGCCTGCGCGGGCGCCGGCGGGTCGCTGAACGGGACGTCGTCGCGCCCGTCCGAGGTGGAGGCGCAGGCGGTAGTGAGGAGCAGGGCGAGGAGCGGTAGGGCGTGTTTCATGCGACGAATCCTTTAGCGTTTAGCGAGGAGGCGTCCACCCTCATCCTCCCCATGCGCAGCATGGGGAGGGGGACCACAGGAAGTGTGGTGGAGGGGTAATTGCCGAGGACTCAGCGGCTCGAACTCGAACCCGCAAGCTCCGAGCCTGTTACCCCTCCACCATGCTTCGCATGGTCCCCCTCCCCATCTGGCGATGGGGAGGATGAGGTGGTCTCGCCGGCGCTCCGGCACATTGCCAAGCGGCCGGCGGCAGGCGAGGGTAAGGCATGTTGCTTGGCTTCGGAATTCTCGGCGCCGCCTTCGTCGCAGGCCTGTGGGCGGTGCTCGTCGTCAATGCAGGCTGGAACCGCGCCATCGCGAGCCTGACCGCGTTCGCCGTCTGCCCCGTCGCGGTCCTGACCTATGCCTATGCGATGGAGGACAGCCTTGCCGGGGGCATGGTCCTGATGTTCGGAATGCCGGTCGCCATGCTGACCGGCCTCGCGGGGCTGGGAATCGCCATGCTGGCGGAGGCCGTCGTGAAGCTCGGCGGCTCGATCGATCGGGACGGGGACGAAAACTAGGCGTCGCGAGGCGCGGATCCCCGGTCCCCCGCCAGCCAGCACGGATCCCACTCCGGCTCCGGCCCGAACCTCTCGAGCAGGAAGTCGACCAGCGCCCGCACCCGCGCCGTCGTCGCCCGCCCCGGCGGCATCACCGCGTGGAGGGCGCCTTCCTCCATCGGGAAATCGCGAAGAAGGGGCTCGAGCGTCCCGCGCTCGAAGCCGGGCGCGGCGATGAAGCTCGGCAGGATACAGATGCCGAGGCCCGCCTCGGCCGCCGCCCGAAGCATCTCGCCATTGTCGGCACGAAGCCTCGGCCGCCCGCGCACATATTCCCACTTGCCGTCGACCCGGAAGCGCCACTGCTCGTTGGCGTAGAGCAGGATGTCGTGGCTCGCGAGGTCGCGCGGATGCTGCGGCCGCCCGCGTGCCTCGAGATAGGCCGGGCTCGCCGTCGCCACCTTGCGCACCGGCGCGATCCTTCGGGCGATCAGCGCGCTGTCCTTGAGCGCGCCGATCCGGACCGCCAGGTCGAAGCCGCCGGCGACCAGGTCGACCGAGCGGTCGTCGAACGAGATGTCGAGCTCGACCCGCGGATGCGCCTGCGCGAACTCCGCAAGCGCCGGAGCGAGATGCTCGACCCCGAACGACAGGGGCGCCGACAGCCGGATCGGACCGGCCACCTGGGTCACCGCCTCGGCGACCACCTCCTCGGCCGCTTCCAGGTCGGCGAGGATGTTCGACGCCCGCTCGAAATAGGCCTGGCCGACGTCGGTCGGCTGGGCGCCCTGCGCGGTCCGGGTCAGAAGCCGGGCGCCCAATTGCTCCTCGAGCCGGGCCACCCTCCGGCTGAGGATCGACTTCGACATCCCCATCCGCTCGCCGGCGCGGCTGAACGCGCCCGTCTCCACCACCCGGACGAAGGCGAGGACGTCGAGCAGGTCTGTCGATGAGCGTTCCATATTGAGCAACACCAGAATGCGCCAACGGCGGCTACAAGCAACGCTGCTACCGGCTTACATGTCTTTTTGCAAGTTCAGGAGGCCCATATGACCAACGTTCTCATCATCGACAGCGCCGCCACCGGCGACGCCTCCGTGACCCGCCGGCTGACCGGCGAGCTCGAGGCGATCCTGCGCGGCCGCGGCCCGGTCCGGATCGTCCGTCGCGACGTCGGAACCCGTCCGGTCCCGCACCTCACCGCCGAAACCACGCCCGCCATCCGCGGGGCGGAAGCGGAGACCGACGCCGCCCGCGACGCGATCGCCCTCTCGGACGAGCTGATCGCGGAGCTCAAGGCCGCCGACCTCGTCGTGATCGCCGCGCCGATGTACAATTTTGGAATCCCCTCGACGCTCAAGGCCTGGTTCGACCACGTGCTTCGCGCCGGGATCACCTTCCGCTATTCGGAAGCCGGGCCCGAGGGGCTGCTCAAGGGCAAGAAGACGATCGTCATCGAGAGCCGCGCCGGCCTCTACAGCAGCGGCCCGTCCGCGGCGATGGACAGCCAGGAGCCGCATCTGCGCACCCTGCTCGGCTTCATGGGCCTCGACGACTCGACCTTCGTCAGGGTCGAGAAGCTCGCCTTCGGCCCCGACCAGGCGGCCGCCTCGATCGCGGAGGCGGTGCAGGAGCTCCGCGGCCTCGCCGCCGAAGAATTGCCGCTGGCGGCCTAGAATTCCTCCCCGCGATTTCGCGGGGAGGGGGACCAGGCGAAGCCTGGTGGAGGGGTTCTTCCAACTTCCGAAGAGCCCCTCCACCGTCCTTCGGACGGTCCCCCTCCCCTGCAAATGCAGGGGAGGAATTTCTCAGGCCCGTCACCATATCCGCACCCAGGGAGAAAAGACATGAAGCTCTATTACGCCCCCGGCGCCTGCTCGCAGGCCCCCCACATCGTCGCGCGCGAGGCCGGCCTCGACATCGAGCTCGCCAACGTGCGCTTCCCCGCCAAGGTCACCGACGACGGCGAGAAGCTGACCGACGTCAACCCGAAGGGCGCCGTCCCGACGCTGCGGCTCGACGACGGCGAGGTGCTCACCGAAAATGCCGTCATACTCCAGTATCTCGCCGACCGCGCGCCCGGGTCGGAGCTCGCCCTCCCCGCCTCCGGGATCGAGCGCTACCGGCTTCTCGAATGGCTGAACTTCATCGCCACCGAGCTCCACAAGGGCTTTGGCCCGCTGTGGAATCCGGCCACTCCGGACGAGTTCAAGCAGGCCACCCGCGAGGCGCTCGGCAGCAAGTTCGACTATCTCCAGGACCGGATCGGCGATGGCCCGTACATCCTGGGCGAGCGCTTCTCGATCCTCGACGCCTACGCCTTCGCGGTGCTCAACTGGACGAGGATCCACTCGATCGACATCGCCCGCTGGCCGGGCCTGTCGGCCTACCTCACCCGCGTCGCCGCCCGCCCCGCCGTGCAGGAGACGCTGCGCGCCGAAGGCCTGATCTGATTTTGCCTCCCCATCGCCAGATGGGGAGGGGGACCATGCGAAGCATGGTGGAGGGGTGACCAGGCGCAGGAGAGAACGTGGTTCCCGCGAGAACCTCTTGATCTCGTCCAGATCACCCCTCCACCACCTTCGGTGGTCCCCCTCCCCGTCGCTGCGCGACGGGGAGGCAGAAAATGCCCTCGACCCCCACTCGGGAGACACGAAGATGATCGACATCCGCCCCTTTTCCACCCTCGGCCACGCCGACCACGGCTGGCTCGACGCCCGCCACCATTTCTCCTTCGCCAGTTATTACGACCCGAAGCGCACCGAATGGGGCGCGATCCGGGTCTGGAACGACGACGAGATCGCCGCCCGCTCCGGCTTCCCGCCCCACCCGCACGCCGACATGGAGATCATCACCTATGTCCGCGAGGGCGCGATCACCCATCAGGATTCGATGGGCAACAAGGGCCGCACCGGAGCGGGCGACGTCCAGGTGATGTCGGCCGGCACCGGCGTTCGCCACGCCGAATATAATCTCGAGGACGAGAAGACGACCCTGTTCCAGATCTGGGTCCAGACCGACAAACCCGGCGCCGAGCCCGGCTGGGGGGCCCGTCAGTTCCCGAAACACGACCGCGCCGGCAGCTTCGTCACCCTCGCCAGCGGCTTCGCCGAGGATGAGGAGGCCCTGAAGATCAACGCCGCCGCCCGAGTGCTCGGAGCGACCCTCAAGTCGGACGAGCAGGCCGAGCTGACCCTCGACCCCGCCCGCCACGTCTACCTCGTCGCCGTCGGCGGAGCGATCGAGGTCAACGGCCGCCGCGCCGAGCCGAGGGACGGTGTGGCCGTCACCGGCGAGGCGAAGCTGACGATAAAGGCCCTCGACGACGCGGAGATCGTCCTGGTCGACGCCCGCTAGGCTGTATAGACCCAGCCCCTCTTAATTCCTCCCCCGCATTTGCGGGGGAGGGGGACCATGCGAAGCATGGTGGAGGGGTTCTTCGGAGCCGGAAAGGCCCCTCCACCACCCTTCGGGTGGTCCCCCTCCCCTGCGAATGCAGGGGAAGATTTTTTGCACAGCGCGAGCCCGTCTCGGGGAGGCGATTAGTGGGGCAGGCCGCTGCCGTTTGCCGGCGCGGCGGCATCATGGGCGCGATATCCCTGTGCCGCCGGCGCCTCCCGTCCCGCCGACCCTCGCGCCATCGAGGTCATCGATCGCATCATGATCAGCGGATCGCCCCCCGCGGCCATCGCGGCGGGGCCGGTGTCGCGGAACAGATGCCTCCGGACATGCTCGGGGATCGATCCGTCCGGAGCGATCGGATGCTCGGCGAGCAGGGCCTCGTAATGCGCGTTGTCGGCCTCGTCGTCGCCCGACAGGTCGCCGACCCTTTCGAGCAGGCAGGCCGCTCCGACGGGCACTCCGCCGGCGTCGGCCATGCAGGCCAGGGTCACTCCGTCGAGTATGTCGATCCGCGGGCGCTGGACGTAGTTGAAGATGGCGAAGATCGAATTGCCGATGAGCTGGTTGGTCGCGCAGCAATACATCTGGTCGCCCACCGCGACCGACCAGCCGACTAGTCGGCTGGAGAACAGGCCGATCCGGAACGACAGCGGGCCGTCCGGCGTGGCCTGCATGATGACGTGATCGTGGACGAACTGCCCGGGGAATTCGGGCACCGGCCTGGTCGTTCGCCAGAATCCCGCCAGCGCCGAGCTCGCCTTGCCGCTCGCCAGCGCCGCCTCGCGGAATTTGGGAAGGGCGAGCCATTCGGCGAAGCCGCTCGGCGGAGCCTGGGCCGATTCCGCCGGCCTCGGCGCGGCGACTCCGAAGCGCGCGGCCAGAGCGGTCATGTCCAGATCCCAGTCGAGCATGGTGAATCCGGGATGGCGTGTCGCGATGATCCGGGTGAGCCGCGCCAGATTGTCGGCCGAGGGCATGACGCTTCCAGCGCGCCACCGGCTCACCAGCGATTTGTCGACCCCGACGTCGCAGGCGAGCCGGCCGCCGCTGATCGACAGCGCCTTCAGCACCAGCGCGAGTCGCTCGGCGAAATCTGCTTTGCCGATCATGGCGTCAGACGATCATGGACGTGGGTGGAATGCAACCTTTTGTGCAACCTTCGTGCAACGGTTGCGCATCGCGCCGGGCGCCGTTGCAACTCCTCCGCCCGCCTCGCCGCTCCTAAAGCGTCGCCGGGGCATTTCTCCGGCAGGGCCGCTCAGACACGCGGTTCGACCGGATTCAAAAGGGTAATGATCATGAACAAATATGTCGTTCCGGCGGCCATGACGGTCGTCGCCATACTGTTTCCTGCCGCTTCGCTGGCCGAGAGCCTGCCGCTTCGCGGCGGCGACCTCGCGAACGCCGAGCGCTACCACACTTTCGTCCATATCGGCGGCGGCGACCAGACCGAGGGCAAGGATATCGGCGCCCTGCGCCGCACCGCCGACGGCAATTGGACGAGGCTGACCTCCGACGGAGCCGACTCCAAGATCCTCTCGAACTGGGTCGTCTACGGCAAGCCCTTCTACGCGATGGCGGCGGGCAAGGTCATCGGCTGCTGGCGCAACGCGCCGGAAAACACGCCCGGGAGCCTCCACCCGGATCTCCTGGCCAAGAAGTTCGCCGGCGGAGGCAACCATCTGTGGATCCTCCAGGACGATGGCGCCATCGCCCTCTATGCCCATGCCAGGCCGGGAACGATCCCGTCGAGCCTCTGCCCGAACAACGCCAAATTGTTCACCGGCCTCGCCGGACAGGGGCCCAAGTGGGTGATCGAGTCCGAGGTCCAGGTGGCGAACGGAGCGCGGGTCGAGGCCGGCACCAAATTGGGCGAGATCGGCAATTCGGGCTCGTCGAGCGGCGGCCCCCATCTCCACGTCCACCTCACCCCGGACCACAAGGCGCCCAAGGCGATGACCTTCGAGCGCGGCCTGACCACGCCCTACAGCGCCAAGGCCAGCCTCGACGGCCCGTGGACTCGGGTCGCCGGCAAACCCCTGCCGAACGCGTCGATCCTGGTCTGGCCGGCCCGCCCGTCAGGCAATTACACGTTCAACGGGATCAAAGGCGCCGATTACCAGCGCCTCGTCGAGCACCTCCAGGATTCGGGCGTGATGCCGAAGCTCATCACCTGCACCTCGAACGGAGCGACGTACAACAGCAGCTGGATCCCCGCGACCGATCAATGGGCGTCGTTCCACGCGATGAGCCCTGCGAAGGCGGCCGAGAAGCACGCTTATTACACGCACCAGGGCTACAAGCGGACTTCGGTCTTCACCTGCGGCACCGCGACGGTCGCCGTCTGGCGGAAATAGCGAAAGCGGCGACTCGAACCGATCGGTTCGAAAGGCCCGGCGTCCCTGGACGCCGGGCCCATGCTTGTCCTCAACGCTCCGCCGCTGCCGGCGCGTCCCATTCGCCGTTGCGCCGCCGTCCCGCACTTTGTTACGTGCTTTCCGCCCCATGCGAACAGGAGAAGTGCGTTGAGAAAGATGATTGCCGGTATCGCCGTGATGCTCCTGGCCGCGTGCGGCTCGTCCGAAGACGGGAACGGGACTCTGGCGGAGGCCAATTCGAGCGGCAATGAAGCCGCCGCCGCGCTCGAGAACAAGGTCGAGCAAAGCGCCGCCACGCCGCTCCAGAAGGAGCAGGCGCTGGCGCTGATGAAGCAGCGCCACGAGAATTACGAGGAGATCGGCGACGCCATGAAGGCGATCTCCCGCGAGCTCAAGGGCGGCAGCCCCAATCTGGGCAGCGTCCGGGCCGGGGCAGCGACCATCGCCCGGCTCGCGCCGCAGGTCCCGACCTGGTTTCCCGCCGGCACCGGCCCCGACATCGGCAAGACCGAGGCGCGCGCCGCCATCTGGGCGAAGCCCGAGGATTTCGCCGCCAAGGCCGGGGGGTTCCGCGAAGCCGCCGCGGCGTTCGAGACGGCGGCGCGCGGCTCCGATCTCGCCGCGATCCGCTCGGCCCATGCCGACCTAGGCAAGAGCTGCAAGGCCTGCCACGATTCCTATCGTGAAGAGGAGTGATGCGGAGCGGGGAGCGCCGGTCTGGGACCTTCCCGTCCGGCTCTTCCACTGGTCGGTCGTCGCCTTCGTCGCCCTGAGCTGGTGGACGGCGAAGAACGGCTTCGACCGGGTCCATTTCTGGTCCGGCTACTCTTTGCTGTTCCTGCTCGTCTTCCGCATCCTGTGGGGCTTCGCCGGAAGCTCGACGGCCCGCTTCGCGACGTTCGTGAAGGGGCCGGCGGCGGTCGCCGCCTATCTGCGCCGGGGCGATTCCGGCCAGGCGGGCCACTCGCCGATCGGCGCCCTGAGCGTCGTCGCCATGCTTCTCGCGCTCATCGTCCAGATCGCCACCGGCCTCATCCAGATCGACGATGAGGATTTCATCGAAGCGCCGCTTTCCGGGCTGGTCGGCTTCGACACGGCCGTGCTCGCCCACGACGTGCACGAGGCGAGCTTCAACGTCCTGCTCGGGCTGATCGCCCTCCATCTCCTCGCCATCGCTTATTACCGTCTGGTCCGCGGCCGCTCGCTGGTTCGGGCGATGGTCACCGGGCGGGCGGAGCTTCCGGAGGGCGTGTCGCCGATGGCGCCGGCGGGAAAGGGCCGGCTGGCGGCCTGCGTCGCCGCCGCCCTCGTCCTGACCGCGGCCGTGATCGGCGCCGGCCGCGCCCTCGCCGGCTGAGCGCGCGCCTCAGCGGTCTCTCGTCACCGCGCCGCCGCCGCGGATCGAGGTCGTCACCTGCGGATCGCCCGAGTAGAGGATCGCTCCGCCGCCGTTGATCGCCGCGGCCAGGCTTGCCGTCGCCGTGACCCGCAATTCCCCGCCGCCGTTCACGGCCGCGGCGACGTTGCGCGCCGACAGCGCCCGAAGGTCGATCTGCCCGCCGCCGTTCACCGCCGCCGCGACATGCGGCCGCTGGCCGAAGCCGCGCGCCACGTCGATCCGGCCGCCGCCGTTGACCGCCACCGCCGACACGTCGGGCGTGACGATCTCGACCTCGAGGCGGTAATTGCGCGGGCACTGGACCTTGCAGGCCTCGACGACGAGCCTGGCCTGCCCGCCCCGCCCGCGCGGCTCGACCCTGACGACGGTGTGCCTGGTGCTGCCCTCGACCAGGGTAACCCGCTGCACCGCCCCCTGGCGGACGACGACGCTCCCCCCGCCCCTGAGCTCGATCCCCTCGAACCGGGGCAGAGCCACCGCCTCGGCGGCGGGCGCGGCCTGGACGGCGACCACGGAAGCGAGGGCGAAGGCGACGACGGTCTTGAGGCTCATGGACGATCTCCTGGCATGCACATGCGACAAGTGTAGCAAGGGGCGTGCCAGCGGCTCGGGGCGCGGAGTTGCGGCCTTTTCGCGAAGCGCCGCCGCTCCGCGCTCATCCGGAACCGGACAAAGGTGTCCGAAGCCGGACATCCGCCCGTCCGGCGCGATTAGCGCTTTGCAGGACTATCCGTGCCACGCTTGGGCGGATGACCGGGTCGTCGCCGGCCATGTCCAGATCCTTCGCAGGCTGAGCGGGTCCGGCCGCGCCGTCTATGCGCGCACCCTGACCCTGACGCAGCCGGCGCTGCCGCCGAAGGCCTGCCCGCCGGGCCCCGGCCGGCGCCGCTGACCGGCGGATCCGGGGCCGGGTCCGGGACGAAGGAAAGGGGACAGTTACTAAACTGTCCCCTTTCCCATGCACATTCGCCTTCGACAATCAGCTCGGGGAGGCGCCGGCGGCGAGGTGCACATGCTCGTCGACCCGTTCGACGGAATCGAGGCCGACATAATGATGCTCGCCGTCCGGCGAATCGTTGCGGGTGAGCTTGATCCGGTCGCCTTCCACCCCGTCGACCGTTCCGACGTGCGAGCCGTCCGCCGACCGGACCTCCATATGCTTTTCGATGTTCGAAGCTTCCGCCATGTTCGATGTCCCTCTTCTCTCGATCCTGTATGAACGAGGATCCAACCGGCCGGGCGAGGAGGGAGTTCCTACGTGCTTTATACCGTGTCGAGCGTCCGGGGAGCCGCCGCCTGATGCCGGACGATTACGCCCGCGGCCGGCGCGACGGCCTGCGGCTGGCCCTGGCGGTGCTGGCGGCGGAGGAAGCGAGATGGGCGGCGCTGCTCGGCGAGAGCCGGTCCGGGCGGACCAACGCGATCCGCCAGGTGCGGCACAAGTCGCTCCAGGTCGCGCAGAAGCGGGTTCAGACGGTCCTGAACCGCCTCACGCCGAAGGACGAGGGCATGGCGATGGGCGCCGAGCTCGCCGAGGCTCTCGACAAGGCCGGGCTGTAGCGCGTTGGCCCGAGGGGGGCCTGGCCTACCAGCGGGTGCGGGCCGCTCCGCGCCGGCCGGAGAGACGACGGAACAGATAGCCGATCCCGGCCGCGAACAAGAGGCGCCTCAACATCTGTGATTCCCTTCCTGACGTTGTGAAAACCCAGCGCTTCTCCTCCCGCTAAGTTCCGCCTGCCGGGGGCGGGAATCGCGCTTGCCCGGGACGCGGCTGCCGAAGTCGGAGGAGACCTCCCGCATCAGCCCCCGCAATCCGCCCAAATTCTCAGTCGGGTCGCCGACTGCGGAGAATCAGAAGCGAAACGACAGACCGGCATAAAGCTCGACGTCGGCGGTGACCGCGGTGAGGCCGAAATTGGCACCGGCATCGAGCTGGAGGTCGTTCGAAAGCGCGTAGGCCACGGCTGCATCCGCGGAGGCCTGCCTGATCGTTCCGGCCGGATCGAAGTTGAAGTTCGTCCAAAGCTCTCCGGCGACCGTCCAGCGGGCCGCGACCGGCAGCGAGACGTTGACGAGGTTCATCAAGGCGACGTGCCGGCCGCTTCCATCGGCGTCGGCCAGCACGTCAAGCTCCGGGCCGAGGGTCATCGTGAACTGACCGAGCGTGAAGCTGACCGGAAGCGCGACGCCGCCTTCGACGCGGCCGTTGCCGATGCCGGCGGCGGCGGTCGGCAGCTTCACGAACGGGATCACCGCCAGCTGCACCGGTGCGTCCGTAGAGGTGAGCCGGCGCTTGTACCGGACGAGGAGGTCGCCGAACCCGGAGACGCGCTGCGAGGCGCCCGCGGTCCGGCTGGTCAGCTGGGCAAACGGCGTGAAGCCGATCTGCAGGTCCGAACGGTCGCTGAGGCCCACCTTGGCGAAGGACGAGGCCACGGTCAGCAGTTCGGTGCGGCCGGCGCCGGCTTCGGCCAGCGTCCACCCGAGCGCGCTCGTCTCGATCTGGACGCTCCCCGCGGGCACGGTGCAGACGACATTGGCCCTGGCCGGTCGATCCGTGCAGATCGACGGCTCCTGCGCCTGGGCGCCGCCGGCAGCCGAGAGCGCCCCGAAGAACGCTGCGGTGCACCTCATATCCTGAGTTGGCTCCCAAGCTCGATGACGCGATTGGTTGGCAGCTTGAAGCTCTCCATCGCGCTTTCCGAGCTCTTCATCATCCAGGCGAACAGGCGCTCGCGCCACAGCGCCATTCCGGGCTGCTCCCCGCAGGCGATGAGCTTCTGGCGACCGAGGAAGAAGCTGGTGCTCATCATCCGAAAGCCGCCGCCGCAGCTTTCGAGAAGCGCGAGATCGCGCGGCACGTCCACCTCCTCGACAAAGCCGTAGTGGAGCACGACCCGGTAGAAGCCGTGGCCGGCATCCTGCACTTCAAGCCGCCGCTCGTCCGGGACCTGCGGAACCTCCTCGACCTTCACGGTGAGGATCAGCACCCGTTCGTGAAGCACCTGATTGTGCTTCAGATTGTGGAGGAGAGCGGAAGGGATACCCTCGGAAGCGGACGAGAGGAACACGGAGGTGCCCCTCACCCGGTGGACGGAGGCGCCCGTGGATCTGATGAAGATGTCGAGCGGCATGGCTTCCTCTTCGAGGCGCCTGCGCATCAGCCGCCGGCCGGTCGCCCAGGTGGTCAGAACGGTGAAGATCACGGCGGCCACGGCGAGCGGGAACCAGCCGCCGTCCGCCACCTTGGCGAGGTTCGAGACGAAGAAGGTCCCATCGACCGCTGCGAAGAGCGTGATGGTCGCCGCGGCCAGCCACTTGTTCCACTTCCAGACTCGAACGATCAACACCGCCAGCATGGCCGTCGTGATGATCATCGTGCCGCTCACGGCGATCCCGTAGGCCGAGGCGAGGCTGGTCGACTGGCGGAAGCCGACCACGAGCAGGATCACCATCGCCAGCAAGGCCCAATTGACGGCCGGGATGTAGATCTGGCCGGCCGCCTTGGCGCTGGTGTGGCGGGTCTTGAGCCGCGGCAGGAATCCAAGCTGCACGGCCTGGTGAGTCACGGAGAATGCGCCCGAGATCACGGCCTGGCTGGCAATGATCGTCGCCGCGGTCGCAAGCAGCACCAGCGGCAGGCGCGCCCAGTCGGGGGCCATCAGGTAGAATGGGTTCTCTGCCGCCGCCGGAGTGCCGAGCAGTAGCGCGCCCTGTCCCATATAATTGAGCATCAGGCAGGGATGGACGAGGGTCAGCCATGAAATTCCGATCGCCTTGCGCCCGAAATGGCCCATGTCGGCGTAGAGGGTCTCGGCGCCGGTGACGGCGAGGAAGACTGACCCCATCGCGAGGAAGGCGGTGAGCGGATCGTAGAGGAAGAAGGTGACAGCCCAATGTGGGCTGACGATGGCGAGGATCTCCGGCTGCTCGAGGATATTCGCGATCCCGAGCGTAGCCAGCACGGCGAAATAGAGGAGCACGATGGGGCCGAACACGGCGCCGATCCGCGCCGTCCCCCGAGATTGGATGAGGAAGAGGCCGATCAGGATGACCACGCAGATCGGGATGACCAGCGGCTCGAGAGCCGGCTGAACCAGGGTCAGCCCCTCGACGGCCGAGAGCACCGAGATGGCCGGAGTAATCATCGCATCACCGTAGAAGAGCGCCGTCGCGAGCACCCCCAGCATGACGAGGCCGGCGGTCCACCGCCTTTCGCCGAGGTTGCGGGAAATCAGCGCCAGCAGAGCGAAGGAGCCGCCCTCACCCTTATTGTCGCCGCGCATCGCGACGATCACATATTTGGCGGTGACCACCAGCATCAGCGACCAGAAGATCAGGCTGAGCACGCCGAAGACGTGAAGCCGGTCGACGGCGAGCGGGTGCGGGCCGATGAAGCTCTCCTTCATCGCATAGAGCGGCGATGTCCCGATATCGCCGTAGACGACTCCGATCGCCCCAAGCATCAAAGCGGGCAGCTTGTGCCTGTGGGCTTCGGGGACGGCGGGTGCCGAGGCGGCGGGTTGAGCGATCGTAGCCATGCGCGAATCGTGCGGCGGACCGGTATAAAGATTCCATGTGGATTCGCCCGTCGGCCCTCTCGCATCTCGACGGAACCCGCCGTCGGGAGCATTGAGAGGCCATGGTCGCCGAGCCTGACCCCGCCATCCGATCTTCCGCCGCCGCGGCGGTACGGGGATATCCGGAGGCGGCTCTGTTGGTGGCGCTGTCCACACTCATCGGCCTCGCGCTGGCACCGCGCTGGGGGAATTCGGCGGTTGATCTGCTCTACCTTCCCGCAGTGCTCGGGGCGGCCATATTCGGCGGCCTTCGTCCCGCCCTGTTCAGCGCCTTCGCTTCAGCGCTCGCGTACAATTACTTCTTCACGCGCCCGCATGGCACCTTCCGGATCGCCAGCGCCTCCGACATCGTCACGGTCGTCGTGCTGTTCCTGGTCGCAATCATCGCGAGCCAGCTTGCCGCCTCTGTGCGCAAGCAGGCCCGAATCGCATCGGCCCACGCCTCTCGCAACGCGACTATCGCCGGCCTTGCGCGGCGGCTTCTCTCGTGCCGGAGCGAGGAGGAAATCGCCGCCGTCGCCGCGCTCGAACTCGCCGCCCTCTTCCATTGCAATGCTGTCTTTGTGCGAAACGCTCTTGACGCGGAGGTGATCGCCTCCGCACCGGCCTCGGCCGCGCTCATGGCCAACGATTTGGCAGCGGCGATACTCACGCTCGAGACGGGCGAGCCGGCCGGCCGCGCCGTCTCCCGCGCCAATACTTCCGAATGGCAATTCCACCCGGTCCGCTCCGGGGCGACGATTCTTGCGGCTATCGGTCTCGCCCGGGACGACGGCGCCCCCCCCGTGGATTCCGATCGGCTGCTCTTGCTCCAGAACCTGATCGACCAGGCCGCCCTGGCGCTGGAGCGGGCGCGGGTCGAAGGCGAAGCGCGCGAGTTCGCCGCGACGCGCGTGCGCGACCGGATCCGCTCCGCCTTGCTTTCGACGATCGCGCAGGATCTCATGCCGAATGCCCTGGGCATCGCCGACTCGGTCGACCGCCTGCGCCGTAGCGGCTCGAACGACAGGGAGATCGTCTCGGCAATGGGGTCGCAGGCGGCGAAGCTGAAGAATTATATCGCCAACCTTGCCGACCTCGGTGTCGCCGATGAACCGGAGCCCATCGAATCCGGCGGGATTTCGATCGATCTCTTCCACCGTGCCGTCCGGCGTGACGGCGAAGAGATACATCTGCCGCCGAAGGAATATGCCTTGCTGGCTGAGCTGGCCAGGCATCCCGGCCGCGTGCTCACCCATTCGCACCTCCTGCGGACCGTGTGGGGCCCCGCACAGGAAAGGCAGACGGATTATCTGCGAGTCGCCATACGTGGGCTTCGGCAGAAGCTGGAGCGCGACCCGTCGAGCCCGCGGCTGATCGTCAACGAGCCAGCGGTCGGATACCGCCTCGTCCTGAGCTGAATGGCGTCTTCGCGTCAGTCGCCGAAGAAAAGAAGGTTAACTCCCGGCCAACCCTCTTTCCATGGTTCTTTCAACCACTTGGGGCGTTCCACCCGCCATGCCCCGTTACTATTTCCATGTCGCGCGCGAAGGCGGTCGTCTCCAGGACGAGGAGGGGCTGACCCTGCCCGACGCCGAGGCGGCCTGGTACCAGGCGGTGCGCAGCGCCCGCGAGCTGGTCCGCGCCGAGCTCACCCTGGGCGGGCAGTGGGACCGCCAGGCGATCGAGATATGCGACGAGTGCGGAACCCGGCTCGACCAGGTCGCCCTCGCCGACATCGTCCACTACGCGATCTGATCCGTTCGCGACAGTTCGGGGACAGTTTCTAAACTGTCCCCTCCGCTGTCCCCTCCGCTCAGCGCTCGACGCGGCGGAACACCCCCTTGACGATCTTGCGCGGCGCCGGAGCGATGATCAGCTCGAGCTCGCGCGGGTGGAGCTCATATTCGAACTCGCAGCCGACCATATTGTCCTTGGTCCACACCACCCGGCTGCGCCGGGCCTCGTGGCCGGGAAGCTTCAGCCACACTTCGTGGCCCTCGTCGATCGGCTCCGAAGTCTCTGCCCTGAAGCCGCCGACCGAGATGTCGACGAGCACGACCTTCGCGTTCGTCGCCCCCTGCTCGCGCAGGGCCGCGGCGAGGTTGACGATCCGGCGCTCGGCCTTGCGGCCGTCGCTGATCGGGATCTGGGACAGTTCGGCGTCGATGAACAAGGCTAGCCCCCTCGTCTGGATGGACTGCCCGCTCTAGCGCCGCTTGGTAAACATTAGGTTTGCGGGAGCCGCGGGGCTGGGGGAGGAGGAGCCCCCGGGTCGGGGCCGGCGCTTTCAAGGGCGCCGGCCCCCCCTCGGATACGCGACTCGAGGGACCGCCTTCCGCGTGGCCTGCATCGGGCGGCAGGTGAGGCTTATGCATGAGAGGCATTGAGGAAGGGCTGAACGACAGCGTTAGCGCGCGTTAAGCCATTCCCGCTTTCCGCCGCTTAAGGTCCGCTTTCGTTCGGCAAAGCGGGTTCGGAGGCGAAACGCTCGCCGGCGAATCGAGCGCCGGCGGGAAGGAAGAAGGCGGAAGCGGCCTGAGCCGCCCCCGCCCCCCCGGTCGCGTACCAAGGGGCCTTCCTAGCCGACGATGCTTGAGAAAAAGTTTAGCCCCCGCATGACGGCCGCTGCCGGCCGCCGCCGGGCCGCGGCAAAGCCGCCGCCCCCCCCCGCCTCGGTTGCCAATTCGCCGCGGCACCCTATCTCCCCCGCAACGACAACCGGTACTTGCTGGCGTCCCTCCCGGGGCCCCATCAAAGTACCACTTTGATGGGAATTCCTATGCCCGGCCCCATGACCTGCCCCCATTGCGCCGTCCCTTTGGTGATGAGCGAGCGCCAGGGCATCGAGATCGACTATTGCCCGCAGTGCCGAGGCATCTGGCTCGACCGCGGCGAGCTCGACAAGATCATCGAACGCGCCGCCGCCGACGTCGCCCCGGCCGCCGCGCCCCAGGCCCCGCAGGCCCCGCCGCGCGCTCCGCAGGCCCCCTATCCACCCCAGGCCCCCTACCCGCCCCAGGGCGGCTACGACCCCCGCTACGACCAGCGCGGCCACCACGACCAGGGCTATGGGCGCCACCACAAGCGCAAGAAGTCGTGGCTGGAGGAGATTTTCGACTAGCCGCGGCCCGCGCCCGGTCAGGCTTTCACGAAGAAGGGGACGGCCGCGGCCGGCCGTCCCCTCCCGTCTTGGCGCGGTCGCTCAGACGCCCAGGACGGCGCTGATCGAGCAGGGCGTGTCGACGATCACCTTCGAGCTGCGCACCGACTGCCACACCGCCTGGACGGTCGTCGCGGCCGAGCCGAGCTTGACCCGGGCGACCAGGTTGGTCGGCATCCGGCCGGAGCTGCCCGGCAGGTTCTGGACGAAATAGGTGAAGCAGGCGATCGGCAGGGTCATGTCGACGACGTTGTTGACCTTGAACCTGAAGTTGGCGCCCGGAAAGTTGCTCCCGATCGCATAGGGGTTGGGCACGTCGAGGATCAGCAGGGCGTGCCGGGCGGTGGCGCTCGCCGCCGGCAGGGTCAGGGTCAGCCCCGCCATGTCGACGAAGGCGGCATTGTTGGTGGTCTGGTGGACCGGATTGGTCTGCGCATAGAGGATGATCGAGCTCATTGGTCTTCTCCGGCATGGAAGCCCCGTTGCGGTCGCTTGCGCCGCCCCGAGGCCCGGCCCCCATGCCGCCTTGCTACGGACCCGGGGCCGCCCGAGTCCGTGACCGGGGTCACGCCCGGGCGGCGAGCGGACATGCCGCCTTATGGACCCCCGCGCGGCGCGCCTAGAGCAGCCGGATCCGCGGCTCGGAGCGCCGCTTGCCGAGCATCAGCTCGGTCATCGCCCAGACCATCGCGTCGGCCCGGTCCGGGCTCCCGATCCCGTCATAGCCGCCGCCGACGATCATCCGGCACAGCTGGTCCTCGAGCTCGGGAAACACCCCCGCCAGCCTCGCCCGTCTCGCCTCGAACAAAGCCGCCACCGGCTCCGCCCGGGCCGACTTGCCGTCGGCGGCATGGACCAGCTTCACCGGCAGGCCCGGCTCCGCGACCCTCAGGACGCTCTCGACCATCGGCCCGCCGTTGTTCCTCTCCGCGACCACCCGGTGCGCGCCCCACGCCGCCGCCGCCGCCGCGGCCACCCGGGCCCAGCCCTCCGGCGACTGGCCCGCGACGGTGCAGTCGGCCAGCACCTCGCCGATCCCGTCCGCCCTCAGCCCGCACACGACGATCCCGCACGAGCCCGCCACCGAAGCCGGCGGATCGACCCCGACGACGACCCGCCGCCAGCCCCGGCCCGAACCCGCGCTCCGCCCCGCCTCGAGCAGCCCGCGCGACCACAAGGCCCCCTCGAAATCCTCGAACAGCTCGGCGTCCAGCTCCTGCCGCCCGAGCCTCGAGCCGCCATAAGCCGCATAGCGCTCCGCCTTGACCCGCTCGGCGACGTGCCTATTGTCCGCCGTCCGCCCGGTCGTCTCGGTGAACCCCGCCAGCCCCATGATCCGCCTGAGCAGCGCCACCGTCCGCGGAGTCGTCGTGACGATCGTCCGGGGCCGCTCCCCGCGCCTCAGGCCCAGCATCAGATTGTCCCAGGTCGCCTCGCCGCGCGACCATTTGGCGAGCTCGTCGCACCAGGCATGATCGTGCTCGGGCCCGCGCAGCTTGTCGGGCGTCTCGGCCGAGTAAGCGAAGGCCTGAGCCCCGGTCGAGAAATCCACCCGCCGCCGGCTCGCCACCCACTTCGCCTGCTCGCCCGTCCGAGCCGCCGAGGCGAGCCCGCCCGGCCCCTCGACCATCACCTTGACGACGTCGTCGATATTGCCCCCGACCAGGGCGATCCGGGCCGACGGGTTCTCCCGAGCCCGAGCCCACACCCACTCCGCCCCCGCCCGCGTCTTCCCGAACCCGCGCCCGCCCCGCAGCAGCCACACGTCCCAGTCGTCGCCGAGCGGCACCTGCCCCTCATGCCATTTGGCCCACCACCCCTCCTCGATCGACCTGCGCTGAGGCCCGGTCAGCCCTTTGAGGAACCGAGCCAACTCCGCCTCCGGAAGCTCGCAAGCCCGCCGAAGCAGCGCCCGCGCGTCAAGCTCCTTGCTCATCTTGCTCCTCCCCGGGACGGGGAGGGGGACCGTCCCCGGGCTCGTCCCGGGGATGGTGGAGGGGGCCCTCCGCCTCGACGCCTCCCTCATGCTCCGAAGGCGGCTCCTCTGCCGGCGGCGCCGCTTCGCCGGGAGCCGGCAGCGCCAGCGTAGGCGGAAAAGCCTTCAGCCTTTTCGCCAGCGCCGAGCACACCTCGTCCAGCCCCGCATGCCGAGGCGCCGCGCCCTCCCCGCCCCGGCGCTCCCCGCCGCCCAGGTTCCGGGTCAGATCCCGCATCGCCTGCATCAGCTTGACGAGATCGGCGATCTGCCGGGCGTCCGGCGGCCCGTCCATCCGGGCCTCGATCGCCGGATCGAGCGTCCCTTCCGCCCGCTCGATCTCATGCTGCACCCGAAGCGCGACCAGCTTCCCAAGCGCCTGCTCGAACGCCACCCAGTAAAGCTCCCTAAACTCCGCATCGGTCCGCCGATGCGTAAACACCGTCCCCACCGCGAACCCCACCGCCTCGGCCGAAGCCGCCGCATTGGCCGTGCACGCGAAGCTCTCCAGGAAAGCCGCCTTCGCCTTCTTCCCGAACAGCCTTCGCCGAGGCGCCCGGCGGCGCTGCAACTTCCCGTTGCGGCCGGTCAGGATCGGATCTTCATCGTCGGACATGGTCTCGCTCCCCTGGCGAGCGAGACCCCTCGGCCGCGCCAAAGGCGCAGTCCGTCCTTCCCTCCTCTCCCATTTCGGGAGAGGCTGGGTGAGGGCAATCCTGCTCGTCATCATGGTCAAAGAAAAAGCTCGGCCCTGAGCCTGTCGAAGGATCAGTCCCGAGCTTGTCGAAGGACCGCCCGGCCTCATGCCGCGCGGCTTACGAATTCGCTCCCAGCCTGCCCGCCGTAGCCTGGGCGAAGTGCGGGAGCATTCCTGTTTTGTACCCCTGCAGCGTCACGCTGTCAATAGGTTTTTTCCGCCCAAAAAAGTCCTACTTTTCCGCGCCGTCAGCGGCAGAAAACTGCCACGAACGGGCGAAAAATGTAGGAATTGAATCCACAGCCACACCGCGCAAAAGAATATTTTTTCGAGCCGAAAACCACCGCTTTTTCACGCGCCTCGGATCCTCCGCGCCGATCCGAGTCGCGAGCTCACTCGCCCTCGCCGCGCCAGGCCTCGCGTTCCTCCGCCACCCGCCGCTCGCCCGCCTTCGCCTCCGCCTCCGCGACATGCCGCCTCAGCACCTCGTCGATCCGAGCCTGCCACCCCGGCCCCGTCGCCCGGAAATGGTCGAGCACCTCGCGCGACAGCCGGAGCGACTGCTGCACCTTCGCCGTCTCGCCAAGCGGCGGCCGCCCGCGCTGCGTGTAGGTCCCCGTTGCCTCGCGGATGATGCGCCGGCCCACGCGGATGCGCGCACCCTCGAAAAAGGCGTGGTCCAGCTTCGGCGCCTCGTCGAAATCTTCCTCTTCGAGATCCGGCCTCCGCTCAGCGGAAGAAGGTTTTGAGATAGTCTTCCTGCTCATCCTTGTCCGCCTTCCGAAGTGAGATGATCCTCGCTGCCTCGCCCCGTTCCACCCAGATGCACACCACGATCTGGCCGCCGAGCATCCCGATCGAAATCCAGCGCTCCTCGCCGAAATCACGCCGGTCGTCGATCCGCTCGAGACACCGCCCTTCGAGCACCGCACCGGCGTCGGCCAGGTCGAGCCCGTGCTTCGCCAGGTTCCGCTTCCGCTTGGCCGTCTCCCGATTATCCTGAGCTTGTCGAAGGAAGCCGATCTCCACAGCTGCGTTTTACGCCCCTGGCACGGCCGCGGCAATTATGTAGCAGCGAAAATGCGAAGATCGGTTTTAGGCCGCTTGTCGATCTGACGCTTGATGTCCGTCGGCGGACACCAAGCGGGGACGCCCCAAGCCCCCCAGCCCCAATCCCCCCGCAGGCCCCCTACCCACCTCAGGGCGGCTACGACCACGGCTACGGCCGCCACCACAAGCGCAAAAACTCCTGGCTCGGGAGATTTTCAACTGAAGATGATGGCGTTGAGGATTGCTTCCGGCTGGGCCTCGCCCGTCTCAAATTCATCCCGGGTGGTAAGGTGCCGACCCGTGCGAGGGCAACTATGGCCGATCAATCCCGCAGACGTACGCTCAATATGCAATAGCCATCCGCCAGAGCCGCCTGCGATAAGGCGCAGGGACGGCTGCTATCGGTGATATAGGTGATTTCCACGCGCCGCTCTCGCCCGGTAAACGCTTCCCGACCGGGATCATATTCAAGAAGATCAATCAGATCGCCGACTTGGAAGCCGCGATCGTCCTTCCGCAACTCATGGGTTTTCTCGCCGCTGCAGATCGCGGCAAACAATCGCGGCCAAGACTTGAGCCTGTGAACGTTCATAGGGCAGCGCTTCCGGAAGATTGAAGGGGCTGGATCGTCAATGCCGCAGGGGCATTACGCTTCAACTCGACTTCAGTGTTTTCAAGAACCATTCCGAAATTGGTCCGAAATACGAGCCATTTTTGATAGTCGCCGTTCCTGGTAAGTTCGGGCGTTAAATGTGGGTTACGGCCGTGGAAGTAGTCAGCCAAGTCGTTCCAGCGCCTTTCAATCCCGGCATCGAGAAACGCCTTGCACCGCTCCAGCAAGATCGGAGCCTCGGCCCCATATTTCCATAAGATGTCAAAGGCCACTATGCGGGCATTGTGTCCTTTCGGCCCACGAAGTGACTGAAGGGCGTCCAGCATCGCATCGAGCGCCGCCTCGACAGTGCCAGTCAGCCTGCCTTCCCTCCGCGCTTGGCGGCAGGCCGCCTCCAGGATGCCCAGAGTAACGGACGTCGCGGGCGGAGCGCTTGACGCTTCGAATATCCCTCCATCGAACGCATGGCGTGCCGCCCGATATGCCATTTGAAAGGCGAGACAGTCCCGGCGAGACATGTCGAAACTGGCCTTCGGGAAAAGCGCCGAGAACCAGGAGAAACTCAATTTTTCCCGAACGAGGTGACGCCCCAGGAAATCGCCCATCGCGATCCCAAGACGAACCATACTGTCGTCCACGACCGCGCCGTCCAGGATCTGGCCAACGATGGAACTCGCCGTCTCCCGCCGAACCGGAATCCCTCGGGCCGCCTCCGACTGCGGATTGAACAAATTGCCGCCGTGGATGACACTCCAGGCGACCAGCTGGATCAGCCAGCCACGCCCCCCGCGGCGCGCCTCCGGTTGAAGGCTTGTTCCTTCGAGAAACGCCGGTGGGACGTTGAGATGCTGTTCGTCGCCCTCATACATCTCGTTGGGAAGATCGGCGGAAACCTCCCGCCAGCTCTGCAGAAGACCGCCGCCGAAGCGGAGGGCGAAATTGTTATATTCGACGGCCACCTTAGCGACGAGAGCCGGCGCCCCCCCGGCCATTACATCGACTAGGGTAACCACTACGAGCCTGCTTGCGGCCCGCCAATACTCCGACGATCCGAAATCCGACAGGCCTCGGTTTATGCTGGTTACGAAGCCGTCCAGCCCCGCTCCGCGGCGCCACAATTCCAACAGAAACTTGCCGGCCGTTAGGTCGCGGTTCTCCTCCACACCGGCTTCGCCGAGGAGGAACTCGCCGTCGAACTGTCCTTGCCATTCCGAGATACGGCTTCCCTGATTCTGAAGTATTCTCTCCATGACCTCGGAGCGTGAAGCGCTTTGCACTTGCGTAAGCTCGGGCAGCAATTCGCTATGAACCCCGGCAACTCCCAGACCGGTGAATACGACATAGGTCTCTGCGTCGCCCCCATTGGCGCTAGCGATGATCTTGCGATAATTGTCCACGTCGCCCGGCTGTGGATCGCGCACTTCACAAAGGTAGATCGCGCTGCGACTGCTCGGCCGCCCCTCCAGCAAGTCCCGAAAGACCGCCGAGCCGTGGTAGGCGTAACGGATTTCAAATCGCCGCGCGGGATAATTTATAAGGATTTGCCGGACCAGTGCGAACGCGACGACAAAACGGCTGAGCCGAACCTCCCCCACATCGTCACCAGCCACGCCAGTGTCAAAAATACGAGACTGCCTTTCCACCTCGCCGATCGATGTAAACGCATCGATTATCAAGCCGCGCTGCATAAGATGAAGTATCATCTTATAGAAATAGTGCTGCTCATCGTCGGATATGTCCCGAAGCAGATCAGTAGCAAGACATCTATAAATAAGACTGAGAGCATGGCGTTCGTCCAGTGGATCTTCCTCAGAGGTTCCGAGCGTAGCACAATTGATGTGATGGTTAGACCAGCATGTCGAAAAGTCCTTATGCCTCAGTCTGCTGCCAATCTCTTGCCACACGTCATCTGCATTCGGCGAGTTTACAATCCGCACGCCTTGGAACTTCGGGTTGATATATTGTCGGATGCGATCAACTATTATCTGGTGAGTGCCCCAGGTAAGAAGGTCCGAGACCGCACCGCAGTAGATCGCCATCAGTGACGCCCACTCATGGCCCCCGTATCCAGCGACTTGTACAAGAACATCGTTTTTGGCGAATTTGACGCTGGACACCTGGTGCCCGACAAGATGCATGAGCGACAAGGTTCGGCTGGCGGGACTCGTTGGCAGAGCCAAGTCCGACCAATCCTGCGGAGCGTCGATAAATCTTTCCGGCCCGATTTCGCACAAGTCGCATAGCGACAGAAGCGTCGCCGCGGCATAAAGCTCGTGCCGGATCGACGGCCATTGGTCATGCCAGACCGATGGAAACGACACTTTCTCCGTCCGGGTCCGAAAATCGTAGTAGTCTAGCGAGTCCTCTTGGAGCCAGATAGCCGGATCGTCGCCATGTGACTTGCATATTCGCGCCAGAACTATGAAGGCGTAGCGCCCCGCCGGCGTCGGCCAGTCATCAGGACCGACCTCGCTCCAGAAGGTCGACCAGGCCGCATAGTGGCTGGGATTGTCGATAAAATTGTTTTCGATAAATTCCAGCGAACGCTCGTCATGGTCGTGGCGGACGCGCTGCTCCTTGGAGGCGTCTTCGAACGTTTCTCCCCGAGGAAGAATTGACATTCCGATGTCGTGGAAAAGGAAGGAAGCGTAGGCGATCAGGAGACCTCGCAGGCCCCAGTCGCTCGGTGGGCCGCTGACCTGCTGGGTTAAGAAATCCGCTGCAATCTGGCCGAGCCGCACACCGTGATTTTCTCCGTGCTCCGCATAGAAAGGAGCAGCCGCGGGTGCGCGAAGCACTTGGCGCCGATAGATTGGATATAGATCGGCCAGAGCACTGGCAGCTCGATCCCGCGCGGCCGGGGCGGTGCCAATATGCTCGGCAGCCCTCTTGAAGGCCGCGATGAACGCTTCTTCTTGTGCGGCGGCCATCTATTTCAGCGGGTCAGAAAGCCGATGTTTCCCAGTTCGAATCTGGATGACTTTTCATATTCATCCTGAAGTTCGTTGAGGGATTTTCCACGTCGGCTGCACACCTCTTCGAAAAGCTCTTTCAAACGATAATTGCGAAAAATGTGTTTTGGAAACAGCAGATTTGCAATTGACTTGATTTCCTCTTCCTCGCCTTCCAACTCCAGCATCGGTCCGATGATCGGCCAGCTGTCGATGGTGGCCACAACGCCTCCGTTCCGCAGCACGACGCGAGTTTTCTGAACCTGAAACAGAATCGGATAGCCTAAGGCCGTTAGAACCAAACTAACGTCGTCGACGCTTCCGGCCGGAATGGTAATATTGATCTCGGACCGGCGACTCGCCGATTGATCGCCCTCGAACTCACCCTTATAAGTAAGCTCCGCTCGATCATCCTCGACCCGAATACGGATCTTTTGTCCGGAAAGAAACAGCTGACCATCAGGTTTATCGTGCATGATGTCACGTTGCTTCAGGCTGCCCGCCAGCGAAAAGCCGTTCAGCCTCAGCGTCTCTGCAGCAAGCTCGGCGTCCTCAACCAAGGTCCGGACTTCAACTTCAGACGCCATCGCCGCCCCCCAGATGTTTTATGACGCGGCCGCCCGCTTCATTCTTACCGATCTAGTGAAACTAACACGACGAAGTGAGCTGTGAAAGGTCTACCTGTTGGACGCCGGACGGCATTCCCCGCACAAACATATGCGAGGAAACCCGCCGCTGGGGTCCACACGCTAATCCCCCGTTCACCCGCCCCCGCTACAAGCCGGGCGACATTGCCAAAGCCCCGGGAAATCCTATTTTAGGGGTTCACAGAGCGAAGTGGCCAGCGGCCCCCCTCTCGGGTCCCCGCGGAAGTACCACTTTCGTGGGAGAAATTTGTGTCCGACCAGAACCCCCGCAAGCCCGACAAGGACCCCTCCGGCAACCCGTGGATGAAGAGCCTCTTCATCTGGGCCGGCATCCTGCTCGCCCTGATCCTGTTCGTCCAGGTCGTCGACGGCGGCGGCTCGCGCGGCTCGGCGGCGGGCAGCATGCCCTACAGCGAGTTCCTGAACCGCGTCGACGAGGGGTCGGTCAAGGAGGTGTCGATCGGAAAGGAGACGATCTCCGGGAAGCTGACCAGCGGCGAGGCGTTCCGGACCAACTTCATCCCCGATCCGCAGCTGACCGGGCGGCTTCGCGAGAAGGGCGTCGCCTTCCAGGGCGAGCCCGAGCCGCAGACCAGCGTGTGGCTGATCCTGCTCTACCAGTCGCTGCCCTTCCTGCTGATCCTCGGAATCGCCTTCTTCATCATGCGCCAGATGCAGAAGAACGCCGGCTCCGGGGCGATGGGGTTCGGGCGGTCGAAGGCCAAATTGCTGACCGAGAAATCGGGGCGGGTGACGTTCGACGACGTCGCCGGGATCGATGAATCGCGCGAGGAACTGCAGGAGATCGTCGACTTCCTCAAGGACCCGACCAAGTTCGCCCGGCTGGGCGGCAAGATCCCCAAGGGCGCGCTTCTGGTCGGAGCGCCCGGCACCGGCAAGACGCTTCTGGCGCGCGCCGTCGCCGGCGAGGCCAACGTGCCCTTCTTCACCATCTCGGGCTCCGACTTCGTCGAGATGTTCGTCGGGGTCGGCGCCTCGCGGGTGCGCGACATGTTCGAGCAGGCCAAGAAGAACGCCCCCTGCATCGTCTTCATCGACGAGATCGACGCGGTCGGGCGGCATCGCGGCGCCGGGCTGGGCAACGGCAATGACGAGCGCGAGCAGACGCTCAACCAGCTGCTCGTCGAGATGGACGGCTTCGAGGCCAATGAGGGCATCATCATCATCGCCGCCACGAATCGCCCCGACGTGCTCGATCCGGCGCTTCTCCGGCCGGGCCGCTTCGACCGCCAGGTCGTCGTGCCCCGCCCCGACATCGAGGGCCGCGAGAAGATCCTCGCGGTGCACATGAAGAAGGTGCCGCTCGCCCCCGACGTCGACCCGCGCACGATCGCGCGCGGAACGCCGGGCTTCTCCGGCGCCGATCTCGCCAACCTCGTCAACGAGGCGGCTTTGCTCGCCGCCCGCAAGGGCAAGCGCCTCGTCGCCATGTCCGAGTTCGAGCTCGCCAAGGACAAGGTCATGATGGGCGCCGAACGGAAATCCATGGTGATGACCGAGGACGAGAAGAAGGCCACCGCCTATCACGAGGCCGGCCACGCCCTCGTCTCGCTCCACGTGCCCGGCTGCGACCCCTTGCACAAGGTGACGATCATCCCGCGCGGCCGAGCCCTGGGCGTGACCTGGAACCTGCCGGAGCGCGACCGCTATTCGATGTCGATGAAGCAGATGAAGGCGCGCCTCGCGCTCTGCTTCGGCGGCCGCATCGCCGAGCAGCTCATCTACGGCGTCGAGGAATTGAACACCGGCGCCTCCAACGACATCCAACAGGCGACCGACATGGCCCGCGCCATGGTCATGGAATACGGCATGTCCTCGAAGCTCGGCTGGCTCCGCTACCGCGACAACCAGGAGGAGGTCTTCCTCGGCCACAGCGTCGCCCGCAGCCAGAGCGTCTCGGAAGAGACGGCGCGTCTGATCGACAGCGAGGTCCGCCGGCTGATCGAGGAAGCGGAAGCGGCGGCGCGCACCGTCCTCACTGACAATCTCGACGAGCTGCACCGCCTCGCCGGAGCGCTGCTCGAATATGAGACGCTGAACGGCGAGGAGGCCAAGAAGGCGATCAAGGGCGAGGATATCGGCCGCGAGGACCCGAACAACCGGCGGCCCTCGATCCCCGCCTCGGGCACCTCGATCCCCTCGACCCGCCGCCCGCGCGGCGGCGGCATCGGCGGCCCGGCGGCGCAGGGGGCGTAGCGACGCGTCATCCCGGGGGAGGCCGGGACCCATGGACACCGAAGCTTGCCGGTGCCTTCGGACGCCGTGTTCCTGGGTCCCGGCCTTCGCCGGGATGACGGCCACCGTTCAACTGCCGTTCAGGCGCCGGACGCTCCCTAGCCCGCGCTACCTGGGAGGGAAAAATCGTGAAAATGAAGCTGCTTGCCGCCTTGTTGCTGGCCTCGGTGCCGATCAGCGCGGCCCAGGCGATGGACGTCGCCACCTTCCTGGCGAAGGCCGACGCGCTCAAGAAGAAGGGCATGATGGCGCTGATGTCGAGTGACTATAAATTGCTCAAGAAGGAGATCGAGACCCATTCGGCTACCCTTCGAGCCGAACGCCTCGCCGCCGAGCGCGCCGGCCGCAAGCCGGCCTATTGCCCGCCGGCCAAATCCGGCCTCAACAGCGAGGAGCTGCTCGCCGCCTTCCGCTCGATCCCCGCCGCCCAGCGCCCCCGCACGGACGTCAAGGACGCGCTGCGCGCCCTCCTCGCCCGCAAATACCCCTGCCGGGGCTGACGCTCCCCGGCGAAGGCCGGGGCCCAGGGCGCCGAGGATGATCCGCATGCCGGCCTTCGCCGGGAAACCGGGCCAAGTCCCTAGCCCAGCAGCCCCAGCATCAGCAGCCCGGTGAAGAACAGGCTCGCCGCGAGGAAGGCGAAGTTGATCAGGACGAAGGTCCGCCACAAGGCGCTCCACCGCGACAGCTGATAGGCCCCGCGCAGCTGCTTGTAGATGTGGATCGGCGGCACGAAGGTGATCGCCAGCGCCGGAACCACGCCCGGAACGCCGATCAGGCGAAGCAGGCTGAGCGCGATCACGCCGAGGCTCATGAAGGCGATCGAATAGGTGACGAAGACAGTATGGTCGTAGGCCCTGTACTGGCGGTAGCGGCGCCGGTGGAGGAACAGCAGCCACAGGAACGGCACCGAGATCGGGATCAGCGCCCAGGAGAATTTATAGGCGTTGGTCTGCAGCTTGTAGATCAGCAGCGACGGATTCTCCTTGGCCTTCTTGTAGGCGTCGTTGAACCACTGGTTGACCGACCGGGCACCGCCGACGACGACGAAATTCCCCTCCTCCGCCGCCTCCGCCGCCTGCCGAGCCGGCCCGGGGACCGCCTTCTCGTCGGCCTTGGCCAGTTCGGCGTCGCGCTTCTCGTCGGCGGCGATCAGGTCGAGCGCCTGGTTGAACAGCTTCTCCTCGAGCGCCAGCTTCTCCTGGAGGCGCTGGATCCGGCGATCGACGTCCGCGGTCGACTGCCGCGCCGCCGCCAGCCGGGCGCGCTCGTCGCGCGCCTGCTTCAGCTCCGCCAGCGCTTCGGCCCGCTCGGCCTGGAAATCGCGCCGGGCTTCCGCCCGCTCCTCGGCGGCGGTCTGCCTCGGCTTCGACAGCGAGTCGCTCGCGAAGGGCCCGCCGATCGACGAGAAGATGGCGAACATCAGGAAGACCGAGAAGAGGAACAGCGCCATCGGCGAGACGAACCTGGCGCGCTCGCCGGCGACGTAGCGCCGGGTCAGCTCCCCCGGCCGCAACGCCAGCAGCGGCAGCGTGCGCCACAGCTTGCCGTCGAAATGCAGCACGCTGTGGGCCAGATCGTGCCAGAAGGCGCCGAGCGTGCGGTGGACATGGCCGGCCTGCCCGCAGCGGTGGCAATGGGCCCCGACCAGCTCCGTCCCGCAATTGAGGCAGGCGCCGGGCCCGCCATGACCTTCGCCGGCCGCCGGCTCGACCGCACGCGCGGCCATGCCCCCCGTCACCGCCTCGCCGACGCTTTCGATGCCCCCGGTCATCATGGTGCCAACATGGCGGAGCGTTGGCGGTGCGTCGAGACGCTTTAGACCCGGGTTCAGCCCTCAATCCGATAGGAAGGAATAACGTCGCGCCAATTCTGCCATCACGCGTAAGCTCTCCACGAGACTGGGTTGCAGGTCGCCCATCTCGTCTTCGCGTTCCTGCAGGATCGCCGCGAACGTTTGCAGACGCCATTCCTCCGAGCCCTCGTCGGCTGCAACCTCCTGCGCGACGGACGCAAGCGACGTGAATTGAGGGGAAGACAGCGTCCGAAGCAGGCCTTGGGACGCGCGCGGCGCACCAGTGACCGCCGCGAGAAGGGCCGCGGCCGCGCAGGAAATGGAAGCAGGTATGCCCTCCCGATTGCCTCCGAAATAAGCGGTGCGCATCAGAAAATAGCGGTTCACATACGCCTTGAGCCTTCGCGGCGAGGTCCCGACGACGGCGGCAAAGGCCTCGAGGTCCTCCAGTTCATCCCGGCTGATCGCGATCTGCATCCGCCGCGATCGAGGCTCGGCAACCGCCTCGACCGATTCCACATCCGGTGCGGCCTCGATGTCAGGACTGGCAGCCTGTTCCTCCGGCCCAGTCCCGGCCTCCTCGTGCAGCGGAGCCTCGTCTTCCGCCAGAACCGCCCCTTCGGCCAAAGCCGCAACGAACCGGCTGCTCGCTGCCGGAGCCATTCGCTGCACCCAGAACGGGATCTGGAAAATTTTCTCCAAATAATGCTCGGCGCGGGCGGCCGGACCGCGCGCCGTCCCGCCTTCCGGGTCGGCCTCGTCGGCCTGCACCGCCGGGTTCGATCCGCGCAGGAACATCGGAAATTCCGACTGGAGGGCTCGATCCACCCACCGCACGTCGACCGCCACGAACACTACGAACAGGGGGAAGTAGAGCAGCATGTGGATAGCCTGGAGAACCTCCACCACCTTGTCGGGTGGGCAGCGATCGAGATCGTCCACGTAAAGGACGATCCTCGAGAAGAAGGGCGGGGGCGGCGGGCGCCGGGTTTGCAAATCTTCCTTCTCGGCTTCAGTGAGTGCCTCTCCGGCGCTCTTGATCAGATTCTCCACCTTGACGCTCTGGTCTTCCTGAAGCTTCGCGACAGGTCCGTCCCAGGCACCGCCGTCGGAGTCCTGCTGCATCAGGTCCGACAGGAGGCCGAAATCGCGCCGGATCGCCGCGACCATTCCCAGATGTCGGGCATAATCCCCTTCGGCGACCTTGTCCTTGATGAACCGGTTAAGGCGGCCGCGCGCGGTTTCCCCGGCATAGGCCTGGGCGGCGTCCGCCGCTTCGGCCGAGGCGCGCTCGAGCCGGCTTTCCGCCTCCCGTATCGCCTGCTGCAGGTCGCGGACCTCGCGCTCGGCGGCCTTCACCGGATCGCCCTCGCGCGGCGCCGTGTCGGCAAGGCGGCTGTCCAGCCGATCACGTATCCCTTCGACGTGATTGATCGCCGCGACGGCTTGGCGGACATATACCCCCGCCGCGGCCGTGACGGACCCGACGGCGGCGGCGACGGCGAGCACTCCGCTGTGGATTTTGCTCAGCCATTCGGCCCCTGAATTCTGTTGAAGGTAGGCATGGACCGTCTCGACGAGAAAAGGCACGCCGACGATAGCGGCAAGAAAAAGGGCGGCACCGGTCCCGGACCCGAGGCGCAACAGCAGGGATTGGCGCACGAGGCGCGCGCGCGTGGCGACGTCAACGGTGTCATCGAACAGCTCGACGACCTGCCGCGAAGCGCGAACCGTCGAGTCGTACCCCAATATGGTCGCAGCTCTTTCGAGTTGCTTCTTCTCCGCATCTCCCAAGACAGCCTGTAACACCGCCGCGGCTCGCCTGGTGAGAGCGCCGCGATAGGCCGTCCGGGCATCGGCTAGGGCGGTTTCAGCGTTCGCCAGCCCGGACCGCGCCCGGACCAGCTCTTGCGCCGCTTCCAGCTTCAGCTCCTGCGCCGTACACAATTGCCCGAAGAGCGCCTCGGCATCCTGCGGGTCGACATTGCGCCGCTGCAGGAAGAGGTCGAGCTCGCTGAAGATGAACTCGACGAGGCTAGCCCACAAGTTCGTGTCGATATAGTGCCAGGCGTTGAAGCGGATCTGGACGACGTCGCCATGAAGTTCTTCGTCGCCACCTTCCTCGGCAAGCGCCCGCACCGCGCGGTGAACGCTTTCCATGAAGAAGGATTTGCCCGCGCCCCACTCTCCGAAGACCCCGATCGAGAGGGGCGGGCTGACCTTCTTGCTGAGAGCTAGATTGGCGAAGGCATTCACTTCGGCCGAGATGCCGATGAGGTCGGTCCCGCCTTCGGTGTCCACTCGGTCGGTGTAGAAACGGCTGACGGCCGGCGAGCGGTTGAAGGCTTCCGCTGCGGCGGGCATCAAGTCGACCAGCGTAAGCGGCTCGCCTGACCACGAGCCAATGAGCCCTTCCTGATATTCCGACTTCAGCTCGACTACCGTGTCGGCGTCGATGTGGACGATGCCCTTGGGCTGCGTCGCGACCACCGTCAGCCGGATTTCTTGTAAGGCGTAGGAAGGCGCACTGAGCATCTGCTTGAGCTCGGGCGGAATATCGCCGCGCTGGATTGACTGCTGGCCGGTCGTGGCGACGATGTCGCCTTCGACGATGGGCTTCATTCCAAAACTTCGCTTGAGTGCCTCCGCGGAGCCTTGAAGACGAAGGTTTTTCTGCGCCGGGGCCAGAACGACGCGCCTGGCGGGCACCGACTCGGCCTTGGTAACGATGACGAAGTCGCCGGCACCTATCTCTGCATTGGCGCGCTGCAGGCCATCCAGCCGGACGAGGTCGAGCCCCTCGTCCTCCTCATACGGCCCGACGGCCCGTGCTGCGGTCTTGCGTTTTCCCTGGATCTGGACGACGTCGCCTTCCGCCGCTTTGATCGCCGCCATCCACCGGATCGGTATGCGGATCAGGCCGCGGCCCGAATCCTCCGGCCGCATCGTCGCGACCTGGAACTTCCCCTCTGCTTCCATGTCGCCCCGGTGCCCCTCTGTTCGTCGTGAAGGCCGTCCGAAGCTCCAGCCATGGGGCACCGCTGTCAAGGCGGCGACATGCCAACCTTCCGAGCGCTAGCGGCGGCGGCCCTCCCGGCGAATTCGGGTCTTCGCCTTAAGTAGAATAACGGAGGCGTCGGCAGGGGATCATTTGCTTCGTCCCGCCAGTCCCGTTTTAAGCCGAACTTTACCCGCGTCGCCTAAAGCCGCTCCAGCCACGCCATGAGGAGGGACGATGCGGCCGGATCCGACACGCTGCCTGCTGCTGATCGACGACGAGCCGGCCCAGCGGCGCCTCGTCACCGCCATCGGCGCCCGCGCCGGCTGGTGGGTGCGCGGCGCGCCCGACATCGATTCGGCCGCGAAGATCCTCACCGAGGTGGACGGCCCGCCGGTCGATGCCATCCTGCTCGACCACTGGCTGCCCGGCCCCGACGGCACCGGGGTCATCGAGCAGCTGCGCGCGATGCGCCCCGATCTGCCCCTTCTGGTGATGACCGCCCAGACCTCGGTCGCGGTCGCGGTCGAGGCGATGCGCGCCGGCGCCCACGATTTCCTGGTCAAGCCGATCGCCCCCGATTCGATGCTCGCGGCCCTCAATGCCGCCACCGACCGCCGCCAGCGCGGCGGCGGCGAGCTCCGGCCGCTCTCCGAGAAGATCTCGGTCCGGCCGCTCGCCTTCGAGGAGATCGTCGGCTCCGCCCCGCCCTTCCGCTCGGCCCTCGCCGTCGCCGCCAAGGCCGCCCGGGCGCGGGTCTCGGTCCTGATCGAGGGGGAGAGCGGGTCGGGCAAGGAAGTGATCGCCCAGGCGATCCACACCGCCTCCCCGCGCGGCCGCAAGCCGATGGTCACCGTCAATTGCGGCGCCATTCCGGAGAACCTCGTCGAATCGGTTCTGTTCGGGCACGAGAAGGGCGCCTTCACCGGCGCCTTCGACCGCCATGTCGGCCGCTTCGAGGATGCCGACGGCTCGACCCTGTTCCTCGACGAGATCGGCGAGCTTCCGCTCGAGACCCAGGTCAAACTGCTTCGCGCGCTCGAAACCGGCGAGATCCAGCGCATCGGCGGCCGGGTCATCCACACCGTCGACGTCCGGATCATCGCCGCGACCAACCGGCGCCTCGCCGAGGAGGTCGCCCGCGGCCGCTTCCGCGAGGATCTCTACTACCGCTTGAACGTCGTCCACGTGCCGATCCCGCCGCTGAGGGACCGCGCCAGCGACATCCCGCCGCTCGCCCGCCACCTCCTCGCCCGGATCGCCGAGCAGCCCGGCATGCGCCACCTGTCGATCACCGACGACGGCCTCGAGGTGCTGATGCGCTACGGCTGGCCGGGCAACGTCCGCCAGCTCCAGAACGCGCTGTTCCGAGCCGCGGTCCTCTGCGACGGCAACGCCCTGACCGCCGCCGACTTCCCCCAGATCGCCCAGGAATCGACCCTGTCGCGCCGGTCCAGCGACTTCCACCGCCCGGCCCTGAACGGCGCCTCGCAGCAGGCGGCCCTGTCGAACGGGCCCGGCATCACCCTCTACGATCCCGACGGCAACCTACGGCCCCTTGAGGCGATCGAGGCCGACGTGATCCGTCTCGCCATCGGCCACTACCGCGGCCGGATGACCGAGGTCGCGCGCCGCCTCGGCATCGGCCGCTCCACCCTCTACCGCAAGCTCGGCGAGCTCGGCATCGGCGACGCCGCCTAGGCCGAGGCAATCGTCATCCCGGGAGGGACCCCATCAAGTACTACTTTGATGGGAACCCGAAAGCCGGAACCCCAGCGGGAATAGGCTCGGCCGGTCTCCCCGAGGTCCCCGCTTTCGCCGGGATGACGGAGCGGCTAGTCTCCCCTCATGTCCGACTTCTCCAAAGCCATCGTCCTGATCACCGGCGCCGCCTCCGGCATCGGCGCCGCCACCGCCACCCGTCTCGCCGAGGCGGGCGCCCGCAAGCTGATCCTGATGGACCGCGACGAGGACAAGCTGCGCGATTTCGCCTTCACCCTCCCCTGCGAGCGCCAGATCCGGATCGGCGACGTCGCCGACGAGAGCCTCTGGGAGCGCGAGGACCTGACCGGGCTCACCCATGCGGTGATCAACGCCGGCATCGGGGCGGGTGGGTCGATCACGGAGACGAGCTTTGCCGACTGGCGGCGGGTCATGGCGATCAACCTCGACGGGGTGTTCCTCACCCTGCAGGCGGCGATGAAGGCGATGCGCGAGACCGGCGGAGCCATCGTCCTCACCGCCTCGGTGGCCGGAGTGAAGGCGGAGCCCGGCATCGCCGCCTATGGCGCCTCGAAGGCGGCGGTGATCCATCTCGCCCGGATCGCCGCCAAGGAAGGCGCGCCGCTCGGGATCCGGGTCAATTCGATCGCGCCGGGCGGCGTGGAGACGCCGATCTGGCAAGCCGTGCCCTTCTTCGCGGAGATGGCGGAGCGCGAAGGCGAGGAGGCCGCCTTCAAGGCGATGGCCGCGGTGGCGACGCCGCTCGGCCGCTACGCCAAGGCCGAGGAGATCGCCGCCCAGATCGCCTTCCTGCTCGCCGACGATTCGGCCTTCATGACCGGCGCCTGCCTGGTCAGCGACGGCGGCTATTCGCTCTAGCCTGCTCCTCGCCGCAGCGCTGCTGGCCGGTTGCAGGGCCGAGGAACAGCCTCGCGCTCCGCCCGACCCCTCCGTCGCCGCCGCCGGGGCGGCGGCGTGCGAGCAGCGGCGCTTCGAGGGAAGCCGCTTCACCGTCTGCCGTTACGAGGGTGGGCGGGACCGTCTCGCCTTGTTCCTCGACGGAAGCTCGGGACCGCTGCGCAGCTTCGAGGCACTGGAGGCCCGGCTCGGCGGCGACGCCCGCGCGCTCCGCTTCGCGATGAACGCCGGCATGTACGACGAACAGGGCCGCCCGATCGGCCTCTACGTCGAGAACGCAGTCCAGCGCCGTCGCCTCAACCTGCGCGCCGGTCCCGGCAATTTCCACCTGCTGCCCAACGGCGTCTTCGCCGTCGACGACCGCGGGCGAGTCTCGGTCACTCCCAGCAGGCTTTTCGCCAGGACGACGCGAGCGGCCAGATGGGCGACACAGTCGGGACCGATGCTGCTGATCGGCGGCAAGCTCCATCCGCGCTTCGATGCCGACGGACCCTCGCGCCTGGTGCGCAACGGCGTTGGCGTCGCCGGGTCCCGAACCGCCTGGTTCGCGATCAGCGAGGAGGGCGTTTCCTTCGGCCGCTTCGCCCGCCTGTTCCGCGACGAGCTCGGCTGCACGGACGCCCTCTACCTCGACGGCACCGTCTCAAGCCTTTGGGATCCGGGCGCCGGCCGAAGGGATGCCTATTCCTCCCTCGGCCCGATGATCGCGGTGTTCCGGCCCTAAGCGGCCCTTAACCCTCCGGCGCTAGAGGAAGGCTATGCGTCGTCCCCTCCGACCGGCCCTGCTCCTCATCGCGTCGGTCGCGGCTCCGGCCGCCGCGCAGCGGCTCGACTATTCGCCGGTGGAGGACGAAGCGCTCGCCGCGGGCCCTCGCCTCGCCTACCGGGAGATGGAGGGGGACACGGTCCCGGCCGGCGCGAAGCTGCAATGGGGCCTGCTCGACCGTTTCGAATATGCCGTCCAGAGCGGCCGCGACGGCTATGCCTGGGACTTCTCGGCCCTGTACGGCGGCGAGCGTCATCGCCTCTGGCTGGGCACGAGCGGCGAGGGACCCGCCTGGGCGGCGCCCGATTACGTCGAGCTCAACGCCGCCTACAGCTACCATCTGGGCGGCGGCTGGGACATCAATGCCGGCTTCCGCCACGATCTCCAGTCCGGCCCCGACCGAAGCTATGTGCAGCTCGGCGGCCAGTATGACGACGGCGCTGCCCTGTGGTTCGGCGGCTGGGCCTATCTGTCGAACAAGGGCGAAGCGAGCGCCCGCCTCGCCGGCTATTACAACCAGAAGCTGGCCGGCGCGCTGTTCGTCCAGCCGAGCGCCGAGCTCGATTATTATGGCGAGGACATGCCCGAGCTCGGCCTCGGCCGGGGCTTCGGCTATGCCGAGGCGGGGCTCAGGCTGCGCTACGAGGTGAAGGAGGCCTTTGCTCCCTATGTCGGACTCAGCTGGTCCCGCGACCTCGGCCGCACCGCCCGGTTGACCCGGGCCGAAGGCGAGGACCCGGAGACGAAGAGCGTCGTCATGGGCGTGCGCTCGTCCTTCTGATCGTCCCGTCATCCCGGCGAAAGCCGGGACCTCAGGACAAGAAGTCTCGGCGGGTCGCTACGAGGTCCCGGCTTTCGCCGGGATGACGCGTCAGGCGAGCAGGTCGCCATATTCCGGATGCTTCTCGATATAATGCTTCACGAACGGGCAGGCCGGCACCACCGTGAGCCCCTTTGCACGTGCATCGTCCAGAGCTGCCTTGACGAGCCTGCTTCCGACCCCCCGCCCCTCGAGCGCGTCGGGAACCTCGGTATGGGTGAAGCTGATCTGCCCAGGCCGGAGCCGGTACTCGGCGATCGCCAGCGCCCCGTCGACCTCGAGCTCGTAGCGCCGCTCGGCTTCGTTGTTGGTGACTTCACCCATCGCTCTCTCCCTTGGGGACGCTCTCTCCCTTGGGG
Source organism: Allosphingosinicella sp. (assembly GCA_036388575.1). Classification (GTDB taxonomy): domain Bacteria; phylum Pseudomonadota; class Alphaproteobacteria; order Sphingomonadales; family Sphingomonadaceae; genus Allosphingosinicella. The sequence goes on from DASVRO010000080.1 coordinate 71,669, forward strand.
ACAGTTACTAAACTGTCCCCATTTCTCATCGGCCCGATCACCTGCGCGGCGAAACGGTCCATCTCCTCGGCCTGCGGGCTCATCTGCAGCAGCAGCAGGTCGAGCCCGGCATCCTCATATTCCTCGATCCGCTCGCGGACCTGCTCCGGCGTTCCGACGAAGTTCGGCCGCAGGCCCCGGTTCGACACCGAATATTCCTGCAGCTTCAGCTCCCGCTCGAGCTGGGTCCCCGACAGCCACTGGTCGAAATTGTCGAAGCCCTTCGGCGGCTCGGGCGGCAGGGCCGTGATCCGGTCGAGCTCGCGCCGCGCCTCCGCCTCGCTGTCGCGGACGATCGCATAAGCGGCCATGCCATATTGCATCGGCACCGCTCCGGATTGCGCCCGCCGCTCCGCCATGTCGGCGATCTTGGGAGCGACCGCCCCGACCGGATCGCCGTGCATGACATAGGCATCGCACTGCTCGGCGATCATCGTCTTGGCCGCCTCGCTCTCGCCGCCGGCATAGATGGTCGGCCGCGGCCTGCTCACCGGCTTGGGCTCGCAGATCGCCTCCTTCAGCTGGTAGCGCTCGCCCTCGTGGGTGAAGCGCTTCCGGGTCCACAGCCCGTCGACCACGTCGAGCCATTCCCGGGTGCGGGCGTAGCGGTCGTCATGCTGGTCGAACTGGAGCCCATATTGGGTCGCCTCGTCCGCCCACCAGGAGGAGACGACGTTCAATGACAGGCGCCCGCCGCTGATGTTGTCGATGTTCGCCGCCTGCTTGGCGAACAGGGCCGGCTGGTGGAAATTGGGCCTGACCGCCACCATCAGCTCGAGCCGTGTCGTCACCGCCGCCAGCGCCGCCGCCGTCGACCAGGCATCGAGCGCCGGCGCGTCGCGCCCCTTGGTGTCGTTCATGTTGAGCTCGGCGATCAGCGTCAGATCATAGCCGATCTCCTCCGACCGGCGCACGAGCCGGGACATGTAATCCCAGCTCGCCTGCATCTGCTCGTCTTCAACGTTGCGTAGCCAGCCGCCGAAGACGGGGGCCCAAAAGCCGTATCTCATTCGCAAATCTCTTCAACAGCAGGTTGGCCGGCGTCCGATACGCCCACAGAAAATCCTTTTCCGTTCGCAGGCTGGGAAAAGCGGCCTGCGGAGAAGGAGC
>DASVRO010000081.1:0-2562 GCA_036388575.1 Allosphingosinicella sp.
GCCCTTCTATTACGGCTGGGACGACCCCTTCTGGTGGCGCGGCTATGGCGAAGACATCGACGTCTACACCGTCTATTCGAGCTTCCTCGACATGGACATCAAGCGCGCGGCCGACGGCCAGTCGGTGTTCGAAGGCACCGCCCGCGCCCGCTCCCGCACCGACGAGCTCGGAGTGCTGGTGCCCAACCTCATCGAGGCGATGTTCACCGGCTTCCCCGGCAACAGCGGCGAGACGGTGAAGATCACCGTGTCGCCCGAGCGCAACCGCTAGCACATCCTCAATTCCTCCCCTGCATTGGCAGGGGAGGAATTTTCCCCGCATTCAACGGGCGTTCATCGGCCGACCCGGATTTCGCCTCCGACAGGGACAAGAAATTCTCGGGGAGGGTGAATGCTGAAATCCATCGGAGCGGCCGCTTTGGCCGCGGCTGCGCTCGCGTCCGCGGCGCCGGCGCAGAACAAGGCCGACGACCGGGCGCAGGTCGAGGACATCGTCGTCACCGGCCGAAGGAGCGGGGCACCGATGTGGACGGTTCGCGGCGACACCACCACCCTCATCCTCGTCGGCGGGATCAACGGCGTCGCCAAGACCACCCACTGGGATCCGGCCGCGCTCACCGAGGCGCTTCGAAAGGCCGACCGGGTGATGTTCCCCCAGTCCTACGCCCTCACCGCCTCGCCGTTCCGGGCGATCGGCTGGATAGCCAAGTGGAACGCGATGGGCAGCCTTCCCAAGGGGCAGAGCCTCTCCGCCATCGCCGGGCCGCGGGCGACACGCCGGCTGGCGGCGCTGCGCGCGCGCGGAATGGTCCGCGGCGATTACGACCGGCGCCACCCGCTCCACCTGTCGGGCGACCTCAGGGACCGGGCCAAAGGCGATATCGACTATGGCCACAACGTCGCCGATTTTGCCCGCAGCGCGGCCAAAAAGCACAAGCTGGCCGAGGTGGTACCGGTCGAGCGCTCCAAGGCCAGGCCGGTGGTCAAGGACCTGTTCGCTTCGACGCCGCAGGAGCACCTGCCCTGCCTCGAGGCCGCGATCACCGCCGCCGAGGCCGGTCCGGCGGCGGTTCAGGCCCGTTCCGACGCCTGGGCGGCGCGGCGGGTGCCCGAGGTGCTCGCCTCGCCGGCCGACCCGGTCTACCAGGCCTGCTGGCCGAGCGGGGTCTTCGCCGAGCGCGAGGCCGACCTGCTCCCGCAGATGAAGCGGCTGCTCGCCGAACCCCAGGTGACGATGGCGGTGCTGAGCCTGCGCACCCTCGCCGAGCCGGGCGGGATATTGGACGAGCTCCAGGCCGCCGGCTTAGATATCCAGGGCCCGGTCTGGAGATAATCCTTCCCCCCGGCGCGGGCGGGGTCGTGGTGAAATCTGCCTCCAGCACCTCGCCCTTGGCGCCCGTCGCTTGCTTTTCGTTCTTTTTATGTTCTAGTGGCGGGATGCGCTCGGACCTCGCCCGCTGCCGCAAACCGCCCGACTCCGCACGGCATGAGCGGGTCGGCCGCCGGGGCCGGCTCCGGAAGGTCACAATGAAATTCTGCCGGGCGATTCGTGAACTTCACGCCGTCCGGGTGGGTCCGGCCGCGCACCCGCCGCCTCACCCGGCGGCGCTATCCTTCGAGCTGCCTCGTCAGCAGGCGGATGTCGGCGTCGAGCTCGCTGTCCTGGGCGCGCAGCTTCTCGATCTGGCGGACGGCGTGGATCACCGTCGTATGGTCGCGCCCGCCGAAACGGCGGCCGATCTCGGGCAGCGAGCGCGGGGTGAGCTGCTTCGAGAGGTACATGGCGACCTGGCGCGGACGGGCCACCTCGCGGGCGCGGCGGGCCGAGGTCATCTCCGCCTTGCGGATCCGGTAATGCTCCGAGACTCGGGTCTGGATCTCGTCGATCGAGATCCGCCTCTGGTTCGCCCGCAACGTGTTGGCGAGAACCTCTGTGACGAAATCGAGGTCGATCACCCGGTTCTGCATTGTCGCGTAGGCGGCGATCCGGTTGAGGGCGCCCTCGAGCTCGCGGACGTTCGAGCTGATCCGCTTGGCGAGGAACATGACGACGTCCTCGGGCACCTTTACTTCCGGAAGCGCTTCAAGCTTCTTCAGGATGATGTTGAGGCGAAGCTCGAGATCGGCCTGGTTGATGTCGGCGACGAGGCCCCAGGAGAGGCGCGAGAGAATCCTCGGCTCGATCCCGTCGAGATCCTGCGGGGCCCGGTCCGAGCTGATGACGAGGCGGCGGCCGGCCGAGATGATCTCGTTCATCGTGTGGAAGAATTCTTCCTGGGTCGATTCCTTGCCGGCGATGAACTGGACGTCGTCGATCATCAGCAGGTCGGCGGCGCGCAGGTGCTGCTTGAACTTGATCGTGTCGTTGGCTCGAAGCGCAGCGACGAACTCGACCATGAATTTCTCGGCCGACATGTAGATGATCTTGGCGCGCGGCCGAAGGCGGTGGAATTCGTGGCCGATGGCGTGGAGGAGGTGGGTCTTGCCGCGCCCCGTTCCGCCGTGGAGGAAGAGCGGATTGAAGGCGACGTTGTCGGCGGTGGCAAGAGTCGTCGCGGCGCT
>DASVRO010000082.1:0-11700 GCA_036388575.1 Allosphingosinicella sp.
CTTCTATCCGGCCCAGGGCCGCAACCGCATCCGCTCGATGGTCGAGACCCGGCCCGACTGGCTGATCTCGCGCCAGCGGGCCTGGGGCACGCCCCTGGCCATGTTCGTGGACAAGACCACCGGCGAGCCGTTGAAGGATCCGGCCGTCAACGACCGCATCCTCGCAGCCGTGGCGAAGGACGGGGCCGACGCCTGGTTCACCCGCCCTGACAGCGAGTTCCTCGGCCCGAACTATGATCCCGCCCAGTTCGAGAAGGTCGTCGACATTCTCGACGTCTGGTTCGACAGCGGCTCGACCCACGCCTTCGTCGTCGAGGCGCGCTACGGCCAGGACGCCCGCGCCGACCTCTATTGCGAAGGCTCGGACCAGCATCGCGGCTGGTTCCAGGCCAGCCTGCTGGAGAGCTGCGCGACCCGCGGCCGGGCCCCGTTCGCAGCGGTCCTGACCCACGGCTTCGCGCTCGACCAGAACGGCCGCAAGATGTCGAAGTCGATCGGCAATACGGTCGATCCGATCGCCGTCATCCGCGACAGCGGCGCCGACATCTTGCGCCTGTGGGTCGCCTCGACCGACTATTTCGAGGACGTGCGGATCGGCAAGGAGATCCTCGCCGGGACGTCGGACGCCTATCGCAAGCTCAGGAACACCTTCCGCTACCTGCTCGGAGCGCTGGCCGGCTTCGAGGAGTCCGAGCGGGTCGCCGCGGCGGACATGCCCGAGCTCGAGCGCTGGGTGCTCCACCGGCTCGCCGAGATCGACGGCGAACTGAGGGAGGCCGTCCACGGCTTCGACTTCAACCGCTACACGCGCACGATCATGGCCTTCGCCAACGACGATCTGTCGGCCTTCTTCTTCGATATCCGCAAGGACAGCCTCTATTGCGACGCGCCGTCCTCGCCCAAGCGCCGCGCCTGTCGGACCGTCCTCGACATCGTCTTCCACGCGCTCGTGCGCTGGATGGCGCCGGTGCTCTGCTTCACCACCGAGGAGGTCTGGCAGACCCGCTATCCGGACGAAGGCGGCTCGGTCCACCTGCTCGAATGGCCGGAGATCGACTCCGCCTGGCGCGACGAGGCGCTGGCGGCGAAATGGGCGCTGGTCCGGGCGACGCGCGAGAACGTCACCGAGGCGATCGAGCCGCTGCGGCGGGAGAAGGTGATCGGCTCCAGCCTGGAAGCGAAGATCCTCTATCCGCATCTTGACGACGCGCTGATCGATCTCGACGCCGAGGCGCTGGCCGAAATCTACATCGTCTCCGAGGTCGCCGCCGCCGACACGTCGACGATCGAGGTGACCCGGTCCGACCATCTCAAATGCGGGCGCTGCTGGCGGCTTCTGCCTGAAGTCGAAGAGGACGGGGGCCTTTGCGCCCGCTGCGAGGGGGTGGTGAATGGCTGAGGCATCGCGCGATTCCGCGCGGATGAGGGGCAATCGCAGGCTCGGCCTGACCATTGCCCTGATAATCTTCCTGCTCGACCAGGCGGTGAAATGGGTGGTGACCTATCCGCTCCAGCTGCCGCACCGGCTGACCATCGAGGTTCTGCCCTTCTTCGACCTGCGCTGGCTCAAGAACACCGGCGTGTCGATGGGCCTGCTCACCGCCGACAGCGACACCGGGCGGTGGCTGCTGGTCGCGCTGACCGTCGGGATCGCCGGCTTCGTCGCCTTCTGGATGTGGCGCGAGAAGCGCCGTGACGACGTCGTCGCGCTGTCGCTGGTGCTCGGCGGAGCGCTCGGCAACATCCTCGACCGGATCCGGCTGGGCTACGTCGTCGACTATGCCGACCTGCATTTCGGCGACATCCATCCCTTTTTGGTCTTTAACGTGGGCGACGCTGCCATTACCATCGGCGTCCTGCTATTGCTGGTCCGGGCGCTGCTGACGCGCGACCGGAAGGTCCCCGAGGAGGAAAAGTGAAAATGCGTGAAGTGAAGCTCGGCCTGGGCGCCGCAATGGCCACCCTGCTGCTGGCCGGCTGCGGCACCGCCGGCATCGCCAGCCGCGAGCGGCCCGACGAGTTCGCGGTCACCCGCAACGCACCCCTGGTGATCCCGCCCGACTACAATCTGGCCCCGCCGGCGACCGGCGCTCCGGTTGCCCAGGGCGCCGACTCGCGCACCCAGGCGCTCGAGGCCCTGTTCGGCGGACCGGCCCCGCGCAGCCAGAGCGAGCGCTCGATGCTCAATACCGCCGGCGAGGACCGGGTCGCCCTCGGCGCCCGCTCGGTGGTGGGCGATCCGGGCACCAGCGTCGTCGACAAGGGCGCCGCCACCCAGGCGATCATCGCCGCCCCCGCCGGCCCCGGCCGCGACGCCACCGTCGCCACGCCGCAGTAGCAAACCCCTCTCCCTGCAGGGGAGAGGGAGGGGCCCGCCGCCGAAGGCGGTGGGAGGGTGAGGGCAAGTCCTCCCCCGCTTTGCCCTCACCCACCATTGCTTCGCAACGGTCCCCCCTCTCCCCTGCAGGGAGAGGGATTAAACCCTTCCTTAGCCCTCCTCCCTTACCCTGCCGCGCGTGACGCAGCAGGAGCCGCCTTTCTACGCCCCCGGCCTCGCCGACGCCGGCGCCCAGCTCGCCCAGCTTCGGCAGGTGCTGGCGCTGGTCGAGGAGATGGCCGGGCGGGCCTCGCTGTCGCCGCGCGACGACGTGCTCGACGAGGCCGCCCGGATAAGCGCCGCCTACGCCCGGGCGCTGCCGATCGACCAGAAAAGGTTCGACGCCCTCGCCGGCGAGACCGCCCGCTGGGCGAAAGCGGGGGTGGAGGCGCTGCTCAAGCTGGACGAGGCCGGAATGCCGGTCAGGGCCGCCTCCGAGCAGCTCGCCGCGGAGCTGGAAAAGGGCCTCGCCGATCTCGCGCGGCGCCTGCCGGAATAGAAAACCCCTCTCCCGCTTTTCGCGGGAGAGGAGGGGCCCACCCGCAGCGGGTGGGAGGTGAGGGTCTTGCCGACTCATTGCTACAGACCCTCACCCTCCCGCTTCGCGGGCCCCTCCCTCTCCCGTGAAGAACGGGAGAGGGGTTCAATCGCCCCCGGCCATTCCTTGATTCGGATGTCGCGCTGCGGGAAGGGGATGTCGATTCCGTTCTCCTTGAACAGCTGCCAGACCCGGTTGAGGATCTCGGAGCGGACGCTGCCCACGCCCTGCTCGGGATCGCCGATCCAGACGAGGATCTCGTGGTCGACGCTGCTTTCCCCGAAGGCGATCAGCCACACCTTGGGCGGCCGGGCCTGAAGCACCCTTTGCGACTCGCTCGCCGCCTGGACCATCAGCTTCTGGGCGAGCGGCAGGTCGCAGTCGTAGGCCACCCCGACCGGGATGTGCACCCGCACGTCGCGGCTCGAATAGGACCAGTTCTCGACCTCCTGGGTCATCAGATTCTCGTTCGGGATCAGATGCTCCTTGCCGTCGCGGGTGACGATCGAGACGGCCCGGACGCCGATCTTGGTGACGTGGCCGAAGCTCTCGCCGACGACGATGACATCGCCCGGCTTGATCGACCGGTCCATCAGCAGGATGATCCCGGCGATCAGGTTGCCGAAGGTCTTCTGGAGGCCGAAGCCGACGGCGAGGCCGAAGGCGCCGGAGAAGACAGCGAGCGCGGTGAGGTCGATCCCGATCAGGTCGATGCCGATGAAGAAGGCGGCGATCAGGATGGCGACCGCCGCGAGCTTCTGGGCGAGCAGCTGCTGGGTCGCGTCGAGGCCGGAGGCGCGGTGGATCGAGTGGCCGACGATCCGGTTGAGGAGCTTCACCACCGCATAGATGGCGAGCAGGATCACCAGCACCTGGGCGATGGTCAGGAGCGAGACCCGGGTATCGCCGGCGGTGAAGCCGACGCGGTCGAGCGTCTCGGTGATCGGCTTCAGCCCGCCCGCCGCCCGGGCGAGCAGGGCGACGAAGGCGACGGTCGCGAGCAAGGCGGCGATCCAGCGCGGCATCTGCAGGCTGCGGACCAGTCCCGAGACCAGCATCGCGGCCGAGGCGGCCAGCGCCACGCCGAGCACGATCGCTCCGAGCGGGCGCCAGGCTTCGGCGTTGAGCGCGATCGCGACCAGCAGCGCGGCGACCAGATAGCGGGTGAGATCGCACGCCCGGCCCGCCAGTCCGCCGCCGCGGGCGCCGGCGCGATGCTCCCAGAAAGCGGCGATTCGCGGGCCGAGCCACTTTCCCGCCAGCCAGGCCAGGGCCCAGGCGGCGGCGACGAGGACGAGCGCGGCGGCGGCGGCCACCCAGTCGCCATAGGTCGGCCAGGTGACCCCGAAGCGCTCGACCAGGCCTCTCATGGCGCCTCGTAGCGGGCGAGGCCCGCCGCCAGATCCTCAATGAGGTCGTCCGGATCCTCGAGGCCGATATGGAGCCGGACCAGCGGCCCTTCGGCGCTCCAGGAGGTGACTGTGCGCAGGCGCTCCGGATCGGCCGGCACCACCAGGCTCTCATAGCCGCCCCAGCTGTAGCCGAGGCCGAACAGCTCCAGCCCTTCGATCAGGCGGATCCGGCCGGCGTCGTCGCCGCCGCGAAGGACGAAGGAGAAGAGGCCGGACGAGCCTTTGAAATCGCGGACCCAATATTCGTGGCCCGGGCAGTCGGGGAGCGCCGGGTGAAGCACCGCCGCGACCTGCGGCTGCCCGGCGAGCCAGCGCGCGACCTTCAGAGCGCTCGACTCGTGCTGGCGCAGGCGCACGCCCATGGTGCGAAGGCCGCGCGAGCCGAGCCAGGCGTCGTCGGGGCTGGCCGAATGGCCGAGGTCCCAGCTGGTCCGCTCGAGCCTGGCATACCAGGCTTCGTTGGCGGTGACCGAGCCGAGCATGACGTCGGCATGGCCGCCGATATATTTGGTTCCGGCGAGGATGGACAGGTCGCAGCCGGCGGCCAGAGCGGGGAAGAAGAACGGAGTCGCCCAGGTATTGTCGATCAGGGTCGCCACCCCCCGCTCCCGGGCCGCCGAGCAGATCGCCGGGACGTCCTGCACCTCCATCGTCAGCGAGCCGGGGCTTTCGAGGAAGATCGCCCTGGTGCGCTCGCCGATCACGCCGGCGATGCCGGCGCCGACCATCGGGTCGTAATAACGCGTGGCGATTGAGTAGCGCTTGAGGAAGCCGTCGCAGAAGCGCCGGGTCGGCCCGTAGACGCTGTCGGCCATCAGCAGCTCGTCGCCGGCGGACAGGACCGTCAGCAAGGCCGCGGTCACCGCGGCGAGGCCGGACGAATAGAGCATCGTCCCTGCCGCGCACGGCTCCATCTCGCTCAGCGCTTCGCAGAGCGCCCATTGGGTCGGAGTGCCGTGGAGGCCGTAATAGGGCTTGCCGAACTCCGGGGCGGCGGAGCGCAGCTCGGCGACCGAATCGAACAATATGGTCGAGGCGCGGTTGACAGGCGGGTTGACCAGTCGGCCGCGCCATTCCCTGCGGCGGCCGCCATGGATGAGCCTGGTGTCGGGCCGCCTGCCCTTCACGACGGCCCCGTCGCCTTGGGAGTGGCCGGGTCGGCGCCCCATTCGGACCAGCTGCCGTCGTAGAGCCGCATATCCTCCTTGCCGAGCAGATGGGCTCCGAACAGAAGCACGCAGGCGGTGATTCCCGAACCGCAGGTGGCGACCATCGGCTTGCCGAGGTCGACTCCGGCCGAGGCGAACTCGGCCTCGAGCGCGTCGCCGCGCTTCCAGCTGTCGTCGGCGTTGAACAGCCGCCCCTGCGGCAGGTTCCTGGAGCCGGGAATGTGGCCCGAAGCGAGACCGGGCCGGGGCTCGGCCTCCTCGCCGGTGAAGCGGCCGGCGCCTCGGGCATCGACGATCTCGTGGCTGCCGGCGCGGATCAGGGCGGCGACCGAGGCCTTGTCGGCGACCGCGCCGGGGTCGAGGCTGGGGCTGAAATGGCCGTGCCGCACCGGCGGCCGGCCGCTCTCCAGCGGCCGTCCCTCGGCCTTCCATTTCCGCAGCCCGCCGTCGAGGATCGCGACATAATGGGCTCCGAAGCTCCTCAGCATGAACCAGGCGCGGGCGGCGCTGTGCAGCGGGCTGTTGTCGTAGACGACGAAGCGCTGCCCGTCGCGGAGCCCGAGCGACGCCATCCGGCTCGCGAACTTGGCCTCGGCCGGAAGCATGTGGGGCGCGGGGTGGGACGGGTCCGAAACCTCCTCGAGGTCGAGGAAGACGGCGCCGGGGATATGCTCCGCCTCATATTCCAAGCGGGCGTCGCGAGGCTCGCCGGGCAGGAACAGGGTCGCGTCGATGAGCTTGAGGTCGCTCGCGCCGAGCTCCCGTTCCAGCCATTCCGTCGTAACCAGCGATTCCATCGTCTCTCCTAACGCAGGATCACGCCGAGCCGCTGCAGCACGGCGAGATAGGCGGCGACCTCCTCGACCGGCGCCGGGCCGACCGTGGCGGCGAGCTCGTCCCGTATCCGCTGAACGCTCCGCTTGCCGTCGACGAGGTTGAGCGCCTCGTAGCCATAGCTCGGCCCGTCGAGAACGGGATCGCGCGAGAGCAGTGTCGGTTTCTCCAGCCCCGCCCGCTTCAGATGGTCGTCCAGCCAGGAATAGCCGAATCCGTTCATCGGGCCCTTGAGGCGCGGGTTGCGACGATAGACGGTCGTGTCGTCCCGGACCGCCGGCGGCAGCGACGTCGAGTCGACGCTCCAGCGAAGACCGCCGGGCGGCGGCTTCAGTCCGAACCGGTCGAGGGAGCGATCGAGCTGCTCCTCCGAATCCATGCGATGGGCCATGAAAGCGGCGGAATCCGCATCTCCATTTCCGTATCGCGAATCCTGGGCGCGTCTCAAAAGGCCCTCGCCGTCGATCGTCCGCTGCAAGCCGGCAACGCCCTCTTGCCCGACATTGGCCAGGTACCACGCCGAGGCGGCGGCGATGAACATCGCCCGCTTCATCTTCGTCGGGTCGAGATTCCCCACCAGATCCTTGTTGGTATGGATGTAGAGGTCGGGCCAGTCAGACAAATAGATGACCGGTATCCGCCAGCTTCCCTCGGACCAGATCTGGTGGTCGGAGCCCTCGGAGAAGCCGCCGATCCGGGCGCGGAGCGGGTTCTTCGTCCCCTCGGGGTCGAGCAGCGGGAAGGCGGCCTCGCCCCTATTGGCGTAGCGCAGCGACTGGTCGTCGACCCAGCGGGCGATGGCGAAGCCGACGTCGGAGACGAAGCTCGGCAGGCTCGGCGGCGAGCCCTCCACGCCGAGCGTGCCCCTGGTGACATCCGTGTTGCCGCCGATCATGTCGAGATGGACCGTCGCGAGCGTGCGGGTCGCATATTGCGGCTTCGCGTTGAGCAAAGCGATCGTGCATTCGATCTCGCACGGCCAGATGAAGCGGAGCGTCCGCCTGGGCTGCGGCAGGCGGCCCTCGGCGATCAGCCGCTGGAAGGTGCGGGCGATCTCGAGGATGCCCGAGCAGCCGCTGGCATTGTCGTTGGCGCCCGGTGAGGGATGGTCGAGATGGCAGGAGAAGACGATCTCCTTTCCGCGGTCCCGGCCGGGAATGACGGCGGTGGGGATGAGATAGGCGCCGGGAGTCCGCCCCGCCTTCACCTCCGCCCTCAGCCTTACCGTCTCCCCCTTCGCCAGCCGCGCCTGCCAGGCGCGGGCGCGGGCCGGGGAGACCATGAAGGCGAAGGTCGGATCCTCCCAGGTGCTGAGATGGCCCCAGCGGATCAGGCTCTGGTCCTCGCCCCACCAGGCCGAGCGCTGGTTCTGAGCCCATGAGACGATGCCCGCCGCGCCCCGCTCGGTCACCGCGAGCCGCGCCGCCGCCTCCGGCTGCCCCGAGACGAGGACGAGCTTGCCCCGGACCTCCTTGCCCGCATAATCCGCCGCCGACGCGCCGGCGCCGACATCGACCAGCTCAGCCTCGGCGCGGCCGCCGACGCTGTCCTGCGCGAGGCTGATCGGCTGGTCGGCCCAGGAGGCGACTCGCTCCGAGTCGCGCCAGCGCCCGCCTTCCTGCCTCTGCTCCCAAAGCTCGGCGAAGGCGGCATTCCAGGCCGGCCGCGAGCGTTGGGTGCCGTAGTAGATCTTGCCGTCGGCGGGCAGCGAGATGATCTCCGCCTCCTTGAGCCCGTAGCCGCGAAGCCGGTCGCGGATCAGCTCGGCCGCGGCGCGATAGCCTTCCGAGCCGCGCATCCGATGGTGGAGCGACAGGGCCTGCACGGTCCGCTTCGCGGAAGCGCCGGAAATCTCCGACGCCAGCGCCTCGGTCTCGGCGGCGGTGAGAAGCGGCGCGGCTTTCTGCGCCGTCGCCGGAGCGGCGAGGAGAAGGAAAAGGGCCGCGATGCCGATGGAAACCCCTCTCCCGCTTTTCGCGGGAGAGGAGGGGCCCAAGCGAAGCTTGGGAGGTGAGGGTCTGTACCGTGGACTCAGCAAGACCCTCACCCCCCACCGCTTCGCGGTGGGCCCCTCCTCTCCCGCGAAAAACGGGAGAGGGGTTGGGGCGCTGCCGAGGCCCTTCATTGAGCGAACCGGCGGAAGAAGCTCTGCCCGCCCCACGCGGGGCGCTCGGGCGCGTTGGCCACCCGCAAGGCGAGCTCGCCGACGAAATCGTGCAGCCGGATCGCGTCCTCCCGCGCCACCGGCTGCGAAAGATCGTCCGAGGGCGCGTGGTAGCGGGTCGAGCGCCACTGCCGCTCCACCGCCGCTTCAGGATCGTCCTTGCCGAACCCGAACTTGAAGGCGAGCGCCGGCACGCCCTCGCGGATGAAGCTGTACTGGTCGGAACGGACGAAGGCATTGCGGTCCGGGAAGGGATCGGGGACGACGGGCAGCCCCATCGACTCTCCGACGGCGGCGGCGACGACGCCGAGGCTGCTCTCCTCCGCCCCGAGCGCCGTCACGCTCTTCAGCGGGAAGATCGGCAAAGCCATGTCGAAGTTCATGTTGGCGACGATCGAGGGCTTCGCGACGGTCGGCCGGAGCGCGAAATAGCGCGAGCCGAGCAGGCCTTTCTCCTCGGCCGTGACGAAGACGAAGAGCATCGAGCGCTTCGGCTTCAGCCGCCGCGCCTTGTAGCTGCGGGCGATGTCGAGCAGCCCGGCGACGCCGGCCGCATTGTCCATCGCACCGTTGTAGAGTCCGTCGCCGTCGATCGGGCTGCTCACCCCGAGATGGTCGAGATGCGCCGAGAAGACGACATGCTCGGCTCTCAGCCGGGGATCGCTCCCGGGCATCCGGGCGACGACGTTGGACGAGGTGACCGCCCGGTGCCGCATCGCGACGGTCGCCCGCAACGACTGCTTCATGTCGAACCGGGGCAGCGGCTTCGAGGCGTCGGCGAGCGCCGACAGCTCCGCGAAGGTGCGGCCCGACCGGCCGAACAGCTTCTCGCTCGACTCGCTGTTGAAGCTGGCGTTGAAGAACTCGGTCTTGACGTCGCGGAGCGCCGGATCGCCGAAATACATTCCCGACTGACCGGCTTGCGCCATCGAGCGCGCCCAGGGCACCTCCACCGCCTTGGCCGTCGTCAGCGAGAGCAGCCCCGCCGCGCCCCGTTCCGAAAGCAGCCGCGCCCGATCGCGCCGCGCATGCGCCTTGAGCGCTCCCGAGACGTCGACCGGGCCGCCGCTGATCACGACCGCGATCTTGCCCTTGAGGTCGAGGCCGGCGAAATCGTCGTGGCCGGCCTCGGGCATGTGCAGCCCGTAGCCGACGAAGACCAGAGGCGCCTCGATACGCGCGGGACGGCGGCCGTCGCCGCGGCCGATGATGATGTCGCCCGGGATGGCGAGCGAAGTCTCGCGCCCGCCCGCGACCAGGGCCGCGCTCGAGCCGGCGGCGTCGACGAACTGCTCCTCGAAGGCGACGGGCTGGAAGAAGCCGTCCGTCCCCGCCGGCTCGAGTCCGATGTCCTGAAGCTGGGACACCACATAATCGGCCGCTCGCTGATAGCCGGGGGTGCCGGTCAGCCGGCCTTCCATGTCGTCGGCGGCGAGGGTGGCGACGTCGGCCCACCAGCGCTCCGCCCGCTCGGCGGCCGTGGGCGGCGGCACCGTCGCGCAGGCCGTGAGGAAAAGGGCGAGGAACAAGGCGATGCGCATCGGCTACTCCGGCGGGACAGGCGCCTTCCCTTGTCCCGCCGCCGCCCCGATGTCCAGTCGGCCTAGCCCGCCTGGGCGGTCCGCCGCTCGCGCGCCGCGAAGGTGATGAGCGCCGCGGCAATGGCGGCGGAGAGGATGGTGTGGATCGCCTCGCGGCCGCTGACCGTCTCGAACAGATTGATCACGTAGAGACCGACGGCGCTGACCACGGCCGCCCAGAAGCCGGCGACATAGGCCTCGGCGCGGTTGCGGCGGGTGAACTCGTCGTTGAGCAGGGCGCGCACCTTGCGGGTTCGAAGCAGGCCGCCGCCGGTCGCGAGCAGGATCAGGAGCGCCAGCACCCAGACGAACCAGGCGGAAATCTTTACCGCGTCGACGGCGCGAAGGGGTTCCTCGGCCGCGCGCGAGAAGAACAGGCCCTGCCAGCTGATGAATATGATCGCCTGGACCGCGAAGATGCGAACACGGCGGCGGCCGAGCCGATCGGCCCGTTCGACGACTTCGGTCTCGGTCATGTCCACCCTCTTAAAGGCGCGTGGCGGCGACGAGCGCCTCGAGGCTTATCGCGGGCACGCCGGCCTGGTCGGCGATCCGCAGCGACGCCCGGACCTCGATCGCTCCGAGCTGATGGAGCGAGACGAGCGGCGCGAGCACGAGCGCGAGCAGAGCCGCGGCGATGAGGTTCCTGATCATGTCGATATCCCTAGCGGAAGCGGTACCAGAGGGTGGCGAGCGCCAGGCTCAGCCAGAAGAGCAGGAACAGCAGCCAGTGGACCGGTTCCGGCACGAAGCCGCCCTTCCACAGCGCGAACCAGGCCGGATAGACGAGGACGTAGGCCGCGCCGGCGGCGGCCGCCGCCTTGTAGCCGCGGTCGCGCTCGAGCTCGTCGATGTGGCGCGACAGCAGCAGGCTCCCGATACCCATCGCCGCGAGATAGACGAGGGCGATGGCGGCGGCGGCGAGCGGCGACCAGGGCGCCGAGAAATCGAAGCCGCTGCCGACGAAATTCCCCCCCACATAGATGCCGGTGAACAACCCGACCGCGAACAAACCGGCCTTGACCCCGAAACGCGTTCGCCGGGCGCCCCGCTCGCGGCGCTCGCCCTCCCCGAGCGGCGCGCTATCGTGCATCGCCCTCACCCCCATCCCCGTCATCGAAAATCTCCTCGATCGCGACGCCGAACAGCCGGCTGAGCTTGAACGCGAGCGGAAGCGAAGGATCGTATTTGCCGGTCTCGATGGCGTTCACCGCCTGGCGCGAGACTCCGAGCCGGCCGCCAAGCTCCGCCTGGCTCCACTCCCGCTCCGCTCGAAGGACTCGCAACCGGTTGTTCACGCTCTCGCCCGTCGTCATGCCTGCCTGACCAAACGTCAGGTTCTCCTTACATAGCGCGAGTCGCGGACGTGTCAATACTACCCGACATTATCCCTTTGCGGCAGGTAGGTGATAGGCGCTATTTGCGCGGCCAGACTCCACAACGGGGTCTGGGAAGGGCATCAGTGTGTCCATGCGAAGAAGGGCAGCATCGGGAGCAATCGCTGGCACGGCGGCCATCGCCAGTACGGTCGTCGGCATGATGTGGCAGACGATTGATACGACGATGGGAACTTGGATTCTCGGAGGCTGTGCCGTTGTCTTCTTGGTGGCGATGTTGGTCTATTTC
>DASVRO010000083.1:0-11506 GCA_036388575.1 Allosphingosinicella sp.
CCCCCCATGGCCCGTATCGCGCACCTCTCCGACATCCATTTCGGCTGCCAGGACGACAAGGTCGTCGACGGCGCCAACGCCTGGCTTCAGGAGCAGCAGCCGGACCTGATCATCGTCAGCGGCGATTTCACCCAGCGCGCCCGGGTCGAGCAGTTCAAGCAGGCGTCGACCTGGCTCAACAAGCTGAGGGCGGCGGGCTGGCCGGTGCTGGCCGTGCCCGGCAATCACGACATCCCGCTCTACGACGTCGCCACCCGCTTCGCCGCGCCGCTCCACCGCTACAAGAAGTATATCTCCAACGATCTGTGCCCCTGGTTCGAGAATGACGAGGTCGCGGTGCTCGGCATCAACACCGCCCGCTCGCTGACCATCAAGGACGGCCGGATCAACCGCGACCAGATGAAGATCATCGAGGAGCGCTTCGCCGCCGTGGCGCCGGAGAAGACGAAGATCCTCGTCACCCATCACCCCCTCTTCTCGATGCCGATCGGCGAGGGGACGGAACTGACCGAGGCGGTCGGCCGGCACGAGGATGCGGTGACGGCGGTGTGCCGGGCCGGAGTGAACATAGCGCTCGCCGGCCACTTCCACCGCACCTATGCCGAAGCGGCGCGCAAGATGGTCGAGCGGGCCGGGGGAGCGCTCGTCATCCAGGCCGGCACCGCGACGTCGAAGCGGCTGCGCAACAACGAGCTGCAGAGCTTCAACTGGATCCACGCCCACAAGAACAACGACATCGAGCTTCAGGTGATCGCGTGGGACGGCACCGGCTTCCGCCGCGGCAGCCACGTCCGCTACACCCATGACGGCTCGGACTGGAGCTCGCGCACGATCCCCCACGACACCCCGGCCGAGGCCGCCGCCGGACAGCTCGTCCAGCGGCCCGAGCCGCCCGGCGAAGGCTCGCAGGCGGCGGCAGCCGAAGGCTAGCGCTTTGTTGAAACGGGTTGAGCCGCTTGCCACCCGTTCGCCCTGAGCCTGTCGAAGGGCTTTCCTTCTTTTTCCAGAGGCGCAAGGAGTGGGCTTCGACAAGCTCAGCCCGAACGGTGGTGGAACTGCCGGCCGGTCGGCGCCCTAGCGCTCCGGCTGGTAGCGGTAGATCAGCCGCAGCTGCTCGAGGTCCCGGACGAGGCCATCGAGCTCGGCTTCGTCGACGTGCCGGAACTCGGCGGCGAGCTGCTGGGCCGAGAAGGCCCTCTGGCCGAGGACCCATTCGGCCGGGCCGTGCAGGTGGCGAAGCTCGCGGGTCGTGCCCCCTGCCACCAGCACGACTCCCCTGTCCTCGCGCCGCAGCTCCGCCTCGCGGTCGCTCCGGGCGTAGAAGTCGGCCGAGCCGCGATCGGGCAGGGTGAAGGGGGCGTCGCGGTCCCGGAGCTGGCGCTGCCGGACGGCGACGTCGGTGGCGAAGCGCGGCGTGCGCAGGATCGCGGCGAGGCGGTCGGCCAGCACCGAGAGGCGCTCGGCCAGAACCCTGCCGCCGTCGATCCGCGCGTCGGGCAGATATTCGCGGAACTCGGGATCCTGGACCGCTTCCTCCTCGAGCATCCGAAGCAGGATCCGGCCGGTCAGCGGCAGCACCGCGAGGGTGACGTGGAGCGAGGCGTCGCGGCTCGCCAGTGCATCGTGGTAGAAGCCGCGCGGGATGTAGAGCAGGTCGCCCGGCTGCATCCGCACGTTCAACGCCACCTTGCCCTTGACCGAATCGATGACGGCCTGGGCGTCGTCGCCGAGCAGCGGCTGGACCGGAGTGAGTGCCCGGTTCTCGTAGATGTTCCAGCTCTTCTCGCCCTCGCACTGGATGGCGAAGACCTCGTGCAGGTCGCAGTGGGAAGCGAAGGCCTGGACGCCCTCGAAGCTGCAATAGATGTTCGCTCCCGCCTTGCCGGCGAATTGCTCGCCGAGAGCGGACGCGACAGCCCGGATCTCCGGCGAGATGTCCTCGACCGAATCCGCGACGAGGCTGGCGCCGGTGGCGAGCAGCGCCCGCACCTTGGCGGCGCTGGCCCGCTTCACCGGCCCCTCCGACGTCTCGACGTCCTCGAAATAGAGGTTCGGATAGACCGGACGGCTGTTGATGATCAGCTTGATGTTCGCCTCGGTCCAATGCGACCGGATGGCGAGCAGCTCGTTCATCCGCTGCCAGTCGATCAGGCGCGTCCGGGCCGCGGAGCCCGAAGCGGCGATGTGGAGCGGCCGCTGGCCGTAATGTTCGCTCATGAAGCGCTCGACGGGGAGCGGCGCGATGAGGTCGGCGAAGCGCATCGCGCAGCCCTAAGATGAGACCCTTCGCCTGTCTACACGGGCGGGGGCCCGGCCGCCGGCGCAAAAAAAAGGGGCCGCCCGAAGGCGGCCCCGAGAGTATGAAGCAGACGCGGTTTAGAAGTTCACTTCCGCGCCGGCATAGAAGAAGCGGCCGACCGGGTTGTAGGGGCTGCCGCCCTCGGTGCCCAGAAGGTCGCGCGGCGGCAGGCGGTCGAACGCATTGTCGACGCCCATGTAGAAAGTGAACCGCTTGTCGACCTTCATGTCGAGCCGGAAGTCGTGGTAGAAGACGTTCTGGTACTTGACCCTCGAAGCGAAGTCCGGATCGAGCGCCGGGCGGCCCTGGAAGTCGAAGAACGTCTCGTAGCCGGTGGCCAGGAAGTTGACGGTCTTGCCGATCCAGCGGCCGCGATAGCCGAAGTTGAAGATGTCATATTCGAGGTTGGCCGAAAGCTGACCCTGCCACTTCGGCGTGCCCAGCTCCTCCAGGAACGTATCGATGAACGTCGGATCGTTGACGTTCGTGAAGTTGTCGCGCCTGAGGTTCCGCGACAGGATGCCGCGCAGGTTGATCTTCACGTCGTTGCTGAGCCGGGTCCGGTAGGCCAGGTCGAAGTCGATGCCGGTGGCCCTCAGCTTGGCGAAGTTGAACGACGCCTGCAGGAAGCCCGGGCCGGTCACGGGGAAGGACACCGTGCCGCCGCCGTGGAGGACGTTCTGCTGACCGGCGAAGGTGCCGTTCGGATTACGGAACACCGCGGCGCAATACTGATTGTCGATGCCGGTCGTCGAGTCGTAGCAAAGGTCGATGACCGTCTGCGACAACAGCGCCTGGATGACGTTTTCCACCTTGATGTCGTAATAGTCGATCGTCAGCGACAGGCCGGGGATGAACCTCGGCTGGAAGATCGCGCCCAGCGTGAGGCTGGTTCCCTTCTCCTCCGCAAGGTTCGGGTTGCCCTGGTTGTTGCCCAGAACGCCCGAGGCCGGACGGTTCGTGAACGGCTCGGTCGTGCCGGCGAACGTCTGGGTCGTCGGAACGCCCGCAGCCGCGCAATTGGCCGCCCGGTTCGGGTTGTTGTTGATGTTCTGCTGCCCGCACGGATCGGCCAGGGTGTTGTTGAACGTCTGCGACGCCGGCGAGAACAGATCGCTCTGGGTAGGCGCCCGGATGGACCGTGCATATCCGCCGCGGAAGCGGATGTCGCGGATGGGGGCCCAGGTCGCGTTGGCGTTCCAGGCGAAGACGGTGCCGATGTCGCCGACGTTGTAGTGGGAGAGACGTCCCGCCGCGTCGATGGTCAGCTCATGGAAGAAGGGCATGTCGCGCAGCAGCGGGATGCTGATCTCGCCGAACGCTTCCTTCACCACGACCGCGGGCGGCGTGAAGTCGGGGATGATGTTCAGGAAGGTGCAGCCCGTGGCTCCGCACGCGGAGCTGGTCGTGGTCGGATCGTAGGCGGCGAAGGCGGTCTGCCGACGGATTTCGCCGCCGATCACGAAGCCGATCGGGCCCCCGGGCAGCTCGAACAGCTGCGACAGGTCGCCGGCCACATAGGCGAGCCCGTCCAGGAGCTTCGCGCGCTGAACGCGGCTGGACGTATAGCCGAAGTAGTTGAGCGCCGCCTGGGACGGGGTGCCGATCCCGAACAGGTTGACCGGGACGCAGGCGGCATCGTCGTTCGCCGTGCTCGCGTCGGCGTTGATCGCGCAGACGATGTTGCCCGAGGCGTTGGTCACCGCGTTGATCGAGTTGGCGTATTGCTGGCGGAGGAGGTTACCCTCGGTCTCGTAGTAGGTGTAGAGCTTACCGTAATTGCCCGAGACCTCGTACTTCCAGTCGCCGTTGAACGTGCCGGTCGCGCCCACCACCGCGGCGTAGGTTTCCCTGAGATGCTGCTCGCCACGGCCGCCGAAGTCGATGTTGAAGCGCTGGGCGGTGAAGGTCGTCGTGCCAGGCGGCAGGACGGCGACGATCGCCGCGCGGTTCGCCGGGGTGAGGAACGGATTGTTGATGTTGAACGTGTTGTTGAAGAAGGTCGGCTGACCCTCCTGGTTGGCGGTGATCCGCACATATTTGGCTTCGACGAAAGGCACGAAGGCCTCGCTCACGTCGAAATGGGCGATGAGGTTCACGGCCTTGCGCTCCAGGCCCGGCGAAAGCATGCCGGTCAGGCGAAGCGTCGAACCCTGGCCGCCGAGGCAGTTGCCGCTGCCGAAGGGAGCGAAGTTGGTGATGCACTCGTTGCGGACGAAATTCCCACCCTGGTTGAAGATGAAGGTGTTGCCGAACTGCGCCAGCGGATTGGTGCTGCCCGGGTTCGGAATGCCGTTGCAGGCCAGTGCCCGGCGAGCCGCGAAGGCCGCGGCCGATTCGCCGGTGGCTGCCGCCGTCGGACAGGTGGCGGAGAACAGGCCGCCCTCCGAGATGCTGTTGTTGCGCACGCCGCTGATCAGGACGCGATCGGGGATGCCGTTGCCGGTCGCCGGCTCGGCGGGGCGAACCAGGCCCGCGCTCGGGTTGGTGTTCGGACCGACGTTCTCGACGATCTGATACTGGGTGCGGCCCGAGAAGGCGCCGGTCTGCGCGTCGCGGTCCGTGAAGTAGAGCGTGTTCTGCTTCGCATATTCCGCCGCCACGGCGACGTTGCCGCGGCCTCCGCCGAAATTCTTGCCGCCCGTGAGGCTGACGAAGTAGGAGCCGCGGTCGCCGCGCGACGAGATGCCGCCCTGGCCGCGAAGGCGGATGCCGTCGAAGTTACGCTTCAGGATGAAGTTGACGACGCCGGCGACGGCGTCCGAGCCGTAGATGGCCGAGTTGCCGCCGGTGACGATGTCGACCCGCTCGATGAGGTCGGTCGGGATCGTGTTGACGTCGACTCGCTCGACGCCCGGAGTCGCGGTCATCTGGCGGCGGCCGTTGACCAGCACCAGGGTACGCGAGTTGCCGAGGCCGCGAAGATCGAGCGCGTTGATTCCGGCGGTGCCGATGAAGCGCGTCGAGTTCGCCTGCGAGAAGGTCGAGACCAGCTGCGGCAGCTGGTTCAGCGTGTCGCCGAGCGAGACGTTGCCGCTGGTGGTCAGGTCCTGGACGCCGAGCGAGGTGATCGGAATCGACGAGGTGAGGGTCGGGCGGTTGATGCGCGAGCCGGTGATCTGGATGACCTGCTCTTCGGCCGGCGCGCCGTCGGCGGAGGAAGCCTCCTGGCCCGATTCGAGCTCGACCTCGTTCTGGCCCAGCTGCTCGGGGTCCTGAGCGGTGGTGACGGCATCGTCGTCCGTCGGCGTGGTTTGCGCCATGGCGGTCGACGCGAAGGCGACCGCAAAGCTAAATGCAACAGCCGAGCGCAACGCGCTCGACCCGAGCAGGCCAATTTTTCTCATCCCGATTCATCCCTCTTAATCGGCCGCGCCTGTCGCGCACGGCCTTCGCCCATGACGCAGAGACGATTCGGCCCCCCTGTGCAAGACCGCCGCGACCAACGTTCAGCGAAAGTTCAGCGGGTGTAACCGTTCTGCAACATCGCCCGCTTTCGGACAGCGGAAAAAGGCTTTTCGCAGAGGCGCTTGGGCCTCAGCGCTCGACGCACAGGGCAATTCCCATGCCGCCGCCGATGCACAGCGTCGCGAGGCCCTTTTTCGCGTCGCGCCGCTCCATCTCGTAGAGCAGGGTGGTGAGCACCCGGGCGCCGCTGGCGCCGATCGGATGGCCGATGGCGATGGCGCCCCCGTTGACATTGACCTTGTCGGCATCCCAGCCGAGCTCCTTGCCGACCGCCAGCGCCTGCGCGGCGAAGGCCTCGTTGGCCTCGATGAGGTCGAGATCGGCGATCGTCCAGCCGGCTTTCTCGAGCGCCTTGCGCGAGGCCGGAACGGGGCCGATGCCCATGATCGAGGGGTCGACTCCGGCCGAGGCCCAGCTGGCGACACGGGCGAGGATCGTGGCGCCGCGGCGCTCGGCCTCCTCGCGGCTCATCAGGACCAGCGCGGCGGCGCCGTCGTTGAGGCCCGACGCATTGGCGGCGGTGACGGTGCCGTCCTTCTTGAAGGCGGGACGCAGCCCCGAGACTGCGTCGATCGTCGCTCCGGCGCGGATATATTCGTCCTGGTCGACCACCGTCTCGCCCTTGCGGCTCTTGATCGTGACCGGAGCGATCTCGTCCCTGAAGCGGCCCTCGGCGCGGGCCGCCTCGGCCTTGTTCTGGCTGGCGACCGCGAAATTGTCCTGGTCGGAGCGGGTGACCTGATATTGCTCGGCCAGATTCTCGGCGGTGATGCCCATGTGATAGCCGTTGAAGACGTCGGTGAGGCCGTCCTTGACCATCGTGTCGATCATGGAGAGGTCGCCCATCTTGGTGCCGCCGCGCAGATGCTGGGCGTGGGCGGAGAGGCTCATGCTCTCCTGGCCGCCGGCGACGACGATGCTGGCGTCGCCGGTCTGGATCGCCTGGGTCGCCAGGGCGACCGCGCGAAGGCCCGAGCCGCAGACCTGGTTGACTCCCCAGGCCGGAACCTCCTTCGGAACGCCCGCCGCCATCGACGCCTGCCGCGCCGGATTCTGGCCCTGGGCCGCGGTCAGCACCTGGCCGAGGATGACCTCGCTGACCTCGTCGGGCGACACGCCCGCCTGTTCGAGCGCCGCCTCGATCGCCACCCGGCCGAGCTCGTGCGCCGGAGTGGAGGCGAAGGCGCCGAGGAAGGCGCCGACGGGGGTGCGCTTGGCGGCGATGATGACGACGTCGGTGGGGGAGGTCATGGTGGGACTCCTGGCTCGGGGGGGACACGTACTTTTTTCGCGAAAAAGTACGTGTCCCCATCTTCCGCGGGTTGTGGGTTCGGGCGTGCCCCTAGCACCGCGCTGCATTGCGGGAAAGCCAGGCGGCGAGCGGCTTCCACAGCGCCTCGCGGGCGCGCCCTCCGACCACCATTCCGACATGGCCCTGGGCGAGCTCCATCCGCTCGCCCGCGCCGGCCGCGCTCGCCGCCGGCACGATCCGGTCGGTGGTCGAGACGATGTCGAGGACGGGGCAGGGCAGGGCGCCCGGATCGGCGAGACGCCACAGGCCGCGGCCGGTGGAGTCGGCTTCGAACAGGTCCTCGAACAGCTCCTTCGCCGCCGCGTGCGGCAATGGCGGGCCGTCATTGGCCCAGTCCTCGAGGGTGACGAAGGCCCGTGCCTCGGCGCTGCCTTCCGCCATGTCGGCAAAAGCTTCGAACTTGGCGACGGTCCGGCCCGGATCGAGGCTCCAGAAGGCGCTCTGAAGCACCTCCATCGGCAGGCAGCCGAGCGCCGCCGAGGTCGGCTCGGCGCCGGCCCAAAGCCGCGCGAGAAGCGCCCGCGCCTCGTCCGGAAAGGCCGAGAAGCGCCACGGCGCCGCGATCGCCGCCACCGCCGGGGCGCCGCTCGCCCCGGCCGCCGCCAGAGCCATCGTCCCGCCCAGGCAATAGCCCGCCAGCGCCGGCCTCTCGCCGAGCGCTTCGATCAGCGGCAGGATCACCGCGTCGACATGGTCGGCGACCGACAGCCGCGACCGCGCCGCGACGTCCCATCCCCAGTCGAGCAGAAGCGGGCGGACTCCGCCTTGCGCGGCCAGCCAGCGCAGCAGCGAGCGTCCCGGCAGATCGAGGATCGAGGGCGGGTTGATCAGCGACGGCACGAACAGCACGCTCGGCCCCGCCCCGCCATAGTCGCGCACCTTCGCCCCAAGCACCGCCGCGACCGCCGCCGGCGGCGGCTCGACGGCAGGCCGCTCCGCCTGCTGGTAGCGGCGCAGCCCGCGAAGCGCCTTGTCGAGCCGCTCCGGCCGGCCTTCCGTCTCGCGCCGCAGCATGGCGAGGAACAGAGGCAGGGGCCGCGGCCTGTGTTGCGGCGCGTCAAGCTTCGGTGCTAGAGCGGAGCCCTCGATTGAGGGATCATTCATGGCGGCCTCGGTATCCGGCGACGACGTCGTCATCATCAAGAAATACGCCAACCGGCGGCTCTATGACACCGAAAGCTCGTCCTACATCACGTTGGAGCGGCTGGCGGAGATGGTCCGCCAGAAGCGCGAGTTCAAAGTCGTCGACGCGCGCAGCGGCGAGGACATCACCCACAACGTCCTCACCCAGATCATCATGGACGAGGAGAGCCGCGGCCAGACCCTGCTCCCGGTCAGCTTCCTCAGGCAGCTGATCGGAATGTACGGCGGCGGCCCAATGCAGGCGATGCTGCCGCAATATCTCGAGGCCAGCCTCGAGGCCTTCCAGCGCAACCAGAGCCAGATGCGCGAGACTCTCGCCGGCGCCTTCGCCGCCAATCCGTTCGCCGAGCTCGCCCGCCGCAACATGGAGCTGTTCCAGGCCGCCGCGACCGGCGGCCGGACGCCTCCCGCCGCTCCGGCCGAAGGCGGCCGCGAGGCCGAGCTCGAGCGCCTGCGCGCCGAGCTCGCCGACCTCCAGGCCAAGGTCGAGAAGCTGACCCGCTGAATTCCCCTCCCTGCACGCAGGGAGGGGGATAGAAAGGAACCCAATGCGCCTTGCCCTCGCCGCCTCCGTTCTCGCCCTTGGCACCGCCGTTCCCACCTTCGCCCAGCCCGGGCCGCCGCCGCTCACCGGCGTCACCTACATCCACGCCGGCCGCCTCCTCGACCGCCCCGGCAGGGCGCCGCGCGGTCCGACCACGATCATGGTCGCCGGCGGCCGCATCATCGACGTCGCCGACGGCCTCGTCCCCCCTCCCGCCGGCGCGGCCCTGATCGACCTCTCGGCCCGCTTCGTCCTCCCCGGCCTGATCGACAGCCACGTCCACCTCGACAGCGACGCCGGCGGCAACGCGGCCCTGATCGAGGAGCTGACCGAGGACGCTCCGACCAAGACTCTTCGCACCCTCGCCAACGCCAGGAAGACGCTGGAAGCCGGCTTCACCACCGTCCGCAACCTCGGCGACGGCAGCGGCGCCACCCTGGCGATCCGCGACGCCGCCGCCCGCGGCGAGGTCGTCGCGCCCCGCATCGTCGACTCCGGCCGCTCGATCTCGACGACGTCCGGCCACATGGACGCGACCCTCGGCCTCGCCGAGGACCTTCACTCCGCCGTTCCGCAGGACAATCTTTGCGACGGCGCCGAGAGTTGCCGCCGCGCCGTGCGCACCCAGATCCGCCGCGGCGTCGACGTCATCAAGATCGCGACGACCGGCGGCGTCAACAGCCGCATCGGCGCCGGCCTCGGCCGCCAGATCTTCGACGACGAGGTCAAGGCGCTGGTCGACACCGCCCATCTCTACGGCAAGAAGGTCGCCGTCCACGCCCACGGCGCCGACGGGATCAACGCCGCGCTCGCCGCCGGCGCCGATTCGATCGAGCACGGCACGTTGCTCGACGAGGAAGGCATTCGCCTGTTCAAGGCGAAGCGCGCCTTCTACGTCCCGACCCTGTCGACCGTGAACGGCTATCTGGAGCGGATCGCCGCCGATCCCAACGCTTATGCCCCCGACGTGCGGGCCAAGATCGACTGGCGGATCAAGATCACCGGCGACGCGCTCAGGAAGGCGGTCCCAGCCGGCGTGCGCATCGCCTTCGGCACCGATGCGGGAGTCTCCAAGCACGGCCGCAACGCCGACGAGTTCGAGCTGATGGTCAGGCACGGAATGACCCCCGCCACCGCGATCGAGGCCGCGACCGTCGGCGCCGCCGAGCTGCTCGGCCTCACCGCCGAGATCGGCACGATCGAGCGCGGCAAGACCGCCGACCTGATCGCCGTCGCCGGCGACCCCCTGGCCGACGTGACGATCCTGAAGCGCGTGCCCTTCGTCATGGCCCGCGGCAAGGTGGTCAAGGACCAGTAATCCTCCCCGGGACGGGGAGGGGGACCATGCGCAGCATGGTGGAGGGGGCCCGCCGTTGCGCAGCGTTGACGCGGGGCCCCCTCCACCACCGCCTTCGGCGGCGGTCCCCCTCCCCATTCCGGGGAGGAGCTAGCGCGGCTTGACGAACCTCAGCGTCATCCGGTCGCTCTCGCCGATGGCGAGGAAGCGCTCGCGGCCGACCTCCTTGCCGCGCAGGCTCGGCGGCAGCGACCAGACTCCGTTGGGATGATCCTTCGTGTCGGCCGGATTGGCATTGATCTCGCTCGACTCGACCAGCCGGAAGCCCGCCGCCTCCGCCATCCGCCGGACGGTCGAGACCTTGATGTAGCCGGACGTCTTCTCCCGCGCCGGATCGGCGCTCTCGGGCAGGCGGTGCTCGACGACGCCCAGAGTCCCGCCGGGCTTGAGCATCGCGAACATCTGCCGGAACGCCTCCTCGCCGAACGGCTGGGCCGGCATGATCCAGTTGTGGACGTTGCGGAAGGTGAGGACGACGTCGGCGGTGCCGTCCGGCACCCTCGCCTCCGTCGCCGCGGCGACTCCGGCCGGGAAGGCGGCGTAGCGGATGTGGCCGTAGGTCGCCGGATCCTTCGCCGCCAGCGCCCGGGCGCCGCCAAGCCCGCCGCCGTTGGCCGCGGCATAATAAGCGCCCCGCTCGCGCACCAGCGGCGCGAGGATCTCGGCATACCAGCCTCCGCCGGGCCAGATCTCGACCACGGTGTCGTCCGGCTCGACTCCGAAGAAGCCGAGAGTTTCGCGCGGATGGCGCCAGGCGTCGCGGGCGCGGTTGGCCTCGGTGCGGGTCGTCGAACCGACGGCGGCGGCGATCGCCGTGTCGGCATGGAGGGCGGTCTCGCCCGCCGCGACCGCCTCGCGCGAAGGCGCACAGGCTGAGGTGAGCGCGAGCCCCAGGATCAGCGCGGCAAGTCTTGATGCGATCACGAGGCTTTCTCCATTCGTCCGGTTCCCGAAGCTCATGGCCAAGCCGGGGGCGGCGTGCAACTCCTGCAAGCCGAAAGTCGAGGCTGGACCGGGCCCGGCACGACGTTAAGGAGCGACCGTGCCCGACGATCCCGCCAACCTCCTCTGGCTCGCCGCCGCGGCCTTCGGCGCTCTCGCGGCGATTGCCGGCTGGCGCGACCATGCCCGCGCCAGGCGCCGCGACGTCGACCGGCCCGGCTGGGTGCCGTGGCAGCCCGCTATGCTGCTCGCCATGCTGCTTGCAATGGTGTGCGCGGCGCTGGCGATCAGGGCCTGAAACTCAATCCTTGCAGACTTCGAACTGGAAGCAGGCGTCGGCGTCGCCGTGGAAGCAGGCGTCGAAGCAGATGCCCTTGATCCGGATGTGGTAGGTTCCGCCCGGAGCTCCGCGCAGCCACAGCACGAACTCGCGGGTGACGC
>DASVRO010000084.1:0-31815 GCA_036388575.1 Allosphingosinicella sp.
CAGTCGGGCTTGCGCTGGCGCGGCGCGGGCGGCGTGAGGATCGGGTCAGCTTCGCTCATGGCGGCCAGATAGCGATCCTCGCCCCTCTTAACAACAATCCGGAGCGTCAGCCCTCGGGGCGAAGCGAAACGCCTGAGCGCCCGCTTCGGAAATTGGAGAACCACGTCACCGGGCTCCAGCTCGCCTCGCCCTTGAGCGAGAAGGTGACGAATTCGGCCCTTCCGCCGATGGCCTCGACCGGAACGGCTCCGCCCAGCCCGTTCGACGCCACCGCAAATCGGCTGTCGGCGCTGTTGTCGCGGTTGTCGCCCAGCAGGAACACATGGCCTTCAGGGACGGTGTACGGTGCCGTGTCGTCCTGGCGGCCCGGATACAGGTCGAGGACGTCGTAGGAGCGTTTCCCTGGAAGCGTCTCCCTCAGGGCATGCACGCGGCAATGAAGTTCGTCGGGATCGCTTCCCCGACGTGTCTCCGGTTCGAGCGCGCTGCAACGCAGATTCGAGTCGGCTCGGAGCCGGCGGTAGCCCAGGTCGACCGTCGGAACGGCCCTTCCGTTGAGCCACAGCCGGCCGCGCACCATCCGCACTTCGTCGCCGGGCAGGCCGACGACCCGTTTGACAAGATCGTCTTGTTTCCCTGATCCGGGCGGGGACACGATCACGATATCGCCCCGCTCGGGCATGGAGCCGAACAGGCGGCCTTTGATGAACGGCAACAGGTGGAAGCTGATCGATGCGTAGGACCAGCCATAGGGATATTTGCTGACCAGGAGCCGGTCCCCGACCCGAAGCCCCGGCATCATCGATTCGGACGGAATGTAGAAGGGCTTGGCGACCAGGCTGTGGAAGCCGATCACGAGCAGAAGCAGTCCGGCCAGGTCGCGTAGGCTGGCGGCCCAGTTCGTCCGCGGCGGTGCTTTGGGGTTGTCGGTCATGGCGCCGACCAATCCGTTCGCGCCCTGGAACGCCAGCGATGTCGTGTCCGGACAGGCCGAAATCGTGTCCGGACAACCCTCGAGCCCCGCTATCGGGAGCCAAATTCCTCATAGGTGAGGGCGCCGTCATGGTCCCGGTCAAGCGCCCGGAATGCCGAGCGGCTGTTGTCGCCGGAAGCCGCGATCGAGGGGGCGGCGATACCCCCGCCCAGAACGGCTCCGGCAGCAACCGCCAGACCGATACGCCACAGCGACCTTCGACTCCGCCGAGCGCTCGCCCGAGGCTCGAGCTGCTCATCGATGAAGGAGCGCACGGCATCGCTGGCGGTGCGTCCTTCCCGCCGGCACTTCTCCCAGAACGCGGCCTTCGTCTCGTCCGGCAGCCGGATCTCGATCGAGTCGTTCTTCTTGGTGAATTTCACGCTGGCCATGGGATGCTCCCGCAATCGCGACCTTTCTAGCGCCATCGAAAGTCGTGCGCCACCTCGGCGCGGCGGCGCCTCCGCGCGAGCTCACCCATTGTGGAAGGGCCGGCCTTCTCTTAGGGCGCCGCGAACATGGGAGGGCTTCGACGAGCTCAGCCCGAACGGTTGGGGGAGACCAGGCTTGGCCGCTATAACGGACCTCATCGACGGATACCGCCGCTTCCGCGAGACCGGCTGGGCGCGGCAGCGGGCGCGGTGGGAGCGGCTCGCCGAGGGGCAGAGCCCGCGGGTGATGGTGATCGCCTGCTCGGACAGCCGGGTCGACCCCACCCAGATCTTCGATTCCGGCCCCGGCGAGATGTTCGTGGTCAGGAACGTCGCCGCTTTGGTCCCGCCCTACGAGACCACCGGCGGCCATCACGGGGTTTCGGCGGCGCTGGAGTTCGCCGTCACCCAGCTTCAGGTCGAGGAAGTGGTGGTGATGGGCCACGGCTTTTGCGGCGGCTGCGCGGCGGCGCTGACCGGGCAGTTCGACGATGCCGCCCATGGCGAGGGCCATTTCATCGCCGACTGGATCGAGATGCTGCGCGAGGCCCGCGACAAGGTCCGGGCCGAGCATGGCGAGGACTTCCGGGCGATGGAGATGGAGGGGGTCCGGGTCAGCCTCGCCAATCTGCG
Source organism: Allosphingosinicella sp. (assembly GCA_036388575.1). GTDB lineage: Bacteria > Pseudomonadota > Alphaproteobacteria > Sphingomonadales > Sphingomonadaceae > Allosphingosinicella. Next base: position 2,038 of record DASVRO010000084.1, read on the forward strand.
CACCTTCCCCTGGGTGCGCGAGCGCGAGTCGGACGGGCGCCTCAAGCTCCACGGCGCCTATTTCGCCATTTCGGACGGTGTGCTTCACCTGCTCGACGAGGCCAGCGGCGAGTTCGCTCCGGCCTGAGCTTTGGCGCTCCCCCGGCTCAGGCGTGGCTGGCCACGCTCCGCCTCGCCCCATAAGCGAAGTAGATGACCAGTCCGACGACATGGGCGCACAGGAAGTAGATCTGGGTGGTGCGCGGCAGGCTGTAGAAGAGATAGGCGCAGCCGAGGATCCCGAAGATCCCCACCACCCAGGGAAGCGGGGTGCGGAACTTGCGCGGCAGGTCGGGCGCCCTCCGGCGCATGATCAGCATGCAGGCGCAGACGGCGATGAAGGCGACGAGGGTCCCGGCGTTGGCGAGCGCGGCAAGCTCGTCGAGCGGCACGAGGCCCGCGAGGGTTCCGACGACGATGGCGGTGAAGAGGGTGATCCGGACCGGCGAGCCTCGGCCCGAGACCCGAGCGAGGCCGGGCGGGAGCAGCCCGTCGCGCGCCATGACGAAGAAGATCCGGCTCTGCCCGTAGAAGAAGGCGAGGATCACCGTCGGAAGCGCGATCACCGCCGTGGCAGCAACGAAGCGGGCGGTCCACGGATGGCCGAGCTCGCGCAGGATCAGCGCCAGCGCCTCGCCGCTGTTTGCGAACACCGTGTAGGAGACGGCGCCGATCGCGGCGGCCGCTACGGCTATGTAGATGACGACGCAGATCAGCATCGAGCCGACGATTCCGATGGCGAGGTCGCGGCCGGGATTCTTCGTCTCCTCGGCGGCGGTGGCGATGGCGTCGAAGCCGTAGAAGGCGAAGAAGATGATCGCCGCCGCGGCCATCACCCCGACCTCGCTTCCGGGCGCCCCGGACTTGACGAAGCCGTAAGGCATGAACGGCTCGAAATTTGCCGCGTCGAAATACGGCAGGGTTACCGCGACGAAGACGATGAGCGCGACGATCTTGAGCACGACCAGGGCGGCGTTGAGCGACGCGCTCTCCCGAGTGCCGGCGATCAGCAAGGCCGCGACCACTCCGACGATGAAAACGGCCGGCAGGTTGACGATCCCGCCGGCATGAGGACCGGCGGCCAAAGCGGCGGGGAACGGCACGATCTCGTTCAGCAACGGCACCGCGAATTCGGACCAGCTCACCGCCACCGCGCTCACCACGAGGCTGTACTCGAGGATCAGGCTCCAGCCGATGACCCAGGCGATCAACTCGCCGACCACCACATAAGTGTATGTGTAGGCGCTTCCCGAGGCGGGGATCATCGTCGCCATTTCGGCGTAGGCGAGTGCCGCCGCCGCGCAGATCACGCCGGCTATGGCAAAGGACAGGAGCACCGAAGGGCCGGCTTTGGCCGCTCCGACCCCGATCAGGGCGAGGATCCCGGCGCCGACGATGGCGCCGACGCCGAGCGCGATCAGGTGCGGCCAGCCGAGGCTGCGGTGAAGCCGGTGCTCCGGCGCCATGTCATCGTCGGCGACCACGGCCTTGCGCGCGAACAGGTTCATGAAGCGGCCCCTCCCCTTGTCGTTGAGGCTTGATAGGCAAGGGCGGAGGCGAAGCCTAGTCCTCCCTGCGCGCGCAGCGCGTGGGGAGGGGGACCATGCGAAGCATGGTGGAGGGGTAGATGGCTCGGCAGGGGAAGATCCGGCGCGAGAGGGCGGAGGCCTGCGCCTTCTACCCCTCCACCACCCTTCGGGTGGTCCCCCTCCCCATCTGCGATGGGGAGGATCTAGGGCACCCTCTGCCCGACGACGTTGCCCGGCGGGGAATAGCGGCAGATGAGGAAGTCCCACTTCGGCTCGGTATGGACGGCGCAGCCGAGGCGGCGCGTGCCCTTCCAGATCATCTGGGTGTAATGGGCGACGTCGGGCCACTTGCCGCGCCGCACGACGTCGGGGAAGAAGCCGGGGCGGAACAGGCTCTTCTCGGCCGCCCAGGCGCCGGCCATGTGCTCGAGCTCATAGGCGGCGCGGGTGCCCATCCACAGATTCTCGCCCTGCCCCGGCCGAGCCGCCGGCGGCGCATGGGCGAGCTTGCCGAGCCGGGCCAGCTCGGGACCGTAGGCGCGGGCGGCGGCGGCGAGGCCGGCGTCCCACACGAGCGGCGCGGCTCCGGTCGCGGCGCGCTCGCGATTGTGGATGGCGAGCAGGCGCGCCTCGAGCCGGGAGAGGTCCTGAGCGTCGGCATAAGCGGGCCGCTCCTCGCGGACCATCGCGCCGTCCGCCCATTCCGGCCGCGAGGAGCCGCAGGCGGCCAGCAGCAGGCAGAGCGGCGGGACGAAGGCGAGGAGACGTCGCATGCTCGGACCTAAGTTGCGATCCGGAGCGGCGGATGCAAGAAAGAGCCGATGAGGTACGCGTTCATTCCCGCTTTGGCCCTCGCGGCCTGCACCGCCCAGGTCTCGCATCCGACCAAGACGCTGGCCGAGCAGCAGGTCGACGTCGATTATTGCACCGAATGGGCCAACGACAAATATTGGATGGACCCGGTGGCGGCCCTGCTCAACGCCTACGACTGCCTCGAGGCGAGAGGCTATCGCAGGGAGAAGAGCGGCCTCGCCGCGCAGGTCGAGCGCGCCGTCAGCGACGACCGGGTCCGGCGCCGCGACCCCGACGATCCGGGCCGGCCCTGCGCGGTGCCCTGCCGCAAGAACTAATAGATATAGCCCTGGCGCTCGAGGAAGTCCTTCTCCTCGCGGGTTTCGGCGCGGGTGCGGGCGCGGGCCGAGGGCTTGGTCTTGCGGTAGCGGACGGCGCCCCGGGCAGGAGGCGCCGGAGGCTCCGGCCGGACCTGCGCGATCACTCCCCGCTCGGCTCGGACCCGGGCGATCACCGCCGCGGAGGAGGGCATCGCGACCCGGTCGTGGACCGCCTCGGCGGCGGCCGCCCTGGCCGCGGCGGCGCGGGCCGGCTCCTCCGAATCGTGCGGCTCGGCGGCCTCGGCCGCGGCCGCTGCCAGCGTCGGCGGGACGACGTTCTTGCCGAGCGCGACGGCGGCGAGCGCGCAGGCGAGCAGGCCCGCGATCAGCCAGCCGCTGACCGCCACGTAGCGCGGCGGCCGGCCGGCGCTCGCCACCTGGAGCTCGGCGAGGCGAAGCGCCTGCTGCTTGGTCCACAGCCGGTGGTCGTAATCGGCCCTTTTCGCCGGATCCTTGAGGATCGCGAAAGCCTCGTTGATCGCCGTCGCGTCCTTCGAGGTCGCCGGCTCGACCGCCTGGTCGGGATGATATTTCTTGATCAACGCCTTGTAGGCGGCCTCGACGACGACGGGCTCGGCTTCGGGAGCGACGTTGAGGACGTCGTAGAGGCTGCGCGGATTGGCCATGGTCGAAACGCTTCTGCCGCAGAACGGCGAGAAGCGCCAGAGGCGTGTTTAATCCAGCCGCGACAGGCACTTGGCGAGCGCGGCTTTCGCCTCCCGCGCGGCGGTGCTAGGCGCGTCGAAACACGGGCCTGGAGATGGAAAGATGCGCGACTGGGGGGGACTGCCGGCGGCCTGGGCGCCGCGCCTGCTGAGCGTGCTGAGGATCGTCTCGGCGCTGATCTTCATGGAGCATGGCACCCAGAAGCTGCTCGGCTTCCCGCCGATGGCGGATGGAATGTCGCAGCCGCCGCCGCTGTCGTTCATGTGGATCGGCGGCCTTCTCGAGATGGTCGGCGGGGCGCTGCTTCTGATCGGCCTGTTCTCCCGCCCGGTCGCCTTCATCCTCGCCGGCGAGATGGCGGTCGCCTATTGGATGTTCCACGCGCCGAGCGGCCCCTTCCCCGCCCTCAACGGCGGCGACGCGGCGATCCTCTACTGCTTCGTCTTCCTCTATATCGCAGCGGCGGGGCCGGGGCCTTGGAGCCTCGACTCGCGCCTCAACTCCGGCGGCCGGCGCTAGCATGGCCGGCACGGACCGCCAGGACGGCAACATCGCCCTGCTGATCGACGCGGACAACGCCTCGTCGGACCATCTCGACTCGGTCCTGACCGTCCTCGCCGAGCTTGGCACGGTCAACATCCGCCGCGCCTATGGAAACTGGAGCAAGGCCGGACTCAAGGGCTGGGCCGAGATGACGCACCGCCATGCGATCGAGCCGCACCAGCAGTTCGACATCACCAAGGGCAAGAACGCGACCGACATGAAGATGACGATCGACGCGATGGACCTGCTGTTCGGCGGCCGGGTCGACGGCTTCGGGATCATGTCGAGCGATTCGGACTTCATGCCGCTGGCGATGCGGATTCGTCAGGACGGGGTGCCGGTCTACGGCTTCGGAACGTCGCGCGCTCCCGTCTCCTTCCAGCAGGCCTGCAGCCGCTTCATCGACGTCGGAGCGCTCGTCCAGAGCCACGAGCAGGAGACGGCGGAAGCCGCGCCCCCGGCCGCCAAGCGCAAGGTCGACGAGGAGCTGGTCAAGCTGCTCGGCGCCGCCTTCCGGGGATCGAAGCGCGACGGGCGCGGCTATGCCAGCCTCTCCGAGGTCGGCCAGCGCGCCGGCAACCGCTCCTCGTTCGACGCGCGCAGCTATGGCTACGCCGACCTCCACGAGCTGATCGACGCCGTCCCCAATTTCGCCACCGAGCGGCGCGAGGACGGGCGGGTCTACGTCAAGCGGGTGCGCTAGCGGGTCACCGCGCCGCCGGGACGGTCCCGGCAGGCTCGGCGGCGGCGGCCTCGACGAAGTCGGGAAGCCCGACTCGGATCCGGACCGCCGTCGTCTCCTCCGGCGCCGCGGGCGTCGCGGCCTCGGCCGCGATCATCCTCGGCGGCGGACCGCCGCGGCGGATCCTCACTCCGAACGCCATCGTGACATCGCCTTGCGCGGGCGCGGCGGCGGGAGCCTCTCGCTGCGCCGGCCGCTCGGCCAGACGCGTCGTCTCGGCCGCCAGATAGGGGCGCCGGTAGGATTTGGGATCGCCCCATTCGCCGCGCCAGCGGTAGAAGATGTGCGAGCCGACGATCACCGCCGGCCGCATCGCCGACGCCCACCACGGCCGGATAGCGGTGGTATGGTAATGGGTGGCGAGGCCGACGGGGCCGTAGACTCCGCCGGCGAGCGCCGTCGTCGCCACCCGCCGCGCCCTCAGCCACGCCTCGCGGTCGAGCGCTCGGCGCAGCGAGCCGTCGCAGGTGAAGCTGAACTGGCAGCCGGTGCTTCGCCGCGACCCCTGATAGACCACTGCGCAGACGCTGTTGGGGAAAGCCGAATGGCGGACCCGGTTGAGGACCACCTGGGCCACCGCGCGCTGCCCTTCCAGCCCCTCCGAGCGCGCCTCGTGGTAGACGGCGGCGGTGAGGCATTGCAGCGAGGCGGCGATGTCGCGCTCGCCGGCCGCCCCGACGGCGAACGGCTCGGCCGCCTGGCCGGGAGCGATCGCCTCGGCCGGCGGCAGCGGCGCGGGCGCCTTGCCGGCCGGGGCCTCGGCGGGCCGGGCGGGCATCGCCGCGGCAAGCGTCCGAACCCCCTGCCCCCCCGCCACCGGCGGCACGCACGACGCGCCGAGCAGCAGCATCGGCAGACCCAGCATGGACTTGTGCAGCATTTCGATCGCGCCTCGTGAAGTCGAAGCGGCTCTAGCGGCAGGGTGTTAGAGGATGGTTAACCCTGTTCGCGCCGTGCGGCATCGGACGAAGTGGATGCGGTGGCGGCGCATAGCCCTCTCCCTGAAGGGGAGAGGGAGGGGCCCAAGCGAAGCTTGGGACGGTGAGGGCATGCCTCAGTCCCTCACCCTGCCGTTTCGCGGCTGTCCCTCTCCCCTGCAGGGAGAGGGGGTGAAGGCAGGAGGGCGAGCGGGGGCCTCCGTTGCCGGATAAAGGAAGAAGCGGCCGGCGCGGCTCTGCCACGGCCACCCGGGGCTGGACGACTTTGTTGCCTTCGGTCGTTACTCGAAAGCGTCCAGACTTGTCTGAAGAGCCGGCGGATCCTGTCCTTCGGTTCGCGAAGTTGCCGCGGCCCCTTCGGTGCTTTGGTACTTTGGTGCTTTGGGTGAAACGTCGAGATCGGTCCGCAGGGCCGGACGGCTACGTCTCGCCGATGTCCTCGTTCCACAGCTCCGGCCTCTCGGCGATGAAGCGCGCCATCAGCTCGATACAGCGCCGGTCGTCGACGACCGCCACCGTCACGCCGTTCGCCCGAAGGAAATCCTCATTGCCTCCGAAATTGACGTTCTCGAGGATGACGACGCGGGGGATTCCGAACTGCACGATGGTGCCCGAGCACATCATGCAGGGCGACAGCGAGGTGTAGAGCGTGGTGTCGCGATAGCTGAGCTGGCGGCCGGCGTTGCGCAGGCAGTCCATCTCGCCATGAGCGATCGGATCGCCGAGCTGGACTCGCTTGTTGTAGCCGGTGGAGACGACGCCGCGGCCGCGCGCCAACACCGAGCCGATCGGCACGCCCCCTTCCTCATGGCCCCGCCGGGCCAGCGAGTAGCAAAGGTCGACCAGGTCTTGTTCGGGGTCGTCCGTCATCAAGTCTCCGCCGTCCTCCCGCGCCGCTCGAGCTAGCGGGTCAGCTTGCGGTACGTCATCCGGTGCGGCCGGTCCGCCTCGGGGCCCATCCGCCGGCGCTTGTCCTCCTCATAGGCTTCGAAATTGCCCTCGAACCATTCGACGTGGCTGTCGCCCTCGAAGGCGAGGATGTGGGTGGCGAGGCGGTCGAGGAAGAAGCGGTCGTGGCTGATGACCACGGCGCAGCCGGCGAAATTCTCCAGGGCTTCCTCGAGGGCGCGAAGCGTCTCGACGTCGAGATCGTTGGTCGGCTCGTCGAGGAGGAGGACGTTGCCGCCCTTCTGCAGCATCTTGGCCATGTGGACCCGGTTGCGCTCGCCGCCCGAGAGCTGGCCGACCTTCTTCTGCTGGTCCTGGCCCCGGAAGTTGAAGGCGCCGACATAGGCGCGGGTGCCGATCTCATGCTTGCCGAAGCGGAAAACGTCGGAGCCGCCCGAGACCTCCTCCCAGACGTTCTTCTTCGGGTCGAGGGCGTCGCGCGACTGGTCGACATAGCCGAGGCGAACCGTCTCGCCGATGCGGACAGATCCGCCGTCGGGCTGCTCCTCGCCGCGGATGAGCTTGAACAAGGTGGTCTTGCCGGCGCCGTTCGGGCCGATCACCCCGACGATGCCGCCCGGCGGCAGGCTGAAGGTCAGATCGTCGAACAGCAATTTGTCGCCATAGGCCTTGGTCAGGCCGTTCGCCTCGATCACCGTTCCGCCGAGCCGCTCGGGGACCTGGATCAGGATCTGCGCCTTGCCCGGGGTGCGGTTCTCCTGCGCCTCGACCAGCTCGTCGAACGCCTTGATGCGCGCCTTGGACTTGGTCTGGCGGGCCTTGGGCGAGCGGCGGATCCAGTCGAGCTCCTCCTGGATCGCCTTCTGCTTGCCCTGCTCCTCGCGCTCTTCCTGCTCCAGCCTCTTAGCTTTCTTCTCCAAGTAACCGGAATAATTGGATTCGTAGATGTAGTAGCGGCCTCGATCGAGCTCGAGCACCCAGTTCACCACATTGTCGAGGAAGTAGCGATCGTGGGTGACGAGGATGACGTTGCCGGCATAGTCGACGAGATGCTTCTCGAGCCACTGGACGCTCTCGGCGTCGAGATGGTTGGTCGGCTCGTCGAGGAGGAGGATATCGGGCTTCTCGAGCAGCAGCTTGGTGAGCGCGACGCGGCGCTTCTCGCCGCCGGAGAGATTGTCGATCGGGCTGTCGCCGGGCGGGCAGCGAAGCGCGTCCATGGCAATCTCGAGCTGGTTGTCGAGGCTCCAGCCGTCGACCGCGTCGATCTTCTCCTGGAGCTCGCCCATCTCGGTCATCAAAGCATCGAAATCGACGTCGGCGGGCGGATCGCCCATGATCGTCGAAATCTCGTTGAAGCGGTCCATCATGTCGGCGGTCGCTCGGACCCCGTCCATGACGTTCTCCTTGACCGTCTTGGTGGGATCGAGCTGCGGCTCCTGCTCGAGATAGCCGACGCGGATATGCTCGCCCGGCCAGGCCTCGCCGGTGAATTCCTTGTCGCGGCCGGCCATGATCTTCATCAAGGTCGACTTGCCAGAGCCGTTCGGCCCGATGATCGCGATCTTCGCGTCCGGGTAGAATTGCAGGCTGATGTTGTTGAGGATGGGCTTGGGCGCGCCCGGGAAGGTCTTGGTCATGCCCTTCATGACGAAGCTGTACTGTGCGGCCATGGCGGCGCGATCTCCGGAAGAATCTATGGGGAATGCGGGTTTGGCGCCTAACTAGTGGCCGAAGCCCGGATTGTCACCCTCCCGCTCGCAGCGGAGCTGCTTCAATATCGCGCAGAGACGCAGAGACGCAGAGAGTCCGACGGGGGTCTCTCAGATTGGCCGCAAGCACGGACTCTCTGCGGCTCTGCGTCTCTGCGCGAACCCCTTGCAGCGATGGGAAGATTTCCGGCTTTCGCCGGAGTGGCAGAGTGGCTACGGCGCCCCGATGAAGAAGCCTCTCCTCCTGATCGCCGCCGCCCTTCTCGCCTTTCCCGCTTTCGCGCAGAATCCGAACCAGGCCGAGCGCCTGCGCGACGCGGCGCTGAAGGACGAGGTCGCCTATGACATCGTCGAGGGGCTGACGACCGAGGTCGGGCCGCGTCCCGCCGGCACCGACGCCGAGGCCCGGGCGCGGGAATGGGCGGTCCGCCGGCTGAAGGCGCTCGGCTTCGCCAACGTCCATGTCGAGACCTACGACATGCCGGTCTGGGGACGCGGCGAGGAGCGGGCGGAGATCGTCGCGCCTTTTCCGCAGAAGCTGGCGGTGACCGCGCTCGGCAACAGCGGCGCCACTCCGGCCGGAGGCCTCGCCGCGGAGGTGATCGGGTTCGATTCGGTCGCCGAGCTCGAGGCGGCGCCCGACCGCGCCGTCCGCGGCAGGATCGTCTTCGTCAGCCACAAGATGACGGCGTCCCAGGACGGCTCGCAATATGGCTATTTCGGGCCGGTCCGGCGGACGGCGCCTTCGATCGCCGCGCGCAAGGGCGCGGCCGCGATCGTCATCCGCTCGCTCGGGACCGACTATCACCGCAATCCCCACACCGGCACCCAGACCGTCGCCGCCGGAGTCACTCCGATCCCGGCCGGCGCCCTCTCCCTCCCCGACTCCGAGCAGCTCCAGCGCATCCTCAAGCGCGGCCGGCCGGTGACGATGCGCCTCGTCCTCACGCCCCGCAGCCTGGGCGTGCGCCAGTCGGGCAACGTCGTCGCCGAGGTCCGTGGAAGCGATCCCAAGGCCGGAATCGTGCTGGTCGGCGGCCATCTCGACAGCTGGGACCTCGGCACCGGGGCAATCGACAATGCCGCCGGAGTCGCGATCACCGCCGCCGCGGCGAAGCGGATCATGGAGGCGGGCCGGCCGAGGCGGACGATCCGGATCGTCTGGTTCGGCTCCGAGGAGGTCGGCGGCTTCGGCAACAAGGCCTATCTCGCCGCCCACCGCGACGAGAAGATCGTGTTCGTCTCCGAATCCGATTTCGGCTCCGACCGGGTGTGGCGGATGGACCCCGGCCTGGCGCCCGCCAACGCCGGCCTCGCCGACCGTCTCGCCGACCTGCTGGCGCCGCTCGGAATCGCCCGAGGCACCCAGGCCGCGAGCGGCGGGGTCGACCTCGGTCCGTGGGTGACGGCGGGGACCGCCGCGGTCGACCTGCAGCAGGACGGGACCCGCTATTTCGATTACCACCACACCCCCGACGACACGCTCGACAAGGTCGATCCCGAGCAGCTCAGGCAGAACGTCGCCGCATGGACGGCGATGCTGAGCCTGATCGCCGACGCGCCGGAGGAAATCGAGCGGAAAATCGTCTCGCCGTAACCTCTTGACCCCTTCCCGTCCGCGCGCGAGAGACGGCGCGGGGGTTTTCCATGAGACGAAGCCGCGTGATGCCGAGGCTTTTCACCGCACTTGGCGCGGGCGCGGCCCTGATCGCGCTCGCCCCGGCGCCCGTGCTTGCCGAAACCGCCGCCGACGCGCCCGAGACGATCGAGGACCTGCGCGAGCTTTCGATCGAGCAGCTCGCCCAGCTCGAGGTCCGCTCCGCCTCCAAGCAGGCCGAGCCGATCAGCCGGGCGCCGACCTCGATCTTCGTCATCACCGGCAGCGACATCGCCCGCTCCGCCGCAACCTCGCTGCCCGAAGCGCTTCGCCTCGCGCCGAACCTGCAGGTGCAGCAGCTCGACGCCCGGCAGTTCGCGATCACCTCGCGCGGCTTCAACGGCGCCGAAAGCTCGAACAAGCTGCTCGTCCTGATCGACGGGCGAAGCGTCTACACCACGCTCCATTCCGGGGTGTTCTGGGAACTTCACTCGCCTTTGCTCGAGGATATCCGGCAGATCGAGGTGATCAGCGGCCCCGGCGGCACCCTCTACGGCCCCAACGCGGTCAACGGCGTGGTCAGCGTCGCCACCCGCGACGCCCGCGAGACGATCGGGGGCCTGGTGCGCGGGACGGCGGGGCCCCGCGAGCGGACGCTGGCGCTGCGCTACGGCGCCGCGATCGGCGACTCCGCCGGGGTCCGGGTCTACGCCAACGGCTTCGACCGCGAGAACATGCCGGCAGGTCCGGCGCCCGACAACAATGACGATTTCTCCGGCTGGCAGGCGGGCTTCCGGGCGGACCTCGGCGGCGAGTCCGACCAGATCACCTTGCAGGGCGACATATTCGACAATGACGTCGACCTGCTGGCGGGCGACGGCGACCGCGGCCACAACCTGCTCGCGCGCTGGACCCACCGCTTCGCCGAGGACCGCTCGCTGCAGGTCCAGGCCTATTATGACGATTACCGCCGCCGCTTCACCCTGGTGACCGACGCCCTCGAGACGTTCGACGTCGAGGCGCAGCTCAACGCGAGCCTCGGCTCCCACGATCTCGTCCTGGGCGGCGGCGTGCGGACTACACGCGACGAATTTATCAATAATCTCAATGGATTCAATCTCGACCCTCAGAGTCGGCGGCTGTGGATCGTCAACGGCTTCGTCCAGGACCGGATAGCGCTGACCCCAAAGCTCGACCTGATCGCCGGCCTCAAGCTCGAGCGCTCGTCGTTCAGCGGCGTGCAGCTCCTTCCCAATCTGCGGGTCGCCTGGCGGCCGAGCGAGCGGGCGACCCTGTGGGGCGCGGTGTCGAGGGCGGTCCGGACTCCGTCGCGGATCGACCGCCAGCTCGTCTTCCTGCCGCTGCTGGCGGAGGCGACCAATTTCGAGAGCGAGAAGCTGATCGCGTTCGAAGCCGGGTACCGCGGCCGGCCCGGCGCCTCGACCACCCTCTCGGTCTCCCTCTACTACAATCGCTACGACGACATCCGGACGACCGAGTTCACCGGCAATCCCCTGCCCATCCGCCTTCAGAACAGCCTCGAAGGACAAAGCTATGGCGGCGAGGCCTGGCTGACCCAGCAGCTTTCGAGCCGCTGGCGGGTGAGCCTCGGAGCCGCCGCGCTGGGCAAGGATTTCCGGCTCAAGAACGGCGCCGTCGACATCTCCAACCGCGCCTCGCTCGGCGCCGACCCTAGTTACCAAATCATCGCGCGCTCGCAGGTCGACCTGACCGACCGGCTCCAGCTCGACCTCGGCCTCAGGGGCGTCGACGACCTCGGCGACAGCGGCCTCGGCGGCTATGTCGAGGCCGACGCTCGCCTCGCCTGGCGGGTCTCCGAGCTGATCGAGCTCTACGCCGCCGGCAACAACCTGCTCCACGAGAGCCATGTCGAGAGCAACGACGCCGGCCGCGCGCAGCGCATCGAGCGAAGCGTCTATCTCGGCACCCGGCTGCGCTTCTGATGGCCGGATCCGCCGCCTCCCCGCCTGTCTCGCGGCTGCGCCTGCTTGCGGCGGCGGCGCTGGCGCTGCTCGCCTCGCCGGCGCCGGCGGCGGCTCCGCCGAGCGACCTTGCCGTCAAGGCCGCCTTCCTCACCAAATTCCCGGCCTATGTCGCCTGGCCCGCCGCCGCCCGCCCGCGGCCGGGAGGCGCGGTCCAGATCTGCCTGGTCGGCGGCGATCCGTTCGGCCGGCTGCTCGACGAGGCGGCGCGAGGCCAGCAGATCGACGGCCATCCGATCCAGGTCCGGCGGGTCGAGGCTTCCGGCCAGGCGTCCGGCTGCCACGTCGCCTTCGTTCCGGGCGGCGCTCCGGGCCAGCTCCAGGGGCTGCAGGGCAAGCCGGTGCTCACCGTCACCGACGCCCGCGCCGGAGCGCCGGGCGGGATGATCCATTTCGTCATCCACCAGGGCCGGGTCCGCTTCAACATCGACGAGGCGCAGGCGGCGAAGAGCGGGGTCGCGATCAGCTCGCGCCTGCTCAGCCTCGCCCTCACCGTCAGGCAGCGCCGCTGATGCGGCCGATCGCCGGACTCGCCGCGCGCTGGCCCAACGTTCCGGTCGCCGCCGGGATCATGGCCCTGCTGCTGCTCGCCATCGGCCTCGCCGTCATCTTCCAGAACGAAGCCAATTATCGCGAGCAGAAGCTTCGCGAGACGACCATCCAGGCGGACATCCTCGCCGCCAGCGTCATCGCCGCGCTCGACTTCGGCGACGCCGCGGCGGCGCAGGAAGCGGTCGACGCGCTTCGGGTCAATCCGCAGATCGACGCGGCCGGGGTCTACACGCGCGAAGGCAGCCTGTTCGCCGGCTACGAGCGGCGTCCGGGCTCGCTTCCGCAGCAGGCTCGCACGCCGGCGGAGGGCGCCGACATCGTCGCGGCGCTGGTTCCGGCGATGCGCGGCGGGGAGCGGATCGGAAGCGTCTATCTCGGCGCGGTGCGCGAGCCGGTGTCGCGCCGGCTGACCCGTTACGGCTTCATCGGCCTGCTCGTCGCCATGGCGGTCCTGGTCGTCCTCATCCTCGGCATCTCGCAGACCGCGCTTCGCCGAGCCAAGCGCGAGATCGAGGCGCGCGCCCAGGCGCTCAGCGAAGCCTATGCCGAGCTCCAGGTCCAGGTCGAGGAGCGCGCCCATGCCGAGGAGCAGCTCCGCCAGGCCCAGAAGATGCAGGCGCTCGGCCAGCTGACCGGCGGCATCGCCCACGATTTCAACAATCTGTTGACGGTCATCCAGGGCTCGGCCGACATATTGCGCCGCCCCGGGATCGCCGAGGACAAAAGGATCCGCTTCGCCGACGCGATCGTCCAGACGGCCGGCCGGGCCGCGGCGCTCACCGGCCAGCTGCTCGCCTTCGCCCGCCGCCAGCCGCTTCAGCCCGAGGTCATCGACCTCAACGACAAGATCGGCGGAATGATCGACCTGCTCGACCGGACGCTGGGCGAGCGGATCGAGATCCGCACCGACTTCGCCGAGGGGCTGTGCGCGATCGAGGCCGATCCGGCCCAGCTCGAATCGGCGATCCTCAACATCGCGGTCAACGCCCGCGACGCCATGCCCGACGGCGGGGTGCTGACCCTGAGCACCGGCGAGGCCTCGCCCCTGCCCGACGGCCGCCCGGCCATCCACCTCTCCGTCAGCGATACCGGCACCGGCATCGACGAGGACACGCTCGGCCGGGTCTTCGAGCCGTTCTTCACCACCAAGTCGGTCGGCAAGGGCACCGGCCTCGGCCTCAGCCAGGTCTACGGCTTCGCAGCGCAGAGCGGCGGCGACGTCCAGGTCGGGAGCCGGATCGGAGAGGGCACGACCGTCACGATGATCCTGCCGTGCAGCGAGCGCGGCGACGCTCCGGCGGCACGTCCAGAAGCCGATTCCGGGCGCGAGCATCGCACCGGCCGGATCCTGCTGGTCGACGACAATGAGGAGGTCGGCGCCTTCGCAGAAACGCTTCTGACCGAGCTCGGCCACAAGGTGGTGCGCGCCCGCACCGGCGCCGAGGCGCTCGAGCTCGCCCGAGCCGGCGGAATCGACGCGGTGTTCACCGACGTGGTGATGCCCGGAATGAGCGGGATCGAGCTGGCCGAGGCGCTGAAGCCGGTGCTGCCGGGCGTCCCGGTCGTTCTGACCACGGGCTATAGCGACGAAATCACCCGAGCCGGCGGCGCCGGCCGGCCGGTGGTGTTCAAGCCCTACCGGCTGGAGACCCTGGCCGGAGTCCTCGACGAGGTGCTGGCGCCGCGCGGGGACGGGGCCGCGGCCTGACCCGTCATCGCGGCGAATGCCGGCACTTCAGGGAGAATAACGCGCCTTTCGCCACGAGGTCCCGGCTTCCGCCGGGATGACGGTTCACCTTCAATGGCCGGCGTGGGCCGAAGGCGCCGGGCCGGGGCCGGCCGCCGGGGCCGAATGGCGGCCGCGCATCTGGCGGATCTCCGCTTCCTGCGAGACGAGGATGCTCTCGGCGAGGCGGCGCAGCTCGGGGTCGCGGCCGCTTTGCAGATAAGCGCGCGCCATCTCGACCGCCGATCGATGGTGCGGGATCATCAAAGCGGTGAAGTCGCGGTCGATGTCGCCGGACATCTGGACCGAGTTCATGTCGGCGTGCATCCGGTCCATCGCCGTCATCATCGCCGCCGTGGCGGCGGCGCCGGGCTCGGCCTTGCCGGCAGCGCCGTGATAATGTTCGGAGCTTCGCCAGAAGGCGCCCGGAGCCGCGCCCGCCGACGCGCCGTGCATCGGCCGGCTCGATTCCGGGCGGAGCAGCATGGCCAGCTGGCCCCCAGCCTCATGATAGATGAGCCGGTGCATGCCGGCATAGGAGAGCATCGTCACGGCGAGGGCGGCGGCGATTCCGAGCGGCACGAAGAAGGTCGCCCGCCGGTCGCGCGGAGTCACCTCCAGCGCGTCGTCGCGGATCGGATCGGCGAGGATGACGAGCAGCGAGGCGAGGATGGTGGCGTGGCCGATCAGATCGACCCGGCCGAACGGGTAGACGGCGGCGAACATCAGCAGGAACAGCGCCGCGGCCGAGAACCGCCGGACGAGCGGAGTCCAGAGCAGGCCGAAGCCCAGGGTGAACTCGGCGACTCCGGCCATCGTCGTATAGGGGCCGAACGGGATTCCGAAGGCGAGGAACGGCTTCTCCTCGAGCAGCGGCAGGAACCACTGCGGGTACATGAACTTCTCCATGCTCGACCACATCAGCGCGAGGGCGATGCCCCAGCGCAGCACCGCGAAGCGGCGGTCGTGCCAGCGGCCGTCGGGGAGGCCGGAAAGCAGGAGATAGCCGGCGAGGCCGAGACCCAGAGCGAGATAGTCGAGCAGGTGGAAGAGGTCGTAGTCGCGAAGGGTCAGCGCCCAGAGCAGGACGATGGCGAGGGCGGCGAGCGGCCGGGTGCGGCGCGGGACGACCAGCAGGGCGATGGCCAACTGCGCCCAGGGCACCCAGCCCGCCCCGGTCTTGAGCTCGGGCGTGAGATAGGTGCCGCCGACCGCGAACAGGGCGATGAAGAAGGCGGCGAGCACCGCGACCATGAAGGCGTCGGCATTCTCCCTGAGCGGCCGGGTGGCCCAGTCGAGCCCGCGCGTCGCCGCGCGGCCGGGCGGGCGCCGCTCGATCAGGGTGGTGACGACGAAGAAGAAGAGGACGAGGCCGACCCCGAGCCAGAACCAGGGCAAGGCCAGGGTCGTCGCGATCGGCACCGGCTCGGCCGACACCTCATAATCCTCGAACCATTTGACGTGGGCGGAGGCCGCCGAGGCGATCAGCAGGAGCAACAGGGCCAGAGCTGGGCGATGCATGGATTGGCGAACGACAGGAGCGACGATTTGGTTTCTCCTCGCTTGCAAGGTGGTCGGGGAGACAGGATTCGAACCTGCGACCCTCTGCTCCCAAAGCAGATGCGCTACCAGGCTGCGCCACTCCCCGCCTTCGCCGAAGGCTATGGCGGGCAAGCCCGCCAGATCCGCTCCCTACACTGACCCGGGCTGGCTTGCCAGCCGAAGCTCCGCCAGGAGCGTAGGCTGGTGGGCCCGGCAGGATTCGAACCCGCAACCTAGCCGTTATGAGCGGCCGGCTCTACCATTGAGCTACAGGCCCGTAACTCCAGCCCTTGCCGGATAGCAGAGGGCACGGCGATGGCAAGGCGGCCCTGCTTCCCGGCGAAGGCCGGGACGCTTCGACCGCGCCCGCTGGGCCCCGGCCTTCGCCGGGGAACTAGGCGCCGCGGGCGGCCTCGATCGTCTCCTCGATCGACGCCGGCCTGATCCCCTCCGCTTCGAAGAAGTCGAACATTGCGTCCCACCAGGCATGGAAGCCGCGCAGGTCCTCGGCGGTGCGGACGTAGGGGGTGTGGCCCGGCTCGACCGACGGCGAGTGGAAGGACAGGCTGAACCAGCGGACTCCGTCGTCGATCAGCGCCCGTGCCGCCGCCAGCGCCTCGGCGAACGGCACGCCTTCGGGAGTGAGCGCGGCGCGCTCGAGCAGCCCGGCGCGCGAGAGCAGTCCGCGCCCCTTGGGCAGGCGTCCGGCGGCGCGGTAAAGCCCCCTTCCCCGAGCCCGCAGGCGGCCGACATAGGCGGCGCTGAGCGGCAGCTCGACCAGGTCCCTGCCCTCGATCCGGAACGGCAGCGGCTTCACCCGCGAGAAATCGGGGCCGCCTTCGTCGCCATAATCGAACAGGGCGCGGACCGAGAGGTCGGCCGAGTAGCCCGCCTCCTCGAGCAGGGCGGCGGTGTTGGGTCCGACGCCGTAGCGGCCCGCCCGGTAGACGATCGGGCGCCGGCCGAAGGCGGCCTCGATCGTCCCGGTCAGATTCTGGATCTTGGCTCGCTCCAGCTCGATGGGAAGATTGCCCACGAAGCTGTTGTAGGTGTTCACTTCCTCGTCGTGCGGTGGGTTCACCCAGGGATGCAGCTGGGTGCCGATGGAGATCTCGTCGCGCTCGAGCCATTCGCGCAGCATGGCGATCGATCGGGGGTCGGTCGCGATCGGGTGGTCGACGAGATGGACCGGCTTCACTCCGCGCCGGCGGAAGCGCTCGTGCATGTCCGGCATGGCCCGCATATGCGTCGTCGAGCGGTTGTCGCGGCTTCGCGGCCTGGCCCAGTCGAACTCCTCCTCGGTGTCGGAGAAGACGGTGAAGCGGCGGCCGAAGCTCTCCGGCAGCCGGATGTAGCAGCGCTCCTCGGGAGGCAAATCGAGACGCCCGTGCGGCACGGTTTCCCTAACCGTTCCGGCCCGACGAGCGTTCCGCCGGCTCGAGCGGAGGCAGGAAGAGGGAGAAGCGCCGCTCGCCGACCTGGAGCGCGCCGCCGACGGCCTCGGCGAGGTTGCGGACCAGCCGAAGCGCGAAGCCGAGGCCGAGCGCCGGGGCGCCGGGCCAGTCGCCGTCCGGGCTGTAGCCGGGATCGAGCAGGGCCGCCTCGTCGAGCCCCTCGATCGCCTTGGGGCGGTCGATCGACAGGCAGAGCATCTTGCGGCCCGAATCCTGGCCCATCGCCATCGTCGCGGTGATCGTCTCGCCTTCCCGGGCCAGGCCGATCGTCGCCGCGAGCATCCGGGCGAACATGCGCTCGGCGGCGTCCAGCTCGACCTTGGCGTCGGGCAGGTCGCGCTCGATCTCGATCAGGATCCGGCTGCCGCGCTGGCGGGCGACCCGCTCGTAGGCGTCATGGAGCCGGCACAGCAAAGCGACGGCGTCGACCGAGCTTTCGGCGAGCTGAAGCCGCTGGGTCTCGATTCGGGCGGCGGTGTCGAGGTCGTCGACCGCCGACAGGAGCCGCCGGGCCTGGTCCATGATGTCGGACGCGCGCGCCCGGTAACTCAGAGCGGCCGGGCCCATATACTGGCCGTCGATCATCTCGGCGAAGCCGATGATCGCGTTGAGCGGAGTCCTCAGCTCATGGATCAGCTGGCGCAGGGAATCGGCCGGAAGGTCGGGCCCGAACAGGCCGGTCCCAGTCTCCGCCGGAGCGCCGCCATGGGCGACCTCGTCGAGCCTCGGCCGGCGGGCGGCGCCGCGATAGCCGAGGAAATTGCCCTGCGCGGCGTCGAAGAAGGGAACGCCGGAGATCCTCCAGTCGCCCGAGGCCGCGCCGCTCCCGGGAACGCTGAACCGGGCGTCGCGGAACGGCGCTCGCTTCTCGAACGCCCCGGCGGCCTGGCCGTCGACCCCATATTGGCCGCGCTCGGCGATCGAGGCGATGCTCTGCCCGACCAGGGGCCCGCGCGGCGCCCCTTCGACCCAGAGGATGACTCCGTCCGGTCCGGTCTCCCACTGGAACTCCTCGACCGCCGCCGGGACGGACGCGGCGGCGGCGGCACCGGCGGCGTCGCGGCGGCGGCGGAAATTCTCGATCCGGGCGACGAGGTCGCGGATCTGCGCCTCGCTCCGCTCCGCCGCCGGGGTGAGCGCCGATCCGGCGGTCGCTTCCACTTCCCCGGCCAAAACGAAATCGCCGGCGCCGAAGCGGAACAGGGCGTCGGCCACCGCCGGCGGCAGGTCGCGGCGATGGCGAAGCAGCCCGCGCGCGACCGGGCCGAGGCTCGGCAGCAGCTCGAGCCAGGCCTCGGAGTCGAGCTGGGCGCCGGCGAACAGCGGGGCGGCGACCGCCGGCACGTCCTCGGCGAAGAAGGCGACCGCCGCGGGGCTGATTCGGCGGCCGGCCAGCGCCCGGGCGACCTCGCGGCGCGCCTCGGCCGGAACCTGCGACCTCTTGTCCCGAAGCCAGGCGACGGCTTCGTCGCGGGTGTCGCTGGCGCTTCGGCCCTGGGCGACCAGGTCGACGAGCTGACGCCACTTGGCGGCGAGCGCGGCGGGCCGCGCCTCGCTCTGCCTCAGCACCGTCGCGATCATGTCGTCGAAACGCAAGCGGCCAGCCCTTCGTGAACGGGGACCGCATGCCGGCCCCGCCAATCGTTAACGCGCGCTCCGGGCAAGCGGAAGGGGGGCAATCGAGGCCCGTCGCAATATGGGACGCAGGCGGCTTGAAAAAGGGGCGCCGGATCGCTCCGGCGCCCCCTCTCTCTTCGATTGCCGTTCCGGCTCAGGCGCCGCTGCGCGCCAGCCAGGCGACCCAGAAGGCGCCGAGATCGCCGCGCGTGCCGGTCAGCGACTTGAACGCCGCCTCGGCGCCGGCCCGGTCGCCCGAGGCGAGCAGGGCCATGGCGATACGGGTGTTGACGAGGTTGGCGTCGACTCCGCCCTTGGTCAGCGCGGCGCGGTAGAGCGCGATCGCCTTGGCGTTCTCGCCATAGCCGTAGAAGGCATCGCCGATCTTCAGGGCGAGGGCGCCGTTGGCGCCGGCCATCGCCTTGGTCTCCTCGCCGGCAAGGCTGGCTCGGTCGCCGTTCAGGCGGGCGTTGTTGAGCCGGATGAGCTCGGCGAAGGCCGCCTTCTTCGGATCGATCATCCGCTTGCCGACGCCGTCGTCGAGCACTGCCTTGGCTTCGCCGTAATTGCCGGCCCGGTAGAGGCCGTCGGCGAGGTCGAACCAGTCGCGCTCGCCGGCGAGAGCGTTGCTCGAGCGCATGAAGCGGAGCACGTCGAGTTCGGCGGCCGGATCGAGGCTGCTCGTGTCGCGGAAGATGAGCAGAGCGTCGCGCCAGTTCTCCTTGGTCGGATAAGCCGCAACGAGCTGGCGGCTGAGCGCCACCGAAGCCTGGCGGAGGGCCGGATCGGTGCGGCCGTCGAACGCCATCTTCAGCGCATATTTGTACCAGCTCTCGTCGACCGGCTGGCCGGCGGCCCGCTTCATCTCGATCGCCCGGGTGATGAGCGGCACCGCTTCCCTGGGCTTCCTCAGGTCGTTCTTGACCTGGGCGAGATTGATCAGCGCCTCGGGATCGTTCGGCGTGAGCTCGGCCACCCGCGCGAAGGCGGCCTCGGCCTTCGCCTTCTCGTTCGCATTGTTGGCGAGCACCCCCCGGTTCCGGTAGATGACCGGCAGGTCCGCCGCCGGCACCTGGCCGCTGGCGATCAGATTATCGAGGCCCTGCGCCTGCAGCGCCACGTTGTTGGCGCCGATTCCGATCTCGAGCTGGAAGCGGCCCACGGCGTAACGCCCGTCCGGGCTCTGCGCCGCCGCCGCCGCGGCGGGAAGGGCCGCCTGGGCGGTCGCCCAATCCTTGGCCGTGATCGCATTCTGGACCGGCAGCAGGGCGGCCCGCTCCTCCTTGCTGATGTTGAAGCTGCGACCCGCAGGCTGCGCCGCCGCCTGGCCCTTCTTCAGCCGCTGGGCATCCGCCGGAGCGGTCCCGACCATCGCGGCGGTGCCTAGGACGAGAGCGACGCCGAGCGCGACCCTGGAAACGGATTTCATAGAAAATGCCTCCTGTTGACGCGCCTGGAGCCGGCCGTCCGATGAAGAATATGGAGCGGCCTCTACCGCCAAACGCCATTCGTTTCTAGCGCTCCCGCGCTGAACCGCCGTTGAACTGCTCCGATCCGAAAAGAACGGCATTTCAGGCGTTTGGATCGGCCTCCAGAAATGTCGCGCCGAAAGGTGGCGATTTGCGCAATCGAGCCTATGTAGGAGACCCGCCTCGCGCGCGTACGCGTACGGGCGCGCTGGGTGGCGCCCGGCTTTTCCTTTCGCTAGGCTCCGCTACCGGCATCTTTCGCGCGCCGGCGCATCACGACAGACAATCAGGAAACCCCCTTGGCCAGCGTCCCGCCGACCATCGACAGCCACGATATCTCGCCGATCCAGATCGTCGACGAGATGAAGACCTCCTACCTCGATTACGCGATGTCGGTGATCGTCGCGCGCGCCCTTCCCGACGTCCGCGACGGCTTGAAGCCGGTCCACCGCCGCATCCTCTACGCCTGCGACGAAGGCGGCTTCGTCCCCGGCCGGCCGTACCGCAAATGCGCCAAGATCGTCGGCGACGTCATGGGCAACTACCACCCGCACGGCGACAGCGCCATCTACGACGCCCTCGCCCGGCTCGCCCAGGACTGGTCGATGCGGGTGATGCTGATCGACGGCCAGGGCAATTTCGGCTCGATGGACCCCGATCCGCCGGCCTCGATGCGCTACACCGAGGCGAGGCTGGCCAAGGTCGCGATGACCCTGCTCGAGGACCTCGACAAGGACACGGTCGACTTCACCCCCAATTACGACGGCTCGCGGATGGAGCCGCAGGTGCTCCCGGCGCGATTCCCCAATCTGCTGGTCAACGGCGCCGGTGGAATCGCGGTCGGAATGGCGACCAACATCCCGCCCCACAACCTCGGCGAGGTGATCGCCGCCTGCAAAGCCTATATGGACGATCCCGGGATCACCATCGAGCAGCTGATGGAGCATATCCCCGGCCCGGATTTCCCGACCGCGCCGCTCATCCTCGGCCAGGCCGGCGCCCGGAGCGCCTATCATACCGGCCGAGGCTCGATCATCATGCGCGCCCGCCACAAGGTCGAGGAAGGCCGGGGCGATCGCCGGTCGATCGTCCTCACCTCGATCCCCTATCAGGTCGGCAAGAACGGCCTCGTCGAGAAGATCGCGGAGGCCGCCAAGGACAAGCGCATCGAGGGCGTCGCCGACATCCGCGACGAATCGAACCGCGAGGGCGTCCGCGTCGTCATCGACCTGAAGCGCGACGCCACCCCCGACGTCGTCCTCAACCAGCTCTGGCGCCACACCCCGGCCCAGTCGAGCTTCCCGGCCAACATGCTCGCGATCCGCGGCGGCCGGCCCGAGACCCTCAACCTTCGCGACATCATCGTGAGCTTCGTCCGATTCCGCGAGGAAGTGATCACCCGGCGGACCAAGTTCGAGCTCGCCAAGGCCCGCGACCGCGCCCACATATTGCTCGGCCTCGTCATCGCCGTCACCAACCTCGACGAGGTGGTGCGGATCATCCGCGGCTCCGCCTCCCCCGCCGAGGCGCGCGCAGCCCTGATCGCGCGCGACTGGCCGGTCGCTGAGATCGCGCCCTACATAGCCCTGGTCGAGGCGGTCGAGCACGAGGTCGAAGGCGACACCTATCGCCTGTCGGACACCCAGGTCCGGGCCATCCTCGAGCTTCGACTCCATCGCCTGACCGGCCTCGGCCGGGACGAGATCGCCGGCGAGCTTCGCCAGCTCGCCGTGTCGATCGGCGAATTGCTCGAGATCCTCGGCGACCGGGTCAAGCTCTACACGGTGATGCGCGAAGAGTTCGACGAGATCGCCGAGCAGTTCGCCACGCCCCGGACCACCGAGATCGCGCCCGCCTGGGACGGGATCGAGGACGAGGACCTGATCGAGCGCGAGGACATGGTCGTCACCGTGACGCTGGGCGGCTACATCAAGCGCACTCCGCTCGCCACCTTCCGGGCCCAGCGCCGCGGCGGCAAGGGCCGGGCCGGAATGTCGACCAAGGACGAGGACGCGGTCACCAACCTGTTCGTCACCTCGACCCACACTCCGGTCCTGTTCTTCTCGACCGCCGGCAAGGTCTACCGGCTCAAGGTCTGGCGGCTTCCCGAAGGGCAGCCCCAGGCGCGCGGCCGGCCGATGGTCAACCTCCTGCCGCTCGGCGAGGGCGAGACCATCTCGACGGTGCTTCCGCTGCCCGAGGACGAGTCGGAGTGGAAGGATCTCCACATCATGTTCGCCACGGCGAAGGGGATCGTCCGCCGCAACAGCATGGACGCCTTCACCCGGGTTCCGACGGCCGGCAAGATCGCGATGCGCTTCGGCGAGAGCGAGGACGACGAGGACATGTCCGACCGGCTGATCGGAGTCTCGCTCCTCACCGAGGAGGATGACGTGCTGCTCGCTACGAAATGCGGCAAGGCGATCCGCTTCGCCGCCACCGACGTCCGCGAGTTCCAGAGCCGGACGGCGGCCGGGGTGCGCGGCGCCCGGCTCCAGGACGGCGACGAGGTCATCTCCCTCTCGATCCTCAAGGGGTTCCAGGCGACCACCGAGGAGCGCGACGACTATCTTCGCCACGCCCCCTGGCGCGAACGCTCAGAGGAGGAGGCACCCCCTCCCCGGCCGCGCGAGATGTCGGACGAAAGGTTCGAGCAGTTCCGGGCGGCCGAGGAGTTCATCCTCACCGTCTGCGCCAACGGCTACGGCAAGCGCTCGTCGGCCTATGAATATCGACGCATCACCCGCGGCGGTCAGGGAATCACCAACATCGGCAATCTGGACCGCAACGGCCCGGTCGTGGCCAGCTTCCCTGCTCACAACGGCGAGCAGCTGATGCTGGTGACCGACCAGGCGAAGCTGATCCGGATGTCGGTCGGCGACACGAGGGTGATCGGCCGAGGCTCGGCGGGCGTGCGCCTGTTCCACGTCGCCGAGGACGAGCATGTCGTTTCCGCCGCCCGCATCGACGAGGAGGAGGAGCCGGGGAACGAGGCGGAGGAGATGATCGCCGGCGAGCTCGGCGAAGCGCCCCCCGCGGCGGCGTCGGACACGGTGCAGCTCGACGACGGGACCGGGCCGGAGACTTTGCCGGACAGCCAGGAGTAGAGCTTGCCTCCCCATCGCGAAAGCGATGGGGAGGGGGACCATGCGAAGCATGGTGGAGGGGTGACCTTTGCCCCGTTTGGGAGGTTCTCGCGCGAACCACTGATTTCGGCGCCGGCTACCCCTCCACCACCTTCGGTGGTCCCCCTCCCCCCGAGCTTCGCTCGCGGGGAGGCAAAGAGGATGTGACGCCCAGGAAGATCATCAGCTGGCCGAGGTAATAGAGCAGCCAGATGGGCAGGCTCAGCCAGGTTTCGCCGCTCGCCATCCGAAGCGCGATCAGCATGTCGCTGACGAGGAACAGCAGCGCGCCCATCGTCACCAGCCGGGAAAAGCGGCTGAGCCAGGCGCTCCCCGCCATCGCCCCGAGGAGCAGAGCGTAAGCGGCGAAGGGAATTGCCTCCGGCCTTCCCCGCAGCAGGATCGCAGGGATGATCGCGGCGGCGACCGGCAACAGCCCGGCCGCCGCCCAGCCGGGCGCGCCCGCCGCCCGCCGGTTGCGCAGATAGAGCAGGATCGCGACCACGTGGCCGAGCGCGAAAGCCGCGGCACCGACGCCGAACTCGATCTCGAGCAGCACGTCGCCCGCCGCGCCGAACGCGAGCACGGCCGCCAGAAGCCAGCCGTCGGTGCCGCGAGCGATCGACGCCGCGGCCACGGCGAGCAATGCGACGCCCATGCCCTTGGCCGCGATCAGCGTCGCCTCCGGCACCGGCTGGCTCCAGAGCAAGGGGTAGCCGAGCCCGAAAAGGAGGCTGATCGCCACCAGCAGCCACGCCGCCCGCCTCATCCGCTTCCTCCCCGCCCCGAACGCGACTATCGCACCGGGCATGAGTCACCAAGTCCACATTATCGGCGGCGGCCTCGCCGGCTCCGAGGCCGCCTGGCAGCTCGCCGAGGCGGGCGTGAAGGTCCGCCTGTCGGAGATGCGCGGCTCCGGCGAATCGACCCCCGCGCACCACACCGACAGCCTCGCCGAGCTGGTCTGCTCGAACAGCTTCCGCTCCGACGACGCCGAGCATAACGCGGTCGGCCTGATCCACGCCGAGATGCGCAGGCTCGGTTCGGTGATCATGGCCGCGGCCGACGCCCATCGGGTGCCGGCAGGCTCCGCGCTTGCGGTCGACCGCGAGGGCTTCGCCGCGTCGGTCACCGAACGGATCGCCGCGCATCCCAATATCGAGATCGTCCGCGAGCGGATCGATGCCCTCCCCGCCTCCGGCGCGACCGTCGTCGCCACCGGCCCGCTGACCGCGATGAAGCTGGCGGAGTCGATCGGCGCGGCGACGGGGTCGGACGCGCTCGCCTTCTTCGACGCCATCGCTCCCATCGTCCACAAGGATTCGATCGACATGGACGTCGCCTGGATGGCGGCGCGCTGGGACAAGGGCGGCAAGGATTACATCAACTGCCCGATGACGAAGGATCAGTATCTCGCCTTCCACCAGGGGCTGCTCGACGGCGAGAAGACCGAGTTCAGGGAGTGGGAGACGGACACGCCCTATTTCGAGGGGTGCATGCCGATCGAGGTGATGGCCGAGCGGGGGCTGGACACGCTTCGCTACGGGCCGATGAAGCCGGTCGGGCTCGATAACCCGAGGACCGGCCACTGGCCCTGGGCGGTGGTCCAGCTCAGGCAGGACAATGCGCTCGGCACCTTGTGGAACATGGTCGGCTTCCAGACCAAGCTGAAGCATGCCGAGCAGGTCCGGCTGTTCCGGACCATTCCAGGGCTCGAGCAAGCGGAGTTCGCGCGCCTGGGCGGCCTTCACCGCAACACCTTCATCAACTCGCCGCAATTGCTCGATTCCACTCTGCGCCTGAAGCGGGCGCCGCACATCCGCTTCGCCGGGCAGATCACCGGCTGCGAAGGTTATGTCGAATCCGCGGCCGTCGGCCTCCTCGCCGGCCGCTTCGCGGCCGCCGAGCTGCGAGGCGAGGAACTGGCGCCTCCCCCGCCGGAGACGGCGCTGGGCGCGTTGCTGGGCCACATCACCGGCGGCGCCGATGCCGCGACCTACCAGCCGATGAACGTCAATTTCGGCCTCTTCCCCCCGGTCGAAGGCAAGACGAAGAAGGCGGACCGGAAGCGGGCTTATACGAAGCGGGCGGAGGAGGCGCTGGCGGGGTGGCTTGCCGGCGAAAATCCTCCCTGCGGCGAAGCCGTGGGGAGGGGGACCATGCGAAGCATGGTGGAGGGGTAGCTAACGCCGGGCAGCGAGAAGAATCGCGGTAATCACCGACTCGACGTCCTTCATCACATCGCCGGCGTTGAAGCGCAGCACCTGAAGCCCCTGTTCCCGCATCCAGGCATCGCGCCTGAGGTCGCGTCCGGGATTGTCACCCATGCCATGGCTGTCGCCGTCGATCTCCACAACGAGCTTGGCAGCGACGCAGTAAAAGTCCGCCGTGTAACGCTCGAACGGGTGCTGCCGACGGAATTTCAGCCCACCCGGCCGCTGGCGCAATACCTGCCAGACATAGGCTTCCGGAAGCGTCATCGAGCGCCTCAACCGTCGCGCCCGCAGCACGGCGGCGTTTCTCGTTCGAGCATGCGAACTCCTCGCCATCTACCCCTCCACCACACTTCGTGTGGTCCCCCTCCCCATCTGGCGATGGGGAGGATTTCCCCTTCAGCAATTGCACTTCGGGCGGGCCTTGGGCTTTGGCCGGCTCGCCGCATACTCGGCCGCATCGAGCCAGCCGGAGCGGTCCTTGTCCGCTTTGGCGAATTTGTCCGCCGTGCCCGAGGTCCATTCCTCGAAGCTGAGGTTGCCGTTGCCGTCGCGGTCGGCCCTGGCGAAGGCCTTGCGGCGGGGCGCGAGCTGCTCGTCGAGGGTGATCCGGCCGTCGCGGTCGCGGTCGGCGCGGGCGAAGCGTCTCGCCTCGCGGCTTCGTTCGGGCTGGGCCGGCGGCTGCGAAAGGCGCGGACCCGGCCCGGCCTGATAGGACGCGGTTCGCGCCTGCGGCGGCGGCGGAACCACATCCTCCGCTTCGGCGCCGCTTCGCCAGACGAAGAAGCCGGCGGCGATCAACAGCAGCGCCGAAGCGCCTCCAGCGACGTAACGGACCATGAGTCTCCTCCCTCACCGATCGGACGAAGGAAAGTCACCGAAAATCGAGGGAAGAGTCGACAGTTTTTTAGAGAATGCGCTCAGTATCCGGTAATTCTATGCCGCAGCATCCGCCACATGCGGGCCGGCGCCCCCCGCGGCTCCCAGGGCGGCCGGGCCGGATCGGAGTCGCGCTCGGCCAGCGCCGCCAGCATGCCGAGCGGCCGAAGGCCCGGCGGCCAGCGCCTCGGCCAGCGCCGCTCGCGCGCGGCCGCGACCGCGACGTCGGCATCCCCGCGAGTCGCGCAATGGCGGGCGAGGTCGATCAGCGCCCAGGCCTCTCCCGCCGGCTGGAGCCCCTCGGCATCCGCCCCGAGCAGGCGCGCGGTGTAACGGAAGAGCAGGCCGCCGCGCCGTTCGGCATAGGTGCGCAGATTCGCGGCGGTCAGAGCCTCGCCGGACGGCAGCACCGCCCAGCCTTCCTCCATCAGCGCGAGCTCGGCGCCGGTCAGCGCCGGCAGAAGCCGCGCGGCCGCCTCCTTGAGGACCGGCTCCGCCGGAGGCGGCTCGCGATCGAGCCGCTCCAGCGCCTCGCGCCACCAGGCGAGCTTGATCCGGGCGATCATCGGCTCGCGGCCTTGCGCGAGCGCAGCGCCGAGCGCCGAATCGAGCCGCCACAGCGCGCCGACGGCGGCCCGGCTTCTGACCGGCACGTAGCTGAGGGCGAGGATCCGGTCGGGGTCGAGGTCCATAAAGTCATTCCGGCGAAAGCCGGGACCTCAGGACGAGAGGTCGCGGCGGGTCTCCCCGAGGTCCCGGCTTTCGCCGGGATGACGGCGAGTCACCGGTAGCAGACCTTCTTCGCCGCCTCGACGACGCTCTCGACCCGGATCAGAGCCATCTTCTCGAGCTTGGCGGCGTAGGGCAGCGGCACGTCCTCGTCGGTGACCCGGAGGACGGGCGCGTCCAGATCGTCGAAACCCTCCTCCAT
Organism: Allosphingosinicella sp.; assembly: GCA_036388575.1. GTDB lineage: Bacteria > Pseudomonadota > Alphaproteobacteria > Sphingomonadales > Sphingomonadaceae > Allosphingosinicella. The sequence continues at coordinate 29,396 of DASVRO010000084.1, forward strand.
CGCCGTCGCCATGATCTCGGCGGAGATCGAGCAGACCGGCCAGCCCTCCTCGACGCAAACCATGCGGTTGGTCTTCCTGAGCGAGGCGAGGACGGTCGCCTTGTCGAGGGGACGGAGGGTTCGAAGGTCGATCACCTCGGCCTCGATGCCGGCTTCCGCGAGCTGCGCCGCCGCGTCGAGGGCAACCCCGACCCCGATCGAATAGCTGACCAGGGTGACGTCGGTCCCCTCCCGCGCGATCCGCGCCTTGCCGATCGGGAGGACGTAATCGTCGAGCTTGGGAACGTCGAAGCTCTGGCCGTAGAGCAATTCGTTCTCGAGGAAGACGACCGGATCCTCGGAGCGGATCGCGGCCTTGAGCAGGCCCTTGGCGTCGGCGGCCGAGTAAGGCGCAATGACGATGAGGCCCGGGACGTTGGCGTACCACGGCCCGAAATTCTGGCTGTGCTGGGCGCCGACCCGCGAGGCGGCGCCGTTGGGGCCCCTGAAGACGATCGGGCAGCGCATCTGCCCACCCGACATATAATTGGTCTTCGCCGCAGAATTGATAATGTGATCAATGGCTTGCATGGCGAAGTTGAAAGTCATGAACTCGATGATCGGCTTGAGGCCGCCCATCGCCGCGCCGGCGCCGACTCCGGCGAAGCCATATTCGGTGATCGGGGTGTCGATCACCCGCTTCGGGCCGAACTCGTCGAGCAGACCCTGGGTGACCTTGTAGGCGCCCTGATATTCGGCGACCTCCTCGCCCATCACGAAGACCCGGTCGTCGGTGCGCATCTCCTCGGCCATGGCGTCGCGGAGCGCCTCGCGCACCGTCTGGCGGACGGTCTCGGTGCCTTCCGGGACTTCGGGCTCGACCTGCAGGCTGGCGGGCTCCTGCCCTTCCTTGGGGCGCACGGCGACGGTCGACTGCTGGGCCTGGGCCTCCTCGGCGGGCGAGGCGGCGATGGCCTGGCCGTTATCCTCGGGCGTTGCCACCTCGTGCGCGGCGCCCGCGCCCGCTTCCTCGCCGTCGGCGGTGAGTACGGCGATGACCGTCCCGACCTTCACCTCGTCGGTGCCCTCGGCGATCAGGATCTTCGCGATCGTGCCTTCGTCGACGGCCTCGAACTCCATCGTCGCCTTGTCGGTCTCGATCTCGGCGAGGATGTCGCCCGATTTGACCTCGTCGCCTTCCTTTACCAGCCATTTGGCGAGGGTGCCCTCCTCCATGGTCGGGGACAAAGCGGGCATCTTCAGTTCGATCGGCATCAGTAGGTCTCGACCAGGATATCGGTGTAGAGCTCGGACGCGTCGGGCTCGGGCGACTGCTCGGCGAAGTCGGCCGATTCGGTGACGATCCGCTTGATGTCGTTGTCGATCTTCTTGAGCTCGTCCTCGCCGACGCCGGCGGCAGCGAGCTCGCGCTTGACCGCCTCGATCGGATCGGACTTCTCGCGCACCGCCTGGACCTCGTCGCGCGAGCGGTATTTGGCCGGATCCGACATGGAGTGGCCGCGATAGCGGTAGGTCTTGAGCTCGAGCAGGATCGGGCCCTTCCCGGAGCGCACCCATTCCAGAGCGACGGTGGCGGCGCCGCGCACCGCGAGCACGTCCATCCCGTCGATCTGAAGGCCGGGAATCCGAAAGCTGTCGCCGCGGCGGAAGAGCTGGTCCTCGGCCGAGGAGCGGTTGACGCTTGTGCCCATGGCGTACTGGTTGTTCTCGATCACGTAGATGATCGGCAGGTCCCACAGCGACGCCATGTTGAAGCTCTCGTAGACCTGGCCCTGGTTGGCCGCGCCGTCGCCGAAATAGGCGAGGCAGACGCCGCCGTCGTCGCGATATTTGTGGGCAAAGCCGAGGCCGGTGCCGAGGCTGACCTGGGCTCCGACGATGCCGTGGCCGCCGTAGAATTTATGCTCGACCGAGAACATGTGCATCGAGCCGCCCTTGCCCTTCGAAATTCCGGCCTGGCGCCCGGTCAGCTCGGCCATGATCACCTTGGGGTCGATTCCGTAGGCGAGCATGTGGCCATGGTCGCGATAGCCGGTGATGACGCTGTCCTTGCCCGGCTCCATGGCCGACTGCAGGCCCACGGCGACCGCTTCCTGCCCGATATAGAGGTGGCAGAAGCCGCCGATCAGGCCGAGCCCGTAAAGCTGCCCCGCCCGCTCCTCGAAGCGGCGGATGAGCAGCATCTGGCGGTAATATTCCATGAGCTCGGCCCGGTCGGCCTGGTGCCGCTGCGGCTCCGGCGGGCGCTCGCGGTTCGGTCGCAGGTCGGAAGTCGGGGGCGGCGCTGCCGTAGCGTCGGGGTTATTGGCGCGTTTGGACGATGCTGCCTTGGCCAAGGCGGTTCCCTCCGGGGTCATGGGTTGCGGCTCTATGACGGCAAACGCGGGGGCGCGCAACATGGCTCCCTGGCGGCTGCAAAC
>DASVRO010000085.1:0-19056 GCA_036388575.1 Allosphingosinicella sp.
GGTGGGACTAGTGGGGGTGCAACCCCTATCGATGGAGAATATTGACGTGGCCACTCAAGCCGACACCCTTAGCCGTGACTATTTCGTCAAGGACCTCGCGCTCGCCGATTTCGGCCGCAAGGAGATCGAGATCGCCGAAACCGAGATGCCCGGGCTGATGGCCCTGCGGCAGGAGTTCGGCCCGTCCCAGCCGCTGAAAGGCGCGCGCATCGTCGGCTCGCTGCACATGACGATCCAGACCGCGGTGCTGATCGAGACGCTGACCGCGCTTGGCGCGACCGTCCGTTGGGCATCGTGCAACATCTACTCGACCCAGGACCATGCCGCTGCCGCGATCGCCAAGTCGGGCGTGCCGGTGTTCGCGGTCAAGGGCGAGACCCTCGAGGAATATTGGGACTATGTCGTCCGCATCTTCGACTGGTCGACCGAGGCCGACCGCGATCAAACCTGCAACCTCATCCTCGACGATGGCGGCGACGCCACCATGTTCGCATTGTGGGGCGCACGGGTCGAGGCCGGCGAGACATTGTTCACCCCAACCAACGAGGAAGAGGAAGTGTTCGCCGCGACGCTGACCCGCTTCCTCAAGGACCGTCCGGGCTACCTCACCGCGACCGTCGCCAACATCAAGGGCGTCAGCGAGGAAACCACCACCGGCGTCCACCGCCTTTACGAGCTGTCGAAGAAGGGCAAGCTTCCGTTCCCGGCGATCAACGTCAACGACAGCGTGACCAAGTCGAAGTTCGACAATCTCTACGGCTGCAAGGAGTCGCTGGTCGACGCCATCCGCCGCGGCACCGACGTCATGCTCGCCGGCAAGGTCGCCTGCGTCGCGGGCTTCGGCGATGTCGGCAAGGGCTCGGCCGCGTCGCTCCGTAACGGCGGCGCGCGCGTGCTGGTAACCGAAGTCGACCCGATCTGCGCGCTTCAGGCGGCGATGGAAGGCTATGAAGTCGTGACGATGGAGGAGGCCGCAACCCGCGCCGACATCTTCGTCACCGCCACCGGCAATGCCGACGTCATCACGCTCGATCATATGCGGGCGATGAAGAACATGGCGATCGTCTGCAACATCGGCCATTTCGACAGCGAGATCCAGATCGGCGCGCTGCAGAACATGAAGTGGACCGAGATCAAGCCGCAGGTCGACGAGGTCGAGTTCCCCGACGGCAAGAAGATCATCGTCCTCTCCAAGGGCCGCCTGGTCAACCTCGGCAACGCCACCGGCCACCCGAGCTTCGTCATGTCCGCCAGCTTCACCAACCAGACGCTGGCCCAGATCGAGCTTTGGACGAAGGCCGAGACGTACAAGAACGACGTCTACGTCCTTCCCAAGCATCTCGACGAGAAGGTCGCCGCGCTCCACCTCGACAAGCTCGGCGTCAAGCTGACCAGGCTGACCGACAAGCAGGCGAGCTACATCGGCGTCCCGACCGAAGGCCCGTTCAAGCCGGACCATTACCGCTACTGAGCCGCATCAAGGCTGATCCGAAGGGGGCGGCGCGAAAGTGCCGCCCCCTTTTTTTTAGGCAAGACGTGCGCGACTTTCCCTCTTAAAGCCCCTCCAAAACCTGCTGGAGGGATGCATGAAATATCGGGTGACGGCGGCGATCGCCGTGGTTCTGGCGTCGACTCAGGCCTTCGGGCAGGCTCCGCCCAGGGATGCGCCGCCCCCGACCCCGCCAGTGCAGGAAACCCAGGCGTCCGAGAACGAGGCGACCAATCCCGAGCAGCGCGTGACCGGCCCGCTCCCCCCCGCCGCCGCCCGCGCGCCGGCGAGCGAGCCCGACAAGCCGGCCAAGTGGAACGTCAACGCCCCCACCGGCCTCACCACCCGCCAGGTCCGCATCGACGTCGACGAGGGCACCTGGATGAACGTCGACGTCTCCCGCGACGGCCGCATGATCGCGTTCGACATTCTCGGCGACATCTACACCATGCCGATCGGCGGCGGCACGCCGACGCGGATCGCCGAAGGACTCGCCTACGAGCACCAGCCCCGCTTCTCGCCCGACGGCCGCCGCATCGCCTTCACCTCCGACCGCGGCGGCGGCGACAATATCTGGATCATGAACGTCGACGGCTCCGACAAGCGCCAGCTCACCAAGGAGGACTTCCGGCTCCTCAACCAGCCGAGCTGGAGCCCGGACGGCCGCTTCATCGCCGCCAAGAAGCATTTCACCACCGGCCGCTCGCTCGGCACCGGCGAGGTCTGGCTCTACCACGTCTCCGGAGGCGCGGGAGTGCCGCTCGTCAAGAAGCCCAACGAGCAGCACCAGAAGGAGCTCGGCGAGCCCACCTACGCCCCCGACGGCAAGAGCATCTATTTCACCCGCAACGTCACCCCGGGCCCGATCTTCGAATATGCCCAGAACTCCAACACCGCCCTGTTCGAGATCCAGCGCTACGAGCTCGAGACGGGCGAAGTCACCACGGCGGTCGCCGGCGCCGGCGGCTCGGTCCGGCCGGCGCCCTCGCCCGACGGGAAGAAGATCGCCTTCGTCCGCCGCGAGCGCGCGCGCTCCAAGCTCTACGTCAAGGACCTCGTCTCGGGCGAGGAGCGCAAGATCTACGACGATCTCGACCAGGACGTTCAGGAGACCTGGGCGGTGACCGGGGTCTATCCGAACATGGCCTGGACCCCGGACAGCCGGACCCTTGTCTTCTGGGCCGGCGGCAAGCTTCGCCGGATCGACGGCAATGGCGGCGCCGCCACCGAGATACCGTTCCGGGTCAGCGACACGAGGGTCGTGATCGACGCCCTTCACCCGCAGGTCGAGGTCGCCCCCGACCGAATCCACACCCGCATGCCGCGCTGGGCGAGCGTCTCGCCCGACGGCCGCCAGGTGGTGTTCGAGACCCTCGGCAAATTGTGGGTGAAGCCCGCCGCCGGCGGAGCGCCGCGGCGGCTGGTCAGGGGCAATGAGGAGGAGATCGAGGCCTTCCCCACCTGGTCGAGGGACGGCCGGACCATCGCCTATGTCGGCTGGACCGACCAGGGCCTCGGCCGGATCCGCACCGTCGCCGCGGGCGGCGGCACGCCGCGCCAGGTGACGGCGCAGCCCGGCCATTACGCGCGCCCGCAATTCTCGCCCGACGGCAGGACGATCGTCTTCGAGCGGGGGCAGGGCGGCTTCCTCACCTCGCCGCGCTGGTCGGAGAATCCCGGAATCTACCGGGTGGCCGCGGCCGGCGGCGACCCGGTGCGGGTCGCCAGGGAGGGAGCGGCGCCGCAATTCGGGGCGTCCAGCGACCGCCTGTTCATGATCGTCAACGCCGCCGGCAAGCGGCAGCTGATCAGCACCGACCTGAACGGCGAGGCGAAGCACGTCCATTCCACCGGCGAGATGGTGAGCGACTATCAGGTCTCGCCCGACGGCCAGTATCTCGCCTTCCGGCAGAATTATCAGGCCTTCGTGATGCCGCTCATGCCTGGCACCCAGGACGTCGCCGCCGACGCCAAGGGCGGCGCTCTCCCGGTCACCAAGGTCAGCGCGGTGGGCGCCGAGTTCATCCACTGGTCGGGCGGCGGCCGCCGGCTCCACTGGAGCACCGGGCCGACCGTCTACACGGCCGACGCCGCCGCCATGTTCGGCTCGGCTCCGCCGGCCGAGAACGCGCCGAAATTCCGGCCTCCGACCACCGGCATTCCGCTTTCGATGGACGTCGCCGCGGACCGGCCGTCCGGAACGGTAGCCCTGACCGGAGCCCGGATCGTCACCATGGCCGGAGCGAACGGCGGGATCATCGACGACGGGGTCATCGTCGTCCGCGGCGACCGCATCCTCGCGGTCGGCGCGCGCGGGCAGGTCAGCATCCCGGCCGGGGCGAAGACGGTCGACGTCGCCGGCAAGACGATCATCCCCGGCCTCGTCGACGCCCACGCCCACGGCCCGCAGGGCCAGGACGATCTCATCCCGCAGCAGAACTGGGCCCAGATCGCCAACCTCGCCATGGGGACGACGACCGCCCACGATCCGTCGGCGCGGGCGGCGGAGATCTTCGCGGCCTCGGAGATGCAGCGTGCCGGCAAGATCCTCGCGCCCCGCACCTTCTCGACCGGCGAGATCGTCTACGGCGCCAAGGCGGCCGACGTCTATGCCGAGATCAACACGTTCGAGGACGCCCTCGCCCACGTCCGGCGGCTGAAGGCGCAGGGCGCCCACAGCGTCAAGAACTACAACCAGCCCCGGCGCGACCAGCGCCAGATGGTCGTCGCCGCCGGTCAGCGCGAGGGGATGGAGGTGGTGCCGGAGGGCGGCTCGCTGTTCACGATGGACATCTCGCTCATCCAGGACGGCAATGCGACGGTCGAGCACAACGTTCCGGTCGAGATTTTCTACGAGGACGTCGTCAGCCTCTGGACCCAGTCGAAGACCAACTACACGCCGACCCTGGTCGTCGCCTACGGCGGCCTCGCCGGCGATCCCTATTGGCGCCAGCATATGGACGTGTGGCGCCATCCGCTGCTGTCCAGGCACGCGCCGCCGGCCCTGCTCGCCGCCCAGAACGTCCGCCGGACGATGGCGCCCGAGGAGGATTTCGTCGACGACGACACCGCCCGCGAGGCCAAGAAGCTGGCCGACCGCGGCGTACAGGTGGCGATCGGCGCCCACGGCCAGCAGGCCGGGCTCGGCCCGCACTGGGAGATGTGGTCGTTCGTCCGCGGCGGCTGGAGCCCGGTCGAGGCGCTTCGAGCCGGCACCATCGCGGCGGCGACCTCGCTCGGCTACCAGCGCGACGTCGGCTCGCTCGAGGCCGGCAAGCTCGCCGACCTCGTCGTCCTCGACGCCGACCCGACGATCGACATCCGCAACAGCGACAAGGTCCACCGGGTGATGCTCGGCGGCCGCCTCTACGATCCGGTGACGATGAACGAGGTGGTGACCGGGACGAGGGCGAGGGCGCCTTACTGGTGGGAAGGCCAGGGCGCCGGGTCCGGGGCGGCGGTCACGACATCCGAAAGCCACGGGCACGGCGACTAGAATCCCTCTCCGGTCCTTCACGGGAGAGGGGGGACCCAAGCCGAAGGCTTGGGGGGTGAGGGTCTTGCTGACTCTGGTGTACAGACCCTCACCTCCCATCGCTTCGCGATGGGCCCCTCCTCTCCCGTGAGAACGGGAGAGGGAATTACGCGGCCACGCGCCCTTCCGGAGCCCGGTGAGCCCGGTTAGAGAGGGGCCTCCATGCTGACCCTCTCCCCGACGATGCTGGCGGCGATCGCGCTCGTGTCCGGCGCCTGGCTGGCCCTCGCCGTCTGGGCGACCGCGCGCGGCCTCGGCCGGGCCCGCGATGCCTCGGCGAGGATCGACTCCACCCGCCACCACGAAGCGCTGCTCGCCGCGTCGCCGGCGCTTCCGCTCGTCGTCCACCGCGACGGCCGCCTCGAGGAGGCGGAGCGGGTCGCCCTGGCGCTCGGGCTCGCCGACGTGCCGGCCCGGCTGTCCGACCTCGCCGCCGCGTTCGGCGAGGACGACATGGAGCGGCTCGAGGCGCAGGTGGCGAGCTCCGCCGCCGCGGCGGGAAGCTTCGCTTCGTCCTTCCGGCCCGCCGGCTCCGCCCGGGTCTACCGGGTCCGCGGCGGGCCGGCGCCGCCTTCCTATCCGGCCGGCACCGTCCTCCTCTGGCTGACCGATTCGACCGAAGCGGAGGAGGAGATGGCGGAGCTGCGCGAACGCACCGGCCGCCTCGCCGCCGCACTCGACGCTCTGTCCGGCCTGATCGAGGCCGCGCCCTTCCCGATCTGGCATCGCGGACCGGATTTCCGCCTCGCCATGGTCAACAGCGCCTATGTCGCCGCGGTCGAGGCCGACGACGCCAGGTCGGTGATCGAAGGCTCGGTCGAGCTGGTCGACGACGGCGCCGAGGCGGCCCAGGCCGAGGCGGCCGCGGTCCGCGAGGCGGGCCGTTCGCACAGCCGGACCGTTCCCGCCACGATCGGCGGCGAGCGGCGGATGATGCGGGTGGTCGAGGTGCCGCTCGGCGAGGCCGGGGTCGCCGGCTACGCGATCGACGTCGAGGACCGCGAGCAGGCGAGGGCCGAGCTCGCCCGCTTCGTCCACGCCCAGCGCGACATGCTCGACCGCCTCTCCGCCGGAGTGGCCCAGTTCGCCCGCGACCGCGCCCTGATCTTCTCCAACCAGCCGTTCGCCCGGCTGTTCGGCCTCAGGCCCGATTTCCTCGCCGACCGGCCCGAGTTCAACCGACTGCTCGACGCGATGCGCGAGACCGGCCACATGCCCGAGGTCCGCGACTATCCGGAGTGGAAGAAGGAGCATGACCGCTGGTTCACCGGCGGCCTCGCCGCCGAGGAGGAGGACTGGCTTCTGCCCGGCGGCCGTCACCTCCGGGTCGTCGCCCAGCCCCTGCCCGACGGCGGCCTGCTGCTCATCTTCGAGGACCGCACCGAGCAGCTCCGCCTCGCCTCGGCCCGCGACACCCTGCTCCGGGTGCGCACCGCCACCTTCGACAATCTGTTCGAGGCGGTCGGCGTCTTCGCCTCGGACGGACGCCTCCACCTCTGGAACAACCGCTTCCGGGAGCTGTGGGAGTTCGACGAGGAGCAGCTCGCCGGCAACCCCCGCATCGACGCGCTGACCGTCCACATCGCCAGGAAGCTCAGGAACGCCAGCCACTCGGCGCTGGTCCGCGAGCTGGTCCGGAGCGCCACCGTCGAGCGCAAGCAGCGGACCGGCCGGGTCGCCTTCACCGACGGCCGCGAGTTCGAGTTCGCCGCGGTGCCTCTGCCCGACGGCAACGCGCTGTTCACGATGCTCGACGTCACCGCCAGCCGGACGGTCGAGGCGGCGCTTCGCGAGCGCACCCAGGCGCTCGAGGAAGCGGACCGGATGAAGACCGCCTTCGTCTCCAACATGAGCTACGAGCTTAGGACGCCGCTCACCTCGATCGGCGGCTTCGCCGAGATGCTGGCGGGCGGCTATGCCGGCCAGCTGGCGCCGACGGCGCGGGACTATGTGGCGGCGATCCTCGATTCGGTGGTCCGGCTCGGAGCGCTGATCGACGACGTCCTCGACCTGACCCAGAGCGACAGCGGCAGCCTCCTGCTCGCCGAGGACAAGGTCGATCTGAGGAAGCTCTGCGCCGAGGCGGCGGACTCGTTCCGCGACGTCGCGGCGAGGAAGGGAATCGACTTCGCCGTCGAGATCGAGACCGGCCTCGGCACCGTCGCCGGCGACAGCGCGCGCCTGCGCCAGTCGCTCGACAACGTCCTCAAGAACGCCATGACCTATACCGACGGCGGCGGCCGGGTGCTCCTCCACGCCGCCGGCAACCGCAAGGAAGCGGCGATCACCGTCTCCGACAACGGCCGAGGCATCGAGCCCGCCGACCAGACGCGGGTGTTCGACCGGTTCAGCCGGACCGCCGGTCCGCGCGGCGCCGACGAGGCCGCGCTCGGCCTCGGCCTGCCGCTCGCCCGGCAGTTCGTCGAGGCGCATGGCGGCACGATCGAGCTCCTCTCCGAGCCGGGCGAGGGCACCACCGTCACCCTGCGCCTGCCGCGGAAGCGCTGATGCGCCTCGAAGGACCGGAATCGACCGAGGCGATCGGCCTTCGCCTGGCGGCTGAGCTGAGGGCGGGCGACGTCGTCGCTTTGTTCGGCGACCTCGGCGCCGGCAAGACGACGCTGGCGCGCGGCCTCCTCGCCGGCCTCGGCCATGACGGCGAGGTCGCGAGTCCGACCTTCCCGATCGTCATCCCCTACGAAACCCTCGCTCTGCCGGTCTGGCATGTCGACCTCTACCGGATCGAGGAGCCCGGCGAGCTGGAGGAGCTGGCGCTGGAGGAGGCGCTTCATGACGGCGCCCTGATCGTCGAATGGCCCGAGCGGATGGGAGCCGCTTTGTGGCCCCATTCGCTTCGCCTCACCCTGCGGAGGGAAGGGGAGGGCGCCCGCGCCTTGACAGCGGAGGTGCCCCCCGCTTGGGAGGCGCGATGGCCGCCCCGATGATTCCGCCCGACGCGGCTCCCGATTTCCTTGCAAAGCATGGCTGGGGCGGAGCCGACATCCTCCCCCTGGCCGGCGACGCCAGCTTCCGCCGCTATTTCCGCATCCACCGCGACGGCGGCGAGACCGCCATCCTGATGGACGCTCCCCCGCCGCATGAGGACATTGGACCGTTCCTCGCCATAGCGGGCCATCTGCTCGATCGCGGCTTCCTGCCGCCGCGCCCCCTCGCCATCGACCGTGAAAAGGGCCTCCTCCTGCTCGAGGATTTCGGCGACGACCGGGTCGGGCCGCTGCTCCAGCGCGAGCCGCAGCGCGAGCGGGAGATCTACCGGAGCGCCGTCGGCACCCTCGCCCAATTGGCGGCGCAGCCCGCTCCGGTCGACCTGCCACCTTATGACGATGCCGCGCTGACCCGCGAAGTACTGCTTTTCACCGATTGGTATATCCCGGCACTGGATCTGGAAGTCGACGAAGAGGCCTTTTTGTCGGCGTGGCGAAATGTCTGGGAGGACGTGCTTCGGGTCAGCGCCGAATATCCGGTGATGGTCCTGCGCGACTATCACGTCGACAACCTCATGGTGCTGCCCGGCCGAACCGAGCTCGGCCTTCTCGATTTCCAGGATGCGCTCGCCGGCCACGCCGCCTACGACCTCGTCTCCCTTCTCCAGGGGAGCGGCCGCTGCGACGTCTCGCCGGAGCTCGAGGAGGCGATGATCGAGCATTATTGCGACGAGGCGAACGTCGCCGACCGCAGCCTCTTCCGCGCCCATTACGAGATATTGGGAGCGCAGCGGAACACCAAGATCATCGGCATCTTCACCCGGCTCTGGAAGCGCGACGGCAAGGCCTTCTATCCGACCATGCATCCGCGCATCTGGGGCTATCTCGAGCGCAACCTCGTCCATCCGGCGCTCGCTCCGGTCCGGGCCTGGTTCGACGCCAACGTGCCGGCGGAATATCGGGGCGATGCCTGCCTGAGGAAAATCTACGCATGAGCCGTCAGCGCCGACAGCTCGCGCTTCGCCCGGTGCCCGGCGGCGAGGTGCCGAAGACGGCGATGGTGATGGCCGCCGGCCTCGGCAAGCGGATGCGCCCGCTGACCGCGACCCGGCCCAAGCCGCTGGTCGAGGTCGCCGGCAAGCCGCTGCTCGACCATTGCCTCGACCGGCTCCGCGCGGCGGGGGTCGAGAAGGCAGTGGTCAACGTCCATTATCTCCCGGACGCGCTCGAAGCTCATCTCAAGAACAGGCCTCAAGCGCTTGAGATCGTGATCTCCGATGAACGGGAGCAATTGCTCGAGACCGGCGGCGGACTGGTCAGGGCGCTGCCTCTGATCGACGCCGATCCGTTCCTCGTCGTCAATTCGGACAATCTGTGGGTCGACGGCGCGGTCGATTCGCTTCGCCTCCTCTCGGCCCATTGGGACGAGGCGCGGATGGACGCCCTGCTCCTGCTCGTGCCGCTCGCCCGGGCCTATTGCCACAAGGGCCAGGGCGACTTCCACATGAGCGCGGCTGGAGCGCTCCGGCGGCGCAAGGCCGGCGGAGTGGCCCCGTTCGTCTACACCGGCGTCCAGATCGTCTCGAAGCGCCTGCTCGAGGGCGAGGTGCCCGAGGGGCCGTTCTCGACCAACATCCTGTGGGACCGGGCGATCGCAAAGGGCCGCCTTTTCGGCGCCGTCCACGAGGGCCTCTGGTTCGACATCGGCGCTCCGCCCAACATCAGGAAGGCCGAGGAAATCCTTGGGCTCTCCTGACCCGGCGGCTAGGCTCGTTCGGGTGAGCCGGCCCCATGTCTTCACCATCCCGCCGCACCGCGCCTTCGCCGACGCGCTCGCCGCGGGGCTGATCGCCCGGCACGGCCGCGGCGACACCGGGCTCGCCACCGGAATCGTCCTCGTCCCAAACAACCGCGCCGCCCGGGCGATCGCCGACGCCTTCGTCCGGCGCTCCGGCGGCGGACTGCTCCTGCCCCGGCTGATTGCGGTCGGCGATCCGGAGCTGGACGACCGCATCGGCGGCGCCCTCGAGCCGCTCGGCGACGGCGAGGACCTGCCCCCCGCCGTGGAGCCGATCGAGCGCCTCTTCCTGCTCGCCCGACTGATCCAGCGCCACCTCGGCGACGTGGAGGCGGCGGAGGCCCTGCGCCTCGCCGAGGATCTTGCCCGCACCCTCGACCAGCTGCTCGTCGAGGAGGTCGACCCGGCCCGACTGCGCGGCTTCGCCGCCGACCTTCCCGACCTCTCGCTCCACTGGCAGAAATCACTCGATCGACTGGGTGTAATACTCGACCAATGGCCCCGGCTCCTCGCCGAGCGCGGCCGGATCGACCTTGCCGACCGCCGCAACCGCCTCCTCGCCGCCGTCGCCGCGCGCTGGCGCGAAACGCCGCCGCCGGGCTTCGTCGCCGCCGCCGGGATCACCAGCCCCGCGCCCGCCATCGCCCGGCTGCTTCGGGTCGTCGCCCGCCTCGACGACGGCATCCTCGTCTTCCCCGGCCTCGATCTCGACATGGCCGCCGACGAGTGGGACTCGCTCGGCCCCCACGAGCCCGACGAGTCGACGGGCTTCCACCGCCGGTCGGTCGAGACCCACCCGCAATTCCACCTCAAGCTGCTCCTCGACCGGATGGGCGTCGGTCGCGACGAGGTCGAGAGGTGGCAATGGGGCGGCGGCCGGGACGCGCCGGCCGCGCGCAGCCGCGCCATCGCCAATGCGATGAAGCCGGCCGTCTTCACCGATCGGTGGCAGGCGCTGAAACCGGCCGACCGCCGCCTCACCGGAGTCAGGGCGCTCGAGCTGGCCGATCCCGCCGAGGAGGCGCAGGCGATCGCCGTCGCCCTGCGCGAGGCGCTCGAGACTCCCGGCCGAACCGCCGCTCTGGTGACCCCCGACCGCAACCTCGCCCGCCGGGTCTCCGCCCACCTGAGGCGTTGGGACGTCGAGGCGGACGACAGCGCCGGCCGGCCGCTCTCGCAGCTCGCCCCCGGAACCCTGCTCCTGGCCCTCGCCACGGCGGCGGCCGAGCAATTCGCGCCGGTGCCGCTGCTCGCTCTGCTCAAGCACCCGCTGGTGATGAAAGGGGAGGGCCGGCTGGACTGGCTGGAAGGCGCGCGGGCGCTCGACCTCGCGCTGCGCGGGCCGCGGCCGCCGGCGGGGCTCGACGGCATCACCGAGCATCTCCTCGACCGCAGCCAACGCGACCGCGACCGCCGCGAGCGGGCCCTCGCCTGGTGGAAGCAGGTCGTGCCGCGCCTCAGGGCCCTGGAGAAGGGCTTCCGCGGCGATCGCGCGGAGGTGGCGGGGCTGATCGGGCTTCTGCGCGAAACCGCGTCGCAGCTGACGGACGACTTGTTGTGGGCGGGCGCGGCCGGACGCGACGCCGCCGAGCTGCTCGCCTCGGCCGAGCCCGCCTCGGCCCACGGTCCGGAGCGGATCTCGCCCGCCAGCCTGCCGGCCCTGCTCGAGCAGCTGCTCGACGCCGTCGCGGTCCGGCCGCCCTACGGCCAGCATCCGCGCCTGTTCATCTGGGGCCTGATCGAGGCGCGGCTTCAATCGGCCGATCTCGTCATCCTCGGCGGGCTCAACGAAGGCGTCTGGCCGCCGCTGCCGACGCCCGATCCCTGGCTCGCCCCGCGGGTCCGCCACGAGCTCGGCCTGCCGGGCCTGGAGCGGCGGATCGGCCTTGCCGCCCACGATTTCGCGGTCGCGCTGGGCGGCCGGGAGGTCCTCGTCACCCGCGCCCGCCGCGATGCCCGGGCTCCCGCCATCGCCTCGCGCTTCTGGCTTCGGCTGGAAGCGATGACCGCCGGCGTCACCCGCTCGCCGCTTCACCGCAGCTGGGCCCGCAACCTCGACCGGCCGGCCGCCTTCCGGCCGGCCGCGCGGCCCGCGCCGCAACCCGCCGCCGAGCTTCGGCCGCGGCGGATCGCCGTCACCGACGTCGACCGGCTGAAGGCGGATCCGTTCGCTTTCTACGCCCGAAAGATGCTCGCCTTCTCACCGCTCGACGCGATCGACGCCGATCCCAGCGCCGCCTGGCGGGGAAGCGCGGTCCACAAGGCGCTCGAGGCCTGGATGAAGGAGGACGATTGCGAGCCGTCGCGGCTTCGGCCGCGGGCGGAGGCGCTGCTTCGCGACGCCGCCGCCCACCCCCTGATGCGGGCGCTGTGGCAGCCGCGCCTGCTCGAGGCGATCGACTGGATCGCCGGCGAGGTCGCGAAGAACAAGGCCGGCGGCCGGCTGCCGCTCAAGGCCGAGGCGTGGGGCGAGATCGACATTGCCGGCGTCACGCTCGGCGGCAAGGCCGACCGCATCGACCGCGCCGCCGACGGCAGCCTCGTCATTCTCGACTACAAGACCGGCACCCCGCCCGGCCCAAAGGCGGTGTTCGAAGGCTATTCGATGCAATTGGGTTTGCTCGGCCTGATCGCCGAGCGCGGCGGCTTCGACGGCATCGAGGGGGTGCCGGCCGCGTTCGAATATTGGTCGCTCGCCAAGAAAGCCGGCCGGCTCGGCTATGTGCAGAGCCCGCTCGGCGGCAAGCACGGCATCGACCCGGCCGATTTCACCACCATCGCCGCCCGCAACTTCATCGCCGCCGCCGAAAAATGGCTGACCGGCGAGGAGCCCTTCACCGCCAAGCTCCACCCCGAACACGCGCCCTATGGCGAATATGACCAGCTGATGCGCCTCGACGAATGGTATGGCCGCGGCGGGTAGGCTCTGCTCAGTTTACGTGAACATACCCGCTCATGCTGAAGAGGGACTGAGCCCGGCGAAGGCCCGTCTCGAAGCACGCACGGTCCTTCGAGACGCCGCTTCGACAAGCTCAGCGGCTCCTCAGGATGAGCGGTGGTAGTTAGGTTGTCCCAGAGCCCTAACGCGCGCCCCTGCGCACCCCGCGCTCGTGAAGTTGGATGCAGCGGTCGGTGATTAGCCGTGAGCAGGGCGGATAGTCGTCCGCCGACGCCCGCGGCGTCCAGTTGCGGGTGGCCGACGGGTCGTAGCGCAGCGGCTCGTACGGCCCGCCGCGCGCGGTAGGCGTAGCGGACGGCGTCGCCGCAGCCATCGCGCTGCCGCGGCCGAGCCGCTCGTTCAGCGCGAGGTTGGCGGCGCTCGAAACGCCGCGCTCGTAAAGCTGGATGCAGCGGTCGGTGACGGTCTTGGAGCAGGCCGGGTAATTGCCTTGCGCGCCGAGCGGCCCGGCGAACGGCGACCCGCCGAGGCGCGGCGGCGCCGCGGCCGCCAGGCCGAGGCCGGCGACGGCGCAGAACAGGATGAGTTTCTTCATGAGACCTCCCTTGTGCGGCAAGCCTCGCGCGCCTCCGATCCGGGCGCACGATCCTGCACGATGGCGCAGGCCGCGCAAATGCAACGGTCCGCCGCAGGCTTCTATCCTTAACGGAGCCGGTTAATTTCGGCAACCGCATGTCCCAAGATGGGACAAACGCCGCAGCTTTATTTCGGACGGCCCGACAAGCCCGCCGCTGCCCTGAGCGCGTCGCCCTTCATGAGCCGGTCGCCCAGCAGCACGGTGTCGACCTTGCGAAGGTCGCCGATGCGCTTGCTCGGGTCGCCGTCCACCAGCACCAGGTCCGCGGTATTGCCGACCGCGATCGAGCCGCGGTCGCCGGCAACGCCGAACGCCTTGGCCGGGATGATCGTCGCCGTCGCCAGCGCCTCGCCGGGGGAAAGGCCGCCTTCGACATAGAGTTCCAAGTCGCGGATCAGCTCCATACCGGACCCATCGGTGCCGGCGACGATCGGCACGCCGGCGCGGTGCAGCGCGACCACCAGCTCGAGCAGCTTGGGGAAGCTCTTGCGGAACTGCTCGCGCGGCACGTCCGGCGTCGGCGCGAAGCCGCCGGTCCTGAAGCCGCGGTCGACGGTCGGCGGCAGGATGCCCTGGAATGGCGTATAGCTCGGGGCAAGCTCGCCGGGCTCGGTCTTGAAGCCGCCCTCGAAGATGGCCAGCGTCGGATCCACGGCGGTGCCGCGCCTGGCCAACTCGGCGATATAGGCGCGCATTTCGGGTGACTTCCAATCGACGTTGGCGGCGTAGCGGCCGGGGCCGTAGAAACGCTGCAGCCCGTTCGACTCGTTGACGACGCTGTCCGGCATCGCCTGCATCGCGACGAAATTGATGTGGGTGAGCTCGTCATAGCCGGCCCGCACCGCTTCCAGCGGCCGCATCGTCCGCGGGACGTGGCCCTGGACGCGCAGGCCGAGCTTCTTCGCTTCGCCGGCGATCACCGGCACCAGCTTGGGATCGAGCGAGCCGTAGAGCTTGACGCCGGTGAAGCCCATCTGCTTCGCCTTGCGCACCGCCGCCAGCGCGCTCGCCGGGTCGCTCGCGGTGACCGCCATCTGCGCCGCCAGCGGGCCGGGGCCGTCGATCAGCATCACCGAAATGATCCGCGGGCCGAGCAATTGGCCGGTGTCGATCCTTTGCTTGCGCGCGATCGATTCCTCGGGGCGGTTGCCGGGATCGCGGACGCTGGTGATGCCGAGCGAGAGCAGCAGCGGACCGCTGCCGTCGTCGAAATAATGCTGGTGCGAGTCCCACAGGCCCGGCACCAGCGTCTTGCCGGTGCCGTCGAGCGTCGTCGCTCCGGCCGGCACCGTCGCCGCGCCCGACGCGGCGACGGCGGTGATCTTCCCGCCCTCGGCCACCACCGTCATATTCTCGCGGAAGGTCCGGCTGTCGGCATCGTAGAGGCGCACATTGCTGAACACGATCGGCCCGGACTGGCGCGGCGCGACGCGGGCGAGCAAAGCCGGGGCGCGCTTGGCCAGCGCCTCGTCCTGCGCCTTGCTGAGCTGCGGCGCGGCGCCTTCCCACCCGGCCGGCAGGAAGTTGAGGAAGCTGGCGACGCCGAACACCTTGTCGCGCTCGAACCAGATCGGCTGCGGGCTCAGCCCGACCCCGTCGAGCGTGTAAGCGGTGAGCCTCTTGCTCTGGCCGTTGTGCTTGACATTGAGTTCGGTGAGCGGATTGAGCGTGGCTTTGCCCGACGGCGCCAGCGTCAGCGTTCGCCCCGGCGCCTTGATCAGCGCCTCGGCGAGCAAGATCGAGGGCTCGGCAAGGCCGCCATAAGCGATGTAGAACAGCCCCGGAGACGCGTTGCTGCCGCCTTTGTCGACCGGGCTGGTGAAGGCGTAGCGGCCATTCTCCATCTGGAAGCTCTCCGCCGCGCTGCCCTGCGGCGTTGAGCCGCGGATGGTGAGGGCGGAGATCGTCCCGTCCGGCGCGAGCCGGGTCTGCTGGTCGACCTCGGTCTTGAAGCCGCGCAGCAGCAGGCTCTCGCGCGCCCAGCGGGTGCCGTCCTTGTCGGTCCAGCGCATTGTCTGCCCGTGCCGCCCCCCGGGCGAGGTGATCAGCAAAGTCTCGGCGCCGGCCGGCGGCTTGGCAAGCTCGCTCTCGGCGGTTCCGGCGCCCGCGGCGGGCGCCGCCTGGCCGGCTTCATGGGCGGCCGCCGCCGTTCCGATCGAAATCGCCAAGGCCGCGACCGCGATGCCGCTCCGGAACGTCCTGCGCATGCTCATCTCCCCTTGGAATTTTCGCGGAGAGTGCGCTGGCCGCAAGGGATACGCAAGCAGGGGGGCCGTGTTCCCCGGCGAAAGCCGGGGTCCAGCCCGGCCGTCCCACTGAGCCCCGGCTTCCGCCCGGGGGAACTTACCCCCGGAACAATTGCCGCAGGAACACCGTCTCCACCTCGCGGCGCAGGTCGTTATTGTGCTTCTTCAAGAAGCCGTGGCCCTCGTCGGCGAACACCACGTACCAAGCGTCGACGCCGTTGCCGCGGATGCCCTTCACCACCTGCTCGCTTTCCGACTTGGGCACGCGCGGGTCGTTGGCGCCCTGCATCACCAGCATCGGCTTTGTGATCTTGCCGACATTGGCGAGCGGGTTGATGCGCGCGAACACGCGCCGCATCGCCGGCTCGCGCTCGTCGCCATATTCGGCGCGGCGATTGTCGCGGCGATAGGCCTCGGTATTGTTGAGGAAGGTGACGAAGTCGCTGATGCCGTAGCGCTCGACGCCGCCGACCAGCCGGTCGGCATAATGGGTCATCGCCGCCAGCGACATATAGCCGCCATAGCTCTGGCCGTAGACGGCGACCTTGCGAGCATCGAGATCGGGCTGCGCGGAGATCCAGTCGAGCAAGGCGCCGATGTCCCTGACGCTGTCCTCGCGCTTCGGGCCATTGTCGAGGTTGAGGTAGCGCTTCCCATAGCCGTCGCTGCCGCGCACGTTGGGCAGGATCACGGTCGCGCCGAGCGCATTGGCCATATATTGGGCGCCGGGATTCCAGCCCGGCCGGGTCTGCGATTCCGGGCCGCCATGAATGTCGATCACCACCGGCGTCTTCGCGCCCGCCGGCGCGTTGGCGGGGCGATAGACGAAGGCCGGCACCGACAGCGCGTCGAACGACTTGAAGCGGACGAGGCGCGGCTCGGCGAGCGTCTTCGGGTCGAGCCCGCCCAGCTCGGAGTTCGTCCAGCGCGCCAATTGCCCGGCCGCCAAATCCCAGGTCCAGACGTCGCCCGCCGAGGTCGCTGCCGACAGGCTGACCGCCAGCTTTGCCCCGTCCGGCGAGAATTTGAGCCCGGTCAGCACGCCGCGCGGCAGCGGCGGCTGGGCCAGCGCCCGCCGCGTCACCCGGTCCTGCAGCACCACCCGCGAGAAGCCGTCTTCGTTGATCGAATAAGCCAGCACCCGCCCGTCGCCGGTAAGGTCGTAGGTCTCGACGTCCCAGCCGAGCTTCGGCGACAGCGTCCGGCGCCGCCCGCTCTCCAGATGGATTTCGACCAGCCGGCGCACGTCGCTCTTATGGTCGGTGATGACGATGATGCTGCGCCCGTCCGGCGTGAAGCGCGCCTCCTCGTAGCGCGCCGGCTCGCGGGTGAAGGAGATTTCCGACCCGCGGCCCGTGCGCAGGTCGAGCAGCGACAGCCGCGTCTCGCGGTTAGAGATGTTGCGCTGGAACAGCAGCCGGCTATTGTCCGGCGCGATATCGACCGGCGCGATCGAGCCCTTGCCCTGATAGGCGACGCGGCGCGAGGCCGGAGCGTCGGGATTGGCGGTGAGGATCGCATAATCGGGCGAGCCCTTGACCGCCCGCGACCAGGCGAGCAGCCGACCGTCCTTGCTGAACACCGGCGACTGGTTGCGGGTGCCGGGCTCGGTCAGCGCCACCGGCTGGCCGGTCAGCCCCATGGCGTGGAGCTGGAACCATTCGTCGCCGCCGGTGTCGCGCCCCATCACCACCCGCATCGTGTCGGGAATCGCCTGCGCCCCCGCCACCGGCTCGTCGAAGAAGGTGAGCTGGGTGCGGTCCGCGCCGGGCGCGGCGACGCGATGGAGCTGGGCGGTGGCGCCGAAGCGGGTGGTGATCAGGATCGACCCGTCGGGCAGCCAATCCTGCAAAGTGGCCTCGCGGTAATTCTGGTAGCGCTGCACCGCCTCGCGGACATCGGCCGGGATCGGCGGCACGTTTTCGAGCGTGGCGGTGCCAACCTGCCGGGCTTCGACCGGCGCCTGGGCGATGGCGGGCACGGCCGCCGCGGCGATCACTAAGGCGAGGAAAAGCGGGCGCATTTCAATTCCCTGGCTGTTGAGTCGCGCGCCTTCTGCCACGTCGCGGCGCGCGCGCCTAGCGTCCGCGCGGCCGCGGCGCGTTGGCGGGCCTTGGCCGCCATTTCCGTCGATGAAAGCGGCATTTTCGTCGCCTGCCGTCGGCTTCGCAGCAGCAGACGCCGTTTCAGCCGCAAGCCGCGAGACCGCCGCCGCGCCGCCGCATAAATCGCCTCCATCCCCCGGCCGCAATACCGGCGGGGCAGCGGCTCAATCGATCCTTGGGGGATTTCACATGCGTAAGTTCGTCCTTCTCACCGCTTTGTCGGCGATCGCGCTCGCCGCCTCGCCCGCCGCCGCCAAGGACCGGTCGTCCGGCCGCAAGGCGCAGGAGCGGGCCCAGGCGCAGATCCCGGTCTGCACCCGCAAGCTCGGCACCATCGCGGTGGTGGAGCCCGACAATGTTTGGTGGCAGGGCCTCGGCCTCGGCAGCCCCGAGGCGGTGATCAAATTGTTCGTGATGAAGTCGGGCTGCTTCGGCCTCATCGACCGCAACAAGGGCCTCGCCAGCCGCAACATCGAGCGCGCGCTCGCCGACAATGGCGAGCTGCAGGGCGGCTCCAACATCGGCCGCGGCCAGGTCAAGGCCGCCGATTATTTCATCGTCCCCGACATCGTTTCCAAGAACGAGCGCTCGGGCGGCAACGCGCTCGGCGCGGCGCTCGGCGGCTGGCTCGGCGGCTCGACGGTCGGCGCCATCGCCGGCGGCGTCAGCGTCAACAAGAAGGAGGCCAACGTCCTCCTCACCCTGGTCAACAGCCGCACCACCGAGCAGGAGCGGATGACCGAAGGCTATGCCCGCAAGTCCGATTGGAGCTTCGGCGCCGGCGGCGGCGCGGGCTGGTGGGGCGGCTTCGCCGGCGTCGCCGGCGGCGGGCACCAAAATACCGACATCGGCCAGGTGCTCGTGCTCGCCTATCTCGACGCTTATACCGATCTGGTCATGCAGCTCGGCGGCCTTCCTCAGAACCCCAGCGCGGCAGCCCCCCAAGCGCGCTAGGCACCCCGGCTGGACCGGGGAGGGGCGGCGCCGTTTCAGAGCCGGCGCCGCCCCTTTCTTTTTTCCCATCGCTCGCGGACAAGCGGCACACATGAACGACGCCGACGCGACCCTCTCCAATCGTCTCCGACGCTGGCTCGGAGCGGCGGCGCCCTCCGCCTGCGCGATGGCGGAGGCGGACAAGGCTTGGGTCGGCCAGGCGCTCGCTTATTGGCGGATCCTCGCTCGCGAGAAACTGCGCCTTCCCGATCGCCCGCTCCCGGCGATCGTGACCTTCGACGCCGCTTGCGCCTATGTGGCGCCCTCGCGGCCCGACGATGCCGCCGCGCGCCGATTGGCCGGCCAGGCGCTGGCGAGCCTGCGCGCCCGCCGCGCCCGCTTCTTCACCGGCGCCGCCGCCCAATGGGCGCCGCTCGACGAGATCTTCCTGGCCATGGAGGGGCGCGGC
>DASVRO010000086.1:0-32935 GCA_036388575.1 Allosphingosinicella sp.
TGAAGAAGAACAAAATCGCGGTGGTGGAAGGGGAGGGGAAGCTCGCCGGCAAGGGGAAGCTCCAGGTGGGGGACCGCACCCTGGAGGCGAAGCATATCATCGTCGCCACCGGCGCGCGGGCCCGCGACCTGCCCTTCGCCAAGGCGGACGGGGAGCGGATCTGGACCTACCGGCACGCCATGGTGCCCAAGGTCATGCCGACGAAATTGCTGGTGATCGGATCGGGGGCGATCGGGGTCGAGTTCGCCAGCTTCTATTCCGACATGGGCGCCGAGGTGACGATCGTCGAGATGCTCGAGCGGATCCTGCCGGTCGAGGACGAGGACGTCTCGGCCTTCGTCCACAAGGCGCTGGTGAAGCAGGGGATGAAGCTCCACGTCTCGTCGGGGGTGGAGAAGCTCGAGACCGGGCCGAACGGGGTGAAGGCGACCCTCAAGGGCGGCGCCGTCGAGGACTTCAGCCACGCCATCGTCGCCATCGGAATCGTCCCCAACACCGAGAATATCGGCCTCGAGGCGCTCGGCGTGAAGACCGACCGCGGCCACATCGCCGTCGACGGCTACGGCCGCACCAACGTCGAGGGCGTCTACGCGATCGGCGACGTCACCGGCCCGCCGTGGCTCGCCCACAAGGCGAGCCACGAGGGCGTCGTCTGCGTCGAGGCGATCGCGGGCGGCAAGCCCCACCCGTTCGAGACCTGGAACATCCCCGGCTGCACCTACTCGCGCCCGCAGGTGGCCAGCGTCGGCCTCACCGAGGCGAAGGCTAGGGAGCAGGGCCGCAAGGTCAAGGTCGGCAAATTCCCCTTCATCGGCAACGGCAAGGCGATCGCGCTCGGTGAGGCGGAGGGGTTCGTGAAGACGGTGTTCGACGCGGAGACCGGGGAATTGTTGGGCGCCCATATGGTGGGGGCGGAGGTGACGGAGCTGATCCAGGGCTATGCGGTGGCGCGGCAGCTCGAGACGACCGAGGTGGACCTGATGCACACGGTGTTCCCGCATCCGACGCTAAGCGAGATGATGCATGAGAGCGTGCTCGATGCTTATGGGCGGGCGGTGCATTATTAGGGGGATCGGCTTCATCGAGAATGAAGCCGGCTGCGGAGGGCAAGATGGCCAACGATGCCGATGTTCGGCGCAGGTTCCAGAGCGCAGACGCTCGCGATGCCTACCAGCTATTGAAGCGCGAGGCCGACGCGGCCGGGTTTCGCTTTCACTATAAAAACTCGGCGGTTAAGGCCGTGGAACTGGTCGATCGAGATGGGGAGAAGCCATTCTCTGCCGTCGCAGCGAATGAGCATCTACTTTTCTACCTGCGTCAGCCCGTCCTGCGACGCAGCCCGGGGCTTTTCGACAGAGCCACAGGCAAATTCGGAGCCGTTAAAGAAAATTGTCGAGGGGAGTACCGCACACGCGTGCGCAATCCGTCGGAGATGAGAACGCTTCTGGATTGGCTTCGCGAGCAGCGCGCTTGGCCTCGATCGTCCGCGGCCTAACTGGGGTGGTGACAGTCAGGTGACTGTCCCTGGACAACCCTTACAAGCAGACGAGGGGCGGCCAGCGGAGCTGCCGAGACTTATCCGGGCTGGACGGCACGACAGGAGTTGAACCTGCATCTTTCCGACGGTACGCAGAGATTGCCACATCAACTGCAGAACCTAGAAACCGGAGCGCTCTGTCCGTTGAGCTACGCGCCAGCTTGCGTAGTCTGCGTTCATTTGAGTCGCCGCAAGGGTGTATTTGGGGCATTCGGCCTGTGGATAACGGGGATAATGCGGATATCGCGTGATTCCGGGCACTGTGGAAATCCTGTGGGTAACTTTTGTGCGGCGGCTGGCCGCGCAGGTAGGACCGCGAGGCCAAACCTGATGCGGTGATTCGTTATCTTCGCCGCCGCGAAAGCGTCGGCAGGAAGGTCGAAGGTCGGCAAATTCCCTTCATCGACGGCGAGGCGATCGCAATCGGCGAGGCCGCGGGTGACGGTGATAAACACCAGTGACTCGCTGCCATAATGTAGCTGGAGTCGCTGGGGACAGTCACTTGGGACAGTCACTAGTGACTGTCCCATTCACGATTCGGCACGTCGCCGGCACCGACGATGCTCAGGAGGGGCGTGAATGGCACTCGATTCCGACGTGGCGCGCTTCGCCGCAGCACTGCTGCGGCTGGAGCGGCCCCTGGCGGCGAACGGGGATCCCGGCCGCGCCGCCGCGGTCGGGCGCTGCCGGATCGCGGCCGAGAAATCGGACGGATGGTCGGTTGACGGCTTCCTCTCGCTGTTCGGCTACATGGGCGACTTCAACTCGGCCGGCCCGCCCCGTCACCGCCGACGCCGCCACGGTGAACCGGCTGCTGGGGGAATGTATCGACGGGGCTTATGCGCTCGCGAGGTCGCTTCGGCGGTAGCGGGGGCAGGCGGTGCCAGGCACGTGCCGGGCACCATTCCGTCCGTCTGGGGACAGTCACTTGGGACAGTCACTAGTGACTGTCCCCTCACCTCTCCCCACCACGCTTCTTCAGGCGCAGGCGGCCGGTCCGTTCGGCGGTGCGGATGGCCTCGCGGTCCTCGTCGGCGAGGCCGGCGTCGAGAAAGGCACGCCAGTCGTCGACTCGGCCGCGGGTCGCCGCCAGGTCGGTGAGGCCGTCGCCCGCCAGGCCGAGATGGGCTCGGGCGCTCGACCAGCGCCACCCTTCCGGCCGGTCGACCAGGCGCGCCCGTACCGGGTTGAGCTCGGTATAAGCGAGGCAGACGTGGAGATGAGCCTCGTCCATCGGGAAGGAGGCGAACCGGTCCTGCCATAAATGACCGCTCCAGCCTTCGCGTCGGTTGATCTCCATCGCGTAGCGGGTGTGCGCCGGCGCCAGGGCCGCGCGCAGGCCGTCCTCGCGCTCCGGGACCAGGATGAGATGGACGTGGTTCGGCATCAGGCACCACGCCCAGACCGCGGTGCCGCTTTTCCGGCAGCCGTGGCGAAGCAGCGAGAAGTAGAAGGCATAGTCGTCGTGGCTGAAGAAGACGGGCGCCTTGCGGTTGCCGCGCTGGGTGACGTGGTGCGGGATGCCCGGCAGGACCAGGCGGGCGGCTCTCGGCATGGGCCGGACACTAATTCGAAACGGGAACTTTCCGCAAGATGTTAAATGGAAAGCGTGGGGAGTGGCGACGGCTATGCCGAAAACCGGGTCGGGACAGTCACTAGTGACTGTCCCGAGTGACTGTCCCGAGTGACTGTCCCAAGTGACTGTCCCCGATCCCGCGCTCCGTCCCTAAGTGAAAATAACGCGGACGGTCTCGTCGGGGTGGAGTCCGTATATGCCTTTGAAGGCCTCCAGGGCCTCTACGATCAACGCTTTCGTCTCCTCGACCGAATGGCCGTTCAAGCAGCCGCCGTGAAAAGGGCCGCGAAACGGGACGTGGCGGACGATGACGGGCTTCGCGCTTGCGGCTCCCGCGGCCGCGGGCTCGAACGTCGTCGTCATCGTGAAGTGAAAGGCGCCGGTCGGGCCGATCAGCGCCATGAACTCCGTGCCGTCGGACATCGCGCGCTCATATACGAGCTCGAGGTCCCTTTCGGGATCGAAGGTCTTCCGCCGTTCGTGGTCGGAAATGAAGGTCATCGGCTGCTCCGCCGCCAGCGAAGCGATCGCCGGCCCGTGAATTGCCGGTCCATAGGCAGGTCGAGCTGCAACGGTCCAGCGACAGTCACGTGGCTGTCGGCGCGGGCAGCGGCGGAGGGGCCGTATTTTCACCCGAAGCACCAAAGGACCAAAGGCGCCGCGGCGGTGACCAGGTTTGCGCCTTGACGGCCGATGTTCCGATGGAGCGACGTAGTCGCTCGTTGCTCACAGACTTCTCGAGAGCGCGCGGACCCGCTGCGTTGCGGCGGCCTCATCGGTGCTTTGGTGCTTTGGGTGAATCCGGCTTGGGCGGACGAGCAAGGCCGGACTCGGCGACCAAGCGCTCGCAGCCGTTGAAAACCGACATATAGGATGTTCCGGGGGCATGCTAAAAACCTCTTTGGCACAAAAGGGTTGACATGCGCGGATTTGTTCTGTTAATGTTCCTGTTCGGCAGGGGTGCGAATCGGGAGCGTGGGAGATGGGGCAGGAGAATGAGCGGGGGCCGCGGCGGCGGTTGACCCAGGCTCGGCGGCAGAAGTTCCTCGAGGTGCTGGCCCAGACCGGCAACCGGCGGATGGCGGCGGAGGCGATCGGGTTCGAGCCTCGGCTGATGGACCAGAGGCGGCAATATGATCCGCTGCTCGACCGGCAGTGGAGCGAGGCGCTCGAGCAAGCGGACCGGCGGCTGGCGGGGGTCGACGGGGCCTTCGATCCGGCGTCCGGAGAGGCGCCGGCGGTGGTGGTCAAGCGCGGCTCGGGCGGACGGCTTCAGCTCCAGAGGGCCGGCGAGAAAAGGTGGAGCAAGGCGGTCGAGGACCGCTTCTTCGCGGCTCTGGGCATGTGCGGGAACATGGCGGCGGCGGCGCGCGCGGTCGGCTTCTCGAAGAGCTGCATCGACCAGCGGCGGCGCAAATGGCCGGACTTCGAGCGCCGGCTGGAGGAGACGCTGGACGATGCCGAGGTCGAGATCGAGTTCCGGGTGGCGGCGCAGGTTCGGGGGCTGAGGGGGCCGAAGGCGGACAGTCGCTCTGCGCGGGGCGGTGCCGTTGCGGACCCGGCGGCGGGCGAAAGCGACAGTCCCCCGCCGCTCGACATGGATGCGGCGATGCGCTTCCTCAAATGGCGGCAGGAGAAGAAAGCCGGGCGCGGCCGGCGCGGCCGGGTGCCGGCGCCGCCGTCGATCGAGGAGGTGACCGAGCGGATCGTCAAACGGGTGCAGGCGATCAAGCGGCACCGGGCGCGGGGCGGGCTGCCGCCGGGCGCGGAGGATCCGGCGGCGGAGTGAGGGTCGGGGACGGTCCGGCGGCCGGACCGTCCGGAGCGGCGGAAAAGGGGACAGTCACTAGTGACTGTCCCTGGTGACTGCGGAGGAAAAGGGGACAGTCACTAGTGACTGTCCCAAGTGACTGTCCCAAGTGACTGTCCCTACCGGCGAGGAGAGGGAGAATGGAGCATCATCCGGTTCGGGCGCTGGAGGCGCTGGACGACGAGGCGCTTCGGCGGGTGCTCGCCGGGCTGAGCGGGGCGGAGCGGCGGGCGCTGGAGGCGCACTGGCCGAGCTGGGCGCACGACGGGCAGCTGGCGCCGGAGGGGCCGTGGCGGAGCTGGACGATCCTCGCCGGGCGCGGCTTCGGCAAGACCAGGGCGGGAGCGGAATGGGTGTCGGCCTTCGCCCGGACCTGTCCGGACGCCCGGATCGCGCTGGTCGCGGCCAATGCCGACGAGGCGCGCGACGTCATGATCGAAGGGCGAAGCGGGCTGCTCGAAGTGGCCCGGTTCGAGGAGCGCGACAAGATGATATGGCAGCCGAGCCGGCGCAAGCTCGTCTTCGCGAGCGGCGCCCAGGCCTTCCTCTATTCGGCGGCCAATCCCGATTCGCTGCGGGCGCCGGAGCATCATATCGCCTGGTGCGACGAGCTGGCCAAGTGGCGCCACGCCGAGGCCGCCTGGAACAATCTCGGGCTCGGCCTGAGGCTGGGCGAGACTCCTCGGGCGCTGGTGACGACGACCCCGCGCGGGGTGGCCGCGCTCAAGCGGATCGTCGCCGCGCCGCGCTCCGCCGTCACCCGCGGGACCACCTGGGGCAACCCGCACACGGCCGAGGATTATGTCGCGGCGCAGGTCGAGATCCACGGCGGAACGCGGTTCGGACGGCAGGAGCTGGAGGGGGTGCTGCTCGACGACGTCGAGGGCGCGCTGTGGAGCTGGAAGCTGATCGAGAGCTCGCGGGCGGCGGCCCCGGCCGAGCGCCGGCGGGTGGTGATCGGGGTCGACCCGCCGGCGTCGGCGGAGGGGGATTCGTGCGGGATCGTCGTCGTCCTCCTCGGAGCGGACGGGATCGGCTATGTCGCCGCCGACCTCAGCGTCGGCGGGCTGTCGCCGGAAGGCTGGGCGAGCAAGGTGGCGGCGGCGGCCGAGGTCTGGGGCGCGGACCGGGTGGTGGCCGAGAAGAACAATGGCGGCGAGATGGTCGCGGCGGTGCTGCGCGGGGCGGACGTCGGGCTTCCGGTGACCCTGGTCCATGCCTCCGACGGCAAGTCGGCCCGGGCGGAGCCGGTGGCGGTCTTGTTCGAGAGCGGCAAGGCGAAGCTGGCCGGGCGCTTCCCGGAGCTCGAGGCGCAATTGGCCGGGCTGACCTACGGGCGCGGCTACCACGGGCCGGGGCGATCGCCCGACCGGGCGGACGCGATGGTCTGGGCGCTGACCGAGCTGCTGGTCAGGAAGCGCCGGGCCGAGCCGCGGATCCGGGTGTTGTGAGGGCGGGGCGCGGCTAGGGACAGTCACTAGTGACTGTCCCCGGTGACTGGTCCAGCGCGCGCCTGCGGCGGCCCCGGGCCAGGGACAGTCACTAGTGACTGTCCCAAGTGACTGTCCCAAGTGACTGTCCCTTCGGTCGCGCGCCCGCCCTTGCATCGCCGCGCCGACGGCCTAAAAGCGCGGGCCAACAGGAGCCTTCATGTCCACTCGCCCCGACCGGCCGCTCTCGCCGCATCTCACCGTCTACAAATGGGGCCCGCACATGCTGGTCTCGATCCTCCACCGGGTGACCGGAGCCGGCCTCGCCACCGTCGGCGCCGCCGCCTTGGTGTGGTGGCTGGTCGCCGCGGCGGCCGGCGCCGACGCCTATCGGGACTTCGCCGGCTGGGCGACCTCCTGGCCCGGCATCGTCGTCGCGATCGGCCTGACCTGGGCCTTCTTCCAGCACCTGCTCTCGGGCCTCAGGCACCTCGTCATGGACATCGGCGCCGGCTTCGAGATCGAGCGCAACAAATTCTGGGCGACGATGACCCTGGCCGGAGCGCTGCTGCTCACCGCCGCCTTGTGGCTGTGGATCGTCGTCGGGAGGGCGGCATGAACGGCGAGCCCGGCGCCAGCCCGGCGACCGACCCGGCGACGGCCAGCGCGGCGACGGCCGGCGCGGCGAGCGCCAGCCCGGCGACGGAGAGCCCGATCGCGCGGGCCCGCGGCCTCGGCTCGGCCCGCCACGGCGCCGAGCATTGGTGGCACGAGCGGCTGAGCTCGGTCGCGGCGCTGCTGCTCTACGTCTGGCTGCTCGTCTCGCTGCTCACCCTGCCCGCGCTCGACCATCGCGCCGTCACCGAATGGCTGAGGCAGCCGAGCGCGGCGGTGCCGATGCTGCTCCTCGTCGCCGCCACCTTCTGGCACCTCAGGATGGGCCTCCAGGTGATCGTCGAGGATTATGTCCACGACGAGGGCAACCGCTTCCTCGCCATCCTCCTGCTCGCCTTCGCCGCCTGGGCCGGAGCCGCCTTCGCCGCCTTCGCGGTGCTCAGGATCGCGCTCGGCGCCGGCCCCGGCCCCGCCTAGGGCCCGCTTCGGCCGTACTCCGTTGCCGGGCCGGAACGAGCCCTTCGCTCGCTCGTTGAGACGGGGAGATGGAGGCTTGATCGTGCCCAATGCGCCCCTGAACGGACGAAGCGTCGCGGCGATGATGCGCCGGGGCGTCTCGGCGGCGGAGTCGCGCCTCATCGTCACCGCCACCGGCGACGATTTCGGCTTCGGCGGCCGTCGCGGAGACGAGGCGCCGCGCCGCTGAGCGCCGCCTGCGGCATCGCCGCGGGCCACGAGCCCTCCCCGGCCTCGCCCCTTGCGGAGCCCATCCGGTCCGCTACCATCCGCGCCGGGGGAGAAGCGGCAATGAGACCCGGGCGCGCGATACTGGCCACGGCGGCCATCGCGGCCGTCGCGGCGGTGGGCGGCGGCATCCTCCTGCTTCGGCCGGCCCCGGCTTCGGGCCTCGAGAACGGCCGGTTCGAGTCGGATTGCTGCGGCACCCTCGAGCTTCGCGACGGCGAGATGCTCCTCAACGATCGCCACACGGTCCGCTACGACCTCGGCCGCGACTCGCAAGGCCCCTATCTCCTCCCCCGCACCTATTATGTCGGCGGCCTCGACGCCCGCGGCTTCGAGGTCGACGGCACCCGCCCCGCCCTCAAGCTCCGCCTCGACCGCCTGCCGGCCCCGCGGACGATCCGGCTCCCGGCCGACGGGCCAGACTTCGTGATGCGCCAAGCCGCCCAGCCGCAGCGAAGCGGGCGCTAGCGCCCGTGACGAAGGGCCGGCCGGGCGGCCGTCCGGCCCACCGCCGGACGAACCGCTTCGACGTCACGGCCGCCCGTGACGTCACAGCATCCAGCGTTCGAGCCGCGCTTTTCGTTGGACCCAGTCTGGCATTCGCGCGCCGAGGAGCGCTAGGAATTCCGGGGAGTGATCGTGGTGGATCAAATGGCAAAGCTCATGGACGATCACGAAGTCGATTGCGTCGACATCAGCCTCGACTAGACGCCGGTTCACGAGCAGCGATCGACCTCTTGCCGACAAGCTGGCCCAGCGCTTCTCGATTGGACGCACCACGAGACGCGGAGGCTGGCCGATGCCGTGCTGCCCCCAGCATGCATCGAACCTCTCTCTGATCACTCGCCGCGCTTCGCGCTGGTACCAGGCAGCGAGCCGATTCCTGATGCGGTTGGACTCATCGGCAGGGATGCCGCCGACGAGGATATGCTCTCTGGTGACGGTCACCGTGCGCTGTCCAGCGGGGTCGATCCGAAGGCGATACTGGCGGCCGAGGAAGCGGTGCGTCTCGCCGGCAATGTAGCGGCGCTCTGGCGTGCGCGGGCGAAGCCGCTCGAAATCGCGCCGCGTCTTTAGGATCCAGGCGCCTCGCTTCCTCAGCCGGGCTTCAACTGCTTCTCGCGGCGTTCCAGCAGGGGCGGTGACGATCAGCGCGCCATCCGGTTGAACGGTTATTCCCAGCGTTCGCCGGTCGCTGAAGGAGATCGCGTAGGGAATATCCTCCGCCCCCAACCTGACCATGCCGCCGTTCATCGCGCAAGTTGGCGGCGGGCCACGGCGATGACACGGTCCGCCAATTCGTCCATTGTCCCCGCGTCGAGCGCCCAGAGGCCGCGACGCCCCTTCACCTCGTCATAGAGATAGTCGTCGATTGCCGCGCGCATGGCTTTCTGCGGGCCGGAGTCGTCCTGCCACCCGACCCGGCATTGGGCCCGGACCGCCGCAGCGATGGCGACAGACGCTTCGGATGCGACAACATCGACGCCGAATCCGGCGACCGGCTCGAGCGCCTGGCGCAGCATCCGCCAAACCGCGCCCGCGAATGAGTCACCGCGGAATTCCTCCGGCAAGTCGTCCCCCGCCTTCGCGCCGACTATCTCGTCCCGTACCGCAGTCACTCGGGAGAGATAGTCCGCCTCGCTCAGCCGTCCCGCACGAAACTCCTCGATCGCCTGAGCGACGATGGCGGAGAAGCGCTTGTAACGGATCGGGTCCTCGTCCATGCGCTCGGTGATCGTGCGGGCAGTTGCGCTGGCGATTGCGTCGGCGACGGAGGCAGACCCGCCGGTCGCCTCCTCCACCGCCTGCTTGAACGTGCCCTCGTCGAATATATCGACCGGCGGCACCAGCTCGATGATCCCAGTCGCGGTGATATGCTGGTCGAGCAGCTTGCGGACGCGCGCCTGGTATTCCCGCGCGTCATATTCGTCGGCAGCATCGGCGTAGCGGCGCGCCACAGAGCGACGCAGCGACTCGAAACGCTTCAAGTCCTCCTTGTAGCCTTGAATTGTTCGCTCCGGGGTCCGGTCGATCCAGTCCTGCGACGTGAAGGCGGCCTGCAGCGTGCCTGCGAAAGCCCGCAGCCGGCCATAGAACTCGCTGCGGAGCAGATCGTCCGCCAGTAGCTGCTCATAAGCTTCCTGGTCAGCCTTGTTGCCGATGCCCTTGAACAGGTCGAGCAAGGCCGCGTTAGTGTCCGGGAGCCGATCGGTCTCCTCTCGAATAGAGACCAAAGCCTGGGCGATGTCTCCTTCGTCATAGTCGGCGAACGCCTGATAGCTCGTCAGCGCCCGATCGAGCTCGCCAAGCACCCCCGCATAATCGACGATATGGCCGTGGGTCTTCTCCGCCTCGTCGTCCTGGTAGAGCCGGTTCACCCGCGCGACCGCCTGGAGCAGTCCATGTTCCTTCAGCGGCTTGGCGAGATAGAGGACGCGGTTTCGCGGGGCATCGAAGCCGGTCAGCAGCTTATCGACAACGATGAGGATATCTGGTCCCGTGCCGGCCTTGAACCGCCGGATCACGTGCCGTTCAAATGTCTTGACGTCCCCGTGGAGCGCCTTTGCGTGGCGGATGTGGCCACGGACGATGTCGTCCTCTTCGGCGGCCACCTCCTCATGCCCTTCCCGGTCATCGATGTCGGAGATCACGACTTCCGCCGTCACGTCGCCGAAGCTCTTGATCAGCTGCTTGAGCAGCACCGCCTCCCGCTTTCCGCGGGCGACGAGCTGGCCTCGAAACGACGTGCCCTGCCAATTCCGGGCGAAATCCTCGGAAACGTCGAAAGCCACTTCCCGAAGCCACGGGGAAGCGCCGAGCACCTCGTTGGCGCGGCCCATGCGGCGCTTGAGGTCGGCCTTCTGCTGCTCGGTCAGTCCCTTGGTCACCCGGTCGAACCAGCAGTCCAGCCCGTCCTGCTCCACGTCCATCTCGACGTGCCGGCCCTCGTAGAGCAATGGCACGACCGCCTTGTCGCGCACCGCCTCGTCGATCTTGTAGCTATGGATCAGGCCGCCGAAGGTGGTGAAAGTCGATCGCTGGCGCTTCAGCAGTGGCGTTCCGGTGAAGCCGACATAGCAGCCAGTCGGGAACACTGCGCGCATCTGACGGTGAAGGCTCTCGTCGTCCTTGACCGTCTGGCTGCGATGGCTTTCGTCGACCAGCAGGAACACGTCAGGATCGTCGTCGCGCAGGCCTCCACGCTCGACGAGGCTGCGGAATTTGTGAATGAGGGTCGTGACGATGTCGGTTTTCGCGCGGATCAGCCGGCCCAGCTCCGATCCGCTCTCGGCCTGCGCGACCTCCTTGCCGGTGTCGCGGAATGTGTCTCGGATTTGGATGTCGAGGTCGGTGCGGTCGGTCACGAGTACGATTCGCGCGCTCGGAACCGTGCGGACGATCTCACTGGCCAGCATCACCATAGTCAGCGACTTACCAGAGCCCTGCGTGTGCCAGATCACGCCCCCGCGGCGCCGTCCGGCTTCGTCGAGCGTCTGGAGGCGTTCGATAGCGCGCCGCACGCCGAAATATTGCTGATAGCGTGGCACCTTTTTATCGCCGTCTTCGAACAAGGTGTAGTGGCGTATGATGTCGAGCAGCCGTTCAGGGCTGCACAGCGCGGCCAACATCCGGTCGAGTGCGGTCGGCTGTCGGCCGTGGCTGGGCTCCATCAGGCGCTCGTGGCGGCGGCGGTGCGGCGAGAAATCGGCGAAGATCGCGGATGAGTTTTCGAGGTCCAACCCGGCATTGACGAAGCGGTGGATGCTCCCATCGTCAATCTCCTGCTCGCGCCACAAGGCCCAGAACTGCGCCGGAGTGCCAGCGGTGGCGTAGCGCGGATCTGAGGGGTTGGCGGCGATCAGCATCTGGGCGCTCGCGAAGAGCCGTGGGATTTCGGTGGGTCCTTGGTTGCGGAGCTGCTGGCTGATCCCCTGAGCGGTGTCCACGACGGACGACTTCACCTCGATGGCAACGAGCGGGATTCCGTTTACGAACAGCACGATGTCCGGCCGGCGCGTGGTCTCCGCGCCCTCCCGCTGGACAGAAAACTCGGCGGTCATGTGGAACAGGTTGGCCGCCCGGTTTGCCCAGTCGATGAATTTCAGCTGTCGGCCGCGCGATACCTGATCGCCGCGCTCATTCGGCAACGTCACGTCCACCGACGTGCCGAGCCGGAGGAGGTCGGTCACGGCGGCATTGGCGCCGAGTAGCCCCTTGCCCTGATCCGCGACGGCGAGCCGCAGCCGTCGGATCGCCTCCTGCGCCGCAGCGTCCGGCAGCGCGTGGCGAGCGTTCCCCTGGCGTTGCGGGTTGAGCGCGTGGAGCCGTTCGGCC
Organism: Allosphingosinicella sp.; assembly: GCA_036388575.1. Classification (GTDB taxonomy): domain Bacteria; phylum Pseudomonadota; class Alphaproteobacteria; order Sphingomonadales; family Sphingomonadaceae; genus Allosphingosinicella. Next base: position 12,048 of record DASVRO010000086.1, read on the forward strand.
AGCACGTCCTCGAGCAAAGTTTCCGCCAGCTGCCCCCGCCGTTGCGCCTCGCCCTCGGCGCGCGTCAGATAGCGCCAGCCGAGAGCAGCGAGCGTGTGCAGCGCCTGAAGCTGGACCCCACCCGCCTCCGAGGTGGCGAAGTCTGGCGCTTTCACTCGGCCGCCTCAGACAGCCGGTCGGCGGCGCCGGGAGCAATGTCGTTGCCCCGCGGGGTGACGCGCCACTCCCCGGTGAGGAGCTTCTGCATCAGCCCGCGCTTCTGGCGACGGAGTAGCGCGATCTCTTTTTCCGTTACACTGATGTCGTCGAGCGCAGCCTCGACGAGGTCGGAAAGCGCCTGCACCTCACCGGGGTCCGACGGCAGCTCGACGAACCCCTGAAGAAACTGATTGTTGGTGACGGCGATGGTGTTCTTAGCGCCCTTCTGTACCAACGGTGCCAAATAATGCATCGTATTGCCGGGCGAGGAAAAGTACGCGTCGAGCAGGACCCCGATTACCCGGGATTCAGGCGTGAAGACGCCGTAGAGAGGGGAGACGATGACGTTGGATTCTACTTTGCTCTGCTTGATGATGCCAAGTGGGAAGTCGCCAGTAGGGCTTTTCGTATAGACGATATCACCAGGCATTACTCGGTTGTAATGCGAGGTAGTGGCAGCTGCGAAGGACCGGCCGAGGTGTTCGATTTGGTCCACGAGCCCGCGATGGACCGAGACAGAATACACTGGCTCGGCGCCGGTGCTTGTGGCGCCGTGCTCATGAAGCACTTGGCCTAGGCGAACGCGCCGCCACTCACCCCACCGCCCTGCCAAGCGTGCGCGCCCGGCCAGCACTACCTCACGAGTCCACCTGAAACGGGTACGCTTGCGGGCAATGAGGCGTTCCGCGGTGTCAACAGCCTGGTCCCAGCTGTCGAGCACCGCCGCGATCCGCCGCTGCTCGACGCGAGGTGGACAGGGGACAACGAGCAGCTCGATGTCTTCAAGATTCAGGCCCGGCTGTGCCGCGCCTTTGGTGAAGCGCTTTACCTGATCCTGGACAAAGCTCGATTGCAACGCATGAAAGCAGTAGCGCGGCTCGCTGACATTTTCATCGATGGCGATCCTGGCCGTGGTTTGCGTGATATTTGCACCCGCTAGCCATTCAGGAACTTCCGCGACGGTTCCCGTGTATCCGACGATCGTCATCAGAAGATCGCCACCGCGAAGCTTCGAGCGGCGGTAAGGAGCGTCAATCTCCGGCCGAACACGCTTGATCGCGGTTAAAGGAACCCAGCCGTTGGCGTAGTCACCGCCGCGAACCAGGGGAACCCCTTCTTCGACAAACCCTCCAGGCTGCACGATCCCGTAGGTGATCTTTCTGTCAGGCTGAATCAGCTCTCCGAGCGGCCGCTTAGTCCACCCCTCAGGCAACAACGCCCAGCTCCCGCAGATATCCGTTGATTTTAACCCGCGTCGCCGCGAGCTCGGCTTCCAGCACTTCGATCTCCGCCTGAACGGCGGCGACGTCGATCTCCTCCTCGGCTTCAAAAATATCGATATAGCGCGGGATGTTGAGATTGAAGCCATTCTCCTTCAGCCTCGCCCGGGGCACGATCGAAGCGTACCGCTCCACATCCACGCGCGCGCGCCAGGTCGCGACGATGCGATCGAGCTGCGAGTGGCCGAGGTGGTTCTGCTTCTTCCCGGGGACGAAATCCCGGCTCGCATCGATGAACAGCACGTCATCGGCGCCCTCGCGCGCGCCCCCTTTCTCGCGCGCCCGGTCCAAGATCAGCAGGGCGACAGGAATGCTGGTGGACGGGAAGAGTTGCGCCGGCAGGCCGACCACGCCGTCGAGGAGATTCTCCTCGATCAGCCTCTCGCGGATTCGGCCCTCGGCACCGCCGCGGAATAAGACGCCGTGCGGTGCGACCACCGCCACCCGCCCCTCGCGCGGCTTGGCCGCTTCGACCATGTGGCTGATGAAGGCATAGTCGCCGCGTCCCTTGGGAGGCACGCCGCGGTGGAATCGGCGCCAGCGATCGTTGGCGGCATTCTCCGCGCCCCATTTGTCGAGGCTAAAGGGCGGGTTGGCTACGACGAGGTCGAATCGCATCAGCGCGTCGCCGTCGATCAGCTTGGGGTTGTTGAGCGTATCGCCCCATTCGATCCGGGCATCGTCGAGGCCGTGAAGGAACATGTTCATGCGGGCGAGGCCCTGCGTCTGCCGAGTCGCTTCTTGGCCGAACAGCTTGACGTCTGCTTTTGCGATCTCCACGCCCTGCTGCTGCGCGATGTGCTCCGCGGCGCGGATGAGCAGCGTCGAGGAGCCGCAAGCCGGGTCGCAAATGCGGCTGCCCGGCTGCGGGTCGGCGAGCCGGACGAGCAGCTCCGAGACGCGGCGGGGCGTGAAGAACTCGCCCGCCTTCTTGCCGGCGTCGGAGGCGAACTGACTGATGAGGTAGATGTAGGTTTCGCCGATGGCATCCTCGGCGCGGTGCTCGCCTTCGAAGCGCGAGGGACTGAAGTCGAGCTCAGGTTTGGCGAAATCGTCGAACAGGTGCTTGAGGCGCCGGTTGCGGTCGGCCGTTTCGCCCAGATTATTGGTGGAGTTGAAGTCGATGTTGGTGAGAACTCCCGCCAGCTTGGCGCGATTAGCTTCCTCGATCGCCTGCAGCGCGATGTTGATCAGCTCGCCGACGTTGTCTGCGTTCCGCTGCCGATGCACGGCCTGAAAGGTGGTCTCGTCCGTGAGATTGAACCGCTCGAACCTAAGCTTGCGGGCGACACGCTCCGCGTCTCCGCCGAACTCGCGCTCATAGGCCTGCTTATGGTCGAGCCACAGGTCGGATACGTACTTCCAGAACAGGAAGATCAGGATGTAGTCCTTATACTGTGCGGGATCGACGACCCCGCGAAAGGTGTCGCACGCCTTCCATGCAGCATCGTTCAATTGCTTTTGATCTACCGCATGCACCGGCGCGCTCCCCCCATCCCTGACCTGCGCCTTCTGCCTCGCGGCGGAGTCCTTAGCAATGGTGTCGAAAGCCAATGCGACGAGACGCGTCAGCGCCGGAGCCGCCCACCCTTGCATCCCCCCGCGCCAAGCCTAAAAGCGCCGCCAACTCCTCCCCCAGCCCGCGAGCGCCCCCAATGGCCACCACCCCCAAAGCCTACAAGCTGATCGACCACAGCTACGACGTCGTCGTCGTCGGCGCCGGCGGATCCGGCTTGCGGGCCACCATGGGCGCGGCGGGGCAAAGGCTGAAGACGGCCTGCATCACCAAGGTGTTCCCGACCCGCTCGCACACCGTCGCGGCGCAGGGGGGGATCGCCGCCTCGCTCGGCAACATGGGGGCGGACCACTGGACCTGGCATATGTACGACACCGTCAAGGGGTCGGACTGGCTCGGCGACCAGGACGCGATCGAATATCTGTGCCGCGAGGCGCCGGCGGCGGTCTACGAGCTCGAGCATGCCGGGGTGCCCTTCTCCCGGACTGCGGACGGGCGGATCTACCAGCGCGCGTTCGGGGGCATGATGCAGAACATGGGCGAGGGGCCGCCGGCCCAGCGCACCTGCGCTGCGGCCGACCGGACCGGGCACGCGATGCTCCACGCGCTCTACCAGCAGTCGCTCAAATACGACGCCGACTTCTTCATCGAATATTTCGCCATCGACCTGATCATGGAGGGGGGCGAGTGCCGCGGGGTGGTCGCCTTGTGCCTCGACGACGGGTCGGTTCACCGCTTCGCCAGCCAAGCGGTGGTGCTCGCGACCGGGGGCTACGGGCGGGTCTATTATACCGCGACCTCGGCCCATACCTGCACCGGCGACGGCAATGCGATGGTGCTGAGGGCGGGGCTGCCGCTCCAGGACATGGAGTTCGTCCAATTCCACCCGACCGGGATCTACGGCGCCGGAGTGCTGATCACCGAGGGGGCGCGGGGCGAGGGCGGCTACCTGACCAATTCGGCCGGCGAGCGCTTCATGGAGCGCTACGCGCCGTCGGCCAAGGACCTGGCGTCGCGCGACGTCGTCTCGCGCTCGATGGCGATGGAGATCCGCGAGGGCCGCGGGGTCGGCAAGGACAAGGATCACATCTACCTGCACCTCGACCATATCGACGCCAAAACTCTGGCCGAACGCCTCCCGGGGATCACGGAGACGGGGAAGGTGTTCGCCGGGGTGGATCTGACCCGGCAGCCGCTGCCGGTGGTGCCGACGGTCCATTACAACATGGGCGGGATCCCGACCAACTTCCACGGCGAGGTGGTGACCCTTCGCGACGGCAATCCCGACTCGGTCGTGCCCGGCCTGTTCGCGGTCGGCGAGGCGGCCTGCGTGTCGGTCCACGGCGCCAACCGGCTCGGCTCGAACAGCCTCATCGACCTCGTCGTCTTCGGCCGGGCCGTCGGCTATCGGGTCGGCGAGCTGATCAAGCCGGACAGCGCCCGGCGGCCCCTGCCCCAGGGCTCGGAGGAGCTGGCGCTCGGCCGGCTCGACCGGTTCCGCTTCGCCGCCGGCTCTAGCCCGACCGCCCGGATCCGCGAGAAGATGCAGCGGGTGATGCAGTCCGATTGCGCCGTCTTCCGGGCCGAGGCCACGCTCGACGAGGGCAAGGGCCGGATCGACGAGGTCTACCGGCAGATGGCCGACGTCTCCGTCGCCGACCGCAGCCTGATCTGGAACACCGATCTCGTCGAGACGCTCGAGCTCGACAATCTCCTCGCCCAGGCGGTGGTGACGATGCACTCCGCCGCCAACCGCAAGGAGAGCCGCGGAGCCCACAAGCATGAGGATTATCCCGAGCGCGACGATTCCAACTGGATGAAGCATACGGCGGCGTGGTTCGACGGCTGGGGCGGCAAGGGCGGCGGAGTGCGCATCGACTACCGGCCGGTCCACGAATATACGCTGACCGACGAGATCCAGTACATCAAGCCCAAGCCGCGGGTGTATTGAGCCCTTCCCCGGCGAAGGCGGGGCCCAGTCCTTCCGCTTGTGCCGCTGGGCCCCGGCCTTCGCCGGGGAACGCTCTAGCGGGCGACCGCCTCGAGCGCCTCCCGGACCCGCGCCATGTCTTCGGCGAAGCTGCGCCGGAGGGTTTCGTCGCCGAGTCCGGCCCGCTCGACGACCATCGGCATGGACAGGCCGATGCGCAGGGCGGCGCCCCAGCTTCCATCCTCCAGACCGACGCATTTGACCGGCTGGCCGAGCCTCACGCCGTGGGCGAGCATTGCCTTGTGCCACCGGGTCGAATCCTCGAACGTGGCGCCGCCGCCGCCATATTCGCTGAGGTCGAGGGTGGAGAGGGTCCGCATCTCGATCGGATGGGTGTCGGCGGTCTCCTTCTCGCCCGGCGGATAGGGGGCGACCCGGTGGGCGGGCGTGGGCTCGATGATCTCCTCGCGCACCGCCTGGTGGAAGCACAGGATGACCCGGGCCACCTGCTCGAGGCTGAGGCGCTGGAAGCGTTCGAGCTCGAAGACCGAGGCTTCCAGGCGCAGCAGCAGGCCGGGATTGGCGGTCGCTTCGAGGCGCTCGGAGCCGGCCCAGCCGGCCGGCCATTCACCGCGGCGGAAGACGGTGGCGAGGCCCGGGGCGAGCGGCTGCGCCTCGCGGCGGAAGCGGCCGGGGACCAGTGCGAAGCCGCTGAACGGCGGCCCGCCCATGAACTTCGAGCCGGTGACGAAGACGATCGCGCCGCGCGCCAGATAATCGGCGATGGCCGGGCTGGTGATGCGCGCCTGGCAGGCGTCGACGACGAAGGTGACGGAGCCCGGATGCGCCTCGCCGAGGCGGTCGATATCGTCCAGCGACGGCAGGATCAGGCCGGTCTTGGATCCGTGCACGACGTGGACGATGACGTGGCGGCGCTCGGCCGCGGCGGATCGAATGGCCGAGTCCATCCTCGCCGCGATCTCGGACGAAGGCCGGGCGCGGCCCCGCGGATCGCGGACCGGGACGTCGATCATCTCGACATGCGTCTCGCCGAGCCCGGGGACGGGATCGCCCGGTGCGGTCGCGACTCCGAGCGCGGTCTCGCCGGCGAAATAGCGGCCGTAGGCGGAATGGATGCAGCCGCTGCCCACTTCGTCGGCGCCGAGCAGGATGTTGTGGGTCCCCCCCGGGCCGCGGCCGGCGGCGCAGGCGAGGGCGACATATTCGAGATCGGTCCCCGACGGGGCGAAGACGATGTCCACTGCGTCGGCCAGCGCATAGGCGCGGCGGATGCGGTGGCGGAGCGCTTCCAGCCCGTCGCCATAAGCGGGGCCGGACAGATCCGGGTCGACGGGAAGCGTCCGAAGGTGGTCGAAAGCCTCGGCCGAGATGTCGTTGGCGGTCGAGGAGGCGAAAGCGAGCACGCCGCTCGGCCGGGGCGCGGAGAAATAGCGGTTGAGCCCGGTTTCCGGATTCAGCACGATCCGGGCGTCGCCGCCGGTCGTCATCAAGCGGGTGAGGTCGGACGCGGTCACTGCTACGCTCTTGGCCTCAAGCTGCGGCGGCCCTATGTGCGCCGCGCCCTCCCCTGAAAGGCGAAGCCCCGCGTGTCAAACATCCGTCCGCTCACCATTCCCCTAGAAGCCAGGGAGCGGCTGCGCATCCTGTTCATCGCCAAGCACGCTTTGTGGGAGGGCGGACTGCACCCGGAGGACGGCAACCACGCCCTCTACCATGTCGAGGTCCGCGAGATTCTGAAGGGGCTGGGGCTCAATCTGGAGCTGGCCGACAAATATGAAGCGTTGTTCGATAAGCCCGACGTCGACTTCGTCTTCCCCCTGCTCAACCGCGGCGGCTTCCTCAACAGCGAGATGATGCTGCCTTTGCTGTGCACCCGGCACCGCCTCCCCTTCCTCGGCGCGAGCCCGATCCTGCGCGGCATGTCGGACGACAAGCACCTCACCAAGATGGCCGCCGCCGCCCGCGGCATCCCGACCGCGCCCTGGGCGATCTATCGCCGCGGCGCGCCGGTGGAGCGGTCGCGCTGTCCCGAGGGCGAGCGGCTGGTGATCAAGCCCAACGCCTCCTCGGCGAGCTGGGGCGTCCAGGACGCGCACGACTGGGCCGGGGTCGAGGCGGCGATCGCCAGCATCCATTCGGAAGGCCATGACGCGATCGTCGAGCCCTTCCTCAACGGCAGCGACGTCGAGGTTCCGGTGATCACGGTGGGCGGCGAGCCGGTGATCATGCCGATGATGCTGTTCGAGCAGGCGGACCCGTCGCACCTGCGCACCTATTACGAGAAGCGCGACCTCGTCGACCGGAGCCAGAAATACCAATTGGTCGAGTTCGACGACGAGGAATGGATGCCGGTGATCGCCGACTACACCCGCCGGATCGCCGAGGAGTTCCGCCCCTTCGACTATGGCCGCTACGAGTTCCGCTTCGACCGCGAGGGCGGCAAGGTCCAGTTCCTCGAGATCAACCTCAACGCCAACCTCTGGTCGCAGAAGGTCTACGGCCGCTCGGCGGCGCTGGCCGGGCTGAGCCAGGAGCAGCTGATCGAGACCATCCTGGCGGAGAGCCTGAGGCGGCACGGATTGCTGTAATCCCTCTCCCGTCCTTACGGGAGAGGAGGGGCCCAAGCCGGAGGCTTGGGAGGTGAGGGTCTTGCTGACTCCGGCGCAAAGACCCTCACCTCCCACCGCTTCGCGGCGGGCCCCTCCTCTCCCGCGAAAAGCGGGAGAGGGGATTGCAAGGGCGTTCGGCCACTCTTAGTTCGGGCGCCAGCAAAGGATTGGGCATGGCCGAGTTTCTCCTCCCGAAGAACAGCAGGATCCAGAAGAAGGGCCGGGCCTTCACCGACCCCGCCGGGCCGGGCCGGACTCGCAAGTTCACCATCTACCGCTACGATCCCGATACCGGCGACAATCCGCGCTACGACACCTACGAGCTCAACCTCGACGCGACCGGGCCGATGGTTCTCGACGCGCTTCTGCGCATCAAGAACGACATCGACCCGACCCTGACCTTCCGCCGCTCGTGCCGCGAGGGCATTTGCGGGTCCTGCTCGATGAACATGAACGGCAGGAACGGCCTCGCCTGCACCACCGCCATCGAGGATTACAAGGGCGACATAAGGATCACGCCGCTGCCGCACATGGAGGTGATCAAGGACCTCGTCCCCGACTTCACCCACTTCTTCGCCCAATATGCGTCGATCGAGCCTTGGCTGAAGACGGCGACTCCGCCGCCGTCGGGCAAGGAACGGCTGCAGTCCCCCGAGGACCGGGCCAAGCTGGACGGGCTGTACGAGTGCATCCTGTGCGCCTGCTGCTCCTCCTCCTGCCCGAGCTACTGGTGGAACTCGGACCGTTTCCTCGGCCCCGCTATCCTCCTCCAGGCCTTCCGCTGGCTCGCCGACAGTCGCGACGAGATGACCGGCGAGCGGCTCGACGAGCTCGAGGACCCGTTCCGCCTCTACCGCTGCCACACGATCATGAATTGCGCCAACGTCTGCCCGAAGGGCCTCAACCCGGCCAAGGCGATCGCCGAGACCAAGAAGCTGCTCGCCGAACGCGCTGTCTGAGCGCCGTCCCCGGCGCTTGGGGTCCGTCCTGATGACATTGAAGCCGCTGTTCCCCGGCGAAGACCGGGGTCCAGCCGCACCGGCAGAAGGGCTGGGCCCCGGCCTTCGCCGGGGAGCGATTCAGCCTGACCAGGACGGACTCTAGAACGCCACGAAGAAGTCCGAGGCCTCGAGCGAGGGCAAGTTGCTGAGCGTCGCGATCAGCACCGAATCGCCGCTTCCCGTCCCGTCGGCGTCCCAGAACAGCGAGCCGTCGTCGGTATCGTAGAGGAACTGGCCCGATGCCTGCGACGCGGCCGGAGCCGACCCCGCGACCAGCGAAACCGGGCCTCCGACGAACAACCCCCCGCCGAACCCGCCGGCGGAGACGTAGATCTTGTCCAGCCCGCCGGCGAAGTCGGTGATCTCGTCCGGTCCCTCGGAGGCGTCGCGGAAGTAGAATCCGTCGGCCTGGGCATTGCCGGTCAGAACGTCGGCGCCGAGGCCGCCGATCAGGAAGTCCGAGCCGTCGCCGCCGGCCAGGACGTCCTCGCCGTCGCCGCCGTCGAGATTGTCCTCGCCGACCCCGCCGGACAGCTGGTCGTCGCCGCTGTCGCCGAAGAGATTGTCGCTTCCGGCCTGGCCCGACAGCTGGTCGTTGCCGTCGTCGCCCCACAGATAGTCGTCGTCATTGCCGCCGTCGACGACGTCGGAGTCGGCGTCGCCGTGCAACTGGTCGAAGCCGTCGCCGCCGAGGATCAGGTCGGCTCCGGCATTACCGTTGACGACGTCGTTCCCGCCGAGCGCGCTGATCGAGTCGGCGCCGACCGTGCCGACCAGCACGTCGTCACCGGCGGTGCCGGTGATCGTCTCGCCCGCCGGAGCGGTCCCGTCCGGATCGTAGCCGGGGACGAAATTGGCTTCGGTGAAATCGTCGGCATCGCTATTTTCGAAGACGACGAGCGTTTCCCAGCCCGAGCCGCTTCCGGTGCCGTCCCGGTCCCATTGCAGCAGGGTGTCAGCGCCGTCCTGCTGCAGCCGGAGGAAGGTGCCGAACGGGTTGGAGCTTCCGTCCCAGCCCGAGAGCAGGCCCAGCAGCGCCCCGTCGTCCCCGGTCAACCGCAACTGGTCGCCGCCGCTCCCGGCGGTGAAGTCGGTGACGGTGATCGCCGCCGTCCCGACGTCGGCATAAGCGATCTCGATCGAGTCGCTGCCGGCGCCGGTGGTGATCGTGCTCGCCGAGGACCGGTAATAATGGCGGATCGAGTCGCTGCCGTCGCCGCCGTCGATCGTCTGGGGCCCGTCCGAGGAGCCGGCGACGATCTGGTCGTTGCCGAGGCCGCCGACGAAGCTGTTGGTTCCGGCGAAGTCGGACAGGAAATCGTCGCCGTCGCCGCCGTCGAGAGTGTCGCCGCCGTCGCCGCCGTCGAGGCTGTCGTTGTCGGCCCCGCCCGCCAGCACGTCGTTGCCGCTGTCGCCGAACAAGGCGTCGAGGCCGGCCTGGCCGGACAGATCGTCATGGCCGTCGCCGCCGAACAGATAGTCGTCGTCGTTGCCGCCCTCGATGACGTCCTCGTCCGCGCCGCCGTGGAGCTGGTCGAAGCCGTCGCCGCCCGAGAGGATATCGGCGCCGGCGAGGCCGTTGACGACGTCGTCGCCGGCAAGCGCGTCGATCGTGTCGTTGCCGATCGTTCCGGTCAGCGCCTCGCTGTCGCTGGTCCCCGTGATCGTCACGCCGGCCGGAGCCGACCCGTCGGGATCGTAGCCGGGGACGAAATTGGCGTCGGTGAAGTCGACGGCATCGCTATTCTCGAAGACGACCAGAGTCTCCCAGTCCGAGCCGGCGCCGCTGCCGTCCCGGTCCCACTGGAGAAGCGTGTTCGCGCCGTCCTGCTGAAGCCGGAGGAAGCCGGACGAGCCGAACGGGTTGGAGCTTCCGTCCCAGCCCGAGAGCAGGCTCAGAAGCGAGCCGTCGTCGCCGGACAGCCGGAACCTGTCGCCGCCGGCCCCGGCCGTGAAGTCGGTGACGGTGATCGCCGCCGTCCCGACATCGGCATAAGCGATCTCGATCGTGTCGCTGCCGGCGCCGGTGGTGATCGTGCTCGCGAACGACCGGTAATAATGGCGGATCGAATCGTCGCCGTCGCCGCCGTCGATCGCCTGGGCGCCGTCGGCTGAGCCGGCCACGATCTGGTCGTGCCCGAGGCCGCCGTCGAAGCTGTTGATGCCGCTCAGATCGGCCAGGAAATCCTCGCCGCCACCGCCGACGAGCGAATCGTCGTCGCCGCCGCCGTCGAGATTGTCGTCGCCGTCGCCGCCGGTGAGAACGTCGGCGCCGCTTTCGCCGGAGAGGCTGTCGCTGCCGGCCTGGCCGGACAGCCCGTCGTCGCCGTCGCCGCCGGACAGCAGGTCGTCCTCGGTGCCGCCCTCGATGAGATCATCGCCGCCGTCGCCGAACAGCTGGTCGAAGCCGGCGCCGCCCGACAGCTGGTCGGCGCCGTCGCCGCCGAAGGCGCTGTCGCCGCCGGCCTGGCCGAGCAGCTGGTCGTTGCCCTCGCCGCCGGCCAGCAGGTCGTCGCCATCGCCGCCCTCGACCGTGTCATCGTCTTCCTCGCCGTTGAGGCTGTCGTTGCCGCTGCCGCCGAGGATGAGGTCGTCGCCGGCCAGTCCGAAGACGTTGTCGTCGCCGCCCAGAGCATCGAGGGTGTCGTCGCCGGTGGTGCCGATCAGCGTCTCGCCGTCGTTGGTGCCGGTGGTGCTGGTCCCTTCGTCGCGGCCCTGGACTGTCACGGTGACGGTCGACGAGGAGGACGCGCCATATTCGTCCTCCATCGTGTAGCTGATGAGGACGACCTCGCTCTCACCGTTGGCGAGATGGTCGAAATCGCTGTCCGGATCGAAGCGGATCTGGTTCTCGACGATCGAGACACTGCCCTTGCCGGTCGGCCAGGAGGCGCTGGTGACGGTAAGGACGGCGCCGTTGTCGACGTCGACGTCGTTGGCGAGGACGTCGATCACGACGGCGGAGTTCTCGCTCGTCGTCCTCGCGTCCGCATTGGCGACCGGACCGTCATTGGCGCCGGTCACAGTGATCGTGACGGTCGAGGAGGCCGAGGCGCCATGCTCGTCCTCGACGGTATAATCGACGATCACCTCTTCGCTTTCGCCGACCGCGAGCCTGTCGAAGTCGGTGCCGGGGTCGAACTCGACCTGGCCGGCGACCGCCGACGCGCTGCCCTTGCCGGCCGGGGCGGACGCCGCGCTGACCGCGAGGACCGCGCCGTTGTCGACGTCGGTGTCGTTCGCGGCGGCGTCGATCGTCACCGCCGCGTTCTCGCCCGTCGTGCCGGCGTCCGGATTGGCGACCGGCCCGTCGTTGGCGCCGGTCACGGTCACCAGGACGACCGAGGAAGACGTCGCGCCATGCTCGTCCGCGATGTCGTAGCTGATGAGGACGTTCGCGCTCTCGCCGACCGCGAGGCTGTCGAAATCGATGCCCGGATCGAACTGGACCTTGTTGTCGACCACCGCGGCGCTTCCGGCCGGGGCCGAGGCTGCGGTCACGGTCAGGACCGCGCCGTTGTCGACGTCGGTGTCGTTGGCGAGCACGTCGATAAGGACGATCTGGTTCTCGCCGGTCGCGGCCTCGTCGAGATTGGCGGTCGGAGCGTCGTTGGCGCCGGCGATGTTGAACACCAGGGTGCCGGTGGTGCTGCCGTCATTGTCGGAGACGGTATAGTTGAAGCTGTCCTGGGCGCTCTCGCCCTCGGCGAGCGCCTGCGCCGAGGCAGACAGGGTGTAGCTGTAGGTGCCGTTCGAATTGAGCGTCAGGGTCCCGTAGGTGCCGGTGAAGGTGCCAGCGGCGACCGTCATCGCGTCTCCGTCGAAATCGAAATCATTGTCGAGGACGCTGGCCGCGCCGCTGCTGTAGACGCCGCTATCCTCCGTGATGGAAACATGGTCGTCGACGGCGACCGGCACGTTGTTGCCGGCTCCCAGGTTGATGACCCGGTCGGCGAAGACCAGCCGCTCGACCCGGATCACCTGGTCGTGGCCGTCCGCCCCGGCGCCGCCCTGATGCAGGATGTGCAGGTAGCCGGCGCTGGCGAGGAAGGTATATTCCTTGATGAGGCCGGAATAATAAACGATGTCGAAGCCGTTGTTGCCGTCGATCAGATCGTCGCCTTCGCCGCCGATGAGGTGATCGTTGCCGTTCTGCCCGTAGAGCTTGTCCTTGCCGGCGCCGCCGTCGAGCCGGCCGTCCGCGCCGTTGCCGCCGTAGATGATGTCGTCGCCGTCGAGGCCGTAGATGTCGTCGCTGCCGTTGCCGCCGTCGATCACGTCGTTGCCGTTGGTGCCGTAATGCGCCGTCACGTGGAATTCCTTCCCCTCTCGACGACCAGGCACAGCGCGCACGCATTTCCCGCGGAACAAAAGCTACTCAAATTGCAATGATGCTGGCGCGGCCGCTCCCGATCTCATCCCATTTTCTGCAGGCCGGCGGATTTGAAAAAGGCGGAGCAGCGCGTGTGCGTTCTTTGACGTCTTCGCGCGGCGACTCGTCCCCCCGACGCTGCCCAAGACGGCCAGAGTGACTCCCGGCGCGGCAAGTGTCCAGAGCGGAAAAATGGATATCGGAATATAAAGGACAAATGTCCCGTGAGGGGGTCAGCCATCGCTTGCCCGCTCCGCCTTTTCCCGCCACTCACGCGCCCATGGCCCTCCATCCCCGCATCCGCCACGAGCCCGATCCCGACCATCCCGGCTGGATGACCTGGGACCTGCAGGACGACGACACCCGCTTCAACGCCACGCTGGGGAAGCTGCTCGTGCGCGGCGAGGGGGAGGGGAAGGCGCGGTGCCGGATGTTCCCGGACGTGCGCCAGAGCAATTTGGGCAGCATCGTCCACGGCGGCGCCATCCTCACCTTCATCGACATGGCGATGTTCGCCGGCGGCTACGCGGCCGGCGCGAGCCTCGGCCCGTCGGTGACGCTCGACCTTTCGGCCCAGTTCCTCGCCGGGGCGAAGCTCGGGACTCCGCTCGACTGCTCGGTCGAGCTGCTTCGCGAGAGCAAGCGCCTCGCGGTGATGCGCGGCCTCGTCGAGCAGGAGGGCGAACTGGTCGCCTCCTGGTCGGGGACTCTGAGGAAGCTGTCGCGATGAGCGTGGCCGACCGCTACCGGGCGTTGCTCGACGCCGGGGAGCTCAGGCCCGACCCCGACCAGGAGAAAGCGGTGGCGGTGCTCGACCGGCTCGCGGGGGACCTTCGGCCGAAGCCGGCCAGGGCGCCGTGGGCGCGCCTGTTCGGCAAGCCTTTGCCCGCGCCGCCCGGAGTCTATCTGTGGGGCGGGGTCGGGCGCGGCAAGTCGATGCTGATGGACCTCGCCTTCGAGGCGATCCCGGCGGAGCGCAAGCGGCGGGTCCACTTCCACGAATTCATGCTCGAGGTGCACGAGCGGCTGCGCGCCGAGCGCTCGAAGGAGGAGGGCGACCCGATCCCGCCGGTCGCGCGCGCCATCGCCGGGGAGGCGCGGCTGCTCGCCTTCGACGAGATGGTGATCAACAACGCCGCCGACGCGATGATCCTGTCGCGGCTGTTCGGCCAGCTGCTCGAACAGGGCGTGACGGTCGTCACCACCTCCAACCGCCCGCCGCGCGATCTCTATCTCGGCGGCCTCAACCGCGAGCTGTTCCTGCCTTTCATCGACCTGATCGAGCGCGGCCTCGACGTGGTGGCGCTGAACGGCCCGACCGACTACCGGCTCGAGCGGCTGGGCGGCTTTCCCACCTGGTACGTGCCGAACGGGCCGGAGGCGACCCAGGCGCTCAGCGCCGCCTTCTTCCGCCTCACCGACTATCCGCCCGAGGACCGCGCGAACGTCCCGTCCGAGGATATACCGGTGCAGGGCGGCCGGACGCTCCACGTGCCCAAGAGCCTGAAGGGCGTCGCCGTCTTCTCGTTCAGGCGGCTGTGCGGCGAGCCGCGCGGCGCCGCCGACTATCTCGCCGTCGCCCGCCGCTACCACAGCATCATCGTCGTCGGGATCCCGGTCATGGGGCCGGACCGGCGCAACGAGGCGGCCCGCTTCGTCACCCTGATCGACTCGCTCTACGAGCATAAGGTGAAGCTGCTCGCCGCCGCCGACGCGGCCCCGGACGCGCTCTACCCCGCCGGCGACGGCGCCTTCGAGTTCCAGCGGACAGCGTCCCGGCTGATCGAGATGCAGTCGCAGGACTATCTGGCGGCGGGGCATGGGGAGGCGGGGTAAATCACTCCTCTCCCGCTTTTCGCGGGAGAGGGGGGACCCAAGCCGAAGGCTTGGGGGGTGAGGGTCTTGCTGAGTCAGGAGCACAGACCCTCACCTCCCACCCGCTTCGCGGGCGGGCCCCTCCTCTCCCGCGGAAAGCGGGAGAGGGCGATTGCCGTTGACGCCCTCGCAGCCCCGGTCCAGCTTCCCTCCGTCCATAGAAGCGGAGCCTCCTTCATGCGCATTGCCGCCGTCCTTGCCGCCTGCCTCCTCTCCTCCACCGCTCTCGCCGCCGAGCCCGCGCCCGACAAATGGGACCTGAAGGCCCGCGAGATCCTCGCCCGCTCGATCGAGATCCCCACCGTCCCCGGCCGCGGCCAGATGCCGGCGCAGGCTCGCTACCTCGCCGACCAGTTCAAGGCGGGCGGCTTTCCGGAGGGGGACATTCGGATGATGCCGTACCAGGCGAGGCCCGGCGACGACACCGCCGCGCTGATCGTGCGCTGGCGGGCGGCGAAGCCTTCAGGGAAGAAGCCGATCCTGCTGCTGGCCCATATGGACGTGGTCGAGGCGCTGGCCGCCGACTGGTCGGCCGATCCGTTCAAGTTCCGCGAGGAGGGCGGCTATTTCTACGGCCGCGGCGCCATGGACAACAAGGCGGGGATGGTGGCGATCACCACCGCGCTGCTCCGCCTCCGCTCGGAAGGGTTCCAGCCGACCCGGGACCTGATCGTCTTCTTCACCGGCGACGAGGAGACGGAAGGGAAAGGCGCCGCGCTCGGCGTCAAGGAGTGGCGGGAGTGGACGGACGCCGAGTTCGCGCTCAACTCGGACGCAGGCGGAGGCGCGTTCACCGCCGACGGGCGCTCGCTCGGCTTCGGCATCCAGACGGCGGAGAAGACCTATCAGAGCTTCACCTTCTCGGCGAAGAACAAGGGCGGGCACAGCTCCCGGCCGCGGCCGGACAACGCCATCTACGACCTCGCCGGGGCGTTGAAGCGGCTCGAGGCGCACCGCTTCACGCCGATGCTCAACGAGACGACCCGCGCCTATTTCACCGAGCGGGCGAAGATGGAGAAAGGGCCGCTCGGCGAAGCCATGCGCCGCTGGGTGGCCAACCCTGGTGACGGCGCCGCCGCCGACGCGATCGAGGCGAGCGAGCTCGAGGTGGGGACCACCCGGACGCGCTGCGTCGCCACCCGGCTCGAGGGCGGCCATGCCGACAACGCCTTGCCTCAGCTCGCCAAGGCGACGGTCAATTGCCGGATCATGCCCGGGGTCGATCCGAAGCTGGTCGAGGCGGAGCTCAAGCAGGTCGCCGGCTCCGGCGTCGAGGTGGCGGTGAGCGACCCCGGCGTGCCCACGCCGGCCTCGCCGCTGCGCCCGGACGTGGTCCGCGCCTATACGGACGCGGTCCACAAGCGCCACCCCGGCGCCGCGATCATCCCGAGCATGTCGACCGGCGCCACCGACGGCCTCTTTTTCCGGGCCGCCGGGATCCCGGTCTACGGCGTCGACGGCAGCTGGGGCATCTCGCCCGACGACGAGCGCGCCCACGGCCGCGACGAGCGGCTGCCGGTCAAGGCGCTCTACGACGATGTCGACCATTGGGCCGACATGCTGAAGGCGCTGGCGGGGAAATAGGCGGCCAAATTCCTCCCCGGCATTTGCCGGGGAGGGGGACCATGCGAAGCATGGTGGAGGGGTTCTTTCTGTCTCCGAAGAACCCCTCCACCGCGCTTCGCGCGGTCCCCCTCCCCGCGAAATCGCGGGGAGGAATTGCGGCAATCAGCTCATCGCCCACGCCAGCCGCTGCCCTCGGCCGGTAAGGCCGTAGAGCGGCTTCGGCGGGAAGGCGTCCTCCAGCCGGCGGTCGGCCAGGCCGGCGTCGAGCAGCTGCTTGAGCGCCAAAGAGAGCGAGCGCGGGCTGATCGGGCTGAGCTGCGCCTCGAGCCAGGAGAAACGCTCCCAGCGCCGGTCGAGCCGGGCGACGAGCGGGAGGGACCAGCGGCCGAGCCGGCCGCGATCCAGCCCGAGCCGCCGCTTCTCCTCGACCACCCGCTCGCACCAGGCGCCGACCGGCCGCCCGGCCTGCGTCAGCACATATTCCGGACGCAAAGGATGGCCGTGGCCGGGGTTGCGCATCAGCCATCCCTTGCGGAGCAGCCGGTCGAGCACTCCGGCGAGCATCGAGCGGGAGATGCCGAGCCGGGCGAGGAGCGCCGCGAACCGCACGCCCTCCTCGCTGCTGGCAAGGGCGAGAAGCGGCACGAACCAGCGGCTTCCAACCAGCCAGCGCAGATCCTCCTCGGCGAGCATGACCTTGCCCATAGTTGACTGAAAGGATAGTTGATATAAAAATAGTTCAAACAGGAGGATTCGCATGGCCTTGGGATTTGACGGCGGGCTGACCTGCGCGCTGGGCGTCACCGACCTCGACCGCTCGATCGCCTGGTATCGCGACGTGCTCGGCTTCGACCTGCTCTACCGGCTGGAGGACAATGCCTGGTGCGAGCTCAAGACCGGCGTCGAGCGGGTCAACGTCGGCCTTTCCCAGGTCGAGGAAGCGGGCGGCAGGGGCGGAGCGACCCTCACCTTCGGGGTCGAGGACATCGAGGCGGCGAAGGCCGAGCTCGACAGCCGCGGCGTCCGCCAGGACGGACCGGTCCGCGACATCCCCGGGCTGGTGCGGCTGCTCACCTTCTACGATCCCGACGACAATGCGCTGATGCTGTACGAGGACCTGCAGCAGGGTTGAGCAGCCCTCCGTCATCCCGGCGGAAGCCGGGACCTCCGGCAGGAAGGGCGCCGCGGGCAATCTCCACGAGATCCCGGCCTTCGCCGGGATGACGAGAGGCACACACCCGGTTGCCCCCTCCCGCCTTCGGGTCTAAGCGGGCGCCACATTTGGCGGCGTCCTGCCGCCGGTCCCGCTTCGACTGACGAAAGAAAGGCTGGAGCAGCCCCATGGCTCGAACGAAAATCGCGCTCATCGGCGCCGGCATGATCGGCGGCACCCTCGCTCACCTCGCGGCGATCCGCGAGATGGGCGACATCGTCCTCGTCGACGTCGCCGAGGGCATACCGCAGGGCAAGGCGCTCGACCTCGCCCAGGCCGGCCCGGTCGAGGGCTTCGACGCTAAGCTGACCGGCACCCAGGATTATGCCGACATAACCGGCGCCGACGTCTGCATCGTCACCGCCGGAGTCGCCCGCAAGCCGGGCATGAGCCGCGACGACCTGCTCGGCATCAACCTCAAGGTGATGAAGGCGGTCGGCGAGGGCATCAAGGCGCATGCGCCGGACAGCTTCGTGATCTGCGTCACCAATCCGCTCGACGCGATGGTCTGGGCGCTCCGCGAATTCTCCGGCCTCCCGCACCAGCGGGTGGTCGGGATGGCCGGAGTGCTGGATTCCGCGCGGTTCCGCCATTTCCTCGCCGAGGAGTTCAAGGTCTCGGTCGAGGACGTCACCGCCTTCGTGCTCGGCGGCCATGGCGACACGATGGTGCCGGTGCCGGCCTATTCGGCGGTCGCGGGCATCCCCGTGCCCGACCTCATCAAGATGGGCTGGTCCACGCAGGAGCGGATCGACGCGATCGTCCAGCGCACCCGCTCCGGCGGCGGCGAGATCGTCGCTTTGCTGAAGACCGGCTCGGCTTATTACGCCCCGGCCACCGCGGCCCTGGCGATGGCCGAGAGCTTCCTCAAGGACAAGAAGCGCCTCCTCCCGGCCGCCGCCTATCTCCAGGGCCAGTACGGGGTCGACGACCTCTATGTCGGGGTGCCGGTGGTGATCGGCGCCGGCGGGGTCGAGCGGATCGTCGAGATCGAGCTGGACGAGAGCGCCAAGGCGAACTTCCAGGTTTCGGTCGACGCGGTCAAGGAGCTGCTCGAAGCGTGCAAGGGCATCGACGGCTCCCTCGCCTGATGCGCGTTCTCCTTGCCTGTTTCGCTTCGCTGGCCGCCGCGTCTCCCGCGGCCGCGCAGCAGGCCGGCACCGGGACGGGCTATCCCTCCGACAAGGTGCTGGCCGCCTTCGCCACCGCCTGCTCGGGCGTCGAGGACCCGGCCGTCATGCGGGCATCGGCGCTGGCCGCGGGCTGGACGGAGATCGTCCCGGACCCGGCGAGCCAACTCGGCCGCCTGATCGCGATGGGCGAGGCGGAGGTCCGCAAGGATGCGGAAATCAAGGTCCTCCGCGGCCTCTTTCTAAAGCGGACCGTCGCGGGGCGGAGCCTGTTCCTGGTCGGATCGGGCATCGAGCTTGGGACTTTGCACTCCTACGGCTGCCGGCTGTACGATTTCGCCGCACCCGAGCCGATCCCGGCCGAAGCCCTGGAGAGCTGGGCGGTCCGCAAGCCCAACCAGACCCAGGCGCAGGGCGGCGTCGTTCGGCACGTCTGGAATCCCGGCCTCAAGCCGGGCCATATGGAGATGGAGGTCTCGTTCGTCGCGCAGGACGCCCCGATCCGTCGCGAGCCCCTCTTTTCCGCCTTATCCGGCCTCGCGATGACCGCCACGGCCATGGAGTCACTCGAGCAATGAGCATTCTCGTCAATTCGTCGACCAAGGTCATCACCCAGGGGATGACCGGTGAGACCGGCACTTTCCACACCGAGCAGGCGCTCGCCTACGGCACCAGGATGGTCGCCGGAGTGACCCCCGGGAAGGGCGGCCAGACCCATCTCGGCCTGCCGGTATACGACACGGTGCAGGAGGCGGTGCGCGAGACCGGCGCCGACGCGAGCGTCGTCTACGTGCCGCCGCCCTTCGCCGCCGATTCGATCCTTGAGGCGATCGACGCCGAGGTGCCGCTGATCGTCTGCATTACCGAGGGGATCCCGGTGCTCGACATGGTCCGGGTGAAAAGGGCGCTGTCGGGCTCGAAGTCACGGCTGATCGGTCCGAACTGCCCGGGCGTCCTCACTCCGGGCGAGTGCAAGATCGGGATCATGCCCGGGAGCATCTTCAAGAAGGGCTCGGTCGGGGTGGTCAGCCGGTCGGGCACGCTCACCTACGAGGCTGTGTTCCAGACCAGCAACGCGGGGCTGGGCCAGTCGACGGCGGTCGGAATCGGCGGCGATCCGGTCAACGGCACCAACTTCGTCGACGTGCTCGAGCTGTTCCTCGCCGACCCCGAAACCCGGTCGATCATCATGATCGGCGAGATCGGCGGCTCGGCGGAGGAGGACGCGGCCCAGTTCCTCGCCGAGGAGGCTCGCGCCGGGCGCGGCAAGCCCACGGTCGGCTTCATCGCCGGGCGCACCGCGCCTCCCGGGCGGCGCATGGGCCACGCCGGCGCCATCGTCTCCGGCGGCAAGGGCGGCGCCGAGGACAAGATCGCGGCGATGGAGGCGGCTGGAATTACGGTGTCGCCGAGCCCATCTGAGCTGGGATCGACCCTCGCCGCGCTTTTGAAGGGCTAGGCGCGGGGCCGATCGCACTGGGTCGTCACCCCGGACTCGATCCGGGGTCCACCTTCTTCCTACCGGCTTCAGGGAAGGAAAAGGTGGATGCCGGATCAAGTCCGGCATGACGGAGATGGATAGGCAAGGGACGCGGTGCGTTCCCCGCACGGACTTGAGAAGGCTTTGAACTTGGACAGCATCGGCATCGAACGCGAGCAGGGACCGAGCTGGGCGCGCGGCAACTGGCCGATCGCCGAGCTCGACGAGCTGAACGCCGGCCTCGACCCGACCTTGATGACGATCGAGAAGGTCGCGGCCAAGGCGAAGGAAGCGGCCGTGGCCGCCGGCCGGCCGGACGCCGACGTCGAGCAGGCGGCCAACGATTCGATCTGCGCGATGATGCTGATCCGCACCTACCGGGTGCGCGGGCATCTCGCCGCCAATCTCGATCCCCTGGGGCTCGCCAAGCGCGAGATGCCGGAGGATCTGACCCCCGAATATCACGGCTTCGCCGGCGCCGCGCTCGACCGCCAGGTCTGGCTCGGCGGGGCGCTCGGGCTGAAGCAGGGGACGGTGCGCGAGGTCGTCGACATCCTGAGGCGCAATTATTGCGGCAATGTCGGCCTCGAATATATGCACATCAACGACCTCGAGGAGCGTCGCGTCCTCCAGGAGCGGATGGAGGGACGCGACGCCGAAATCCGGTTCACGCCCGAAGGCAAGCAGTCGATCCTCC
>DASVRO010000087.1:0-15216 GCA_036388575.1 Allosphingosinicella sp.
TGCTGGTCGGGCTCGGGCTGTGGGTGCGGCTGAAACTGACCGAGACGCCCGCCTTCCTCGAAGCCGCGCAGGCCGAGGCGTTGCCGCGTGTGCCGATCGCGGCGCTGGTGGCGGATCATGGTCGTGCGGTGCTGGCCGGGACGTGCGGCGTGGTGGCGTGCTTCGCGCTGTTCTATCTCGCGACCGCTTTCGCGCTTGGCTACGGCACCACGACGCTCGGCTATACCCGCGAGGCGTTCCTCGCGATCGAACTCGGCGCGATCCTGTTCCTTGCCGCGGGCGTGATCATCGCGAGCATGATCGCGGACCGGAGCAGCGCCGAACGCATGCTGGTGATCGGGTTCGTCGGCTGTATCGCCGCGGGACTGCTGATGGGAACGATGCTGGGTGCGGGGTCGCTTGGCGGGGTGTTTGCGTGGCTGGCGCTGGCGTTGTTCGTGATGGGCTTCGCCTATGGCCCGCTCGGCGGGTGGCTGCCGAGCCTGTTCCCCGCGGGGGTGCGCTACACCGGCGTGTCGATGACCTTCAACCTCGGGGGAATCATCGGCGGTGCGGTCGCGCCGATCGCCGCCCAGGCGCTGGTCGAGCGCGGCGGGCTGGCGTGGGTCGGCGGCTATCTGGTCGCGGCGGGGGTGTTGAGCCTCGCCGGCCTGGCGCTGTTGCGGCGCTAGGCCGCGCGCAGCAGCGTCAGCCTTGCCTTGCCGTGGACCCGGGTCGCGTCGATCGTGAAGCCGGCGATGTCGATCTCCTCCGCCTTCGCGGTCTCGATGCTGATCCACGTCGCCGGCCCGGTCCAGCCGAGCCGTGCCAGCTTGTCGAGCGCGACGTTGCCCGCGCCCGATCCATAGGGCGGGTCCATCAGGATCAGGTCGAGCGGCGCAGGCGCGGGGCCGAGCGCCATCACCGAGGTGGCGCGGACATCGATGCGATAGTCCGGCGCGCGCGCCTCGAGCTTGGCGAGGTTCGCCTTCAGCGCGTCGACCGCGGCGCGATCCTGCTCGACGAACAGGCACGACGCCGCGCCGCGCGACAGCGCCTCGATCCCGAGCGCGCCCGATCCGGCGAACAGATCGGCGACCGCCAGCCCTTCGAAGCTGCCGAGGCGGCTGGCGAGCATCGAGAACAGGGCTTCGCGGACCCGGTCGGCGGTGGGGCGGGTGTCCTGGCCCTGCGGCGCGATCAGGGGACGGCCGCGCCACCGGCCGGCGATGATCCTCACTTTTTAGCTCCTCCCCGGGACGGGGAGGGGGACCGCGCGGAGCGCGGTGGAGGGGGCCCACCTCTGCGCTGTGCCGGCGCTGGGCCCCCTCCACCACGGCGCTGCGCGCCGCGGTCCCCCTCCCCGTTCCGGGGAGGAGCTTTCAGCCCCTTCCGGAACGCTACGAGATCGTGCTGCTTGACCTCGTCGACCGCGCCGACCGGCAGGTCCGCGAGCGGGAAGGGGCCGTAGCTGGTGCGCAGCAGGCGGGAGACCTGGAGGCCGAGATGCTCGAGCACCCGGCGCACCTCGCGATTCTTGCCCTCGGTCAGCTTCAGCTCGATCCAGGCGTTGCGGCCGGTGCGGCGCTCGAGATTGGCGTCGATCGAGCCGTAGCGGATACCCTCGATCTCGACGCCCTGGATGAGATCCTCGAGCCGGTCCTGGCTGATCTCGCCGAACACACGGGCGCGGTAGGTGCGCTCGACCCCGGTCGAGGGCAGCTCGAGCTGGCGCTTCAATTCGCCGTCGGTGGTGAGGAGGAGCAGCCCCTCGGTGTTGAGGTCGAGCCGGCCGACCGGCATCACCCGCGGCAGGCCCTTGGGCAGGCGGTCGTAGATGGTCGGCCGGCCCTTGGGGTCGCGCTCGGCGGTCAGCAGCCCGGGCGGCTTGTGGTAGCGGAACAGCCGCGCCGGAGCCGGCGCCTGAACCGGTTTGCCGTCGACGGTGACTCCGTGGAGCGAGGTCAGCAGGGTCGCCGGGGTCTCGACGGTCTTGCCGCCGATGGCGACCCGGCCCTCGGCGATCATCCGCTCGACCTCGCGGCGCGAGGCGATGCCGGCGCGGGCGAGCAGCTTGGCGATCCTTTGGGAATCGCGGTCCTCGCGCGGCCGCTGGGAGTTCGTGGCGGGGGGGCGGGGCGGGGGCAAGGTCTCTCCTCAGTGAAGCCAGACGGCCGGAATTTCGCGCCCAGCCGATCAACGGGCGATGGCACCGGACGGATGCACGCTCGTTACGCACGAGTAACCGATCCCCGGTGACCAAGGGCGCGCAATAGATGTTGTTCGGCAAACGCGAAAGGGCGATCCGCCGCATCCTCATCGTCGAGGACGAGCCGCTCGTCGCCTTCGACACCGAGCATCTGCTGCGCGAATGCGGCTACGACGTCGTCGCGACCGTCGACACGCTGGCCGAGGCGGTGCGAGTGCTCGGCGAGGAGGAGGTCGATCTCGTCCTCTCCGACATCAAGCTGAACGGCGACGGCGACGGCATGGACGTCGCCCGGGCCGCGGCGGCGGCGGAGGTGCCGGTGCTGTTCGTCACCGCCAATTGCCCGCTCGAGGCGCGAAGCCTCGGCATCGGCTGCCTCGCCAAGCCCTATACGGACAAGGTGCTGAAGGCGGCGCTGGAGGCAGTGGACCGCAAGGTGCGCGGCATGAAGGCGAAGCGGCTTCCGGCCGGGCTGAGTTTGTACGAGGAGGCTTGAATCCTCCCCATCGCAGATGGGGAGGGGGACCATGCGGAGCATGGTGGAGGGGTATTTGCGAGGCCTCGTCAGCAACCCCTCCACCACCCTTCGGGTGGTCCCCCTCCCCATGCGAAGCATGGGGAGGATAATCAGGCCAACGCCGCCACCACCTGCTCGTGGAAGTGCCTGATGCCCGTCTCGAGCGTGCCGAGCGTCAGCTCCTTCACAACGCCGGTCGCCAGCCCTTCCTGGCCGAGCGCGGCGGCGCGGTAATCCTCGCCGCCGAACACGCCCTCATCGAGCAGGGCCCAGCTGCGCGCCCAGTGATCCTCCTCCTCGGGAGTGGAGGGCGGCTCGGGGATCAGCATGAAATCTTCGACCAGGGTGCGGCCGACGCCCTGCGGCATCAGCACCATCAGGTTCACATAATCGGGGCTCATGATCATGATCGTCGCCGGGAAGAGCTGGTAGGCGAAGGTGATCACCGCTCGAAGCGCCGCCCAGTCGCGATGGTCGATCTCGGCGAGGTGGTCGATCCGGCCGACCGCCGAGCGTTGGTGGCGGCCGAGCATTTCGGCGGCGGTCACCCCGTCGGTGAAGAATTTGGCGATCGTCGGCGCGTGCAGCCGCTGGACGTGGTAGCTTTCCAGGAACGCGTCCATGATCAGCTTCCAGTTGGACGCGACGTCGTGGACCCGGCGGCGGTAGAGATGGTGGCCGGCGAGGCCGAAGGCGTCGAACTCGGGCGCGAGCGACCGGGCGTCGGCGAAATCCGCCGCCTCGTCGCGGGCGAACCAGATCAGCCCGCCCGCCTCGCAGGACGGCAGCTCGGCGAGGCCGTAGCGGCCCTTGTCGAGGCCCGGGAAGGTGTCGGGCCGGGGCATTCCGGCGAGCGCTCCGTCGAGCGAATAGGACCAGGCATGGTAGGGGCAGACGATGCGCGGCGCGCAATGCGCCTCGCCCCCTTCGAGCAGCCTGGTGCCTCGGTGGCGGCAGACGTTGTAGAAGACGTGCGCCTTGCCGGCCTTGTCGCGGGCGAGCAGCAACGGCAGGCCGAAGCCGTCGTGGGGCACCGCCATGTTGTTGCGGGGAAGCAGCGCCGAGGGCGCGATCACCTGCGGCAGGCGGTGGAACAGCCCGGCCTGCTCGCGGTCGAAATTGGCGGGGTCGGTATAGACGGAGGCGGGGACGGTGGTGACCACCTCGCCGTGGCTGCCCTCGCCGCGCGCGACCACCGCCGCGAGCGCGAGCTGGCCCTCGGTCGGGCGCAGGCTGGTCGGCATGTCCATGGGCCGCGAAACTGCGACTCCGCACACGGCAAAGCAAGCGCGAATGAAAGCGATGCCGGCTGCGGAACTCGTCGCAAGGTGCGGTCGGTCGCTTCGGGGGCTCGTCCAGCGCCAGGGCATCCGCCCGGCGGTTGCGGCGCCGTCGATAACCTAGCAATGATGCCGCGAGCCGCTAGGCATGCAGCCAGGCGAGCAGGAGAAACGACCCATGGCCACGACCGCAGCGAGGAAACCGGGCTGGCGCACGCTGGTGCGCTCGCTCCGAAATCCCAAGTCGGGCTTCATGGCGCTGTTCGGATTCGCTTCGGGCCTGCCCTTCGCGCTGTTCCTCGGCACGCTCTATGCCTGGTTCACCGAGGCGCAGGTGGATCTCGAGACGATGGGCGTCTTCTCGCTGATCGGCCTCGCTTACTCCTTTCAATTCCTGTGGTCGCCGCTGGTCGACAAGGTCGACATTCCGGTGCTGCGCCGGCTGGGCAAGCGCAAGCAGTGGATCGCGCCCGCGCAGCTCCTGCTCGGCATCATCCTTGTGTCGATGAGCCTCCTCGATCCGAGGACCTCGCTCGGCATGTTCAGCCTGCTCGCCGGCATCGGTGCCTTCACCAGCGCAACCCAGGACATAGCCATCAATGCCTGGCGCATCGACATTGCCGACGATGAGGCGACGATCGACATTCTCTCGACCGTCTACCAGATGGGCTTCCGTCTCTCCTCGCTCGTCGGGGGCGCGCTCGGGCTCATCGTCGCCGCTCGGATCGGCTGGCCGCAGACCTACGTGATGCTGGGGCTGATACTGCTCGCGATCGGTGTGGCGGGACTGTTCGCCCCCGACCCAGAAAAGACGGGCGCCATCATCGCCTCGGAGGAGGAGATTGAAAAGCTCTACCAGCCCGGCCAGCTGCTGCCGAACGTTCGGACTTGGGGCCTGCTCGCCGTCGGGCTGCTGTGGGCGTTGGCCGTCGGCACGGTGCTCGTGTTCATGATCCGATCGATGACAGCCCTTCCCGAAGACCGTCCCAATCCGACCGAGTTCACCGCCACTTACGGCCCGCTGATCATAATCGCCACCATCGTCCTGCCCGCCTTCGTCGCGGCCTGGCTGGTGAAACTCCGACGCGAGGGGCGGCACGTGATCCCGACCGAAGGCGGATCGGTAGCGCGTGCCGGCCAGGTGACGGATCATTTCTACCGGGCGCTGGTGCTGCCGCTGGTCGAATTCGTCGGTCGCATGGGGTGGTCGCTGGTGCTGATCCTGGCACTGGTGCTGACCTATCGCATCTGCGATTCGATCTGGGGCACCTTCGCCTATCCCTTCTACCTCGGCGAGCTGAAGTACAGCAACGACGAGGTCGCCTTCGCATCCAAATTCTTCGGCATCGGCGCGATCATCCTCGGGCTGGCGCTCGGCGGGTGGCTGATCGTCGTCTTCGGGCGGATGCTGACCCTGACGCTGGGCGCGGCGCTCTCGGCGGCAACCAACCTGCTCTATGCCGACCTCGCCGTGGGCGGGGCGACCATCTCTGCAGTGAGCAATGCGGTTGGCTTCACCTGGCTGGTGGAGCAGTTCGGCGGCAGCGAGCGGCTCGCCCGGCTGATGCTCACCATCGGCGGGGAGAACCTCGCCATCGGGATCGCGGGTGCGGCCTATATCGCGTGGCTCTCCTCGATCGTCGCCAAGGGCTACAGCGCCGTGCAATATGCGCTGCTCGCCTCGCTGACCCTGCTGGTCGGTTCGCTTGGGCGTGGCGCGCTCGGGCAGATGATCGAGGAGCGCGGCTATTATTTCGTGTTCATCCTTACCACGCTGATCGGCGTCGTCGCGGTGGTGCTGTGCGTGCTCGAATGGATCCGGGAGGCTCGCGCGGGGCGGGCGTCCGGCGTCGTGGCGCCCGAACGCCCCGAAGCCGCCACGGGCTGAGCGATGATCTTCATCCTCGGCACTTTTCTGGTCCAGGTCGCCTGCGTCGTCCATCTGTTCCGCAACCAGCGCAACACGCTCTGGCTGTGGGCGATCCTGCTGCTGCCGATCGCCGGCTCCGCCGCCTATGCCGTCGTCGAGGTTCTGATGCCGCTGTTCGGACGGCGCGAGGTGCGGGCGGTGCAGGCGGCGGCGGTCAGGAAGCTCGATCCGGATCGGGCGCTGCGCGCCGCCCGCGAGGCGGTCGACGTCGCCGACACCGCCGCCACCCGCACCGCTTTGGCCGACGCGCTCGCCGAGGCGGGCAATTGGGGCGAGGCGGTGCGCCATTATCGCGAGGCGGTGGCCAAGACGCCCGGGCGGGACCGCGCCGCCAGCCTCAAGCTCGCCCGCGCCTGTCTCGAGGGCGGCAATACCTCCGAGGCGCGGAGGGTCCTGGAAGGCCTGCCGGAATCGGGCTCGCCGGCCGAGAACGACCGCGCCGCTTTGCTGCTCGCCCGGAGCCTCGACGAGCTCGGCGAGTCCGGCCGCGCCGCCGCCCTCTACGCCGAGCTCGGCGAGAGGATGCCGGGCGCCGAGGCCCAGTGCCGCCACGCCGCCCTGCTGATCGCCGGCGGGCGAGGCGCCGAGGCCCTTCCCCTGCTCGAGGAAACCGAGCGCCGCGCCCGCCGCCTCGACAAGATGGAACGAGCCCGGGACTCGGACATGTACGAATGGGCGGCGAGGACGCTGGGCGAGCTGAGACAGTAGGGGAACTGCCTTTCCTACCCCGGCGCCTGGCCGTTCGCCCTCAGCACCTCGCCGGCGAGATAGAGGGAGCCCATCACCAGCACGATCGGCGGCCGCTCGCGGTCGGCGTGGCGGGCGATCCAGCCGAGCGCCGCCGGCACATCGGCGGCGGTCATCGGGGCGAGCCCGCCGCCGCGCGCGGCGGCGGCAAGCTCCGCCGGCGGATGATGGGGGTGGCCGGGAACCGGCACCGCGTGGAGGGTGGCGGCGCGATTGGCGAACGGCTTGAGCACGCCCGGCGAATCCTTGTTGGCGAGCAGGCCGAGGACGATGTGGAACGGCCGGCCGCCCGGCACGTGGGCGCGGAAGAAATCGGCGACCGCCCGCGCCGCGGCCGGATTGTGGCCGCCGTCGAGCCACAGCTCCGAGCCGGCGGGGAGCCGGGCGGCGAGCGGCCCCGGGCCGAGCCGCTGAAGCCGGGCCGGCCAGTCCGCCCAGCCCATCGCCGCGCGAAGCGCCGCCTCGGGCACCGGCACCGCCTGCTGATGGCGCAGCATCGCCACCGCCAGCGCCGCGTTCATCGCCTGATGGGCGCCGTGAAGACGGGGCAGCGGCAGCTCGAGCCGGCCCGCCTCGTCGCGATACTCGAGCTTCTGGCGCACCGCGGCGAAGTCCCAGCGGCCGCCGCGCGGAAGCCAGGTCGCGCCCGCCGCCGCCGCCGCCTCGCCGACCCGCTCCGCCAGCCGGTCGGGGTAGAGCTGGGTGATCAGCGGGACTCCGGGCTTGGCGATGCCGGCCTTCTCCGCCGCGATCCCCTCGATCCGGTCGCCCAGGAATTGCTGATGGTCGAGGCCGAGCTGGGCGATCCCGCAGACGGCGGGAGCGGGGACGACGTTGGTCGCGTCGAGCCGGCCGCCGAGGCCGACCTCGACGATGCAGGCGTCGGCGGGCGTCCGCTCGAAGGCGAGGAAGGCGGCGGCGGTCGTCGCCTCGAAGAAGCTGATCTCCATTCCCCCGGCGGCGTCGAGCGCCTCGGCGAGGAGGGCCGCCAGGGCCTCGTCTTCGATCAGCCGGCCGGCGAGGCGGATGCGCTCGTTGAAGCGGACCAGGTGGGGGCTGGTATAGACGTGGGCGCTCAGCCCCGCCGCCTCGACAGCGGCGCGAAGGAAGGCGCAGGTCGAGCCCTTGCCGTTGGTGCCGGCGACGTGGAAGACCGGCGGCAGCCGCCGCTCCGGGTTGCCGAGGCGCGAGAGCAAAGCGGAGATGCGCTCGAGGCCGAGGATGTCCGCGCCCGGCGAAAGCGCCGCCAGCCGGTCGAGCTGGCGCTGGACTTCGGGATGGTCGGAAACGGCGCGGTCCATTTTAGTTCCTCCCCGGAACGGGGAGGGGGACCGCGACGCGTAGCGGCGTGGTGGAGGGGGCCCGGCGTTCGAGCCGCGACGAGGCGGGCCCCCTCCACCAGCCTTCGGCTGGTCCCCCTCCCCGTTCCGGGGAGGAGCTAGGCGTCACGCCGCCGCCTTCTCTTGCACCGTCAGGTACGCGATCAGCTTCGCCAGCGTCTCGCGCAGGTCCTTCCGGTGGACGACCATGTCGACCATGCCGTGGGCGAGCAGATATTCGGCGCGCTGGAAGCCTTCGGGGAGCTTCTCGCGGATCGTCGATTCGATCACCCGCTGGCCGGCGAAGCCGATCAGCGCGCCGGGCTCGGCGATCTGGATGTCGCCGAGCATCGCGTAGGAGGCGGTCACCCCGCCGGTGGTCGGGTCGGTGAGGACGACGATATAGGGCAGCCCGGCTTCCTTCAGCTCGGCGACGGCGACCGTGGTCTTGGGCATCTGCATCAGCGAGAGGATGCCCTCCTGCATGCGGGCGCCGCCGGCGGCGGTGAAGATCACGTAGGGCGCGCGGTCGGCGATCGCGGCGCGCGCGCCTTCGAGGAAGGCGGCGCCGACGGCCATACCCATCGATCCGCCCATGAAGGCGAAGTCCTGGATTCCGATCACGGCCTTATGCCTCTCGATCGTCCCGCGGGCATTGATCAGCGCGTCGCTCTCGCCGGTCGCGGTGCGCGCCGTCTTGAGGCGGTCCGAGTAGCGCTTCGAATCGCGGAACTTGAGCGGGTCCTCGCGCACCTGCGGCGGCGGCAGGATGGAATAGCCGGGATCGAACAGGGCCTCGAAGCGCTGGCGCGGGCCGATCCGGCCGTGATGGTCGCAGCGCGGGCAGACCGAGTCGTTCTCCTCCCACTCGCGGGTGAAGATCATCGCGTTGCACTGCCGGCACTTGTGCCAGAGATTATCCGGCGTCTCGCGCTTGGGCAGGAACGGGATCGAGTTGCGGACGCGGTTCAGCCAGCTCATCGGGTGGTCTCCTGAGGGGGGCGAATAGGAGCGTGAGGGGAGGGTGTCCACCTCTTGTCCTCCCCATCGCAGAGCGGTGGGGAGGGGGACCACACGAAGTGTGGTGGAGGGGTCATTGGCAGAGGCCTGCGCCAGCTACCCCTCCACCAGGCTTCGCCTGGTCCCCCTCCCCGAGCAAGCTCGGGGAGGATCTAGAGAGTCGCCTCGATCGCCCTTGCGGCGAGATCCGGATCCTCGGCCTCGGTGATCGGGCGTCCGACGACGAGGATCGACGCGCCCGAGTCGAGCGCCTTCCTGGGCGTCATCACCCGTTTCTGGTCGCCGGCGGGGCCTTGCGCCGGCCTCACGCCGGGGACGACGAAGAAGCCGTCGGGCCACAATTTCTTCGCCGCCGCGACCTCGTTGCCGGAGCAGACGACACCGTCGAGCCCGGCCTCGCGGGCCAGCGCGGTCAGCCGCTCGACCGACTCATGGGGTTCGGCGGCGAGGCCGATCGAGGCGAGGTCGCCGCCGTCGAGGCTGGTGAGGACGGTCACCGCCACCACCCTGGTGCCGGTCGGCGCCGCCGCCTTGGCGTCCTCCATCATCGCCCGTCCGCCGGCGGCGTGGACGGTCAGAACCGCCGGCTCCAGCGGCCTCAGCGCCTGGATCGCCTTGCCGACCGTGTTGGGAATGTCGTGAAACTTGAGGTCGAGGAAGATCGGCAGCTGCAGCTCGGCCATCTCGCGAACGCCGTGGCGGCCGTTGGCGCAGAAGAATTCGAGGCCGAGCTTGATCCCGCCGACATGGTTCCTGACCCGGGTCGCGATCGCCTTCGCCCGCTCGAGGTCGGGTGTGTCGAGGGCGACGAAGATCGGGCTCCTCATGCCGTCGGCCAGGCCTTGCTGTCGGTGGCGACGCGCCCTTCGGAGCCGTTGTCGACGGTCACCGGGGCGGGAGTCACGGTCGGCGGCACGGCGGCGACCTGGCGCTCGGCCGGCTCGAGCCGCCGCTTCAGCCCCCAGAGCCGCGCCCGGTAGAGGATGAAGGTCGGAAGGAAGCCGAGCAGGAAGGCGAAGAGGACGAGCACCGGCAGCTTCACGTCCGCCTCGAGCCCGCCCCAGAGCCTGATCGTCGCCGCATTCCAGTTCGCCTTGGCGAAGAGGACGAGGACCACGGTCAGCGCGATCCAGAAGAGGGTCTTGAGGAATTGCATTCGCGCCCTCCCGAGTCCGCCTAGCTCTATGGCCGAGCGCGCGGCGGCGCAACCGTTCGAGCCGCTTCGTCATGCCGGACTTGATCCGGCATCCATCTTTCAGCCCTTGTGCCCTTCACCAGGAACAAGGTGGATCCCGGATCAAGTCCGGGATGACGATTCCTCGAGCTCCCGCTCGATCGCCTCGAACAGGGGCCCGATCTCCTTCAGCCGCGGCCGCTCCTCGTCGATGATCGCGCGGAATGCGTCCTGCTTGAGTCGGGCGGCCAGCCCCTCGGGCAGGCGCAGCCCTTCGGGCAGGGTCGAGACGAGGATGTCGACCAGCCGCTCGGCGCCGTGGAGTCGGCCCCACAGATAGTCGTTCTCGCGATAGGCCCGGCTGAAGAAGGCCCCGAAGCTGTTGAACTGGATCCCCTTCAGGGTCGCCTCGGGGCCGCCCGCGCGGATCGATCTGGCATCCTCGGGCGAGATCCGGTCGACCTTGACCTCGTCATATTCGTCGAGCCCCTCGCCCTGGAGCAAAGGCAGGGTGGCGATGTCGTAGAAGGGGAAGCCGAGATAGGTCAGCATCAGCCAGCGCCGCTCGGCCTTGGGGAAGGCGGCGAGCGCCTCGCTCAGCCAGACGTCGGCCTCGTCGTCCACGGCCTTGAGGCCGAGCCCCTCGCCGAGCGCGTCGAGCGCGTCGCCGGGATTCGTCTCGACCTCGCGGAAGACGTCGGCGGGGGCGGGCGCGGCGGCGTAGCGGCCCATCAGCCGGTAGACCGCGCCGCGGGCGGCTCCGATCGCCTCGCGAGGCGCGTCCGCGCGCTCCTCGAACTGGCCGAGCCGGCGGACCAGGAAGCGCAGCCGCCGGGTTCGGAAGGCGGCGTCGAAATTGCGCAGGAACAGGATCATCTGGGGCCCGGCCCCGGTCGCCGTGATCGCTTCCTCTCCGGCAAGGCCGCGGGCGCGGACCTCGTTCCAGACCGCATGGCGGACCCGCTCGTGGCGGCCCCGGTCGCCGCCGCCGCCAAGCTCGAAGATCCTCTCCGCCGCGTCCTCGGCGACGCTGGCGAGCTTGAGATGGCCGTAGGCGGCGTAGGCGTAGCCGGCCTCGCGCGCCGCCACGCTCTGGGCGCGGGCACGCCAGGCGGCGAGGCGCTTGGGGGTCGGCCTCAGCAGGAAGATGGCCGAGCCGAAGGCGCGTTCGATCGCCGCCTCGACCTCGGGCCGCATCGCCTCGACGATCCGCCTGAGCCGCCGGATCGTCGCCGAGCGCTGCTCGATCGCCTCCAGATTGTCGCGGATCGGCTGCTCGCGCGGAATGTCGGAGAGGGCTCCGAAGATGGTCGCGAAGAAGCCCGGCGCCTCGCCCTGGCCGCCGCCGCCGAGCCGGACCGAGCGGACCCCGGGCTTGGGATCGATATAGACGAAGCGGCGGTCGACCTCGCGCCGCGCCGGCCGGTTCTGGAGGGCGCGGATGGCGGGCCGGAACGGCGCGTTGGCCAGTACCGAGCCGTCGATCAGCACCGCCGTCTCCGCGGTGCCCTGCGCCGACTGGCGAGGGAGCGCGGCGGCGAGGAAATCGCCCCGGCCGGGCCAGCTCCGGCCGCGCTCGGCCAGAACCGCGTCGAGCTCGGCGACCTGGAAGGGCGGGAAAGCGCCTGGGAAGCTCGCCGTCGCGCGCGCCGCGAAGGTCAGCTCGGCGGTATCGGCGAGCGGCTCGGAGCCGGTCTTCCGGAACGAAAGGATCAGGCGATGCTCCTGCTCGATCACCTCCGCCGGCGAGTTGAGCCGAAGCCGCTCGGCATAGCCGTAGAAGTCGGTGACGGTGACGAACAGGTCGAGCGGATGATAGCGGGGCAGGAGCGGCGCTCCGGCGGGGCTGGCGGCCATCGCGTCGAAGGCGTTGAGCAGAAGCCGCGTGAAACCCGCCCCGCCGAACGGCGGCGCGAACCAGCGGGCGCGGATGAAATTGGCGAGCTTGGCGCGTATCTCCTCGCGATGCTCCGCCTCGACGGTCTTCTCGAGCGCTCCGCGCCGCGCCGACCAGGCCCAGGCCAGAGGCACCGCCGCCGCCTTGGCGAGGCGCGAGACGCGGCTCACCTCCGGATCGAGCAGCCGGTCGACGTCGGCCGTCTCGAGCCAGAGGTCGGTGAGCGGGTCGAGCGAGCGGCCGGTGGCGATCGCCTCGGCCAGGAAGACGGCGTTGATTCCGCCCGCGCTGGCGCCGGCGAGGATGTCGACCAGTACCCTGACGTCGAGCTCGCACTCGCTTGCCATCGCCTCGATCAGGCGGACGTAGACCGCCTCGCTTCCCTCCGCCGGAGCCTCGCCGGCGTGGAAGGCGCGGCTGGCGCGGGCGAGCCGCCATACCTCCTTGGTGATGCCGTGCATGTACACGGCGAGGCTGATTCCCCCGTAGCAGATCAGCGCCAGCCGTAATTCCTTCTCACGCACCGGTGAAGCGTGGCAGCCGAGCGGCGAGTTGTCGAGTTCCCTCGACTCGTCCCGGAATCGCTGCACGCCGCCGTAACGACCGGGACTCATTTAGATTAGCCCGTTAGCCGGACTCCCATCGGAGGCTGAGGGGCTTCAAAGCTTATGTTGTTTTCGCGCTTGCGTCGCCGCGGCACCCAATTGGGCGTCACGCTCGCTATCGTCGGGCTGATGATCCCGGCACCGGTCCAGGCCGACGAGCTCGCCGCCGGCGACCGTATCGCTACGCTGACGGAGACCGTCGCCACGCTCGACGAGAGCATCCTGATCCCGCCGCCGGCCGAGAAGGCCGAGGCCGTCTACGAGATGATCGGCCATGGCGAGGCCAGCTATTACGGCCACGAGCTGGCCGGCAACCGCACCGCCAGCGGCGAGCGGTTCAACCCGAACGGCCTCACCGCCGCCCACCGCACCCTGCCGCTCGGCACCAGGCTTCGGGTGACCAACGTCGCCAACGGCCGCAGCGTCATCGTCCGGATCAACGACCGCGGCCCGTTCGTCGGCAGCCGGCTGATCGACGTCTCGCTCGGCGCCGCCCGCGAGATCAACATGGTCCGCTCCGGCAAGGCGCAGGTGCGGCTGGAGAGAATTCCCACGATCTGACGGACGGCCCGGCCGCGGCTTTCCCGCTTCCCAAATCCCGCCTCCGCGATTATTGAGCGCGAACTCTTCCGGGGTGGGGATTTCTAAGCATGATCAAGCACATAGCTCTTTGCGGCGTGGCCGCTGTCGGCCTCGCCGCCGCCGCGGTTCCGCTCTCGGCCGCACATACGGGGCACGCGCCCAGCGCCAGGCCCAAGCTCGGCACCTGGGGCTTCGATTCCGCCGGCATGGACCGGGCCGTCAAGCCGGGCGACAATTTCTTCGGCTTCGCCAACGGCACCTGGGCGAGGACCACCGAGATTCCGGCCGACAAGCCGGTGTGGGGCGGCTTCGTCGAGCTCGACGAGCTTTCCACCCAGCGCACCCGAGCGATCGTCGAGGACGCCGCCGGGACCGACGCGCCGGCGGGCAGCGTCCAGCGCAAGGTCGGCGACTTCTACGCCAGCTTCATGGACGAGGCCGCGATCGAGGCGAAGGGCGTGGCGCCGCTGAAGCCGCATCTCGACAGGATCGCCGCGATTCGCAGCGCTTCGGACGTGGCCCGCGCCTTCGGCGATCTCAGCCAGATGGGTGTCCGAACGCCGATCGGTGCCGAGGTCGACCAGGACCTCAAGGACAATAGAAGCTACGCCGCCTATGTCGGCCAGGGTGGGCTCGGCCTCCCCGATCGCGATTATTATCTCGATTCGGCCAATTCGAAATTCGTCGAGGCGAAAGCCAAATACGCGACCCACATTGCCAACATGCTGCGCCTCGCCGGAATCTCGGAGCCCGAGGCGCGAGCGCAGCGGATCGTCGCGCTCGAGACCAGGATTGCCTCGTCGCACTGGACCCGGGTCCAGCGCCGCCAGGTCGAGAATCTCTACAACCCGATGAACCGCGCCGAGCTCGCCGCGAAGATGCCGGGCTTCGACTGGAGCGCCTATCTCGCCGCCGCCGGCCTCGCCGGCGAGGATCGGGTGATCGTCGCCCAGCCCAGCGCGATCGCGGCCGCCGCGAAGCTGGTCGGCTCGGAGCCGCTGGAGAGCTGGAAGGACTATCTCGCCTTCCGCACCCTCGCCACCGCCGCCGGCAACCTGCCCAACGCTTTCGTCGAGGAGAGCTTCGCCTTCAACGGCAAGGTGCTTTCGGGCACGCCCCAGCTTCGCGAGCGCTGGAAGCGGGGCTCCGACATGGTCGGTGCCGGCATGGGCGAGGCGGTCGGGCAGCTCTACGTCGCGCGCTACTTCCCGCCGGAAGCCAAGGCCAAGGCCGACGAGCTCGTCGGCAACCTCATCAAGGCGATGGACGTTCGCCTCGCCAACCTCGCCTGGATTATTCCGGAGACCAAGGCGAAGGCGCGCGCCAAGCTCGCCGCCTTCACCCCGAAAGTCGGCTATCCCGACAAGTGGCGCGACTATTCAGCGCTGGAGATCCGCCGCGACGACGCGCTCGGCAATGCGCTGCGCGCCAATCGGTTCGAATATGCCCGCAACATCGCCAAGCTCGGCAAGCCCATCGACCGCGGCGAGTGGGGCATGTCGCCGCAGAC
This sequence comes from Allosphingosinicella sp., assembly GCA_036388575.1. GTDB lineage: Bacteria > Pseudomonadota > Alphaproteobacteria > Sphingomonadales > Sphingomonadaceae > Allosphingosinicella. The sequence goes on from DASVRO010000087.1 coordinate 14,770, forward strand.
GGTCAACGCCTACGCCAACCCGCTGCTGAACGAGATCGTCTTCCCGGCGGCGATCCTGCAGCCGCCCTTCTTCGATCCGAAGGCCGACGACGCGGTCAATTACGGCGGAATCGGCGCCGTCATCGGCCACGAGATCAGCCACCATTTCGACGACCAGGGCAGCAAATATGACGAAAGGGGAGCGCTCAGCGAGTGGTGGACCCCGCAGGACCGCACGCGCTTCAATGCGCTGACCGCCCAACTGGTGGCGCAGTACAACCAATATGAGGCGCTGCCCGGCCGCAAGGTCAACGGCCAGCTGACGCTGGGCGAGAATATCGCGGACCTGGCCGGCCTCACGGTGGCTCACGACGCCTACCGCATGTCCCTGAACGGCCGCGAGGCACCGGTGCTCGAGGGGTTCACCGGCGATCAGCGTTTCTATCTCGGCTGGGCACAGGTGTGGCG
>DASVRO010000088.1:0-137974 GCA_036388575.1 Allosphingosinicella sp.
GGCGCCTTTCCTTGTCCCGGCGAGGCGCCATTGTCCAGAGACCGGCCCTTGCGCAAATGACGGTCAGAGACGCGTCGCCGCGATGAGGGCTTCGACGCTGATGCCGCCGCCGCTCGGTTTCACGACACTGATCGACGCCTGGACTCCGATCCCTCCGAGCTGATGAAGCGAGACGAGCGGCGCCGCGATAAGCGCGATCACGGCGAGCGCGATGAGGTTCCTGATCATGGCCATGTCCTTAGCGGAAGCGGTGATAGAGGCTGGCGAGGGCGAGGCTCAGCCAGAAGAGGAGGAAGAGCATCCAGTGCACCGGCTCGGGGACGAAGCCGCCCCGCCAGAGCAGGAACCAGACGGGATAGACGAGCATCAGCGCCAGGCCCGCGAAGCTCGCGGCCTTGTAGCCGTTCAGCCGCTCGACCTCGTCGGTGACCTTGCTCAGGAGGAGGCCGCCGCCGATCACCGCGGCGAGGTACAGGCCGGCCAGTCCAAGCGAGAGCGCCGGCGACCAGACCGGGGACCGGCTCTCGGCCAGAGCGGCGCCGTCATTATAGCCGAGATAGAGACCGGGTATGAAGCCGGCCACCGCCAGAGCGGACACGAGCAGCCACCTTTTGCGCCGGCGATCCGCCTCGTGGCGCTCGCCGTCCCCGCGCGGCGCGCTATCGCGCATCGCCCGTCCCCCCGAAACCGTCATCGAATATCTCCTCGATCGGGATTTGGAACAGGCGGCTGAGCTTGAAGGCGAGCGGAAGCGAAGGATCGTATTTGCCGGTTTCGATGGCGTTGACCGCCTGGCGGGACACGCCGAGCCGGCCGCCAAGCTCCGCCTGGCTCCAGTCGCGTTCCGCCCTCAACACCTTCAGCCGATTCTTCACGAACCCCGCAAGCCCCACCGCTTTCGCCTCGCCCCGCCCGCAGCCCATCCGCCGGCCATGCGAATCAGGTAGAGGAGACCTGACATTGTGTCAAGCTTACATGACATACTGTCAGGCTAGCACCGCATAATGCCACTGAGGCTGGCATTATGCCATAGCACCTGTCACCGCCGGATGAACTCCCTGATGTCGCGCGACAGCGCCGACCGGTCCTCGTCCCTGACGTACATCATGTGGCCCGAGCCGTAGTAGCGATAGTGGATCCGGTCCTGCGGGATGCCGGTGCGGGACAGCGAATATTCGGCTCCGAAGAAGGGCGTCGCGAAATCGAAATAGCCCTGGCCGACGAACACGCGCAGGCCCGAATTCTCCCGCATCGCGCGGCCGATATAGGGCGCGACGTTCTTGTAGTAGCGCGCCTCGCCGCCCTGGTCGGGCAGGTCCCAGTCCCAGCTGCCGAGGCCGGCGATCGTCGCATATTGGCGGTCGGTGCGGAACTTGAGGCCATCCCTCACCCAGCTGTTCAGGGCCGCCGTATAGCCCGCGTCGATGCCGTAGAAGCTCGGGTCGTTGTCCGGCGTCTCGCCGGCATTGTCGAAATCGCGGCCGGTATAGCGGGCGTCGAGGCGGCCGACGACGAGGCCGCGGTCGCGAAGCAGCTCCTTGTAGAAGCGGTTGTCGCTCACCCTGAGGTCGGCATCCTCGAGGAAGCGCTCGGTAAGGCCGGTGAAGCGGGCGAGGCGGCGGCGGATCGCGGCGCGCTCCTCGCCCTGCAGCTTCTGGCCCTTGATCAGAGCCGCCGCATAATCGCCGGCGGCGAATTCGCGCGCCTCCTGGACGAAGCCCTCGAGCGTCCCCGCGTCGGCCGGGGCCTTGCCGTGATGGAAGGCCGCCGCCGCCATCGACGGCACGTAGAGGACGTAGGGCATCTCGTTGCCCGGCACGAAGGCCTGGCCGCCGAAGTCGAGGATGGTCGAGATGAGGATGATGCCGTTCAGCGAGACGTCGTTGAAGGCGCCCTCGAGCTGGTTGACGACCGCCGCCGAGCGGGTGGTGCCGTAGCTTTCGCCGCCGAGATATTTGGGCGAGTTCCAGCGTCCGTTCCCGCCCAGCCATATGCGGATGAACTCGGCGACCGACTTGGCGTCCTGGGTGACTCCCCAATATTCCTTGCCCTCGGTCTTTCCGAGAGTGCGGCTGAAGCCGGTGCCGACCGGATCGATGAAGACGATGTCGGCGACGTCGAGCAGGCTGTCGGGATTGTCGAGGATCGGGAAAGGCGGCCCGCCGTCGTCGCGGGCGTCGGACGGGATCGCCACCCGCTTCGGACCGAACGCGCCCATGTGCAGCCACAAGGAGCCCGAGCCCGGCCCGCCGTTGAACAGGAACGCGACCGGCCGCCGGGCGTCGCGCGGCTCCTTCACATAGGCGATCGAGAAGAGGCTCGCCTTGGGCGTGCCGTCGACGGCCTTGAGATAGGTCTCGGACGCCGTCGCCGTGTAGGCGATGCGCTGGCCGCCGAAGGTGCCGGTGTGGCGGGTGACGGAGACGATCGGATCGGGGATCGGCTGGTCGGCATCCTTCGGCGGCGGCGAAGCGGCGGGCTGGCCGAAGACGGGCGCCGCGAAGGCGAGCAGGGCTGCGGCGAGAGCGAGACGCTTCAAGGCCAGTTTCTCCGTGAGATCCGTGGATGTTCGCACGCGGAGGATAAACACGGCGGACGGGGCCGACAATGGCTTGGCAAGTTCACGATCGTACGCGATTTGCCGAAATTATTCCGTCGCCTGACCGAGCCCGGGCGCGGAAATCCGTCATTTCCGAGAGCGTTGGGGGCGCTTGACGCATTCATGAAGTTCACGGCTGACATCGTTGAGAAGCTTTCGCAGGAAGATATTTCCTCGACTCGGCAATAGAACGTAGCATGAACATGGAAGGCTGAAAAGGTCGACCGGCCCGGTGCCGCCGCAGGCTTCGCAGACAGTTCCATACCGTCCTCAACAGGTCGAAGAGGCGAGAGGGAAGCGGCCATGATCCTGCCCCGCCGGGGGCGATCAGAACTCGCTTCGCGGGTCCCCGTCCAGGGGAGGACGGAGCCTGAGCGCCGGCTTCGGCCGCGGGCTGGTATGGCGGGTCGCGGTGAAATCGACCGAGGCCGCCGATCCTTCCGCGAGATCGTGCAGCGCTTCGACCGATCCCACCATGTCGCGGGCGAGGGCACGCTGGGCGCTGCTGCTGAAGACGTAGCCGACATAGGGCGGCATCCCGCCGGCGGTCCGGTCGATCATTTCGTCCAGGCTGGGCCGGCTCGGCAAATCCTTCTTCCAGCCGCCGACGAAGCGCGCGGCGGTGACCTCCAGCGCGGCGATGAAGGATCGGAAGCGCACGAAGCGGTGGTTCGACCAGTTGAGCCTGAGCTCACCGCCATAGAGCGGGTCGGTGGTGGCGCCGGGCTGGAAGCGACCGGCGATCACCTTCCCCGCCAGCCGGCCGCGCGAATCGAGCCTGCGCACCGTCGCCTGGCTCATCGCGAGGTTCAGGCCGCCTTCCCCAGACAGCATTCGGATATGAACGATACGGTCGCGATAGCCGGGCACGTTCATCAGCGCGATGTCGGACCATTGGCGCGCGGTGAAGATGATCCGCCCGCCCCATCCGATCAGCCTCGCCAGGGACGGGCCCTGCTTCATCTCGTGCAGGAGGAGCAGCTCGGCCCGGTTGGTGCGCGCCATCCGGATGTGCAGTGCCTCGGGGTCGCTCGAAGCGCCGTCCGCCGTTTCGGCCGATTCCCCTGTCGGCTCGGCGCCGGCTTCCGAATGGACCTCGTCTCCCGGGTAGAGGAGGTTGAGGCAGAAGGTGGGCCGGGTGGAGACCGGCGCGTCGAACAGATGGACGGGGAAGTTGGACGTGATCCCACCGTCCGCCAGCCACAGCTCGAGAAGCTCCTTGCCGCCGCGCCGGCGCCGCGAGCGGTAATGGAGAAGGTAGAGGCGCACCGCCCTGAACAGCAGCGGGAAGCTCATCGAGACTCGCGCGGCGAAAACGATCGGCATGTCCTCCGGTCGAGGCAGCGGGAAGACCAGATCCCGCGCCGGACAGCCTTCGAGCGTCACGCCCTCCAGGTCGTCCTCGATCGCCCGTGATTCCATCCACCGCAGGACATCTTCGGGAAACAGCTGACCAAGGTCGCTCCGCCGCGCGTAAAGCTTGGCGCCGCCGGGGAGGAAGGGGAACTGGACCGACAGGCTCCGGCTCATGTCCGAAGCCACCAGGGCGAGATCGATCTCGCGGCGGCATCCGGCGAGGCCGACGTCCTTCAGCGGCGCGTCGAGCTCGGCGAGTGCGGCCAGGATGGCCGCGTCGCGGCTGGCACCGCCCGCCCTTTTGTCTGCGGTCCACAGGTCCGCGAAAGTCAGAGGCTCGTCCGAAGGCAGGCCGGCCAGGGCCTGGATCTCGCTGTGCAGCCATTGTGTCAGCGAGGGCAGCGGCGGATCGTCGCGCGATTTCGCCGCCGTCATTCCGGAGCAGAAGCCGAAGCCCTCGGCGAGGGCGGCGAGCGGCCCGCGGATCCGCAACAGCCACAGCAGCGGCAGGAGCAGGGCCGCGATCACGACCAGAGCGACGATCGCGATGGCCAGCTTCGCGACGATTCCCGGCGGCAGGTGGCGGAGGCCCGAGGCGTAGAGAAGCCCGGCCGCCCCGGCGATCGCCAACAGCAGGGGAAGCCCGAGCAGGCTGAGGAGCCCGCGCAGCTTGGGCCCTAGGGCCGGGCGCATCATGTCGAGCACCGGCGCGAGCAGCGGCGCCGTGCCAGGATCGGGCTGAAACAACCGGGTGAGCAGCGGCGTGCCGTCGGCCGTGGCCGCCCCCAGCCGGGCCGGGACGTCGGCGAGGCGATCGCGCGCCGCGCTGTTGAGCCCGCTTGCCCGTCCGAACTCCATCGCCGCGGCTGCAGCGGCGGCGATCGCGCCGGCCGACGTGCCGCCGATCGAGCGAAGGCGGTAGCCGTCCGCGATCTGCGCGATCGCACCGGGATAGACGACTCCGCTGGTGATGCCCCCTTTCATGATCAGGTCGCATTCCAGCTCCGGCCGGCTCTGCGCGGCGGCGGCCGCGGCTTGCGTTGCCATGGAAATCCCCCTCGGCTCGATCTCGCTGCGCGAGCCTAAGCCGCGGACGAGGGCTGTCCAGAGGGGATTGAGCCGCTTTGATGACAACGGGCCCGAGCTTGCCTAGAGAGCCGGCCATGGACCTGACCCATCTCGGCCGCTCCAGCCCGCTGCCCGCCTCGCCCGGGGAGGCCAGGCTCGACTACGTCGCCAATCCGCGGCCGGGCAGGCCCTATCTCGTCCGCTTCACGGCGCCCGAATTCACCTCGCTCTGCCCGGTGACGGGCCAGCCCGATTTCGCCCATATCGTCATCGACTATGCGCCCGATCGGCAGATCGTCGAATCCAAGTCCCTGAAGCTGTTCCTGTCGTCCTTCCGAAGCCATTGCGGCTTCCACGAGGACGTCACCGTCGGGATCGCCGAGCGTCTCGTCGCGGAGATGGCGCCGCTGTGGCTTCGAATCGGCGGCTATTGGTATCCGCGCGGCGGAATGCCGATCGACGTCTTCTGGCAGTCGGGCGAGCCGCCCGAAGGCCTGTGGGTGCCGCCGCAGGACGTTCCGGGCTATCGCGGCCGGGGCTGAAGTGCGCGTCGCCATCTTCGGCGCCGGCTCGGTCGGCTGCTTCGTCGGCGGCGCCTGGGCGGCGGCGGGGGTGACAGCCACTTTCATCGGCCGCGAGCGGATCGGGGCGGAGATCGCCGCGAGCGGCCTCACCCTCACCGATCATTCCGGCTGGCGGCAGCGGCTGGCGCCGGAACAGGTGGATTTCGCGACCAGGCCGGCGGCGCTGGCCGGGGCGGACGTCATCGCTTTGTGCGTCAAGAGCACCGGCACCGCCGCGGCCGCGAAGGAGATCGCCCGCAACGCAAAGAAGGGCGCTCTCGTGGTCAGCTTCCAGAACGGGGTCAACAACGTCGAGAACCTGCGCGCCGTCCTCAAGACGCGGTTCGAGGCGGTGGCGGGGATGGTGCCCTACAATGTCGCCGCGCTCGGCCACGGCCGCTTCCACAAGGGCGTGGCCGGCGACCTCGTCGCCGAGGACGTCCCGGCGCTGCGCGCGCTCGCCGAGCGGATCGGCGACGGCCCGGCCCGGCTTCGCCTCTCGTCGGACATGCCGGCGATCGCCTGGGGCAAGCTGCTGGTCAACCTCAACAATGCGGTCAACGCCTTGTCCGGCCGGACCCTGCTCGAGCAGCTCAGGGAGCGCGACTACCGCCGCGTCGTCGCCGCCTCGATCGTCGAGGCGCTCGAGCTGCTCGACGCGGCCGGGATCGAGCCGGCCAAGATCGGGCCGGTGCCGCCCAAGCTCCTGCCCCACGTCATCGCCTCGCCCGATTTCATCTTCAACAACCTTTTCCTCAGGATCCAGAAGATCGACGCCCGCGCCCGCTCGTCCATGGCCGACGACCTCAAGGCCGCCCGGCCGACCGAGATCGACCATCTGAACGGCGAGGTGGTGAAGCTGGCCCGAAGGCTCGGGCGCAAGGCTCCGGTCAACGAGGCGATCGTCTCGCTGATCCGCCAGGCCGAGGCCGGGGTCGAGCATCTGTGGGAGCCCGCTCGCCTCCGCGCCCACGTCCTCGAAGGCCACAAGGCGGCGCCGCTCTTCGGCTACTGAATTGACAAGCCGAGCGGCTTCCCGCCACGCAAGGCGCGCCAGTCCAGCGGAGTAATCGATGCGCCTTTTCGCTACCGCCTCCCTTCTCGCTTTGACCCTCGCCGGATGCGCCCGGACCGCCGAGCAAATTTCGCCCGCGCCGGCCGCGGCCCCCGCCCCCGCCCCCGCCCCCGCCCCCGCCGCGGCGGCGGAGCGGCGGATCCCGACCCAGCTGCCGACCAACGTCCGCCCCACCCAATACGGAATCCTCATCCAGCCCGACGCCGCCAACCTGCGCTTCAAAGGTTCGGTGCTCACCCATATCGAGGTGCTCGAGCCGACGCAGGAGATCGTGATGAACGCGGCCGATCTCGAGTTCGAGTCGGCGGAGCTGATCAGCGGAGTCAACGACACCACGCCCGCGAGCCGGATCTCGGTCGACGCGGACAAGCAGCAGGTGCGGATCCGCTTCGCCCAGCCGGTCCCCGCCGGGCGCCACCGGCTGGCGATCGAATATAGCGGCAAGATCTACACCCAGGCGGCGGGCCTGTTCGCGCTCGACTATGACAGCCCGCAGGGCCCGAAGCGGGCGCTGTTCACCCAGTTCGAGGCGCCCGATGCCCGCCGCATGTTCCCGGGCTGGGACGAGCCGCAGTTCCGGACGAAATACGCTCTCACCGTCACCGTCCCGAAAGGACAGGACGCGGTCAGCAACATGGCCCAGGCGGGCGCCGAGACTCTGCCCGACGGCCGGCGGATGATCAGCTTCCACGCCACCCCGCCGATGTCGAGCTACCTGCTGTTCCTCGCGGTGGGCGAGTTCGACCGGATCACCACGGCCGCGGCCGGGACCGAGATCGGCGTGGTCACCAAGCGCGGCGACGGCGAGAAGGGCCGCTGGGCGCTGGAGAGCTCGGCGAAGATCCTGCCCTGGTACAACGACTATTTCGGCACCCCCTATCCTTTGCCCAAGCTCGACAACGTCGCCGGCCCGGGGAGCAGCCAGTTCTTCGGGGCGATGGAGAATTGGGGCGCGATCTTCTCGTTCGAATCGATCCTCCTCGTCGACCCCGCCATCACCACCGAGGCCCGCCGCCAGAGCATCTTCGAGGTCGCCGCCCACGAGATCGCGCATCAATGGTTCGGCGACCTCGTCACCATGGCCTGGTGGGACGATCTCTGGCTGAACGAGGGCTTCGCCTCGTGGATGGCGACCAAGGCGACCGCCGCCCTCCATCCCGAATGGGAGCCCGAGCTCGGCAACGTCGAGGGCCGGGAGCTCGCGATCAACCTCGATTCGGTGGCGAGCACCCATCCGGTCGTCCAGCGGATCAGCACGGTCGAGCAGATCAGCCAGGCGTTCGACGCGATCACCTACCGCAAGGGCGAGGCGGTCATCGTCATGCTCGAGGATTATGTCGGCGAGGATGCGTGGCGGCGCGGCGTGCAGGATTATATCCGCACCCACCGGCTCTCGAACACGCAGACCGACGACCTCTGGCAGGCGGTCGAGAAGGCGGCGGGCAAGCCGGTCACCGCCATCGCCCACGATTTCACGCTTCAGCCGGGCGTGCCGCTGATCCGGGTCGAGGGCGCGCCGTGCCGAGGCGGCAAGTCCCAGCTCGTCCTTCGCCAGAGCGAGTTCAGCCGCGACCGCCAGGACCAGCCGGCACGGGCCTGGCGGGTGCCGGTGATCGCGGCGCCGGTCCGCGGCGCCCAGGTGAGGACCCTGGTGACCGGCGGCTCGGCGACCCTCGCCGTCCCCGGCTGCGGGCCGGTCGTCGTCAACAGCGGCCAGAGCGGCTATTATCGAACGCTCTACGCGCCGCCGTTGCTCGACCGGCTGACCGCCGCCTTCGCCGGGCTGAAGCCGATCGACCAGATCGGCCTGCTCGCCGACAATTGGGGCCTCGGCCTCGCCGGCTACCAGTCGGCCGCCGAAGCCCTGGAAATGGTCGACGCGGTGCCTGCGAACGTCAATCCGCAGGTCTGGACCCGGGCCGCCGCGATCCTCAAGAGCGTCCACAATCTGTACGAGGGCGATCCCGCCCGCCAGGCGATGGCGGCGCGCTACGCCTCCGCCCGGCTTTCGCCGGTCCTCGCGCGGATCGGCTGGGCGCCGAAGCCGGGCGAGGCGCCGACGATCCCGGTCCTTCGCGCCGAGCTGATCTCGACCCTGGGCGAGATGGGCGACGAGAAGCTGATCGCCGAGGCCAATCGCCGCCTGGCCGCGAACGACCCGCTGGCGACCGGCGGGCCGCTGCGCTCCACCATCCTCGCCGTCGCCGCCCGCAACGTCGATTCCGCCGGCTGGGAGCGCCTCCGGGCGCAGGCGCGCGCCGAGCGCAGCCCGCTGGTCAGGGCGCAGCTCTACCGGCTGCTCGGAACCGCCGCCGATCCCGCTCTGGCGCAGCGGGCGCTGGACCTGGCTCTGACCGACGAGCCCGGAGCGACGACCAGCGCCGGGATCGTCTCGGCGGTCGCCGACGAGCATCCCGACCTCGCCTACGATTTCGCGATCCGAAACCGCGAGAAGGTCGAGGACCTGGTCGATATCTCGTCCCGCTCCCGCTACCTCGCCGGCCTCGCCGACGCCTCCGCCGATCCGGCGATGATCGCCAAGCTCGAGGATTATGCCAAACGCCATCTGACTGCGCAGTCGCGCAGCCGAGTCGACGTCGCCATCGCGGCGATCCGCGACCGGGTCAGGGTGCGCACGACGCGGCTTCCGGACATCACGAGGTGGCTCGAGGCGAGGAGCTAATCCTCCCTGCCGCGAAGCGGTGGGGAGGGGGACCACCCGAAGGGTGGTGGAGGGGTGATTGCCGAGGCTTATGCCAGCTACCCCTCCACCATGCTTCGCATGGTCCCCCTCCCCATCTTTCGATGGGGAGGATTAACTCGAGACCAGCCGCATCGTCCGCCGGTACAGCCCCGCCGCCAGCAGAACGAACAGCGCCGTGCCGCCGATCAGGGCGAAGGTCTCGAAACCCTCGCCGGCGAGAGCCAAAGGCGCATCGCTGCCCGAACCCGCGACGATGCCGGCGAAGACGACCCCCCACAGGCTCTCGCCGACGATGAGGCCGGTGGCGGTGAGGACGCCCATTCGGCGGGCGAATTCGGGCTTCTCCCGCCGGCCCGCCCAGCGATCGTAGAAGAAGCCGATCACCGCTCCGGCCACGACGGGCAGCACCGCCGCCATCGGCAGGTAGATGCCGATTCCGACCGCGAGCGGCGGCAGGCGAAGCGTCTTCGCCCGGCCGAGAGTCTCGTCGAGGAGGACCAGGCCTACTCCGGTCATCGCGCCGTAGCCGATCATCGTCCAGTTGAGGTCGCCGCCAAGCACGCCCTTGGCGAGCGCGGAGATGAGCGCGGCCTGCGGAGCGGGCAGGGCTTGCGGCCCGGCGCCGGGCATTCCGGCGAAGCCGAAGGCGTCATAGAGGATTTGGAGCACCGGCGGGACGACGAGCGAGCCGAAGATCACCCCGAAGATCAGGGCCACCTGCTGCCGCCAGGGCGTCGCTCCGACGAGCTGGCCCGTCTTCAGGTCCTGGAGGTTGTCGTTGGAGATGGTGGCGATGCCGAAGACGAGGCCGGTGACGATCAGCGCGTAGGCGACCAGCGCCTCCGACGTTCCGGGCGGGGTCTCGCGCCCGAACAGCCCGACCAGCATCAGCGACGCGGCGACGACGGAGAGGATGCCGATGCCCGAGACCGGGCTGTTCGACGCTCCGATCAGGCCGGCCATGTAGCCGCAGACGGCCGCGATCATCAGTCCGATGACGAGGATGAAGACGAGCGCTCCGGCGATCAGAAGCGCGGCGGAGCCGGCCAGCGGCCCGCCGGCGATCACGGTCCACAAGAGCCAGGCGATCGGCACCAGCATGGCGAGCGAGCCCAGGCCGACGATCGCGATCGGCAGGTCGCGCTCCTCGAGCGCAAGCGCCTTGCCGCCGCGGCGGGCGGCGCTGGCCGCCATCGCCGAGCGGATCCCGCCGAGCACAGGCCCGGCGATCTTGAGCAGGGTCCAGACCGCGGCGACTCCGATCACTCCGGCGCCGAAGAAGCGCACGTGCTGGGTGAAGATCGCGCCCGCCCAGGCTTGGGGGCCGCCGGGCATCGGCATCTGCGCGGTCAGCATCGGAAGCAATATCCACCATCCGATGACGAGGCCGAGGAACATCGCCATGCCCACCGAGATGCCGACGAGATGCCCGACGCCCATCAGCGCGAACGAGAGGCCGCCCGAGATCCCGGTGGCGCCCGCGCCGGCGCGGAACCAGGCCGAGGCCTCCGCTGCGACAAGCCGGGTCTGGGTGAGGATCGCGAAGCCGGCCGAGACGAGGCTGCTCCAGACGAGGACGGACAGGCCCTTGGTGCTTTCCTCCTCGCCGGCCCGCGAATTGGAGCCGACCTGAAGCACCTCGGCCGCCGCCCGCCCTTCCGGAAAGGGGAGCGGGCTGTCGACGACCATCGCCCGCCGCAGCGGCACCGAGAAGAGAACGCCCAATATCCCGCCCAGCATGGTGATCGCGGTCGTCGTCAGGAACGGGAAGCCCTGCCAGTATCCGATCATCACCAGCCCCGGCAGCACGAAGATGATCGCCGCGAGGGTACCCGCCGCCGAGGCGACGGTCTGGACGATGTTGTTCTCGAGGATGGTCGAGTTGCTGAACCAGCGAAGCACCGCCATCGAGATGACGGCGGCCGGGATCGAGGTTGCGAAGGTCAGCCCGACCTTGAGCCCGAGATAGACGTTGGCGGCGGTGAAGACGAGGGTGAGGATCCCGCCCAGCACGATCGAGCGGATTGTGAGCTCGCGCATTGTGCCTTCAGCCGCCATCTCTTCGTGCCCCCCGATTGCCAGCGCGCACCTTCGCGGCTGTGGCGCGGCAGGACAAGGGGCTTGCGACCGGAAGCCCCTCTCCCTGCAGGGGAGAGGGACAGGCGCGAAGCGCCAGGGTGAGGGCCTGTACGCCGGAGCAAGAAAGGCCCTCACCTCCCACCGCTTCGCGGTGGGCCCCTCCTCTCCCCTGCAGGGAGAGGGATTAGGTCACCGGCCCCTGAATAGGCCTCCGAGCAGCCCTCTCAGCAGCTGCCCGCCGACCTTCCCCGCGACCTGGCGGCCGACCGAGCTTGCCGCTGAGCGGGCCGCGGACTGGACCAGCTTGTCGGTGAAGCTCGGCTTGGCCGCCTCGCGGGCCTGCCGGGCCGCCTCGCGCTCGGCGGCGATCCGCGCGCGTTCGGCCTCCTTGGCGGCTCGAGCGGCCTCGCGCTGGGCGAGAACCCTCTCCTTCTCCGCCTGTTTCGCCTCGGCGGCATCGAGCTTCGCCGCCTCGGCATCCGCCTTCGCCTCGGCGGCCGCGGCCTGCGCCTCGCTGGACTTGGCGCCGAGCAGCTCTTCCGCCGACTCGCGGTCGATCGCCTCGTCATATTTGCCACCGATGGCGTCGGTCTGGACGAGCACCGCCCGCTCCTCGGCCGTGATCGGCCCGACCCTCGAGCCCGGCACCCGGATCAGGCTCCGCTCGACCGGCGAAGGCGACCCGTCCGCCTGGAGCAGGGACACCAGAGCCTCGCCGACCTTGAGCTCGGTGATCGCCGTGGCGACGTCCAGCGCCGGGTTGGCCCGGAAGGTCTCGGCGGCGGAACGGACGGCTTTCTCGTCGCGCGGGGTGAAGGCGCGAAGCGCATGCTGGATTCGGTTGCCAAGCTGGCCGGCGATCGAATCCGGTATGTCGATCGGATTCTGGGTGATGAAATAGACGCCGACGCCCTTGGAGCGGATCAGCCGCACGACCTGCTCGATCTTCTCGAGCAAAGCCGCCGGGGCGCTGGTGAAGAGGAGGTGCGCCTCGTCGAAGAAGAAGACGAGCTTCGGCTTGTCCGGATCGCCGACCTCGGGAAGCTGCTCGAACAGCTCGGAGAGGAGCCAGAGCAGGAAGGTCGAATAGAGCTTGGGCGAGGCCATCAGCCGGTCGGCGGCGAGGATGTTGACGATGCCGCGGCCTCGGTCGTCGAGGGCGATGAGATCGTCGATGTCGAGCGCGGGCTCGCCGAAGAAGCGGTCGCCGCCCTGCGAGCGGAGCTGGAGGAGCGAGCGCTGGATGGTGCCGACGCTCGCCTTCGACACGTTGCCGTAGGTCACGGTCAGCTCGTCGGCGCGGTTGGCGCAGTCGGCGAGCATCGCCTGCAGATCGTCGAGGTCGAGAAGGAGCAGCCCGTCCTTGTCGGCGACGTGGAAGACGATGGCGAGGACGCCCTCCTGAACCTCGTTGAGGTCCATCAGCCGGGCCAGCATGAGCGGGCCCATCTCGGAGACGGTGGTCCGGATCGGGTGGCCCTGCTGGCCGAGCAGATCCCAGAACTGGACCGGATTGTCGCCATAGGCCCAGCCCGAATCGCCGAGCTCGGCGGCGCGCGCGGCGAAGGCGTCGTGCATCGCGCCCATCGGCGAGCCGGCCATGGCGAGGCCGCCGAGGTCGCCCTTGACGTCGGCGACGAAGACCGGGACTCCGGCGCTCGAGAAGCCCTCGGCGAGGCCCTGGAGAGTCACCGTCTTGCCGGTGCCGGTGGCGCCGGCGATCAGGCCATGCCGGTTGGCCCGCTTGAGCAGCAGCCGCTGGGGCTGTCCGCCGCCGAGGCCGATGAAGATTGAGCTTTCGTCGTCCACGCTTCACGCTCCTCGCTGGGAGCCAGTGCTATCCCCGATGTGGAGCAGGGCGGCAAGCGCGCAGCCAGGATCCTCTCCCGCTTCCCGCGGGAGAGGGGGGACCCAAGCCGAAGGCTTGGGGGGTGAGGGTCTTGCTGACTCTGCGGTACAGACCCTCACCTCCCACGCTTCGCGGCGGGCCCCTCCTCTCCCGTAGAGAACGGGAGAGGAAGAAATCAGCGTCCCGCCAGGGCGATTCCGTAATAAGCGGGCGGGGCGTTGCCGCGGCGAACCAGCAGCAGCACGCTGTTCCGGCCGGCGGAGCGGGCGGCGGCGACCGCGGCGGCCGCCTCCTCGGGCGTGCGGGTCGCGCGCTGGTTGATCGACAAGATGATGTCGCCGGCCTGGATGCCTTTGGCGGCGGCATCGCTGCTCGGATTGACCGAGGCGACGACCACGCCCCTGGCGTTGACGTCGGTCAGCCTCAGCGTCCGGGCTATCTCCGGGGTCAGGGTCTGAACCGTGACTCCGAGGCTCTCGCGCGCCGAGCGCTGGCTGGTCGACTGCTGCGATTCCGCCGGCTCGGTCACCGGGGTCTCGCTCTCGATGCCGTTCAGCCGGGCCAGCTCCTCGTCGGTCGGACGAACCCCGACAGCGACGTTCACCGTCTGCCGCCGGCCGTTGCGGATCAGCTCGATCGGCACCCGGGAGCCGACCGGCTGCTGCGAAACCAGATAGGCGAGCGATTCGTCGGGGGTGACCGGCTTGCCGGCGACGCTGACGACGACGTCGCCCTGCTGGATCCCGGCCCTCGCCGCCGGACCGCCGGCGGTGACGCTGCGGATCAGCTCGCCCTGGTTCTTGGGGATCCCCAGCGAGGCGGCGATGTCCTCGTCGAGCGTCTGCAGGCTGACGCCGATATAGCCGCGCTGCGGCCGCTCGCCGCGGCGAAGCGATTCGATCACCGGCCGGGCCTGGTCCGCCGGGATGGCGAAGCCGATCCCGACATTGCCGCCGGTCGGCGAGATGAGCGCGGTGTTGATGCCGATGACGTTGCCGTTCAAATCGAACATGGGGCCGCCCGAGTTGCCCATGTTGATCGACGCGTCGGTCTGGATGTAGCGGTCGTAGACTCCGGCGTTGAGGTTGCGGTGGAGCGCCGAGACGATCCCGGCGGTGACGGTGCCGCCCAGGCCGAACGGATTGCCGATCGCCACCACCCAGTCGCCGACCCGGACCGCTTGCGAATCGCCGAAGCGCACGAACGGCAGGTTGTTGCCCTTGATCTTGAGGACGGCGAGGTCGGTCGACGTGTCGCGCCCGACCAGGGTCGCCTCGAACTCGCGGCGGTCGGGCAGCGTGACGGTGATCTGCTCGACCGTCGCCCCGGTCCGAGCCGGCGAGACGACGTGGTTGTTGGTGACGATGTAGCCGTCGGCGGAGATGATGAAGCCCGAGCCGAGCGAGCCGCCGCGCTGGGTGACCGGCGCCTCGCCGCCGCCGCCGCCGTCGGGGACTGGAACTCCGAACTGGCGGAAGAAATCCTCGAACCCCGGCGGGACCTGGCGGTTGCGGCTGACCTGCAGGACCTGCTTGGTCGAGATGTTGACGACCGCCGGCTGGAGCCTCGCGGCAAGGTCGGCGAAGCTCATCGGGGCGCCGGGACGCGGCGCGGCGGCCGACATGGCGCCGGGTTCGTTCTGCGCGGTCTGGGCGCCGACGGGGCCCACCGTCAGCGTCGCGGCGGCGCCGCCCAGGAGAATGGCGGCCGAGAGGCCATAGACGTAACGCACGATTCGAATCTCCTCACTTGCTTTGGGTCCGGGCGGGCAGATCCGGGCCTGTCTGTCGATTACATGTGTATTTGGTGCGTCTGAACCGGATTTGAATAGGGACCGGACTCGGATTCCCTTCGAAGTTTTCGTTCCCTGCGAAGCGCCTTGGCCTCACGAGCATCCCTACCGATTCTTGCCCTTGAACTCCTGCAGATACTGGTTGTCGGGAGACAGGATGATGCTCGATCGGCCCTGGTTCTCGCCCGGCGCGAAGGTCGTCTCGTAGCTCTGCATCGCCCTGTAGAAGGCGTAGAAATCCGGATCCTTGCCATAGGCTTCGGCATAGGTGCTGGCCGCCTCGGCGTCGGCCTCGGCCTTGATGATCTGCGCCTGCTTGTAGCCCTGGGCGCGGATCGCCCCCGCTTCCTGCTGGCGGGCCGTCCGCATCCGCTCATAGGCGGAGTCGAGCGGCGTTCCCTCGGGCAGGTCGGCGCGCTTGATGCGGACATCGACGATCTCGGCGCCGTACTGGCGGGCGACACGGTTCAGCGCCCGCTCGATATTCTCCATCAGCTGCCCCCGCTCCGGGCTGAGCAAGGTGGCGAACTGCCGCTTGCCGAGCTCGTTGCGGATCGCCGAGCCGAGGATCGGCTTCAACTGGTCGCTGACCCGCTCCTCGGTCTTGGCCGAGATGTACATCTGCAGCGGGTCGACGATCCGGTAGCGCGCGAAGGCGTCGACCTGGAGCCTGAGCTGATCGGTCGAAAGCACCTGCTGGCGGTCCATCTTGATCGAGAGGATGCGTTTGTCGATCCAGACGATCTGCTCCATGAACGGCCAGCGGGCGATGAGGCCCGCCCCGGTCCGGCCGAAATCGACCCCCGGGCGGTAGGCGTTGATCACCCGGTCGGGGTTTCCGAAGCGGACGATCACCGCCTGCTTGGTCTCCGGAACGGTCGCGAAGGTGCTTCCGGCGAGGATCAGCAGGGCGATCGCGATGAACGCGATGACGATCGGGTTGCGAAGCGACAGGCTCATCGCGCGGCTCCTTCCTGGGCCCGGCGCGATACTTCGGGCAGCGGCAGATAGGGGGTGACTCCGGGCGCCTCGATCACGGTCTTGTCGACCTTGGAGAGGACGCGCTCCATCGTCTCGTAATACATGCGCCGCCGGGTCACCTCGGGAGCCAGCTTGTACTGGGCGTAGACCTTGTCGAACGCGGCCGCGTCGCCCTGGGCCCGGGCGGTCTGCTGCTGGGCGTAGGCTCGGGCCTGGTTGATGTAGGACTGCGCCTCCTGCTGCGCCGCCGACACTTCCTTGAAGGCGTTGTTGACCGTCGCCGGCGGGTCCGACTGCTTGATCGCGATGCCTTCGATCCGCACGCCGGCGCCGTAGCGGTCGAGCACCTGCTGCATGACCAGCGACACCCTCGATTCGATGTCGCTGCGGCCGGCGCCGATCGCGTCGTCGAGCGAGACGGTGGCGAGCACGGCGCGCATCGCGCTCTCGGCGACCTCGCCGATCGTCGATTCCGGATCGTTGATCTGGAAGAGGTAGAGCTGCGGGTCGCGGATCGTCCAGCGCACCGAATAAGCGACGTCGATGATGTTCTGGTCGCCGGTGAGGATCAGATTCTCCTGCGAGGCGTCGGGCGAGCCGACGTCCCTGGTACGGATCTGGCCGACGTCGACCTTCTGGAGCCGCTCGATCGGCAGCGGCAGGGTCATCGCGATGCCGCTGTTCACCGTCCGGCTGTACTTGCCGAACAGGGTGACGACGCCGCGCTCCTGCGGCCCGATCAGGTGGAAGCAGGTGAACAAAAGCCACAGCAGGACGAAGACGGCGAGCCCGTAGAGCCAGTATGGCCGGCCCTCCTGGTGCGGGAAACGGCCGCCGAACCGCTCGCGGCTGCGCTTCAGGAAGTCGTCGAGCGAGCTGACGTTGCCGCCCACGCCGGGAGTCCGCCGCTTGCGCGGGGGCTGGCCCCACGGATTGCGCGGCCCGCCGCCGCCGTCGCCGCCGCCGCCGTCTCCGGAAGGACCCCAGGGGCCGCCGCGATTCTCGTTCATCATGGCGCCGATACGCGCGCCCCACCCAAAAAATCTTGCCATAACGCCTTTATAGGAACCGAGCGGGCGGAAAAACAGTGGCAAGCCGCTCGCCACCCCCTATCTGCGCCGGATGAGCGAGGAGACCGACCCGCTGAAGGCCGCCCTGTCGACCGTGGCGGGAGGCGAAGGCCGCATTGCCGCGCCCCGCCTGCGCGACGGCGTCGCCAGCGTCGTGCTCGAGGTCGGCGGCCTCTCGGCGGAGCAGCGCGCCGAGCTCGAGCGCGACATCCGCGCCGCCCTCGTCGCCGTTCCGGGGGTGATCGACGTCCGGATCGCGATGACCGCGGACCGCGCCGGTCGAACGATCATCGCCGTCGGCAGCGGCAAAGGCGGGGTCGGCAAGTCGACCGTCGCCGCCAACCTCGCCATCGCCCTCGCCCGCTCCGGCCGCCGGGTCGGCCTGGTCGACGCCGACATCTACGGCCCGTCCTTGCCGCGCCTGATGGGCAATCACGACCGACCGGAGCTGGCCGACAAGCGGATCGTCCCGGTCGACGCCTGGGGCGTGAAGATGCTGTCGATCGGCCAGCTCGTCGAGCCGGGCACCGCTCTGGCCTGGCGCGGACCGATGATCGCGAGCGCGCTCGGCCAGCTGATGGAGGGCGACTGGGACGACCGCGAGCTGATGATCGTCGACCTCCCGCCCGGCACCGGCGACATCCAGATGTCGCTGATCCAGAAATGGAAGCCGGCCGGCGCCGTCATCGTCTCAACCCCCCAGGACCTGGCGTTGATCGACGCCACCCGCGCCATCGACCTGTTCCGCAAGATGGACGTGCCCCTGCTCGGCCTGGTCGAGAACATGTCCGGCTACGCCTGCCCGCATTGCGGCGAGATCTCCGACCCGTTCGGCTCCGGCGGAGCCGAGGCGGCGGCCAAGGTGATGTCGATCCCGTTCCTGGGGCGTATCCCCCTCACCCTTGCCATCCGGCGGGCCTCGGACGAGGGTGCTCCGCCGGCCGCGGGCGATGGTCCTGAGGCGGAAGCCTTCACCGAAATCGCCGCTCGCCTGATGAAGGCGCTTCCCACTGTTTAGCGGTGATTGGCGGCATCCGGGCCTTCTGTTATGAAAAGCCGGTGAGCAGAACCTCCTCGCCTCGCACCGTTTCCCCGTCGAGCATCGAGGGTTGGCTCAAGTTGGTCATCTCGGCCAGTCTCGGCACGATAATCGGCGGCGCGTTCGGCCTCGCAACTGACTGGAGCAGCCGCGACCAGCATCGCTGCACCGTGGCGATGCAGTTTTTGGGAGACGAGACACCGAATCCGGCGTTAAGTCCGTCACACTGGCGCAGGCTTGCGGCGCAGGCTCATTCACGACTGCTGAGCTGCTTGGGAGACGATCGATGACGGAGTTCTGGATTTTCCTGATCGCTCTCGGCGTCACGGGACTGACCTACGGCCTCCTCAGCCTTCCCCGCGCGGGGCGCGACCCGGCTGACGGATAAGACGATGCCCCTCGCCCGCGACGAAGACCTGTACGACCTGCTCGCCTCGACCCGCACGATCGCCATGATCGGCGCGTCGGACCGGCCTGACCGGCCGAGCTACGGGGTGATGCGCTTCCTCCAGGACTGGGGCTACCGCGTCATCCCCGTGAACCCGCAGATCACCGGCGAGCATGTCCACGGCGAATATGTCTGGCGCGAGCTCGCCCAGATCGGCGAGCCGATCGACATGGTCGACATCTTCCGCCGCCCGCAGGCCGCCGGCGAGGCGGTCGACGAGGCGATCGCCGCCGGGGCGAAGTCGGTCTGGCTTCAGATCGGCGTGATCAACGAGGAAGCCGCCGCCCGAGCCGAGGCCGCCGGCCTCAAGGTGGTGATGAACCGCTGCCCGAAGATCGACCTACCGAGGCTTCGGGTGCCGCGGGTGAGCTGATCGTCATCCCGGGAGGGAGCCCGAAAGCCCAGATCCGGGAATATCGGCATTGGCCCCCTTCTGCCCAGGATCAGAAGCCGAGCGTGAAACGAACGGCGCCTCCGATGTCGTTCTTCATCGCTTCGATGTGGCCGGCATCGGTCCTCACGAAGGCATTCGCGGCCATGTTCCCGCCCCACAGGGGCATCCCATAGGACAGCTCGTAATTGAGTTCGCGCCCTGTCGGAGCGAGGTTGAGGAAACGGCGCTGATAGGCGGCTGCGCCGGTCGCATAGTCGTAGCCGACCGGAAGTTCGATCTCGAGGCCGCCCGTGCGGACCCGGAGCGGCTGCATGATGCGCAGGCCGATCCTGTCGTTCCATGCCAGAGCCCCGGTTTTCGTCAGATCGAGGGCGAAGGCATTGCTTGAAAGCCGGCCGCCTCGCACCAGCGCGCCGCCGCCTCGGACCGAGGTCCAGCCATGGCGGTAACTGGCATGGGCACCCCATCCGCGGCCCAGGTCGAGCGAAGCCGCACCGTCGGCGAACCCGCTGGTCGAGCCGGCGCTCGAGAAGGCGGAGGAGAAGCGGCCTCCGAGTATCGTCGCCTCTTCGTCGAGGAGCGAGCCGCCCAGGCTGAACCGGATCCGGCCCACCCGCCGGTCCGCGAAGATCGCGGTCGTCCGGTAGGCCGAACGCCCTGAACGCTGCGCCGGATAGGGATCGTGAACCTCGCCGGCTTCCGAGGTCAGGGTGAGGGCGAGCGGCCCGAAGTCGTGCCGTATTCCGATGCTGGAGTTGGTGCGGGCGTGGAAGCCGTTATCCGCCGCCGGATCCCGAGCCACCAGGAAAGCCTTGCCTGGCTGATTGGAGAGTCGCTGCCGGAGGGCTCTGCCGCCTTCGGAAAGGCCGAGCGCCACCGCCGTCTTCAACGAGAGGCGTCCGACGGCCGTGGCCGCCATGGCTTTCGCCGTGCGCGCCTGCTCCTCGGAAAGCGCCATCGGCTGAAGCCCCGCCTCGGTCGGCCCGTGCGGCTCGCGGATCATGGTGACGGAGACCGCAAGAGGCCCCAATGCCGCCGACTTCGTGCTGTAGCGGCCGTCCAGCGCGGCATGCAAAGGTGCATCCCGGGCGGGGCGGGAAAGAGTGCGGCCCAGATCCGTCTCATAAGCCCGCTCGTAGCTGTCGAGAAAGACAACTCCCTGGAGACCGCCCTTCGCATCGCCCATGGCGGGCGACAAAACGCCGTTGCTGGCGAGCGATACCGAAGCCGTCGAACCGGCCAGCGACATCGTGCCTTGCGGCGCGAAAGCCTTCGCCAGGTTCAGCGTCCCCCGTCCGGAAACATTGTCCGTTCCCGGCGCATCCATGTCCGTCGCGGTCGTCAGCAGCAGGTTGACGATCTGCTGCCCTGTCAGATTCGGAAAGGCTTCGGCGAGGAGAGCGACTGCGCCCGCTATGGCCGGTGCCGAAAGCGATGTCCCATATCCTCCCGAGCTGAGCCCTCCATTCTTGTTGTAGACCACCATCCCTTCCCCCGCCGCCGCAAGGTAGAAGTCGGCGCCGCTGCCGGCGCGGTTGCTGAAGGAAGCGAGGGCCGTGCCGGCATTGTTGGTGGCGCCGGCAATGATCACTGCGCCATGTGCTTCGGCTTTCGTAGCGATCATCGCGGATGCGACCGGCTGGGCGAGCCCGTCATTTCCCGCCGGAAGGATGACGACGACACCGGCGGCCGTTGCCCGCTCGACGGCCGCGGCAAGGCTGGCGGGCATCGGGATGAATGACATCGACAGGTTGATGACGCGTGCGCCGTTGGCGATCGCGACATCGAACGCCTTGGCCAGGGCAGCCTGGTCGAAGTCGCAGTTCGGATCGCACGAACCCTGGACATCCGTTCTCAGCATCAGCAGCGTGGAATTGAACGCGACGCCGTGCATTCCGCTATCGTCCTTCGCGGCTCCCAATACGGAAGCCACCGCCGTGCCGTGGTGGTTCTCGCCGTCGAGGCCGCGCGATCCGACCATATCGCCGGACGCGGGATGCACTCGACCCGCGAACTGGGAAATTGTTGGCGCAAAGCCGCTGTCGATTACAGCGGCGGTCACGCCCTTGCCCGTCGCGCCTTTTTCATACGCCTGGAACGCGAGGGCCCGAGCCGCTCCCGCCGAATTCTTATACTCCTGCGTGTCGAACGCGGATGACGGAGGGGGCGGCGGCGGTGGTGGCGGCGGTGGTGGCGGAGGGGGTGGAGGCGCAGGCGGCGGCGGTATCGGTTGGACACCGCCTCCTCCACCTCCACCGCCGCCACAGGCGCTGAGGGCCATGGCGAGCACAGCGACACTCACGGTGCGAAGAATCAGATTTTTCATGGCCATGCGACCTCATGTTCTGGCTTGCTGCGCAATGTCGCCGATAAAGCTGACGTGAAGTTCACGACAGCCGTGCCTCACGAGTGAGTATTGCCGGTCGACCGACTCCAGGCAACAAGGAGGATGTCCGGACGGAATCAGCCTCGCCGCCGCCGCTGGGCCTTTCGGATCCGCGGCAGGACCCGCGCCTTCAATATCTCATATTGCGCCTCAACCATGGCCGCGTTGGGATCGTGCCCGGTCGCCGCCAGCAGCCGGAACTCCTTGCTGGGCGCCGACAGCGAGTCGAAATAGGCTCTCGCCACCGACGGCACGGTGACGAGGTCCTCGGCGCCCTGCACGAGGAAGACCGGAATTCGGAATTCGAGGCCGAGCGCGGGCAGGTCGATCGTCGAGGCCATGCCGCGGCCGTCGGCTCCGACGAACTGCAGGTAGGAGTAATCGTCGCCGCCCTCGAGCGCCTGCTGGCTCGCCGCGTCCGCATAAGCGGGCGCGGGGGTCCACCAGCCGGCCGGCGGCGGGGTCGTCGACCGGCGCTCGTAGGCTCGGGTTGCCCGGCGGAGGATCCCAGCGTTGCGGGGGTCGGTCCACGGCGGCGGCCCCAGCGCTCCGATCCTGGCGATCGTCTCGCCGTCGCCCGCCGCCCGCGCCCGGGCGAGCAGATGCGCGTAGCTTTGCGCCAGATTCTCTGGGTAGCGGACGAGCTGGCCGGCGCCGACATAGGCGTGGAACAGGTCGGGGCGGGCGAGCGCCATATGGACTGCCAGCACGCTTCCCCACGAGCCGCCGACGAGGATGACCCGGTCCTGGCCGATCCGGGTCCGAAGATGCTCGGCCACCGCTATCCCGTCCCGCGCCATCCGCTCGACGGTCAGAGCCGCCGGCGGCGGGTTGCGGGCGAAGGTCCGGCCGGCGCCGCGCTGGTCCCATTGGACGAGGGTGAAGTCCTTCTCCCACGCCTGGTAGATGCCGCCGCCATAGGGGCTGAGCGGATTGCCGGGCCCGCCGTGGAGGAAAAGCACGACGGGATTGGCGCAGCTGTCGCCCCGGATCGTCACCCATTGCTCGATCCCGCCGATCTTCACATACCCCGCCTCGTCGACCGGCCCGGCGATCGCGCAGGGCTTCACGGCCGCCGCCGCGGCGCCGGCGGGGGCAGCGATCAGGATCGTCAAGGCGAGGCAGACGGCGCGAAGCTTCATGGCCCGGTCCTTCCCCTGGCCCGCCCGGCCGACCCGCGGCCGGACGTGCAGCGGGCGGGACCCGACCGGCATAGCGCATGGGTCGGGGCCGGAACAGGCCAGGGCTGATGGAGCGGCCGTGCCTTGAACGCGAGCGTGCCCCGAAGCGGACCTTCACTTTTCCCGCGCGGGGTTGCCGACGACGGTGACTCCGGCGGCGACATCCCGGGTGACGATGCTGCCGGCGCCGACGATCGCATCGTCGCCGATCGTGACGCCCGGCAGGATGATCGCACCGCCGCCTATCCAGACGTTCGCGCCGATCGTCACCGGCCGGCCGAAGCGCAGTTTCTGTCGTCGCAGCCGGGGGTCCCGCGGGTGATCGGAGGCGAGGATCTGGACGGCCGGACCGATGGCCGTCCCTTCGCCGATCGATACCGGCTCGACGTCCAGGACGATGCAACCATAGTTCAGGAAGGCTCCGGGCCCGAGCGAGATGTTGTAGCCATAATCGCAGAAAAACGGCGGGCGTATCAGGGCCTGCTCGCCGACCGAAGCGAACCGCTCGACGAGCAGGGCGTATCGTTCCTCGTCGCTCAGGCCCCGGGCGTTGAAGCGGTCGATCCACTCTCCCGTCGGCCCCGGCGACGCCCGGCCGGTTTCGCTTCCTGTCGGCATGCTGCCCCCCCCTCCCGCGGAGCCCGAGGTGTACAAAGGCCGACGTCCGCTAACCACCCATGGCGCGCATCCGGTATTCATGCAGGCTGCAAGTCACCTCGAGCCTGCGTCAGCGGCGGAACGCGAGCCTGAAGCTCCCCCAGAGCAAGGCCAGGATCGCCCCGCTGATGATCGCGCCCCAGAACCAGTAAGGCAGGAGCAGGACATCCGCGATGGCGCCGGTGTCCGATCGATGCAGCTCGCCGCCCACATTTCCGCCCGGGCTGAACAGATAGTCGAACTGTTGCCACGCGCTGATCGCCGCCTGGACTCCAAGGAGCTGGATGACGAAGCCCCGCCAGGGCACGGATCCGCGCAGCGCGAGCGCGACGATCGCTGCTCCCAGTGCCGGGAGGACCAGCCAGCCGGTCATCGACCGCACCCAGATCAATGTCGACACGACCAGAGCGACGCCGAGCACCGCCAGCGCGTTGCGAGTGGCGGCGGGAGAGCGCGAGCAGACGATCAGAAGCGCTCCCGCGATCGCCGGTCCGAGCGGCCCGCTCGCCGCGACCAGCGCATCGGTCAGCCTGTACCCGTCGGCGGGGCGCATCGACTCGGCGACTCCCGAACCGTCGGCGAAGATCAGCAGGCGCTCGAACCCGCGGCCGGTGAGCATCGCGGCGATGCCATGGCCCATTTCATGGAACCAGGTCGCGAGGATCGTGAAAGGATAGAGCAGCAGGCTGCCGAGCGCGGTCTGCCACAGCAGGATCGAGGCGAGCGCGATCCCGAGCAGCAGCGCGACGCGCTGTCTCTGGTCCTGGCCGGCGAGGCTGCCGCGTCTCAAGGGCCGAACCTTGCCCTGGCGGCCGCGGCGAAGGTCCTGCCGACCGGCACCAGGCTCTTGTCGACCAGGCACAGGCACAGCTTCTGCCCCTCCGTCCGAACGCCCTCGACCGCGGCCTCGGCGACCCACCATCGCCGATGCACCTGCGCTCCCAGCCGCGGGTCGAGCAAGGCGACCGCATCGGCCATCCGCATCAGGATCAGGGCGTTCCCCCCGCCGGCATGGACTCGAAGATAATGATCCTCCGTCTCGAGAGCGAGTATGTCGCTGCCGATCTCCGGCGGCAGCTTGCCGAGCAGGGCGGACGGAAAGGCGGCGGGGACCGCCTCTTCGTCCGCTAGCGGGAGAGCCGGCGCACGGCCGGGTGCTCCCGCGTCTTCGGCCGCGGGCGCGGTGGCCGTGGCCGCGTAGACGATCAGCAGCTGAACGGCCGCGACGCAGGCGAACAGGGCCGGCAGCTGCTGGGGCGTGAAGAAGCGGCCCGGCTGAAGAAGCGACATGGTCCAGGCGACGACGAAGGTCATCGGCAAGGCGGAGGCCAAAGCGACGGCCCCGGTCCGGACCGCACCGGCGCGAAGCCGGGGCAGAACGGCGTCCGCCGCGAGCGCGGCCACCACTCCGGCCGCCGTCAGCCCGAGCCAGAAGGCGTAGCGGGTCGCGGTCGGGTAGGCCGGGTAGGAGCCGAAGGGGCCTGCCAGGCCGAGGAGCAGGCCGACCACGATCGCGGCCAGCAATGGCCTCCATCTCCCCGCGGAAAGCCGTTGGCGCTGCGTGAACTGCATGCTTCCCACGTTGGCGAAAAAGCGGAAGCTATTGGCGAAATCCCGGCTTGTCGAGGCGGCGTTGGACGGGCGGATGGCCATCGCCGCCGGCGCGATCCGCGCCCCAAGGCCCGTCCAGCATGGAGAATGAAGATGAGATACTCGATGACGCTCGCCCTCGCCGCCGCCTTCGCCGCCCCTGCGTCGGTTGCCGCACAGCCCGCCAGGACGATCGCCCTGAGCTGCGACTCGGGAGCCGCCGCGGCGGGCGGCGAGGCGCCGAACCTCCACGGCCATTGGGACTTCCTGATGGTTCCCCGCGGAATGGCCAGTTTCGGCCTCATGTCGATCGGCTTCGTCGGCGCCGACTATGGCGGATCGCTGGCCCCTGCGAGGACCGCGCCCGTCGTCCTGCGCAACATCACCCTGGCCGGCGACCGAATCCACATGGTCGTCGCCTCCACCGAGGGCGATGTCCTGTTCGACGGCAGGCTCTCGGCCAAGGGCGACCTCATGTGCGGAACCGTGACCTACCACGGCGGCGAGACCTTCCCGATGGTGGCGCAGAAGCGGCCTTCCACCTACCAGTCGCCACCTCAGGCCCAGCGGGCGCGATAACCGGGTGAACCGGGGGGGCGGCGCCCGGGAGGCTCAGGCGCCGGCGGGCCCGGAAGGCGGCTGCGAACCGGATCGGCGGGCCAGGCGCGGCTCGCCGCGTCCGCCTTCACGCGCAGCGCATCGTCGGCCGGTACACCTGCACGGCATTCGTCGGGGCATCGCCGCCCAGGGTGAGCCCGCCGCCGGGCAGGAAGATCCGGCCGCCGACCACCGCGCTGCCTTTCAGGCCGTGCACCGCGACCGGCAGGTCCGCCAGCCGGGTCCAGCGGTCGGCCCGCGGATCGTAGCCGTAGGTGTCGGGCGTCAGGCCCAGCACATGGCTGCGCTCGCCCTCGCCGCCGAAGACGAACATGCAGCCGCCGGCGGCCGCGCCGGTGATCCCCGCCCGCGGCGCCGGAAGCGGCGCGCCCTTGGTCCACCGCCGGGTCGCGGGATCGTAGATCTCGACCACGTCGAGCCGCTCGGCCGTGAAGCCCGGCGCGGTGCGGCCGCCGGCGACGACGATCTTCCCGCCCAGCGCGGCCATGGCCAGGTGGTTGCGCTGGCTCGGCAGGTCCGGAAGCTTCTCCCATGTGTCGGTCGCCGGGTCGTAGGCCTCGAAGGCGGAGCCGCCGGGCCCGCGCCCGCCCGCCACATAGATCTTGCCGCCGAGCACCGCCTCGCCGCCGGCGCTTCGAGCGGTCGGCATCGGCGCCCGCGCCGCCCAGCCTCCCGTCGCCGGATCGTGGACCCAGGTGTCCGCCACTTCCGTCCCCGGCCGGCCGGTCAAGGCGCCGTCGGTCTCGCCGCCGATCACGTAGAGCCTGCCGCCGACCGCCGCGGCATGGGTGTGGTGGAGCGGCCGGGGCAGGCTCGGGCCGAGCGACCAGCGGCTCGTCGCCGGATCGAAGATCTGGACCGCGCTCGAGGTCAGCCGCCCGGGCGGCCAGCCGCCGAGCACCCAGACCTTGCCGTTCAGCTCCGCGACCGCCTGCTCGGCGCGGGCGAGCGGCATGGCGGTGCCCATCGCCCAGCCGTCGACCTCCGGCGTGGCGGCGGCCGGGGTACCCTGGCTCGCCCGGTCGTTCCACGTCTCGCGCAGCTCGCCGGCCTCGACGGCGGTGGACCGGTCGGGCGGCGGCGCCGGACGCGCCAGCGCCTTGCCCTTCAGCTCGACGGTCCGCCCCTCGCGCCTGACGGTGATCGATACGGGATCCCCCACCTTCAGGGTCTGC
Organism: Allosphingosinicella sp.; assembly: GCA_036388575.1. Classification (GTDB taxonomy): domain Bacteria; phylum Pseudomonadota; class Alphaproteobacteria; order Sphingomonadales; family Sphingomonadaceae; genus Allosphingosinicella. The sequence goes on from DASVRO010000088.1 coordinate 26,625, forward strand.
ACATATTCGCTGGCGGCCTGCGGCCCGCCGATCTTCTTTCCCCCGAACTCGAGGAGAATGTCTCCGGCCCGAACCCCGATCGCCGCCGCGGTCCCACCAGGCGCCACGGCGCCGACCTTGAGCCCCTGCGGATCCTCCTCCACCCCGATCCCAAGCCCGACCTGAGGCTGAGCCGCCGCCGCCGCCGGCTGCGCCTGCTGCGCCGGCTGGGCATGTGCGACGGCCCCGACGCACAGCGCGAGCGCCGCAGCCCCGGCCAATGCCGCCAAACCCGCTTCCGTGATCCTGGCCATCGCGCGCTCCCCCTTATGGATGCGCGAAGGCTGCCACGGCGCAACCGCCTTGCCATGTGCCGAAAGTCACGGTGCCGCGGTGCGGCGGCCGGACGGAGATGGCCTGCGAAAATGTAAACTGCCACTGTTCGGTGCTCGGCTGAACAGGAACCGGCCGGTGCCGGCTACGTGCCAGCTAAGTGCCAGGTCCTGCTACGGCCCGCGGGAATTGAGCGTTGTGCTCGGACCGCCTGTGCGACTAGGATCACGCATTCGCCGGCGGAGCGCGATTTGGCTGAACGTACCGACACCGAACGCTTATTGGACCCCGGATCAGGAGAAGTCGCCGGGACGCACGATCGGATCGGGCGGAACGAGGCCTTGTTCAGGTTTCTCGACGAGCTCGCTCAGGCGACCGCCGCCTCTGCCGACGCCGATGAAGTTCTTTCGATCACCACCAGATTGACTGCGCAGCATCTCGGCCTGTCCAATTGCGCCTACGCGGACATGGACCGCGATCAGGACGGCTTTACGATCCGTGGGAACTGGCACGCACCCGGCTCGCCTTCGATCGTGGGTCATTACCGTTTGGCGGATTTCGGGACTCTGGCGGTCGGAGAGCTCGGTGCGGGTCGCCCGTTGATCATCAACGACAATCTCGCCGAAATAGCACCGGAGGAAGCCAGGACATTCCAGGACATCGGCATCGCCGCCACCATCTGCATGCCGCTGGTGAAGGAGGGCCGGCTTGTCGCCCTCATGGCCATTCACGACCGGGAGCCTCATCGATGGAGCGACTATGAACTGACCGTGATCCAGGCGGTGACGGAGCGCTCCTGGGCCCACGTTGAGCGGGTCCGCTCCGAAGCGGAGCTTCGTGCCGGTAATCAGCGTTTCCGGGCAGCAATACGGGCTACTCGAGGCGTGCTGTGGACGAACGACGCCGAAGGACGCATGATCGGCGAGCAGGCTGGTTGGGAGGCGCTGACCGGCCAATCGTACGAGGAGTATCAAGGATACGGTTGGGCCGAGGCGGTTCACCCGGACGACGCCCAGCCGACGATCGCAGCCTGGAACGAGGCGGTAGCGGCGCGCAAGGCCTTCGTCTTCGAGCACCGCGTCAGGCGCGCCGATGGCGAATGGGGTCTGTTTTCGATCCGCGCGGAGCCGATCCTGAACGCCGTCGGCGAAGTTACCGAGTGGGTCGGCGTCCATACGGACATCACTGCCGAGCGTGCCGCCGCCCAGGCGCTTCGGGATCAAAGCGAGACGCTTGAGATCCTGAACCGCACTGGTGCCGCGATCGCGGCCGAGCTGGAGATCGAGCGCATCGTCCAGATGGTCACGGATGCGGGAGTTCAGCTCACGGGTGCCAAGTTCGGGGCCTTCTTCTACAACATAGTCGACGAGGCTGGAGAGAGCATGCTGCTTTACGCCTTGTCCGGTGCCGAGCGGTCCGACTTCGACGGCTTCGGTCACCCTCGGGCCACGGCGGTTTTCGCGCCGACCTTCAACGGCGAAGGCGTGGTCCGATCGAACGACATCACCGCCGATCCGCGCTACGGCAAAAATCCGCCGCACAACGGCATGCCCCAAGGCCACCTTCCGGTCCGAAGCTACCTTGCGGTTCCGGTGACCTCCCGATCGGGCGAAGCGATCGGCGGCCTCTTCTTCGCGCACCCCGGGCCGGGCGTCTTCGGCGAGGCCTCCGAGCGCCTGCTCCTGGGCCTCGCCGGTCAGGCGGCCGTCGCCATCGATAACGCCCGCCTGTTCGAAGCCGCGCAACGGGCGAAGCAAGGTCTGGAACAGCGGGTCGTGGATCGCACGCGGGAACTCGAGGTCGCCCACGACGCGCTGCGGCAAAGCCAGAAGATGGAAGCCATCGGGCAGCTGACTGGAGGTATCGCCCATGACTTCAACAACCTCCTGACCGTCATCAGGGGGTCCGCGGACGTTCTGCGACGGGAAGGCCTGGGCGAGGAGAAGCGGCGCCGATATATCGACGCGATCGCCGACACCGCGGATCGGGCGGCTCGCCTGACAGGTCAGCTGCTGGCCTTCGCCCGCAGGCAGACGCTCCGGCCGGAGGTGTTCGACGCCGGGCTCCGCGTTTCGTCGATAGCGCAGATGCTCGGAAGCGTGTTGGGGTCGCGCATACGTCTGGACATCGACGCAGACTGTTCCGACTGCTTTGTGGAAGCCGACACCGCTCAATTCGAAACGGCGATCGTCAACATGGCGGTTAACGCGCGTGACGCGATGGATGGAGAGGGGGAACTCAAGATTGCCGTGCGCCGCGAAGCGGAGAGCGGCGCGGACTTCGTCGCCGTGAGGATTGCAGATACGGGGCACGGCATCCAGCCGGACCGGATCGACCGGATTTTCGAGCCGTTCTTCACGACCAAGGAAGTGGGCAAGGGTACCGGACTCGGCCTCAGTCAGGTCTACGGGTTCGCCAAGCAATCGGACGGCGAGATCCGGGTCGAGAGTAGAGTGGGCGTAGGGACTGTTTTCCGGCTCTTGCTGCCGGCTCGCCATGGTGGTGCGACGGCGGCCGGCTCTGAACGAGCTACGGAGACGCCTCGCATCGGCGGCCGCGTCCTCATAGTCGAAGACAATGCGGACGTCCGGAGCTTCGCAACCGACCTGTTGACCGAGCTCGGTTACGAAGCCGATGTCGCTCCTTCGGCCCAGGAGGCTTTGGACCTGCTGGAATCCGGCGCCGCGTTCGATGTGATCTTCAGTGACGTCGTGATGCCCGGGATGAGCGGCGTCGAGTTCGCGCGCATTCTGCGCGAACGCTCGCCAGAGCTGCCGATCGTGCTGACCAGCGGATACAGCCATGTGTTGGTGGAGGAAGGGCGCCATGGCTTCCCTCTGCTCCAAAAGCCTTACTCCGCCGAAGCGGTCGCCAGAGCCTTGCACGACGCCCGGGAAGCCAAAGCACGCCACCCCTCGGCATAGGATCCTACCGCAGCCACTGAAGCCCGGCATGACCGTGAGACTGTTGGCGCCCGCTTCCCAGGACTGCTGATCGACCGTCTGCTTCCTGGATGTTCCTCGGACTTATGGAACCGGCACCGGCTGATCCCTCCGGCGGGCCCTGCCGGATGGAATCAGCCTCGCACGGCCGAGGGGCTTATCCGGTTTGACAATGACAAAGAGCCTGCCGGGTCCGCGACTCGACAAGAACAAAGGTAATACTTCACTATGGTCTTGTAAGAACATTTAGTGAACATACCCTATTATATGCGTCCGATCCGCTCCGACGGCGCCATCCCGGTGCCCGCCCGCTCCGCCGATCCCGCCGGGAGCAGCTCGACCCGGCGATTGCGGAAATCCACCGAGGTAACTTCGTGCCAGGCACCGAGGAAGCAAGCGCGGCGGTTCAATAGGCCCTGCGATTCGGCCACCGCTTCAGGACGTCAAGCCTCCGGCAGATCTCTAGTTTCCGAACGCGACCTGAAAGCACGCGCCCCTCCCCGCCGGGTTTTTGCTCACGGCCAACTTTCCGCCAAGCTGCTTTGCCAGAACACCGACGACTTTCATGCCGAGGCCGCGCGACCCGCCGGGATCGAAGTTCGCGGGTACGCCATCGCCTTCGTCGCAGACCGAGAGCTGCCGAGCGGCGCCGTCGGCTTTGTAAATCACCGCGACCTTGCCGGCTCCGTGCTTGGCCGCATTCGTGACCAACTCGTTGGTCAGGAGTCCAATGGGCTGAATCCATGTCGTGGGGACACTGCCCTCATCGCCCGTCACTTCCACTTCGACCCCGCAAATCTCCGACAGATCGGCGCACAGGCGGCTCAGAAAGGTGAGGCACGAAACCTCCGCGGTGTCGCTGGAATAGAAGTTGCGATGCACGCGAGCGACCGCCGCCACGCGAGTAGCGGCTTCCTGCAACTGGGCCGATGCGTCGGCAGCCCCCGTCGAACGGCTCTGCATCGTCAACAGGCCCGACACGAACTGGAGGCTGTTCATCACTCTATGGTCGATCTCCCGCCCCATCATCTCGGCCTTCGCGATGGCCTGACGCGCTGCCAATCGAAGCTCGAGCTGATCGACGACCAACGACGCCAGGTCCTTCAAATCGTCGATCTGCGCCTGATCCACCGGGCGCGGTTCCTTGTCGATCACGCAGAGCGTGCCGAGGTTGAAGCCGTCCGAGGTTTCGAGGGGCACGCCCGCGTAGAACCTCAGACCGAAGTCGCCCGCGACCAGCGGGTTCGCAAGCGAGCGAACATCGGTGCTCGCGTCCACCAGGACGTGGGCTTCGGAAGAAAGGATAGCCGACGCACACAGGCCGGGATCGCGCCCGATCTGCTGCACGTCCAGACCATGATGAGATTTGAACCAGATGCGGTCATGGTCGACAATGCTGATGATCGATATGGGCACGCCGAACCGACGCGCGGCCAGCGCGGTGACTCGATCGAAGCTACCGTCCGGCGGAGTGTCGAGAATCTCGTAGCGGCGAACCGCAGCCATTCGGCCGGCTTCGTTCGGCGGGATTATTTCCAGCGCAGTCGCGACCATATTCGTCGTCCTAGAGGGCGGGAATCGGGTATAGCTAAGCGTCTACCACGCAAGAAGGGGTTTGTATCCGCGCCAGCCTCGTCCCAGTCCGACCCGCCGACCCCGCCGGCAGAAGCCTCACCCGCCGGTTCGGGAAATCCACCGACACCCGCTCGAACAGCTTCAGCGCGTCCATCCCGAGCAGCAGCGCCGGCCGCTTCATCAGCCCCAGCTTCCTGAACGGATGGACGTCCGCGAACGCCACCGGCATGTTGTTGATGTCGACGCCGCCGAGGCGGATCTTGCGCATCATCGACTGGTCCGCCGCCATCCGCCCGCCGGTGACGCTCTGCAGCTCGATCGGCCAGGTCTCGAGAAGCTTGCCGCGCCGCTCCAGCTTGCGCCTCAGCACCGAATTGGCGACCGTGGTCTCGGCGCCGGTGTCGAGGATCACCCAGACCTTCTGGCCGTCGACCGAGGCGTCGACCATGACGAGGCGGCCGCGCCGATTCTTGGCGGTGATGACGATCGTGTCGTCGGGCCATTGCTCCTCGCGCTTGCGCGACAGGCTGATTGTCATCTGCCGGCGGGCGAAATCGAACGACACCCGCTGGGTCTGCAGCGTGTCGACGCCCAATATGCCCTCCGCGCCGATGTGGCGCCGCTCGAGCGCCGGAGCGTTGATGCCGCGGATGCTGCGGCCGCCGACCTCGAGCGCGGGGATGAGGACGGTCTGGATTCGGCTGACCTCGGTCATGCTGTGCAGCCGCGCCCGGGTGCCGAGGCCGAGCTTGAGATCCTGCGCCAGCTCCTCGGCGATCGAGGTTCGCTCGGCGCCGGTGTCGACGATGAAGGCATAGGGGCCGCGGCCGCCGATGCTGACCGGGACGGTCATTCGGTCGGACCCGTCCTCGCCATAATCGAGCACCGTCCCGGGCACCTCCTCCGGCACCACGGAGACGGTCTGCTGCTGCCCGCCGAGCGGCGCGGCGCCGGCCAGCGCGGCGAGGATCGGCAAAGCGGCGAGCCGGAGCTTCATGGACCATCCTCCCTGGGGAGCCGGGCATAGCAGGTGCGCCCTGGATATCGAAGCGCGCGCTACGAAGGGGGCGGTCGGTGCGACGACGGGCGGCAGAATTCCTCCCCGGCATTTGCCGGGGAGGGGGACCGCGCGTAGCGCGGTGGAGGGGTTCTTGCAGCCTCGGAAGAACCCCTCCACCATGCTTCGCATGGTCCCCCTCCCCGCGAAATCGCGGGGAGGAATTCAGGAAGCTCACACCAGGTCCATCGCCCTCGAGCGAAGCCGCTCGGCCGCGGCGGCGTGGATCGCCGGGGTGGCGACCAGCACTCCGAACGCCTCGCCGCTGGCGCTGTTGAAGGCGAGCGGCTGGCCGAGCGCTCCGCTGACCGTGGCGCCTGCTTCGGCGGCGATCAGCGCGGCGGCGGCGATGTCCCACTCGAAGCCCCAGCGCAGTGTCGCCGCCAGATCAGCCTCGCCGGCCGCGACGAGGGCGATCCGAAGCGCGATCGAATTGGGCCGGGCGACCGCGACGAGGTCGAGATCCGCCTCGGGCAGCTGGTCGGCCGGAACCCGCGCGCCGATGAGCCCGCTCCGGCCGCTGACCCGCAGAAGCTCGCCGTTGCGCCGGGCGCCCCGGCCCCTCGCCGCGGTCCAATGCTCGCCCCGCGCCGGAGCGTCGAGAACTCCGATCAACGGGCTTCGCTCCTCGACGAGGGCGACCGACACGCACCAGCCGGGACGCCCGCGCAGATAGTCGCGGGTGCCGTCGATCGGGTCGACCACCCACAGCCGGCGCCGCTCCAGCCGGTCGGACCCGTCCAGCGATTCCTCGGACAGCCAGCCGGCCTCGGGGTCGAGCGCGGTCAGCCGCTCGCGCAGAAACGCGTCGACCTCGAGGTCGACCTCGCAGACCGGGCTGCCGGGACTCTTGTCCCAGCGGCGGAAGTCGGTGCCGCTGCGCGCCGCGGCGATCGCGCCGGCCTCGCGCACGATGGCGGAGACCGCCTCAAGCACCGGCGACCGTCATCCCGTCGATCCTCAGCGTCGGAACGTTGACCGACTGGCGGAGTTCGAGGTCGTCGGCCGCGGCCAGGCTCGCGAACATGTCGAGCAGGTTGCCGGCGATGGTGATCTCGGCGACCGAAGCGCCCAATTGCCCGTTCTCGATGAGGAAGCCCGAAGCGCCGCGGCTGTAGTCGCCGGTCACCGGATTGACCCCCTGGCCGATCAGCTGGGTGACGTAGATGCCGCGTCCGACCTCGCCGATCAGCTGCTCGCGGGTCAGCGGTCCCGGCTCGAGATGGACGTTGGTGGCGCCGACGCCCGGACCGCCCGAGGCGCCGCGCACGGCATGGCCGGTCGGCGCGCGGCCGAGCTGCCGGGCCGAGGCGCTGTCGAGCAGCCAGCCGGTCAGCCGGCCGGCCTCGACGAGGTTGGACGGGCCGGTCGCCAGCCCCTCGCCGTCGAACGGCTTCGAGCGAAGGCCGCGGCGGCGGTGGGGATCGTCGCGGATGGTGATGCCCGCTGCGAACAGCGCCTCCCCCTCCCTGTCGAGAAGGAAGCTGGTGCGGCGGGTGATCGACGGGCCGCTGATCGCCGCAACCAGGTGCCCGATCAGCGAATCGCCGACCCTGGGGTCGAACAGCACCGGCATCGTCCCGCTCGCCACCCGCTCCGGCCGGAGCCGAGCCACCGCCCGCTCCGCGGCCCGCCGGCCGATCGTTTCCGGGTCTTCCAGCTGGGTGTAATGGCGGGTGCTGTGCCAGGCGTAATCGCGCTGCATCTCGCCGCCGGCGCCGGCGATCAGGCTCGCCGACGAGGAATAGCCGCTGGTCGAATAGCCGCGGCAGAAGCCGTGGCTGGTGGCGAGCGCGATGACGGTCCGGCCGGCGCTCGCGCCAGCGCCCTCGCTGTTGGTGATGCCGTCGATCCCGCGCCCGGCTTCCTCGGTCGCGAGGGCCCGCGCCTTGAGCTCGACCGGCAAAGGATCGGCGCCGTCGTCGCCCTCGACGTCGGGCCCGGCATCGCGAAGCAGCCGCTCCTCCGGCGCCAGCCCCGACCAGGGGTCTTCCGGAGCCTCGCGCGCCATCGCCGAGGCCCGCTCGACCAGGGCCGCCAGGGCGTCGTCGGAGAGGTCGGAGGATGAGACGCTCGCCGATCGCCGCCCGACGAAGAAGCGCAGGCTGATCGCCTCCCCTTCGGCGCGCGAGACGTCTTCGAGCTCGCCAAGCCTCACCTGCACCGAGGTCGAGGCGTCCGCATAATAAAGGGCGTCGGCGGCATCGGCGCCCACCCGGGCGGCGCGTTCGACCAGCGCGGCGGCGCGCGCCTCGGCTTCTCTGATGGTCAGCATCAACGCCACCTAGGGACGATGGCGGCCGAAATCTAGGAGGTGCCGACCACCAGGCAGGCGAGGAACAGCATCAAGCCGGCCATCCGGTTCGACCTGAACTTGGCGAGGGCGTCGGAGCCGTCGTCGGGCTTCAGCCTCGCCGCCTGCCAGGCGAGATGTCCCGCCACGGGCAGCAGGGCGACCAGCGACAGCCCGTCCGGCCTGACCCGCCACACCGCCACCGCCCACAGCGCCACCGCGATCGCATAGCAGATCGCCACCCCCTTGCGCGCGTGCCGCCCGAGCGCGAGCGCCGACGACTTGACCCCGACCAGCGCGTCGTCCTCCCGGTCCTGGAGCGCGTAGATCGTGTCGTAGCCGATCACCCAGAAGATCGACCCGGCCCAGAGCAGGATCGCCGTCGTCCCGAGCTCGCCGAGCACCGCCGGCCAGCCGACCAGAGCGCCCCAGGAGAAGACGAGGCCGAGCCAGGCCTGCGGCCACCAGGTGATCCGCTTCATGAACGGATAGGCGGCGACCGGAGCGAGGCTGGCGAGCGCGACGATCTGCGCCGTCCGCCCGAGCTGAAGCAGGACGACCAGGCCGATCAGGGCCAGCGCGACGAGCAGCGCCCAGGCGCCGGCGAGGCTCGCGCGCCCGCTCGCCAGCGGCCGAAGCCGCGTCCGCTTTACTTTGGCATCGAGGTCGCGGTCGACGATGTCGTTCCATACGCAGCCGGCGCTTCGCATCGCCCAGGCGCCGAGCGCGAACCAGAGGATCAGCCCGATTCCGTCCGGATCAATGCCGGCGAGCGCCACGCTCCACGCGCAGGGCCAGAAGAGCAGCCACGCCCCGATCGGCCGGTCGAGCCGCATCAGCGAGGCATAGGGCCGCAACGGGCGCGGAAGCGCGCCGATCAGCCCGCGCCGCTCGCTGTCCGGGACGATGTCGTCGGAAGGAATTGCCATCGGTCCAACCCTATCCGCTCCCCCCGAGCGAAGTCGAGGGGCCCTCCCGAGCGAAGCTGAGGGCAAACAGGCCTCGGCTTCGCTCGACGGGGTGTCTCGACTTCGCTCGACACGAACGGTTAGGTGACGCGATGCCCGCCACCCCCGCCTGGCCGCCCGCGAGCCTGCCGCGCCTGTTCGTCGAGGAGACGCTGGCCGCCGGCCTGACGCTGACCCTCGAGGGGGCGCCCGCCAATTACCTCGGCAACGTGCTCCGTCTCGGCGCCGGAGCGCAGGTCAAGCTGTTCGACGACTGTACCGGCGAATGGCTCGCCGAGATCGTCGAAGCCCGACGCAAGCGGGTCACCCTCGCGGTCGACGAGCGCCTGCGCGAGCGCGAGGCGGTGCCCGACCTCTGGCTGCTCTTCGCCCCGATCAAGCGCGGCCGGATCGACTGGCTGGTCGAGAAGGCGACCGAATTGGGAGTCGCCCGGCTGGTTCCGGTCCTCACCCGCCGAACCGTCGTCGACCGGCTGAACCTCGACCGGCTTCGAGCCCATATCGTCGAGGCCGCCGAGCAATGCGAACGGACCTCGCTGGCCGAGCTCGCCGAGCCGCTGAAGCTCGAGGCCCTGCTCGCCGGCTGGCCCGCCGATCGCCGGCTCTACTTCGCCGACGAAGCCGGCGGAGCGCCGCTGGCGGCGGAGCCGTCTCCCGCCGCGATCCTCGTCGGCCCCGAAGGCGGCTTCACCGACGAGGAACGAGCCGCGGTCCGGGCCCTGCCGCAGGCCCGTCCGATCGGCCTCGGGCCACGCATCCTGCGCGCCGATACCGCCGCCCTCGCCGCCGTCGCCTTGTGGATGCGGACGGCGGGCGACTGGACCGCTTCGCCGCGCGCCTGACCCCAGGATGGTCCATTCTGGTTTCGTTCGGCAACGGAAGAGGCTGGCGGCCTTTCGCGACGGTCGCTAGACGGCGGCGATGACGACCCGCACCGAAACCGCGCGCGTGGATCCGCCGATCGAGAGCCGCGACGACCTGCTCGCGCCGTTCGAGCGCGGCGAGAAGCCGGCGGACGCCTGGCGCATCGGCACCGAGCACGAGAAGTTCGTCTACCGCCGCGCCGACCACCGCGCGCCCTCCTACGAGGAGCCGGGCGGAATCCGCGACCTGCTCGGCGCCCTGACCGAGTTCGGCTGGGAGCCGGTCGAGGAGGGCGGCAAGGTTATCGCTTTGTCCGGCAAGGACGGGAACGTCAGCCTCGAGCCGGCCGGGCAGCTCGAGCTGTCGGGAGCCGCGCTGGAGACCCTCCACCAGACCTGCGCCGAGGCGGGGCGCCATCTCGAGCAGGTCAAGACCGTCGGCGACAGGCTCGGGCTCGGCTTCCTCGGCCTCGGCATGTGGCCCGACAAGAGCCGCGCGGAGCTGCCGCGGATGCCCAAGGGCCGCTACGAGATCATGCTCCGCCACATGCCCCGGGTCGGCAGCCTCGGCCTCGACATGATGCTTCGAACTTGTACCATACAGGTTAATCTGGACTATGGCTCCGAAGCCGACATGGCTCAGAAGTTCCGGGTGGGCCTCGCCCTCCAGCCGCTCGCCACCGCCCTGTTCGCAAACTCGCCCTTCACCGAAGGCAAGCCCAACGGCTTCCTCTCCTTCCGAAGCCACATCTGGTCCGACACCGATCCGCACCGTACCGGAATGCTCCCCTTCGTCTTCGAGGACGGCTTCGGCTACGAGCGCTATCTCGACTATGCGCTCGATGTGCCGATGTACTTCGTCTACCGCGACGGCCGCTACATCGACGCCGCCGGCCTCTCCTTCCGCGACTTCCTGAAGGGCGAGCTGCCGGTCCTGCCCGGCGAGAAGCCGCGCCTGTCCGACTGGACCGATCATCTATCCACCGCCTTCCCGGAGGTGCGCCTCAAGAGCTTCCTCGAGATGCGTGGCGCCGACGGCGGGCGGTGGAGCAAGATCTGCGCCCTCCCAGCCCTGTGGGTCGGACTGCTCTACGACCAGGGTGCGCTCGACGCCGCCTGGGACGAGGTCAGGCACTGGTCGCTGGACGAGCGCCAGCGCCTGCGCGACGAGGTGCCGAAGCTCGGCCTCGCCGCGCGCACCCCCGCCGGCGAGCCGCTTCGCGACCTCGCCGCCCGCATCCTCGCCATCGCCGAGCGCGGCCTCAACGCTCGCGCGCGCCTCAACGGCGCCGGCGACAACGAATCCGGCTTCCTCGATCCTCTGCGCGAGATCGTCGCGCGGGGCACCACCCCGGCGGAAATGCTGCTCGAGCGCTACCATGGCGAGTGGGCCGGAGACGTGACCCGCATCTACGACGAGATGAGCTTCTAGCTCCCCGGCGAAGGCCGCGGCCCAGCGGCACTGACCGGGGACGCAATGACGGAGATTCCGCATGACCGAACGCCGCACCCTCTATCCCCGGATCGAGCCTTACGAAACCGGCCGACTCGACGTCGGTGACGGCCACAGCCTCTATTGGGAACGCTGCGGCACTCCCGGCGCCAAGCCGGTCGTCTTCCTGCACGGCGGCCCCGGCGCCGGCTGCGGCCCCGATCACCGGCGCCAGTTCGACCCGGCGCTCTACGACATCCTGCTGTTCGACCAGCGCGGCTGCGGCCGCTCCACTCCCCACGCCTCGCTCGAGGCCAATACCACCTGGCACCTCGTCGAGGACATGGAGCGGCTTCGCGCGCAGGCGGGCTGGCAGCGCTGGATGGTGTTCGGCGGCTCCTGGGGCTCGACCCTCGCGCTGGCTTATGCCGAGACCCATCCGGAGCGGGTCACCGAGCTTGTCCTGCGCGGCATCTTCACCTTCCGGCAGACCGAGCTCGACTGGCTCTACCGCTACGGCGCCTCCGAGGTCTATCCGGAGCAATGGGAGGCTTTCCTCGCGCCGGTCCCGGAGGCCGAGCGCGGCGATCTCGTCGGCGCCTACCAACGCCGGCTCACCGATCCGGACCGCGACGTGCGGCTCGCCGCCGCCAAGGCCTGGAGCCGATGGGAGGCGGAGACCGTCACCCTGCTCCCCAGCCAAAGCGTCGTCGACCATTTCACCGGCGACGACGTGGCGATCGCCGTCGCCCGGATCGAGAATCACTACATGATCAACCGCGGCTGGCTCGAGGAAGGCCAGCTTATCGCCAACGCCGGCCGCCTGAAGGGCATTCCGGGAGTCACCGTCCAGGGCCGCCACGACATGTGCACCCCGCCCGCCGCCGCCTGGGACCTGCACAAGGCCTGGCCCGAGGCGAGGCTCGAGATCGTCCCGGACGGCGGCCACCTGTTCAACGAGCCCGGAGTCCTCGACGGCCTGATCCGCGCCACGGACGAGTTCGCCCGCTAGCATCCTCCCCACGCATGGCGTGGGGAGGGGGACCATGCGAAGCATGGTGGAGGGGTAGCGGCTCGGTCACCGAGGGTTCACGCGAGAATCGAAGGAATCTGGCGCCAGCTACCCCTCCACCACCCTTCGGGTGGTCCCCCTCCCCATCTGGCGATGGGGAGGATGATCATTCGCCAGGCTTATACACCCGCTCGACATGCCCCTTGAGCTGGTCCGGGTGGAAATAGACCTCGCGCAGATCGCCCGTCGCATAGCGGCCGGCCTGGTCGTTGAAATGCGGCGAGCCGGGATGGCCGCTCTCGCCGCCGGCGGTTACCGCCCGCGCCCGCACCCTCGGGCCGAACTCGACCACCGCGACGAAGCTGTTGCCGCTCGTCCCGTACCAGCGCTTGCTCCCGCCCCGCGGCGCCGCCCCGAACGAGGCGAGCGAGCCCCAGCGCGCGGACGAGAAGCCGACGGGGATGCTGGGTCCGGAGTCGCTGAACGGATGGACGATATCACCGGTCAGACGCTGGAATCGGTTGATCTCCCCCCACGGCGTATCCCAGCGCCCGAAATCCCGCTCCAGCCGCTCCACGGCCGCGGCGAGCGCTTCCAGCTTCTCCCGGTTGGAAGCGTTGTCGATCTGTAGATAGGTGGCGGTCGCCTCGTCCCAATCCGAGCCCTTGGCCCGGCGCCACATCTCGTCGCCCCAGAACATGGCGACGGAATTGGCGACCGAGCCCACGCTCCATCGATAGTCCCAGCCGCGGAGCGCGGCCACCGGCCCTTCCAGCCTGCGCTTGAGCGGGCTGCCAGCCGGAGCCGCATCCCACGCGCGGACGAGCCCCGGTACCAGCTGCGCGAAGGCCGGCTGGTAGCTGTCGTAGGCCGCCTCGCGCAGTTGCTCGAGCGTGAAGTCCTGGCGAGCGCCGAGCACCTGAAGCGCGTGGATCCCGCGCGGATTCTCCCCGAACGTGTCCATGTAGCGCGGGAAATCGCCGGGCTTCGGGCTGTGCGGCCCGGCCGCCGAATAGGGCCAGTTGTTGGTGTTCTGGATCCAGCCGTTCGGCGGGTTCAGCACCCGCGGCGCCTCGCTCAGGGCATGGACGCCCCGCCAGTCGGTGCGCGGGTCGCTTCCGTCCACCGGCTTGGTATAGTCGAAGCGGTCGTCCCGCACCGGGATGAAGTGCGGATGGTGGTAAGCGACATTGCCCTTCGCATCCGCGAAGATGGTGTTGTTGGAGGAATTCGCCTTCAGCTCCGCCACCTGCACGAAGTTGTCATGGTCCCGCACCTTGGTGCGCAGGAAGCTCTGCTGAAGCGCCTCCACCGGCTTGTGCATCATCGCGAAGGAAACCCATTTGCCGCCGGCTTCGCGCACGATCGGTCCGTGATGGGTGCGGTAGGTCTCGAAGGTGCGGCTCGCCATCGTTCCGTCGGCGGCGCGATACGGCACCGTCACCGTCTTCGTGACGACCGGCCGAAGGTCGTTGCCGTAGCGGTAGAAGAGGCGGCCCTCCTTCTGCTCCACCGTCGCGAGGAACTCGTCGACGGAATCGACGCCGCTGGTCGTATGCATCCACCCCGCGTTCTGGTTGAAGCCCTGATAGATGAAGAACTGGCCCCAGGTGGCGGCGCCATAGGCGTTGAGCCCCTCCCCGCTCGTCACCTGCAGCTCGGAGCGGAAGAAGAAGCTGGTGTGCGGGTTGATCAGCAGCAGCGCGTGCCCGTCGGCGCTTCGCGACGGAGCGATGGCGAAACCGTTCGAGCCGCGCGGCTCGGGATCGCCAGCCGGCGCCGCCGAGGCGAGCGCCCGCCCGCGCTTCGAGTAGAAGGCCTCGAGCCCCGCCAGGTCGATCCGCTCGATGTCGCCGCCGATGCTGCCCTCGGTGAAGCTCAGCGCCATCCACGGCTCGAAGCGGGCGATCGCGCGCGGCCGCACCTCGGGATGGGTCGCCAGATAATAGTTCAGGCCGTCGGCCCACGAATCCATCAGCCGCTTGAGCCAGGCCGGACTCGCCACGTAGCGCGCCCTCAGATCGTCCGGATCCATGTAGAGCCTGGCGCGCAGATCGGCCCAGATCGCCTTCTCCCCTTCCGCCTCGGCGGTTCGGCCGAGCGCGGTCAGATAGTTGGTCTCGACCCGGTTGAAGTCGTCTTCCGCCTGGGCGTAGATCATCCCGAACACGGCGTCGGCGTCGCTCTTGCCGCGCACATGGGCGATCCCCCAATCGTCCCGGGTGATCGTCACCCGCTCCGCCTGCGGCCGCCAGCGGGCGAGGTCGGGATTTCCGGAAGGGGTGGAGGCGCAGGCGCCGGCGAAGATCAGGGCTACGAGGATCAGGAAGCGCATGGCCCGGCGCTACGCCCCGCTTTCCCGCCCGGCAAGTGCTGGCTAAGCTGGCGAGCACCAGGAGGCGACATGGCGGAAATACGGAAGGGCGAGGAATGGCGGCCGGGCAGGCTGCGCCGCGTGGTCGCGGCGAGCATGATCGGAACCACCATCGAATGGTATGATTTCTTCCTCTACGGCTCCGCCGCCGCGCTGATCTTCAACAAGCTCTTCTTCCCCTCCTACGATCCGTTCGTCGGCACCCTGCTCGCCTTCGCCACCTATGCGGTGGGCTTCGTGGCGCGGCCGCTCGGCGGGATCGTCTTCGGGCATTATGGCGACCGCATCGGCCGCAAGCGCCTGCTCATGCTGAGCCTGATCCTGATGGGCGTCGCGACGGTGCTGATCGGCCTTCTGCCGACCTACGCCCAGATCGGCGTCTGGGCGCCGGCGGGGCTCATCGCGCTCCGGCTGGTCCAGGGCTTCGCGGTCGGCGGCGAATGGGGCGGAGCGGTGCTGATGGCGGCCGAGCATGGCGACAGCGCCCGCCGCGGCTTCTGGGCGAGCTGGCCGCAGGCGGGCGTGGCGGCGGGCAGCCTGCTCTCGGCGGGCGTTCTGGCGCTGATCGCCGGGGTCCAGAGCGAGGCCGATTTCCTCGCCTGGGGCTGGCGGATCCCCTTCCTCCTCTCGGCGCTGCTGGTCGTCGTCGGCTGGTACATCCGCAACCGGGTCGAGGAGAGCCCGATGTTCGAGAAGGCGCTGGAGGAAGCCGAGATGCCGCCGAAGCTTCCCGCGATGGACGTGTTCCGCGAGCGTCCCCGGGCCGTCGTCCTCGGCGCCGGCCTCAGGGTCGGCGAGAACATCTCCTACTACATCCTCACCGTCTTCTCGCTGACCTTCCTGGTCGACGTCGCCGCCGAGACCCGGAGCCTCGCGCTCCAGGCCCTGCTGATCGGGGCCGCCGTCCAGTTCTTCGCCATCCCGCTCTTCGCGCGCCTCTCCGACCGGATCGGCCGCCGCCCCGTCTACGCCTTCGGCGGCCTCGGCCTCGCCGCCTTCAGCTTCGCCTTCTTCCCGATGCTGGCTAGCGGCGACTCCACCCTCATCGTCCTCGCCATCGTCGCCGGGCTCGTCCTCCACAGCGCCATGTACGGCCCCCAGGCCGCCTTCATCACCGAGCTCTTCCCGACCCGGATCCGCTATTCCGGCGTCTCCATCGCCTACCAGCTCACCTCGATCCTCGCCGGCTCGCTGGCGCCGATCATCGCGCTGTGGCTCTACCGCCAGTATGATTCCGCCGTCCCGGTGGCGATCTATGTCGGCGTCGCCTGCTTCGTCAGCGGAGTGTCCGCGCTGCTGGCGAGGGAGACGAAGGGGATAGAGCTGAGCGCGATCCGCTAGCCGCGCTGCCCGGCGATATACCGGTCGATCACGCCCTCCAGCAGGGTCAGAGGCACGTTGCCGCCCAGCACCAGCGCGTCGTCGAACGTCCTCAGGTCGAAGCGTGCGCCCAGCGCGCCCCTCGCCTTCTCCCTCAGACGGACGATCTCAGAATGCCCGACCTTGTACCCACACGCCTGGCCGGGCCAGGCGCAATAGCGGTCGACCTCGCCCTGGACTTCCTCGACGGTCGAGCCGTTGGTCGTGGCGAACCACTGGATTGCTCGGGCGCGGGTCCAGCGCTGGGCGTGGAGGCCGCTGTCCACGACCAGCCGGCAGGCGCGGAACGAGAGCGACTGGAGATAGCCGAGCTCGCCGAGCGGATCGCCCTCATAAACGCCCAGCTCGTCGGCGAGCTGCTCGGCGTAGAGCGCCCAGCCTTCCGAGTAAGCGTTGAAGGCGAGGAGCGAGCGGATCAGCGGCAGCTTGTAGGTATATTCGCCCTGCCAGATGTGGCCGGGAATGCCCTCGTGATAGGTCAGCGTCGCGAGGCTGAAGCGCGGCCACATCGCAGTGTCCCGCAGGTTGATGTAATAATTGCCCGGCACCGAGCCGTCGATCGTCCCCGCAGCCGCATAGCCGCCCGGCGCCCCGGCCTCGATCTCCACCGGCACCCGCTTGATGATCAGCCTGCCCGGAACCAGGGTCGCGAACGCGCGCGGCAGCCGGGTGCGGATGTCGGCGACCTTGCCGTTGACGAACTCGAGGATCTGGGTCCGGCCGGCGTCGGTATTCGGGAACAGGTGCTTCGGATCGTTGCCGAGCGCGGTCATCCGCTCGCCGACCGTGCCCTGGGTCAGGCCCTGCGCCCGAAGCAGCGGCTCCATCCGCCCCTGCAGCTCGGCGAGCTGGTCGAGGCCCATCTTGTGGACCTCGTCCGGGGTGAGGCTGCTCGTCGTCGCCGCCCTCAGCGCCCAAGCGTAATAATCCTCCCCGTCGGGCAGCTTCCACACCCCGGCACGGCTGTCGGCGCGGGCTCGGTGGCGGGCGAGCTCGGCGATCTGCCGGTCCATCGCGGGGGCGACGCGGTCCCGCGCCAGCGCCAGCGCCCGGCCGCGCCAGTCGCCGGGGGTCGAGGCCGTCCGCCGCGCCAGCGAGGCCACCACCCCCCATTCGCCGATCGGCTGCGCCCGGGCGCCCTTCATCTGCTTCAGGGTCTTGTCGAGCAGGAAGTCGGGCGCGACGACTCCGAGGCCGCGATCGTGCGCCAGCCGCTCGGTCTCGCCGTCGAGCGCTCCGGCATAGGCTTCGAGCCGGGCCAGATAGGCCTCGGCGTCCGCCGCCGTCGCGACGACATGGTTGCTGTCGAGGAAGTCGGGGATCTCGACGAACGCGCCGGTATTCTGCGCCACCACATACGGCGCGTTGCGGTAGGACCATTGCTGGTTGAGGGTGACGACGTCGCCATAGGGGAATCGGAAGCCGTCCACCGCGAGGCGGTGCGCGGCCTCGACCACGCCGAGGTGGATCTGGTCGGCCGGCTCGAGCACGGAGCGGTCGATGGCCTGGAGCCGGCGAAGCCGGTCGGCGGCCGCTCCGGCGAGGCGCGCCCGTCCATGCAGCGAACGGTCGGTGAGCCTCGACTTCAGCCCGGCGCGGGCGTCCTTGTCGAGTCCGAGGGCGGTCGCGTTCTCGGGATATTCGGCGAGCAGCTGCTCGGCCATGCCCGCCAGCATCGTCTCCACCGAGGGCGCTGCGGCGCTCGCCGGCCGGGTCGCGCAGCCCGAAAGCAGCTGGAGCGCGGCGACGGCGCCGGCGGAGCCGAGGAAATGACGGCGGGTCCAAGGCTGCATCGCGATTCTCCAGCTTCGGGGACAGTTTCGAAACTGTCCCCATTTTCGTTCGGGGACAGTTTCGAAACTGTCCCCTATTCGAGCGCCACCCAGGTCGGGGCATGGTCGCTCGCTTTCTCGCGGCCGCGATAATCCTTGTCGACCCCGGCATCGAGCAGCCGGTCGGCGGCCTGGGGCGAGAGCAAAAGATGGTCGATCCGGAAGCCCGCGTCGCGCTGCCAGCAGCCCGCCGTATAGTCCCAGAAGGTGTAGACGGCGCCATCGGGATGGCGGGCTCGGATCGCGTCGGTCCAGCCGTTATGGAGGATCCGCCGGAAGGCGGCGCGGCTCTCCGGCTGCATCAGCGCGTCGTGCGCCATTGCCCGGACCGAGAAGACGTCGTCGGGGCTGTCGGTCGGGATGACGTTCCAGTCGCCCGCGAGCACCACCGGCCTCTCCTCCGCGAGCAGCGAAAGCGCATGCTCGCGAAGCCGCTCCATCCAGGCGAGCTTGTAGGCGAACTTCTCGGTTCCGACGGGATTGCCGTTGGGCAGGTAGATCGACCCGATCGTCACCCCGTTCACCTCGGCCTCGATATAGCGGCTGTGGGTGTCGTCCGGATCGCCCGGCAGCCCGACCCGCCGAAGCTCGGGCGGACCGGCCTCGATGGGCGTCAGGATGGCGACTCCGTTGAAGCCCTTCTGCCCGTGCCAGACGCCGTCATAGCCGGCCGCGCGAATGTCGCCGATCGGGAAGGCCTCGTCGGCGCACTTGATCTCCTGCAGGCACAGGGCGTCCGGCTTCTGCTCCTCGAGATACTCGACCAGCCGCGGCAGCCGCGCCCGGATTCCGTTGAGGTTGTAGGTGACGATCTTCATGCCCCGTCATTGCGAGCAGCGAAGCGCCGAAGCAATCCGCTTTCGCCGGTGCCGCGAGCGCCGGCCCGCGTCGCCCCGGGCGCCGGGCCCGGGGCGAATATATCCAAACCGGACAGAACAATCTTCATTTAGGATATTAATTCATTCCCAGATACGGCCACATCTCAGCTCAGCAATGTAGTTGATCGCCGTTTTACGTCTTTTACTGTGGTTTTTTCTTACTTATTATTTGCGGCGACTCGGGGGCGAGTCGCGTGGACGGCTTTCCGGGGGGGGGGGGCACGCGAGTGCCGGCGGGCCGCTTCGGGCGCGAGTCTCCGTGTCGCTTTCGAAGCCGATACGGAGATCTCCAATGCACCGGATTCCATCCTTGAAGCGCCCTCTCCTGCTCGCTGGGACCATCGCCGGAACCGCCCTTCTTTCCACCCCGCTCCAGGCCCAGGAATGCCTCGGCGAGGGCCCGTCGAGCGTCTCCTGCGGCCCGAACGCGGTTGCGACTGGACTGGGGGCCACCGCCGTCGGCAATCCAAGCACCGCTTCCGGCTCTTATTCGACGGCCGTGGGCACGTTCACGATCGCCAGCGGCACGCAAAGCAGCAGCCTTGGCGCGGATGCCAAGGCCACCGGCGACTACGCGACGGCCGTCGGCACCTTCGCGACCGCGGCCGGGCGCGCGAGCAGCGCCTTCGGCTCGAGCGCGAACGCCGCGGGCACTTCTTCGGCAGCCGTCGGCGCCTTCGCCGCGGCGACGGGATTCGAAAGCAGCGCCTTCGGCCCGAGCGCCAGCGCGGCAGGCAATTTCTCGACAGCCGTCGGCAACGGCACCTCGGCGGCCGGGACCGGCGCCGTCGCGCTCGGGGAGAGCTCGAGCGCCAGCGTCACCGGCGCGGTCGCGGTCGGTGTGCGCGCTGTCGCCGACGGGCAATTCTCCCTGGCGGCCGGCCTCGACGCCGCCGCCACCGGAAACCGGGGCATCGCCATCGGATCGACCGCGTCTGCGAGCGGGGATTTCGGGATCGCCGTCGGACGGTTCGCCGAGGCCACGGCCGAAGGCGGCATCGCCATAGGCAGCCGGACGCTGGCTCCGGGCAATGCCGACACGGCGGCGACGGCCCTGAACGCCGTCGCCCTCGGCACGAGCGCACGCGCCGGCGGCATCGGAAGCGTCGCTTTGGGGGCCGGGTCGATCGCGGACGAGGACAATGTCGTCTCGGTCGGAGCGCCCGGAGCGGAGCGCCGGATCGTCAACCTCGCGGCCGGGGTCGAGGAGACCGACGCGGTCAATCTCGGCCAGCTGCGCGGCGTCGAGGCGACCGCGAACACGGCGCTCGCCAACGCCGCGGCCGCCCAGGGGACTGCGGACACGGCGCTCGCCAATGCCGCGGCCGCCCAGGGGACCGCGGACACGGCCCTCGCCTATGCGGCCATCGCCCAGTCCACGGCGGACGCAGCGCTCCAGCGCACCGACTATATCGAGACCAACTATACCGGGCCGCGTCCCGTCGCTTCGGGTGCGCAGTCCTTCGCGGTGGGCAGCGACAGCCTCGCCGGCGGCGACGGCTCGGTCGCGATCGGCGACGCCGCCCGGGCAGTGGACGGCGCCGCGGTCTCGATCGGGCGCGGCAACCTGGCCAGCGGCAACGGCGCCGTCGCGATCGGCGATCCCAATGTCGCGACAGGCACGGGCGCCGTCGCGATGGGCGCCGACAATATGGCGACCGGTACAGGAGCGGTTGCCATCGGCAACGTCAGCGCCGCGATCGGCAACTCGGCCATCGCGCTGGGCAACGGAGCGAGCGCGAACGGCGCCAACGCCGTCGCGATCGGCGGCGGCGCCACCGCCACCCGCGCCGGGCAGATCGTGCTGGGCACCGCCGCCTCCACCTATACGGCGCCCGGGCTCGGCTCCGCGGCGAGCAGCGCGGCGCAAAGCGGCGTGACCCGGTTCGTCACCGGCGATAGCGCCGGCAATGTCGGCTATTCGCCCTTCGGGCCGGCCGACATCGCCGCGCTCGGCGCCCGGACCACCGGCCTCGAGGCGGCGCAGACGGTGCTGGGCGGACGGGTGGACGCGCTCTTCGACCTGGCCCGCATCGATCGCCGGGATTCGCGCAAGGGGATCGCCGCGGCCGTGGCGATCGGGAGCGCTCCCATGCCCTCCGCTCCGGGGCGGACCAGCTATGTGCTGAACGGCGCCGTGTTCCGCGGCGAATATGCGATCGGCGGGTCGATCATGCACCGGCTCGGCGGCAGCGATCCGATCGCCGTCACCGCCGGCTTCTCCTATGCGGGCCACAGGAACAATGCGGCCCGTGTCGGCGTGGCGGGGGAGTTCTAGGACCGTTTTGCGAACGAGTCGGGACGCCGCCTCAGACCGAGAAGCTGCTTCCGCAGCCGCAGCCCGAGGCGGCGTTCGGGTTCCTGACCTGGAACGCGGCGCCGCCGAGGCTCTCGACGTAATCGACCGCGCCGCCCTTGACGAGGTCGTGGGTCATCGGGTCGACGACCAGGGTGACCCCGCCCTCGCCGGCGACGAGGTCGTCCGACTCCACCTCGTCGGCGAGGCCAAAGCGGTAGCTGAAGCCGGCGCAGCCGCCGCCCTCGACGCTCAGGCGGAGGATGGCGGGCTTGCCCTGCCGCTCGGCGATCGCGGCGACCCGTGCCGCCGCGGCGGGGGTGAGAGCGATTTCGGAAGCGTCGGCCATGCCAGGGAGATAGGGCGCGGGAGGGGTCCTCACAAGCGCCGCGGCGGCGGCCCTTGTGCCGGCGCTTGCTTTGGCGGCATAGGACCCCATCTTCCCGCCACGAGAAATGTCATGAAGACCCGCGTCTACGTCACCTTGAAGAACGGCGTGCTCGATCCCCAGGGCAAGGCCATCCACCATGCGCTCGAGGGCCTCGGCTTCAGCGGAGTCAACGACGTGCGCGCCGGCAAGCTGATCGAGCTCGATTTGGCCGAAAGCGTCGGCGACGAGGAGGTCGAGGCGATGTGCCGCAAGCTGCTCGCCAACACCGTCATCGAGAACTTCCGGATCGAGCGCGAGGCGGCGGAGACCGGCGCGTGAAGAGCGCCGTCATCGTCTTCCCCGGCTCCAATTGCGACCGCGACCTCGCCGTCGCGCTCGAGCAGGTGACCGGGACGAAGCCGGCGATGGTCTGGCACCGCGAGACCGAGCTTCCCCCCGGCCTCGACCTGATCGCCGTCCCGGGCGGCTTCTCCTACGGCGACTATCTGCGCTCCGGAGCGATGGCGGCGCGCTCGCCGGTGATGCGGGCGGTAGCCGACGCCGCGGGGCGCGGAGTCGCCGTCCTCGGCGTGTGCAACGGTTTCCAGATCCTGACCGAGGCAGGGCTTCTGCCAGGCGCGCTGATGCGCAACGCCGGCCTCCATTTCGTCTCCCGCGACGTGCCGCTCACAATCGCCAACAGCCAGACCGTCTTCACCAGCCGCTACGAAGCCGGCGAGGCGATCACCGTCCCGGTCGCCCATCACGACGGCAACTACCAGGCCGACCGCGAGACTCTCGACCGCCTCGAGGGCGAGGGCCGGGTCGCCTTCCGCTACGCCGACGAGGTCAACGGCTCCGCGCGCGCCATCGCCGGAATCGTCAACGAGTCCGGCAACGTGCTGGGCATGATGCCCCACCCCGAGCGGATGGTGGAGCCGGCCCACGGCGGGACGGACGGACGCCGCCTGTTCGAGGGGCTGCTCGAGGCGGTCGGTTAGGCGATGCCGACGTCTGCGCCGACTATCCTGTCCGCGACCAGGCGGTCTGCGCCTCGCTAAATCCCGGAGCCCTTGCTCGCAAATCCTGTTCGCCACTTTTCGTCGATCGAGGCCGAAAAAGCCAGCCGGACCTGTCCCGCGCCAAGTAGACGCGGAACTTGCCCATGACGGCGGCAGCTGTCATCCTCACCGTTTCGCGACAACAACGTTTGCTGTTCGCGGGAAACGGGTTGGGGATCGGAAGGATGGCGACCGAGTCAGGCGACGGCGGCGATGAGGAACAGGTGGAGGGCGCCGAAGAGGCGCCGCCCGCCGCCGACACCGTCAAGGGCCGAAGCCGCGATCCCAGGGTTTTCGTGCTGCTGCGCGAGCTCAGCGAAGTCCATCTGCTCCTCGACAACGTTTCCGCCAATCCCACCACCACGGTCACCGAGGCCGGGCCGATCGCGCTTCCCGAGGAGCTCGGCCCCAAGTGGATCGAGAAGGTATGCGACATAAGCTGGCCGCCCGACGGGTCGACCGAGGAGAGGGCCGTGGACGCGGCGCTGCTGATCCGAGCCAAGGACTATCTCAACCGCCTGTCACATCCCGCCAGCGGTTCGACCATCGCCTTCACCTTGCTCGTCACGCAGGGAGCCGCCGACTATAAGTGGCGCCTGAAGAAGGGCGGCGTGCTGAGCGCGCGCCAATCTCCAACGCGAAGCTCGCTGGCGCAGGCCGCCTATCCGGATCTCGTCTCCAAAGCCGCCGGTTTCCGGCGCTGGATGGGGGTGATCAGCGTCGGCCTGCTGCTCACGCTCCTCCTCACCTGCGCACTTTCCTGGTACGTCGCCTACGGCAACGAAGTCCTGACCGACTATGCCAAGACGCAGGAGGCCTCGGTCGCTGCACGCGCGCAGATCGTGGAAGCAGAGAATACGGAAGCCAAAGCCGCCACGGCCGCGGTGGGAACCAAGGCGCCGGCTTTCAAGCCCTATTGCGAACGCCCGCCCTCGGCCACCCAGGCCCAGCTCTGTAGGGAGAGCTGGCGGATCAGCCAGAACGTCCAGCGGGTACAGAGGCGACTCTACGGCTGGCTGTGCGCGGCACCCTTTTCAGGATGCGACCCCGACGATGTGGCTCGGCCCAAGCAGGACCTGCCGGACGCGGAGAAGCGGACCTATGACGACAAGCTGATCAACGCGCCGGCGCGGGCGGCCGCGCTCGCGACCATCATGGGCTCGGCGGTGCTGCCCTTCCTCTACGGCCTGCTCGGCGCCGGCGCTGCCATCATCCGCTCCCTCTCGCGCAAGATCCGCTCGAGCCTGCTCAGTCCGCGCGACCTCCACCTGTCGTTCCAGCAACTGGCGCTCGGAGCCGTCGTCGGGGCGTGCATCGGCCTGTTCATCGCGGCGCCGGGGAGCGACAATGCCGGCGAGGGCCTGCTCGGCCCGGTGACCCTGTCGGCCTCGGCCATCTCCTTCGTCGCCGGCTTCGGGGTGGAGGCCGTCTTCCAGGCGCTCGAGGCCCTGATCCAGCGCATCTTCAACATCGCTCCGATCGCAACCGCCAACCGCGGCGACGGCATCGCCTCCAATTGAGCGGGCGCGAGGTACCCCTCTACCTCAGCACCCGGGTGTAGCGGGCGAGCAGGAACAGGATCGTCGGCCAGAAGCAGGTGTTCCAGACGTCGTGCCAGTTGCGCCACCAGGCGACCGGCTGGCCGGCACGCCAGGTGTCGGCAACGTCCCACGCCTCTCCGGCCAGAGCCGCCAGCGCCACGGCCGCCAGCGGCCGCCAGGAGCGCAGCGGCGCCCGAAGCAAGGCGGCGGCGAGCAGGAACACGGCCATTCCGACATAGATGTGAAGCGCATCCTTGGGCAGGCCGGCCCAGGCCGCCAGCCACAGCTTCGCCTGCTGGAACCCGCTCAACGTCTCACACTCCGGCCCGGAACGGGGTGAAATCGGTGCCCCGGTCGAAGACGTCGATCCCCTCGCGCCGCTTGAGGAAGCCGACGACGGCATAGGTGGCCGGAGTCAGCGCCGCCTCCCAGGCGACCTTCAGCGCCCATTGGGTGAGCAGCACCTTGACGAGGGTCTCGCCGTCCCAGACGCCCCAGAAAGCGAGCGGGTAGAAGATCAGGCTGTCGATCCCCTGTCCGACGATTGTCGAGCCGATCGTCCGAGACCACAAATGGTGGCCCTGGGTCATCAGCTTCATCCGGGCGAGCACCCAGGAGTTGACGAACTCGCCGGCCCAGAAGGCGACGATCGAGGCCAAGACGATCCTCGGCACCTGCCCGAACACCGCCTCGTAGGCCGGCTGCCCGGTCCAGTCCGCCGCCGGCGGGAGCGCCACCACCACCCAGCTCATCAGCGCCATGAACAGAAGCGCTCCGGTCCCCGCCCAGATGCAGCGCCGGGCGCGGGCATAGCCGTAGACCTCGGTCAGGATGTCGCCGATCACGTAGGAGACCGGGAAAAACAGGATCCCCGCGCCGAACGGCCAGGTGCCGATCCCCGGCACGTCGATCACCGCCACCTTGCCGGCGCCGAGCACGTTGGAGAGCAGGAGGATGGTGACGAAGGCCGCCATCACCAGGTCGTAATAGCGGAAATGCGCGCCCTTCAGCGCCGCGCCGTCGACCGCCCGCAACTCTCCCCGCTCCATGGCAGGAATGCCTAGCGCCGTTCCGTTCGCGAGGAAACCACGCTACACCCGCCGGGCGCGCGCCCGTAGCTCAGTCGGATAGAGCACGAGCCTTCTAAGCTTGGGGTCGCAGGTTCGAATCCTGCCGGGCGCGCCAATGTCCGTGTGCGCTAGCATTTAAGTTGCGCCGCCGGTGCATTTAGACTGCGCCGCTTGGGACCGCGCGCTAGCCAGGGGTGACGCCGGGTTTGAAGCTACAGTCTAGGCCTCTGCCTCGGGAGCGCCGCCCCCTGGCGGTTGCAGCTCCTCTGCCGGCGCTGCCTCGCTCGCGGCTGCGACTGGCGACACTCCGGGCCCGGCCGGGGCGCCCTCGGTCGGCTCCGCT
The DNA here is from genome assembly GCA_036388575.1 of Allosphingosinicella sp. Taxonomy (GTDB): domain Bacteria; phylum Pseudomonadota; class Alphaproteobacteria; order Sphingomonadales; family Sphingomonadaceae; genus Allosphingosinicella. The sequence goes on from DASVRO010000088.1 coordinate 52,224, forward strand.
GGCTTCGGCCTTTTCGGTTCATGCGCCGCGCGGAACCGCTCACGAAAGTCACCTTGGTCATTGAGGCGGACAAGGACCGGATTTTCGCAGGAGGACGCCTTACCGAAGACAACGGCGTGACGGGCTTGAAGAGAGGGCAACACGGCTGCGTATTCAGAGCCAATATAATTCCCAAGGAACTCCTTGCCGGTATCATCGAAGGTTCGCATCGCGAAGATGGTGTTGCACTGATTGAGAATCGTCTTCGTCACATTCGCGGTGCGCTGAGTGATAAGCAGGCAACCCAGCCCATATTTCCGCCCTTGCAGGATGGAACGGGCGCTGGTCGCGGTGGCCATCTTGTCGCCCTCGGCCGCAACGGAATTCCACTCGGGGACGAGAGTGTGAGCCTCCTCATAGACGAGGCAGAAGCGGGCCTCGTCCGTCATCCCGAGCTCCTGACAGACGAACAATGCCGCTTCCGAGAAAATCCCCGTTATCTCGGCCGGCGTCAGGTGGGCGAGGTCGGCATTGCCTTGATAGATCGTCGAAGTCTGCTTTGTGACCCGAAATTGAGCCGGGTTGAATACGCGCAGGTAATGGTCATCCTCAGCGGACATGAACTCGCGCAACTGCTTCACCACCGCGAGCTTGAATGCCCGGCGCGAACCACCCTGCTCTTTGTTCTGATGGGCGACGCCTCCCTTGCCCGCCTCGATAAGCTCGCTGCGACAGACCTCCTCGTGCGCCGGGTCCATGAAGTCCGCGAGGAGCTTCTCATACTGATTGGTCAGGTCGAGACAGAGGACCTTGATACCCCGGGCGATCATTCGCTCGACGAGCTCGATTGCTAGGTAACTCTTGCCTACGCCCAAGATGCCGAGGATCGCGGTGTTGTGGGTCACGCCCTCGGTAACGTCGAACCTGACGCCGTAGGGAGTCGACGGAAAGCGCCCAATGCAGTCGTCCGCCGGGTCGGCCTCCTCCTTCTTCAAGAGGAACACCGGTGCATTCATCCGCGGCATCCACGAGACGGGACAGAATTTCCGGGCCTCATCCTCCCACGTGCCGATCTTGCGCGCCTTCGCCCTGGCGTAACCGTACTTGTTCTTCTGTTGCACGACCTCCTCACGGGTGACGCCGTCGACCACCTGGTAGATGACCCGCTGCTGTTCGCCGACGCGGGCCTCGATGAGGCAGCCCTCCGCAAGGCCGGTCTCGTTGATAACCTCGAACTGGAGGAACTCCGGGCTGGTGTCGCTGTCGACAATCCCGCAGAGGCGATCAATCCACTGGAGCGCGCGTATCTCCGCCTTCTGCTCATCGGAGACGCTGATCGACACGGCGATGCCCTCCCCCGAGGTCGGATCGGCAAGTGCAGCAAGGCCCCTCGGCATGGCGACGGTGAGGACGCGGAGAAGGTTGCCCTCGTCGCGCCCGACGTAGTTCAGTGCCACCCCGAGCTGGGCCGGGCCGTGCTGATCGGAAATTATCATCAGCGTCCCGCGATCAATCGTCTTGGGCTCGACTTGTCGGACGAGCACGATGCCGGGCGACTGGTGCGCTGCGACAGTGCCAACGACATCCTCGCCCCGAATCGGCTTGGGTCGATTCAAAAACGAGATGACGTAGCCTGCGACTGATTCAAGCGGCCGGTATTGGACGATGACGAATAGCGTCGCGAGGATCGCGAACACTTCGACAGGCTTGTCGCGATGGAAGAGCCAAACCGAGGCCAAGATGAGGAGGGTGAAGATGACATTGGGACTGCCAAGTCCCTTCACCGCCCGGTCCACCAACCGCAAAATGGCACCCTGCTCGACACCCGGTTGCGGGCGAAGGATGAGCACCAGCAGCGACATTCCCGCGATCAGCACAGACAGGCCCACGGCCGAACCCAAGACATAGGCATCAGGCGTCCAGCTCCGGACAACGGGCAAGGCCGGGACGAGCGCGAGAAAAGCCGCAAACGCGTTGGTCAAAGTGTCGGCTGGCGGCGTGAAGTACGGGTTGACGATGCGGCTGCCGAGGAGAAGGCTGGCAAGGCCGCTGTAGAGCCAGATCGCATTCTCGTTGGGGGCGAGCCCCGTGTCGATGACGAACAGCTGCACCGCGACGAGCGCGGCAAAGTAGATCACCAGTGAGACCGCGCGAAGTTTCGCTTCCGACAGCATCAATGCCTCTCTGAGCCCGTCAGCGGCAATGCTGGCAAGCCGTTGAGCTCCAATGTAGTTCAACCATGGCCGGTCATGCCATCGTTCCATACGCGGCACGACGAGAAGCGTGATCGGTAAGCGCGCTCAGCTCGCTCGAATCGCCAAGGATCGTACAACCGATTGCCGGGCCACAAGCTACCAGCGAAAGGAAATGACGTCGAAGGCGACGGAGGTCGCCCAATGAAACCCCTCGCCCAAAGGTCGAGCCGCGGCAGCACAGTGCACGCGGACACACTCAAAGAAACGAATCACGGCATCGTGATCGGCTCTATCCCCGGTCTCGAGCGGCTGCTCCCGGGCCGCTATGCGCCCGGAGACACCGTCCGCTCGCGATATGGCAGCTGGACACTGCCGCGATCGTTCAAGGGCCACCCCATCACGCTCATCGTCAACGGCACGATGTTCGGCTGACATGGACTACGTGATCAGCCTCGTTGCCGCACTGTCGGCCGCACTCAGCGGAACCGACAACCAGGCTAATCTGGTCCCTCTATCAGAGCCGCCAGGCGCGGAGGCGACGGAAGCGCAGCAACCTGCGAAACGTCCCAACCCGGAAGCTGCAAACCTCGAGAGGCTCCTCCAACGCCAGTCGGAGCCCTTGCCACTCGCGTCGCCCAACCTCGCCGAAATCACGGTACGAAACTTCGACGAGAAGTCGGAGCGGCCCAGAGGCGGGATCCCACTCACCCAAATCCACTTCAACCAGATGCTCCTCGCCTGGCTCCCAAGTCGCGTGCCAAACCTCACTCGCCTTCGGAGCTCCCGACCAGATCGGCTCCCAACGAAAGCGTACCCAAACGTCGGCAGCCAGGCTCTTGCCCGAATTCGCGACAGGAACGATCAGCCGACTCCCATCGCCACCAGTGACGAGCCGACAGCGGCTCCCATCGCAGACAATCCGCGCCCGCTTCTCCGCCGCAGCCAATCGCATTTCAGCGCGGATCTTGTCCCGGTCTACCGCCGCGACCAGCGTCTTCGCCAAAATATAGGCGGCCCCAAAGACCACAGCCAGAAAGGCGAGGACGCCGCCGCGCGCGATCAAAGTCTCAACGAAGCCGCTCAAGCTCTGGCCTTCATCGTCGGATTTATCACAGCAGTACTCGGATTCGTCTTTCTGATAGCGACCGAAGGGGCGTTGTGTCGAGCAATTGGGCTAGGCCTGCTCGCCCTGGCAGCCTGGATGCTTCTCAGCTGACAGCAGCGAATACTACCGCGGCCACGCCGCCATTATCGTGTCGTAGAGCGGGACTACCCGCGGATCGGACTCCGGCACCTCCACCTTGAGCGGGCTGCCCTCATTGGCCCTCACAATCGTTCGCCCGCTGATCCGGTACTTGCCGGACCCGCCGTGCGAATTCGCCCAGTCGACAGCCGACCGCCACCACCCCATCTCGCTCAGCCTCACCCACTGGTCATGGAGGGCACGAGCTTCCTCGATCGACCGGCGGCCTTCGCGGAGCACCGCAAAGGCCGCTGCGACCGCCTTGACATTGCCCGCATCCCGCAATCCCGGCTCCGCTTTCTTCAACGCCGTGACCGCAGGACCGACCCTCGATTCCGGCGTCGCGCCGGTGAAAGCATCGGGATGCGGAATCCGGCCGTAGGTGATCGTCTCCGGCCGACGCTCGACCCGCTCCTGGCCGTTCTCGTCGACCACCGTCACTTTGCGCATCTTCTCACGCTCGAGACGTCCCTCCCGCCGTTCCGCAGCCTCAAAGAGATCATCACCCAGATCGGGCAGCGTCTCCCAGAGATCTGCGCAAAACGCACCCCAAGTCGCCAAAGCCCCCTTCCACTCACGAAGAAGCGGGTGAAGGAGCTCGATCTGCCGAAGCGCAGGGCCAAGGCGCGCGAGGTAGTGGGCGCGGTCCTGCTCTCGAACGAGCTTCGCACGCATCTCAGCCCAGATACCCTTGCCGAAATGCCCCTCGCCGCAGATGATGCCGACAAGCGCGGGGGTGCCGTCGTCGAGCTCGCTCACAAAACCGCGATAATGGAGCGTGTGACTTGAACAGGCGGCGCATCGCACCTTACGCCCAAGCGTCGCCTTGGTCTCATACTCCCTCACAAGGGCCTTCAGGGACCGCTCGGGCGGGATCGGATAGACGAGACCCGGCACCTCTTCCGGATTCTCGATAAACAGCCCAGCCTCGATCAAGGCGTCGCGGCGGCTCGTCGTCTCGGCCGCGAAATCGTCGTCGCTCATCCCTCAACTATGCCAGCCGTCACCGCAAATAGAAGCGGGCAATTCGACGTTTCCACAGCTAATCCCACGGCCGGGCGACCGATCGACTCGCTATCCGTGCGGGGGCAACTCGCCAGCGACCCGGTCCAGAACATCCAGCGCCATCGAGACGTAAGCCGCCGCTTGGCACAGCTCCGCCTCGTCCAGCAAATCCAGGAGGGAAGCGAGGCTGGCCCTCAGATCGGCGAGGCGAGCCAGATCCACCGCCGGCGCCATTGGCGGAACGCCATCCGACACAGCCTAGAAAGTCGGCCGCTTCATCGCCGGAACCCGGCGCGCCAGTTCGGCCTTGAATGCGGCGGTGTAATCCTTCTCGGCCTTGGCACCCGAGCGAAGATCGATCGACCGTTCGGCGCCGCCATAGGGACGCACGGTGATGTAAGGCAGCTGCTTGGGATTCTGGAAATCCAGTACACTGCACACCGCCTCACCGACGCTGCAGAAAATCATCTCCGACGAACCGCCCGCCGACTGCGCACCGTAGCGAGCGCGCACAGCCGCCCGGAACGCCTCTTCGGTCATGGCGGCATTGCCCATCCCATAGTCCACGCCGCTCACGATCGGACCAGACGGCATCGCTCGGTAGTAGACCTCGACACGCTCCTCGCGCTTGCGCCAGGTCTCGTGCCAGGCGACCTCGCGAAAACTACCCGTGACAGGCACCCCACGGGTGCCCGCCAACTCACGGGCGACCCTCTCCTCCCAAGACTTGCTCTTCACCTCGTACTCGAGAACGTATCCCGCAGACCTCAGCGTCGAGGATACCTGCGGCGGCGTCATGCCTATGCGCACGCCCGCGATCGCCAGGCTGGAAGGATCGTGAAGAGCCACTTTTGCCATCGCCGCTGCCGGCGAGGAGCCAAGCACTCCGGGCAGGCCCACCAGCAACGCCCAAGCCGCAATTCTCATTTTCATGATCCGGTCCCTCCATCGCCGACGGCAAAGCCGGCGGCATCGCCTCTGGATCGAGGCGATGCCGGCCCGAGAACCGGATGTTGGAAACCTGCAACTAGACAGGCGCGGACGCCTTTAGGCCGAAGCCCTGGACATACGCGGCCGCCATCCGGTCGGAACCCACTGGGAGCCCTGACCGGCCGACCGACTCTAGTTGCGAGGTTTCCACGCCTCGGCCCGCCGCGAACGGCAGGCCCGGCAATTAAGCCATTTCCTTAGACAAAACACAAGCTTCCCACGAAAGCTCGTCAGTTTGGCGTACAGTGAAACCTGCCAGCGCACTCAGCTGCGCGACTGCGATTGTTCCAGTCACTTTGTATGCATATATTGGATTTAGAAAAGGCAGATGGACCGACCGATGAAACAGTCTCGCTCCGATGCCGGATCTCCCAGCCAGGGACCGCCCGCGGGCCCTGGGTTCGAGATCAATCGCTCCTGGTCAAACCCGTCGCTCACAGATCCCAGAACCATCATCGCCCTGGTGCTGGAGCGCCCCACGACGCACGATCTGGCCCAGACCATACTCAGCTACGGCCTGGATACGGTCACTCAGGTCAAAATCCAGCTCGAGCCGGACCTGCCAGGCTTCCGGCGCGACTATCTTGCCCGCCTCTGGGACCCCGTTCTTTCAGGCCTCGAGCGTGCTGCACTTCGACGCCCTGCCTAAGGACACTGGGGAGCTCCTCCAGCGGCTCCACGACCTCGAAGAGGTAGATGGCTTCACCCTTATCGGCGGCACAGCTCTCGCCCTCCAGGTAGGCCACCGCAGGAGTGAGGATCTCGACCTGGCCTGGACCCAGGGCAATCTCCCCCAAGGCCAGATCGAGACAATCCTGAAACGCCTGTCAGCCGGCACCCCGCCCAAGCTGATTACCGATCAGGCCGCACTCCTCGCGGCCGAGAATGACGGCGTCGATCTCAATCAAAGCCATCAAGATTGGCAAGTCGGTAACGTCAAGCTGACCTTCTACGCGCCGTTCAGCGCGGCCCAGCTGGCCGTCTACCACGACGCCGACGCCATCGACCTCGGCCGCCTCAAAGTGCTCGACCCCGAAGGCGTTTTCAAACTCAAGAGCTCACTGCTCTTTGAACGCAAGACCAGCCGAGATCTCTACGACCTCTGGTTCTTCCTCAAACACGGCAACAAGACGGTCGACAACATCCTCGACGCGATGGACGATCGCAAACAGCATTATTCGACGGACAGCCTTCTCGACCGCATCGCACCGCCCGCGTTCGGCCTCGCCGACCCTGGCTTCGAGCCGCTCCTCGCCGACGCACCGGCCGACAAGGATTCCCTGCTCGCAGCCATGCGCCAGGTCGCCGACGAATACAGGGCCGATCTCGCCTATCAATTGGCGATCGCCCAGCACCACGGCTCTTCCAAGTCGCCAACGCGCTAGTCTGCCGAGAACGGCAAAGCCCCTCCGACCGGGCTGGCCGGAGGGGCTCCTTCAGAAACAGACCGCCCGTGAGGGGACTGGCCGCTCCTAGTGGGTGTCCGCGCCCTCGTAGCCCGGCAGCCACAGGACGTGGGTGACGACCTTGTTGCCGTTACCGAGATCGCGCTCGAAGACGTTCGAGCGGCCATGGGCGTCAGCCTTCACCGCGCGGCCCCATTCGGCCCGGCTGTTGCTGGCGCCCGCGGAGGTCGTGGCACTGGGCAGCGCCGACGCCGCGTGAACGTGGCTGTAGATCGAGGCCAGCTGATCATAATCGTGCTGATCCGGGTGCTCGTTGCCCGCCGGATTGCTCGTATAATCCATGCAGCTGTTGGTGTTGTCGGTGCTAAAATTCTCGTCCTGATGGCCGAGCCCGTAATCGTGCCCGATCTCCTGGCAGGTCACGGCGGCGCGCCACGCCGGCGTGTTGTACTGCGCCGTGTTGAAATAGGTGTCGTTGAGCTTCGTCGTGCCCTGGCTGATATGGCCGCCCGAGAGCCAGATCTGGGCGATGCCCAGCCAGCCGGTGGAGCCGTATGTGTAGTTGCAGACCTCGATGCGGCCGGCGCGCGGCGCGCAGGTGCTGCGCGAAGATTGGCCGGCGACCAGCGCGCTCTGGATCCGTGTCGAGCGGTTCCAGTCGTTGACGGCCGTCACCAGATAGCTGTCCCAGGTCGTCGTGACGTTGTCGCCGACCGGCGGGCTGATCTGCGTCGTCGTGCGCTTCCAGTGATAGCCGCCCCAGCTGTGGGTTGCGAGCACCGGCGTGGCGAGCAAGCCGGCGGCGCTGGCAACGGCCGCGATCTTCAGAATGGTCGATTTGCTACGCCAGGTTCCCTTTACATGATGCATGACAGTCCCCTTCGTTCATGACCAGTTGCACAGGGAGACAGTGGGATTGCCGCCGTGGACCACGGAAAGCAGAACTACGCCCCCCTGCGGCGCCCTCTCTTGTTGAGGGACGCATCGGCGGACACCGGAGTCGCCGCCGATTCGGGGAGCAAGCATCATTCGCCTGACCCTTACAAGTAGCTGATCAGGACGGACTTTTCGTAGAACTACCAAGCTTCCTGCGCGTCGGTAGAGGAAGAACAGCCCCGTCCCTTCGCGCACCTGCCGAATGCGGGGCGTGACAAAATTCGATCCGAATTGGACCCAACACTCGGAGGCCACCCAGCAGTCTTTTTCACCAGCGCCGCCAGCAGAAACAGCAATCCCTCCGGCCGCTACAGCCAGAGGGATGCCTCGCGATCATCGTCGCTTCCGGGCAATCGAGACTAGCGCTCGTCGGCCCAGAGGACGTGCGTGATCACTTTGTTGCCCTTGCCGAGGTCGCGGACGTAGACGTCGGCCTGGCCGCGCGAATTGCGGCGCACCGGCGTGCCCCAGTCGGCAGCCGAATCGCCGACCGCCGCCTGGCTCGGCATGCTCTTCGCCGCACCGGCCGCGGCGGCCGAGTCGACGTGGTTGTAGATCGCCAGCAGCTGGTCATAATCGTGCCGATCGGGATGCTCGTTGCCGACCGGATTGTTCGTATAATCCATGCACGAGTTGGTGTTGTCCGTGCTGAAATCCTCGTCCTGGTGATCGAGCCCATAATCGTGGCCGATCTCCTGGCACATGACCGACGCCCGCTCCGCGGGATTATTATATTGGGCCATGTTGAAATAGGTGTCGTTGACCTTGGTCGTCCCTTGGCTGATGTGGCCACCCGTCAGCCAGATCGAGGCGATGCCGAGCCAACCGTTGCGGCCATAGGTCGCATTGCAGACCTCGATGCGGCCGGCGACCGGCTTGCACTGCTTCTGAGCCGACTGCCCGGCGACGAGCGGGCTCTCGATCACGGTCGAGCGATTCCAATCCGCAACGGCCGTCCGCAGATAGCCGTCCCACGCGGCGGTGACGTTGTCGCCGACCGGCGGCGATATCTGCGCCGTCGTACGAGCCCAGTGATAGCCGCCCCAGCTATGGCTGGCGACGACCGGCCCGGCCAGCAGGCCAGCGGCGCCGGCGAAAGCAGCGATCTTCAGAATGCGCGAGCCGCGCCAGGTCCCTGTGTTGCTATGATGCATGCGACTGTCCCTCTCTCCTGACACGGATCGAGACGACTTGGCCCCTGCTTGAAAGACCTCCGCCCCTCTGGGCCCCGCGGGTGCGGGGCTAAGCTAGCCCTCCGTGACCACGGCAATAGCGCACGCATCGGACACCGAAACAATGCCGATAACAAGCCCTTCTCCGCGTTGCCGCGCCGCCGACCTATCGGGACCGTTTATCTGTCGGAGGCATCCCCGGCTGCATCCGCAGCCCTCTCCTCCTCGAGCCTACGAGCATCGGCTTCGAGTCCCTCAGCCAGCTCCACCAGGGTGCGAGACACTTCGTCTGTAAATCCCAGCGCGGCCTGGCGGATGTTCGAAGCTCGCTCCCGCAATGCTGCCGGTGTGGTCATCCGCCTTTCTCCAACGACATGCTGCCCCCACCTGCAGCGCAAAAGATGGCGGCACGCCCCCTGTCATCGTCGGCCCGGGTCGGCAACAAATAGGGCGGGCATTTCGCTGAAGCGACCAGCTCCAGCGCCGAACGGCAGCCGGATTCATCGATCGACCTGCCGATCGCGTCTCAGGCGCCTCAATCGCCGCAAGTCAGGCTTCCACTTCGTCCTGAACAGCAGCCAGAACCCCGAGATCGCCAGCCAGATGATGCCGAAAGCCAGGACGACGATCAGCGGATGGTTGAAGCTGGTGCGGTTCACATAATCCATGTTGTGGAGCATCCAGACGAAGTCCCAGATTCGCCATGTGTCGTTGCGGCGCTCGAGCAGCTTGCCGGTCGCCCCTGAGACATAAAAGCTGCTGTTCTCGGCATCGGCAAAATCGACCCGCCAGATCGGCAGCTTGTGCGTCCTTACGGCAAGCTCCAACTCGCGCAGCGGAGTCACCGAAACGACCCTGCCGCGACCGGAATAGCTCGCCTCGGCCACCTTCCGGGCGAGGGCGCCGTCGACAGCGATCGGCCGGCCCTCCGCGGCGTCGAACAGCCGGACACCGGCGGGCGTCGCCACCTCGAAGATATGACGGTCCAGGAGTGGACGAACCGTCACGCCGGTGACCGGCCGGCTGCCCAAGGAGTGCCGCACCTGCCGCCAGGCGGAGTCGCCAGAGGGCAATGGGGGCGCGGTAGCGGCAGGGCGTAGCTTGCCACCTGCGACGGTCTTCATGTCGAGGAGCGCCATGGTGGCGCCGCTCACGGTCCAGATCACGAACTGCAGCCCGAGGATCAGCCCGATCCACTTATGGATCCGCCGCAGGAGAGGCGCGGAGAGGCTCATGGGCGCGCCTTCCTGCGCTTGCGGCGCGGGAAGCTGTAGACCAGCAGCCAAGCACCCGAGAGGGCCATCAGAACCGCCGCCCAGGTGACGACCCGCAGCAACGGGTTATTGACGTTGTCGCGCGTCTGATAGTCCATGATGTGAAGCATCCAGGCGAAGTCGAACACGCGCCACAGCTCGTGCCGCCGTGACACCAGCTCCCCGGTCTGAGGCGAGAAATAGAGGGTCGGCTTGTTCCAGCCGTCGAAGTCGGCCCGCCACAGCGGTGGCTTGCGACCCCTGATCTCGCCCGGAATCTTGTCGATCAACGAGACCTTCACCAGCCGCTCGTCGCCCGTGAACCAATGATCGGCGAGCTGACGGACCTGCGCCGCCGAGGGCGGCGGCAGCCTCTGGCCTGTCGCGGCGTCCACCAGCGACGCTTCTGCCTTCCTCGTGACAATGTAGGTCGGCCGATCGAGCAGCCAGTGAAGCCGCACGCCGTCGGCGCCGGGCACGGTTCGCGCCGCCGCCAGCGGGTCAATGAGCCTGCCTGGGTCGATTGGCCGAGCGGCCGCATGCCGGATGAAGTGATCGCCGTGGATGATGTCGATGTGGACGACCGTCATATAGAGGCCGCTCAAGGTCCAGATCAGCGCCTGGAGCCCTACGAAGAGCGCCAGCCACTTATGAGTCCGCCTCGCCAGCAATGGTGCCGATATCGCCAACCTGAAGCTCCCGCCCGTGCCGTATCAATGCAGCCCGGCGCCGCCTCACTTGCGCCGGACTGCCTTCACAGGAATATCAGCAGTGACCCGCCGCTCGGTGCTCCGGCAAGCACTCCGCTTTCGGCGGCGGAGAAGGCTCAGGCTTCGGCGCCGCCTTGGGAGCCGCCTTCGAGGCATCGGCCTTAGCCTTCGGCGGCGCCTTCGGAGGCGGCGGCACGGGCGCGACCTTGACCGCAGCCGGCTCGTTCGTGCCTGCCGGCTCGACCTCGGGCTCCGCCGCGGCGGCGCCGTTCGTCGCTGCAGCCGCGTTCGGGATCTCCGGATCCACGATCATGCTATTGTCGATGATGTTCTGCTCGTTCGCCAACGCCTGATTGTCGGCCGACGGCGTCTCAGTCCCGCAGGCGGTCGCCAGCGCGAGAAGCGCTACGCCCAAGCCCATTTTCGATATCGTCTTCATCATTCTCTCCTCTTCCAACCGAGCTCAAAATCAATTTCACCAGTCCATGTGATCGATGCCGTGCACGAGCGCGCCGCCGAACCATCCCTGGACGACTATCGCCGCCGTGATGCCCGCGAGGGCCACGATCATGGCCGGGCGCCGGTCCTGCTCCGGCCGCTTCCAGGCCCAGATCGCCAGCGCCAAGCCGGAGAGGCCTATTGCCGTCCCCAACCAGCGATGGACTCGAAGCAGCGGGTCGGTGTCCGTTAGCGTCAGGCCGCCGGTAAGCCAGCCGAGCACCATCGCAACAGGGGCAATGAGGCCGCCCGCCACCACCAGGAACTGCACCGGTTTGCCAAAGGCAGGTCGCTTCCTGCCGACCACGGCCGTGAACAGAGCGGCCGGGAAGAAGGCGATCGGGAAGTGGATGATGATCGGATGGAGCCGGCCAAGCCAATCCAGGAAGCGCTCGAACGTCGACATCTCCGCCCGCTCCGCGCCCATCTTCTCCATCATGCCGTTCATGTCGTGCCCGGCCATCGAAGCGCCGGGGGAGACCGCAGCTCCCGATGCCGCTTGCTGCTGAGCCCCCGCCGGCGCGGCATGCCGCTCCTTCTTGTGCGCCGCCGCGGGGGATACACTCATGGAGAGGGCCAGCAGCCAAAGCGCCAGCAGTGCCGCTATGCGCTTCAGAACCATGCCCGGACCCCCACCAGGAAGTTCCAGCCGCCGGCCTTCTCGCCGGCGGCGCGGCCGAAGTCGGCCGTGTCGCCGAAGGCGCGCTCATAAGCGACACCCACATAGGGGGCGAACTCGGGCTTGAACTCATAACGGAGGCGCAGCCCCAGCTCGGCGGTGGACAGGCCCGAACCGACACCGATTTCGGGCACATCCTGAGCCGCCAGGTCCAATTCGATGCGCGGCTGGAGGATCAGCTTCTGAGTGAGGCGCTGATCGTTTTCCACCTCGAACCGCGCCGAGACGTCGCCCTTGTTGGAGACGAAGGCCGCCGCATCGACTTCGAACCAATAGGGCGCAAGGCCCTCGATCCCGAGAACGAGGTACGCACGCTCTGGATCTGGCCGGAAATCGTAGCGGACGCCGGCCTGCAGGTTCCACCAGGGATCGATTGCCCGGCTGTAGAGCGCCTGGACCTCCGCCTGCTCCGGGCCGTGGCCGAACTCGCCCTCGATCTCGGTCTTCAGCCAGAGCTTGTGAATGTCGCCGCCGTACCAGGCCTCGGCGTTCAGGAAGTAGCCGTCGCGGCCGTTCCTGATCCTGGTCTCGAGCTGGTCGATCAGAATCTTCGAGGTGACGATCGAGCCGTGCTCCCGCCGAAGATCCTCGCGCGCGTCAGCCATGGCCTCCTGGCCGAAGATCGCGTCCGCGGCGTGAGCCGGGCCGGAGAGCGCGCCAGCCGGCGGCGGTGCCACCGGAGGTGCCGGCGCCTCCTCGCCCATCGCGTGGCCCGCATGCGGATCAGAGGTTGCAGGCGCGGTCTCGGTCGGCGCCGTGCAATGACCCATGGCCGCGTGCTCAGGCGTGCAGGCCGGCGCAGGCGCGGGTGGAACCGCGGGCGAAGACGACGGCAGCGTGCAATGCCCCATTGCGGCGTGCTCAGGCGAGCAAGTCCCGGCTGGCGCCGGAGTGGGAGCCAGAGCCGGAGCCGGCAGCTTGCAGTGGCCCATCGCAGCATGCTCAGGCGAGCAAGCCTGCGCTGGTACCGGAGCCGGAGTGGGCAACTTGCAGTGGCCCATCGCCGCGTGCTCGGGGGTGCATGTCGCCGCCGCCGCCGGCGGGGCAGGCGCCTGACTCGGCGCAGACGCCCCGTGTCCACTATGCTGCGCCAGCGCCGGGCCAGCCAGGCCCGTGGCGAGCAGAAAGGGGATCAACCGCTTCATGCAGCGTCTCCATCGAGGGGCCGGACCGTCACGACGCGCATCATCCCGGCGTGCATGTGGAGCAGCAGGTGGCAGTGGAACGCCCAGTCGCCAGGCGCGTCGGCGGTCATGTCGAAGCTCAGCTTCGCATCGGGGAGCACCATCACGGTATGCTTGATGGGCTTCGCGTCCTGCCCGTTCACGACCTCGAAAAAGTGGCCGTGAATGTGCATCGGGTGGGTCATCATCGAATGATTGATCATCGTGACCCGCACCCTCTCGTTCCGCTCGAAGCGGATCGGCTCGGGATTCTCGCTGAACTTCTCACCGTCGATCGACCACATGAACCGCTCCATGTTGCCGGTCAGATGGACCTCGACGGTCCGGGCAGGAGCGCGTGTGTCCGTGCTCGGCGTGAGCGCCTTGAGGTCGCCATAGGTCAGCACCTTGTGCCCGACGCCTTCCAGGCCGAGGCCGGGGTCGCCAGTACGGTCGACGGGCGCCATCGCGATCGAGTCGACACCGACCCCAACCTTCACATGCGGTGGGACCTTAGACTTGTCCCGCATGTTCATGCCGCTCATGTCCATCGGGGCGGCCGCGGGGGCGCTACCGCTTGACGAGGCTGCCTGACCTCCATGGTTCATCCCAGCCATCGCGCCGCCCGCGGCCGTCCCGGCACTTGCGCCGTGGTCCATCCCCGGCATCGAGCCATGGTCCATGCCGCCCATGCCCATGTCCTTCATCGTCAGGACCGGGCGCTGGCGGAGCGGCGGGACCGCTGCGCTCATCCCCATGCGGGGCGCCAGGGTCGCCCGGCCCATGCCGGAACGATCCATCGCCTCGGCGACGAAGGTGTAAGCCTGGTCCGCCGGCTCGACGATCACGTCGTAGGTCTCGGCGTTGCCGATCTGGAGCTCGTGTACCGTCACCGGCACGACGTTCTGGCCGTCAGTGCTCACCACCTTCATGTCCAAACCCGGAATCCGGATATTGAAGATGGTCATGGCAGCGGCGTTGATGATCCGCAGCCGCACCCGCTCGCCAGGCCTGAACAAGCCGGTCCAGTTCTCGGCGGGGCCGTGGCCATTGATCAAGTAAGTGTAGGTCGCCGCCGTCACGTCGAGGATGTCGGTCGGATCCATCCGCATCTTGGCGAACATCGCCCGATCAGCGGCCGGCATCTGCTGCTCGGGATCGCCGCTGAGGCGGCCCAAGAGCGTCATCTTCTGCCGATTGAAATAGCCGCCTTCCTTCTTGAGCTTGGTGATGAGCTCGTGCGGGTGCCGAAAGGTCCAGTCCGAAAGCACGATCACATGCTCGCGGTCGTAGCCGACCGGGTCGATGCCGGCCGGATCGATGACGATCGGACCGTAATGGCCCATCTGCTCCTGGAGCCCCGAGTGGCTGTGATACCAGTAGGTGCCCGACTGCCGCACCGGGAACTCGTAGACAAAGGTCGACTTCGCTTTGATGCCCGGAAAGCTCACCCCCGGCACTCCGTCCATCTGAAACGGCAGGATGAAGCCATGCCAGTGGATCGAGGTGTCCTCGTCCAGTCGGTTGTCGACCGAGATTCGGACGTTCTGACCCTCCCTGAGCCGCACCAGCGGGCCAGGGATGGTGCCGTTGATCATCACCGCCTTGCCCGTGCGGCCGCCGACGGTGAAAGGCTTCATGCCGATCTCGAGGGCGATATCTTCGCCCGAAAGCGTCGGCAGCGTCGGCGCGAGGCCAGGCGTGCCGCTCTGCGCCCAGGCGGGGAACCGGCTCTGCATGCCGAGACCCAGGGTGCCGAGCGCTCCCGCGCGCAGCAAAGTCCGGCGGTCTACTGAAATCTGATTCATGGTCGTCCTCACAGGCGCGCGACCTCAGGCCGCACGCGGTGCGCCAGCGGGATCGGAGGCGGCGCCGAGCGCCGCCTCGTCACCTCGTCGATTACTGCTGGGGCTTCTGGTGCTGCTGATGCTGGCTCATGTCGTGGCCGGCATGCTCGTCCTGACCGGCACCGGCTTTGCCGTGCCTGTCGCAGCAGTCCATCTTCATGCCCATCTTCGCGCAGCAGCACTCCATCTTCTTCTCCTGCGCGGGCGCGGGAGCCGGAGCCGTCTGGGCGTGGGCGACACTGGGAAGCGCAATCGCAAGCGCGAGCGCGGCAAACATCGTCTTCATCGAATCTACTCCTGAAAAATCGAGAAAAGGTCTCAGATCGTCAGGAAACCTCGCGGAGGGGGTGTGGCAGCCTCGGGTACGAGGCCGTGCGGCACCGAAACCAGAGCCGGCAGCAACTGCGGCCCATGGGACAGGGCATGAGGCTGGAGCTGGCCGCCCATGGCTGGAATCGCCGGGACGGCGGCACAAGCTTTGACGCAGTCGCCGGATCCGCAAGGCTGATCGTTCGACTCGCCCATGTCCTGACACAAGGACATCGCCGCCATAGAGGCGTCGCCCGCCATATCGTGGCCGGGCATCTCGTGACCTGCCATCTGCTCACCGTCGGAGGCCATCGCGGCATGATGAGCCATCGCGGAGGCAGGCGTCGCAACGAACGTGGCGAGCGGCGACAGGACCAACGCGAGTATGGTCAGAAACCGGATGAGGCGCGTCAGGGACACGCGGCGCAAATAGGCCGCTCGCGCGGCGGTTGCAATGGCGCCGCTCATGACGCTTTCCCTTCAAGGCCGCCCAGGATCGGGCAGTCGGGACGGTCGTCCCCGTGGCAATTGGCCGCCAGATGCTCGAGCGATCGCCGCATGGCGTCGAGCTCCTTCGCCTTACGCTTCAACTCGGCCGCGCGAGCGAGTGCCAACGCCTTGACGTCCGCGCTGGCTCGACCGCGGTCCTGCCAGAGCGCGAGCAGCTTGCCGATTTCCTCGATCGGGAAACCGAGGTCCCTCGCGCGGCGGATGAAGCGGAGCGTGTGGATGTCCCGCTCGTCATAGTCGCGATAGCCCGAGTCCCGCCGCGCGGCCTTGCCGATCAGCCCGATCGACTCATAGTGGCGGATCATCCGCTGGCTGACGCCGCTCTCGATCGAAGCCTGCCCGATCTTCATAGCTGCACTCCCCTAAGCCGGAGCGAGTTTCCAATCACGGCGACCGAGCTCAGGGCCATTGCGGCACCGGCGATCATCGGGCTCAGCAGCAGGCCGAACAACGGGTAGAAGACCCCCGCGGCGATCGGGACGCCCGCCCCGTTGAACACGAACGAGAAGAACAGGTTCTGACGGATGTTGCGCATCACCGCTCGGCTGAGGCGCCTGGCGCGGACGATGCCGCCGAGGTCGCCCTTCACCAGAGTCACCGCCGCGCTCTCCATGGCGACGTCCGTCCCGGTGCCCATGGCGATGCCGACGTCCGCCGCGGCCAGGGCAGGTGCGTCGTTGATACCGTCACCGGCCATGGCGACGCGGCGGCCTGAGGCTTTCAGACGCTCGACGACGGCCTGCTTCTGATCCGGGAGCACGTCTGCGATGACCTCGTCGATGCCGCCCACCTGGCGCGCCACCGCCTCGGCCGTGCGCCGATTGTCGCCGGTCAGCATCACGACCCGGACGCCATCCCTACGCAGCTCGGCGATGGCCTCGGCAGCGCTCTCCTTAATTGGGTCGGCGACCGCGATGAGCCCCGCTAGCTTGCCGTCGACAGCCACGAACATGACGCCCTGACCTTCCGACCGCAACTCGTCGGCCCGCGCCATCAGCGGCGAAGGGTCGATACCGAGATCGGCGAGCAGGACCTTGTTGCCCAGCGCCACCAGCCGACCCTCTACGGAGCCGCTGACGCCCTTGCCGGTGTGCGACTCGAAGTCCGCCGTTCCGGCCAAAGCGAGCCCACGCTCCTCGGCACCCTCGACGATGGCCGCGGCGAGAGGATGCTCGCTGCCACGCTCCAGCGAGGCCGCCAGGCGCAGTACATCCGCCTCATCGACGCCCGGGGCCGGAACGACCTCCGTCAGCTTGGGCTTGCCCAGCGTCAGGGTGCCCGTCTTGTCGACCACCAGGGTATCGATCCCCTCCATCAGCTCGAGCGCCTGGGCGTTCTTGACCAGCACTCCGGCCGTGGCGCCGCGGCCGGTGCCGACCATGATCGACATAGGCGTGGCCAAGCCGAGAGCACAGGGACAAGCGATGATCAGGACCGCGACGGCGTTGACGATAGCGAAGCTCATTGCCGGCTCGGGACCGAAGATCGCCCAGACGCCGAAGGACAGGATCGCGATCAGCACCACCGTGGGCACGAACCAGGCCGACACCTTGTCGGCGAGCGCCTGGATCGGCGCCCGCGAGCGCTGCGCCTCAGCCACCATTCG
This sequence comes from Allosphingosinicella sp., assembly GCA_036388575.1. Taxonomy (GTDB): domain Bacteria; phylum Pseudomonadota; class Alphaproteobacteria; order Sphingomonadales; family Sphingomonadaceae; genus Allosphingosinicella. The sequence goes on from DASVRO010000088.1 coordinate 69,725, forward strand.
CACGATCTGCGAGAGCATAGTATCCTGCCCCACGCGCTCGGCGCGCATCAGCAGGCTGCCGGTGCCGTTGACGGTGGCACCGGTGACCTTCTCGCCCGGCACCTTCTCGACGGGCACCGGCTCGCCGCTGATCATCGATTCGTCCACGGACGAGCGACCCTCCACGACGACGCCGTCGACCGGCACCTTCTCCCCGGGCCGAACGCGCAACAGGTCGCCGGCCTGGACGTGGCCCAGGTCGATATCCTCCTCGCGCCCGTCCTCGCGCACGATCCGCGCGGTCTTGGGCGCCAGACCGAGCAGCGCCCGGATCGCCTTGCCGGTCGCCGACCGCGCGCGCAGCTCCAGCACCTGGCCGAGCAGCACCAGGGTCGTGATCACCGCCGCCGCCTCGAAATAGACCGGCACCATGCCGCCCATCGTATGAAAAGAGGGCGGGAACAGGTTCGGCGCCAGGGTCGCGACGAGGCTGTAGGAATAGGCCACGCCGACACCGAGGCTGATCAGCGTGAACATGTTGAGGTTGCGGCTCTTCAGCGACGCCCATCCGCGCTGGAAGAACGGCCAGCCGCCCCAGAGCACCACCGGAGTCGCGAGAGCGAGCTGCAGCCACACCGAGGTCCGCATCGAAAGCCAATGCCAGCCAAACAGCTCCGAACCCATCGCGAGGACGAACAGCGGCAGCGACAATGCCGCGCTGACCCAGAAACGTCGGCCCATGTCGATCAACTCGGGGTTCGGGCCTTCCTCCAGCGTCGGCATCTCCGGCTCGAGCGCCATGCCGCAGATCGGACAGCTGCCCGGCCCCACCTGACGGATCTCGGGATGCATCGGGCAGGTCCAGATCGCGCCCTCCGGCACGTCGGCCGCCGCAGGCGCTTCAGGTTGCGGATGCAGATAGCGGTGGGGATCGGCTATGAACTTGGTCCGGCACGCCGCGCTGCAGAAATGGTAGGTGGTGCCGGCCAGCTCGTGCTGATGCGCTGTCGTCGCCGGATCGACGGTCATCCCGCAGACCGGATCCTTCACCGTCGTCGCCTCCGACTCGACGGCATGGTCGTGATGGCAATGTCCGGCGTGATGATGATGGGCGTCCACAACTCGATCCTCCTCGCCGGAGCCGTCGATTCGGCTCCCGTGGACCCTCACATCGTGTTTGACACCATGTCAGAGTCAAGCACTTCCTGGTTCCGTCTGAATTTAAAGCTTCAGTCCCAGCTTCGGCCCAACGGCGAGTGTCAGCGCATAGAGGGCAATCGTGAGGGCGCAGCCCGCGGCCAGCGCGAGCCAGAAGGAGAAGCCGCTGCGCATCATGAACGGGATCAGCAGGAACATCGGCAGCGACGGCAGTACGAACCAGAAGGTCGCCTCCGCGTGCGCCGCCATCCGCACCGGATCTCCGGTATCACGCCACAGCCAGATCATCCCAAGCACCGAGATCAGCGGAAGCGAGGCGAGCAGCCCGCCCAGCCCTGGGTTGCGCTTCGCAATCTCGGAGACGAGGGCGACGATGATGCCGGAGATGACGGCCTTGATCAGGAGATATATCATGGATCTCCTGTACAGGGAGGGCCGCGATGCGGAAATCCACGACAGCCAAGCTCGCCCTGTTCTTCTCGGGCCTGTTTGCGGGCGGCGTCCTCGATCACGGCCTGCTCGCACTTCAAGGTTCGGACATCACCTCCTACGGAATCCATGTCGGCGTGATCGGAAACTGGGGCTTCGTGCTCATGGACGGGACCATAGCCACCCTGCTGTTCCTGCTGCACCGCCGTTTCGAGACAGGAGCTCACGGCGCCAGCTAGCAAATCGGCTCGGCTGGATCAGGCGGGATTGAGGTTTGGCGGCATGCACGATAGTGCCAATTGCCGTGACGCTCCCTTGCCGCCTTCTGTGGAACATGCTCGCCTTCGCCTTCGTCGCGTTCGGCATGACCGCGCCGGCGACCGCCTGGGATGCCCACGAGATCAGCCATTTCGGCAATCCCGTGGCGGTAGACGAGCATCATTATCACAACGATGATGGAATGCAGGGCTCCCACGGGCACAGCGACGAGGCGCCCGCTCAGGACGAGGACAAAGACGGCGGGCACGACCACATGCCCAGCCTCTCTGCCGCCCTCAGCGCTATCCCGGTGACCGGCCCGGCAGCCATATTTCCGGCACTCGTCGGCGTTTCACCGCCTTCCTTCGCTGCGAAGGTGCCGGTCGACCTGATCGAACCTCCGCCCGCTCGACCTCCGCGCTCCGTCTGAACCGATCCAGGCCGGCTGCCCTTCGGGCGGCCGCCTCTCGTCGTTCATCCGGAGCAGGTCCATGTCTTCCCCCATTTCCCGAAGCCGTCTGCGCGGTGCCTCCGTTTTCGTGGTGGCCTTCGCCGCCCTCGCATCGCCTCTCGCCGCCGAGCCGCTTACCGAGAGCGAGGCGGTCGAACGCGCCCTGGCGCGGCCCGAATTTTCCGCGCTCGGCGAAGCCAACCGGGACGAGGCACAGGCGCGAGTCAGCGGCATCCGGAGCCTCGACAATCCGGAGGCGACGGTCAGCCGCGAGTCCGTCTCGGGCGGCGGGCGGTCGGAGACGGAATGGCAGGTAGGGGTCGTCCAGCCGATCGACCTTTCGGGCAAGCGCTCGCGCCTGAGGGCGGCGGCGCGGGCCGAGGTCGGAGCGGTCGAGGCGGAGACGGCCCGTCGCCGGCAGACGCGGGTGGCGGAGGTCCGCCGGGCCTATGCGGCCTGCGCGTCCGGTACGGAGCGCCTTCGAGTCATGCACGGATTCGCGGAGCGGCTTCGCGAGGCCGAGCGGATTGTGGCCGCCCGCGCCGATGCCGGCGACGCCGCCGTCTACGACCTCAGGCGGCTGCGGGTCGAAGCGCGGGCCGCCGAAGCCGAGACGATGGTGCAGATGGGCGAGTCGAAGGCCGGCTGCGCCACTCTTTCCGCCCTCACCGGAGTCGAGCAGGCGCAAACCGCCGCTTCCCTGACGCTGCTGGCGTCCGGTGTCGCTTCCCCTCCCGCAGGCGCCACGCGCCCGGATCTGCTCGCGCGGGAGCAGCGGCTCGCCGCCGCCGCCGACCGGGTGCGCGCCGCCCAACGCGCCCGGCTGCCCGACCTTCTCGTCGGCGCCGGACTGAAGCGGGTTTCGGGGGATGGCAGCTCGGCGATGGGGCCGGTCGCCTCGATTGGCATGCGGGTCCCCATCTTCGACAGCGGCCGGGCCGCGGTCGCGGAGGCTCAGGCACGGCTTCGGGCGCAGCAGGCAGAGCTTGGCCTCGCCCGGCAGGAGATCGACGCCACGGTCGCCGCCGCCGAGGCGCGCAGCGAGGCGGCGGCGGCGGCTCTGGAACGGGTCCAGCAGGCGGCCGAGGACGCGCGGCGGCTCGGGCCGATCGCGGAGGCCGCCTATGAGGGCGGCGAAGGCAATGTGACGGAGCTGGTCGACGCCTATCGCGCCGCCCGCGACGCCGAACTCAACATCGTCCAGCAGCTCGAGCGCGTCATCCAGGCGCGGATCGAGCTCGACCTTGCACGGGGGACCCTGTGATGCGCAAAGACCTTCTCGGAGCGGCGGCCCTGCTCCTGCTCGCCGCGGGCTGCTCGGGCTCGGGCGACGAAGCCAACCAGGCCGAAGCGCAGGCGCCCGCGGTCGACGAGACGCGGGGCGCTTCAGTCGCCGTCACCCATTATACGGACGTCGCCGAGATGTTCGTCGAGTACCGGCCGCTCACGGTCGGCGTCGAGACGAGCTTCGCGGCCCACATGTCCTGGCTGCCGGACTATCGCTCGATCAATGAGGGGCAGCTCGTCGTCGAGCTGGTGCGGGGGAACGGGCAGGTCGAGCGCGTCGCGACCGGCGTCTCCGACACGCCCGGCATCTTCCGCCCCAAGCTCACGCCGAAAACGGCCGGCCCGGCCCGCCTGGTGCTTCGGCTGGCGGCTCGGGGGAAGGTCAGCGTCCACGATCTCGGCCCAGTTACCGTCTACGCGACTCGCGAGCAGGCGAAGCGCGCAAATCCCGAGCAGGAGGACGATCCCGGCCTCATCTCCTTCACCAAGGAAGCCCAGTGGCGAATCCCGTTCGCGGCGGCGCCCGCCGTGCTTCGGGCGCTTGAAGCCACGCTGCCGGTGACGGTGGACGTTCGGCTGGCGCCGGACGCGGAAGCGATCGTGGCGGCGCCTGTCGCGGGCATCGTCCGCGTCGGAGGGGCAGTCCCCGGCCCCGGAACGAGCGTTCGAGCGGGCCAGGTGCTCGCTACACTCTCGGCCCAGCTCGGCGTAGGGCAGGATCTCGCCACGCTTGACCTCGACATCTCCCGAGCCCGCATCAACGTCCAGGCGGCGCAGCGCGAGGTCGGCCGGATGAACCGGCTCTACCGTGCGGAGGCGGTGCCGCAGCGGCGCCTTCAGGAGGCGCAGACCGCGCTCCGGCTCGCCCAGGCGGAACTCTCTGCCGCCTCTAGCCGGCGTTCGTCGCTCGCCGGTGGCGGAGCGGGCGTGCCGCTCGTCGCGCCGATCTCGGGGCGCATCCTCTCCTCGTCACTGGTCCGCGGCGGAGCCGTCCAGGCGGGCGCCGAGCTGATGCGGATCGGCAATCCGGACCGCATCTGGCTCGTAGCCCATGTCCCTGAGGCGCAGGCGGGCGCGATCACCTCCCCCGGCGGCCTCGACCTCATCCGCCCGGGCGGTGATGCGACCCTCGTCGTCGGCAATCAGCTCCGGCTGGTGCAGGGGAGGACCGTCGTCGATCCGCAGACCCGGACAATGGACGTGATCTTCGCCTCCTCGGGCATGGGCCTCAGTCCCGGCCAGCGCCTCCAGGGGCGGCTTCGCACCGGCTTCGGCCGCAATGCCCTGAGCGTGCCGGCGAGTGCCGTCATCAACGAGAACGGGCAGAATGTCGTCTACGTCCAGGTCGAGGGCGAGGCGTTCGAGCGGCGGCTGGTCCAGCTCGGTATCCGCAGCGGCGACTTCGTGGAGATTCGCGGCGACGTCCGGCCCGGCGAGCGGGTGGTGACGGTCGGCGCCACATCCGTCCGTGCCGCAGCCGCCTCGCCCGCCAGCTTCGGCGAAGGCCACGCCCATTAGGAGCCGCCGGTCATGATCCAACGCCTCGTCCGCTGGTCGCTCGACAATCGGCCCGTCGTCTATGCCCTGTCGGTGCTGCTCGTCCTGTTCGGCATCTTCACGGCGCTGCGCACGCCGGTCGACGTGCTGCCCGACCTTACCGCGCCGACCGTGGTCGTCGTGGTCGACGCCCGCGGCTATACACCGACCGAGGCCGAGCAGCTCATCACCATCCCGCTCGAGACGGCCCTGAACGGGGCGCCGGGGCTTCGCCGGATCCGCTCCAACTCAGCTACCGGCCTCTCGGTCGTCACACTTGAGTTCGGCTGGGAGACGGCGCCGCCCGAGGCTCGGCGGATCGTCTCGGAGCGACTGATCTCGGCGGCCGGGGCGCTCCCCGAGGACGTGCCGCCGCCGGTGATGACCCCCGCCTCGTCGGTGATGGGCGAGATCATGTTCGTGGCGCTTCGCTCCAACCGGGTGGCCCCGGCCGAGCTGAAGAGCCTCGCCGACTGGACGATCCGCCGACGCCTGCTCGCCATACCCGGAATCGCCGAGGTGATGACCATCGGCGGCGACGAACGGCAGGTGCAGCTCCTGCTCGACCCGGCGCGAATGAGCGCGCGGGGCGTCGGGGTCAATCAGGTCATCGAGGCGGTTCGGCAGGCCAGCTCGAACCGCTCGGCCGGCGTCGTCGTCGAAGGCGGCCAGGAAGTGCTGGTCGAAGGCGTCGGCCGAGCCCGGAGCCCCGCCGAGTTCGGCGATGTCGTCGTGGGCGAGCAGGGCGGGCTCCCGGTTCTCGCCCGCGACGTCGCCGACATCCGCATCGGCGAAGGTCTGAAGCGCGGCACCGGCTCGTTCAACGGCCGGCCCGCCGTCATCCTCGCCATCCAGAAGCAGCCGAGCGCCAACACGCTCGAGCTGACGGAACGGCTCGACATCACGTTCGCAGAGATACAGCGGACGCTTCCGCGCGGAGTCGTGCTGGAAACGCACGTCTTCCGCCAATCGCAGTTCATCGAGCGCGCCGTCGACAACGTGACGGAGGCGCTCGTCGAGGGCCTGATCCTCGTCTCGATCATCGTCCTCGTCTTCCTCGCCTCCTGGCGAGCGACGATCGTCACTCTGGCGGCGATCCCGGTCTCAGTTGTCTCGGCCCTGCTCGCGGTGAACCTCGTCGGGGGCACCATCAACACGATGACGCTTGGCGGTATCGCCATCGCGCTCGGCGTGCTGGTCGACGATGCCATCATCGTCGTCGAGAACATCGTCCGGCGCCTGCGGCTGGAACGGGCCAAGCCCGAGCCCGAACGCGCGCCTCTGCTCCGCGTCGTCGGCAATGCGACGATCGAGGTGCAGGGCTCGATCGTGTTCGCCACGCTTATCATCCTGCTCGTCTTCCTGCCGCTGTTCGGCCTGTCGGGCATCGAGGGCCGACTCCTCCAGCCGCTCGCCCTCGCCTACGGCGTCGCCTTGCTCGCCAGCCTCGTTGTGGCCCTGACCCTCACGCCCGCCCTCGGCGCCGAGGTCCTCGCCCGCAGCGAGCGCGCCCTCGGCCGCGAGCCGGGCTGGGTCCATGGCCTCAAGGAGCGTTACGGACGGCTCCTGCAAGGGCTTCTCCCCCGCTGGCGGGCGCTCGCCCTCGGGGCCGTCGCGCTGGTCGCGATCGCGGGGCTGGGCCTGGCGGTGTCCGGCCGCGCCTTCCTGCCGGAGTTCAACGAAGGCAGCCTCACCGTCAACATCACCACCCTGCCGGGAACGTCGCTCGCCGAATCGGACCGGGTGGCGGCCGAGGTCGAGCGGGCGATCCTGGCCCAGCCGGAGGTGGTGACCACCGCCCGACGCACCGGCCGGGCGCCGGGCGACCCGCATGCGCAAGAGGTCTTCGCCTCCGAGATCGAAGTCACCCTGAAGCCGGGTGGGCGCGACCGCGAGGCGCTTCTGTCGGGGCTTCGCGCCGACGTCGCCCGCATACCCGGCATCCAGGCCATCTACGGCCAGCCCATCTCGCACCGAATCGACCACATCCTCTCCGGCGCGCGCGCGAACATCGCCGTCAAGGTCTTCGCGCAGGATCCGGCGACCCTGACGCGGCTTGCCGGTGAGGTGCAGCGGCGGGTGACCGCGGTGCCCGGTGCGGTCGACGTACAGACCGACACCCAGGCGCAGGTACCCTATCTGCGTCTCCAGTTCCGCCGCGCCGAGCTGGCGCAGGCGGGGCTGACGGTCGAGGAAGCGGCGGACGCGGTCGGCGCCGCGATCGGCGGCACCACCGTCGGCACGCTGATCGAGCGGCCGGTCATCACGGACGTCGTCGTCCGCTACGACCCCGCGCTTGTCGGCGGCGAAGGCATGATGGAGTCGATGCTGATTGCTACGGGTGACGGCCGCCTCATCCCGCTGAGCGCCATCGCCGACGTCGTCCGCGACCAAGGGCCGAACACCATCACGCGCGAGAGCGTCGAGCGGGTCCAGCTCGTCCTCGCCAACGTCTCCGGGCGCGACCTCGGCGCCATCGTCGACGACATTCGAGCGGCGCTGGCCCCGATGGCTCTCCCGCAGGGCGCCCGGATCGAGCTGGGCGGCCAGTTCGAGAGCGCCGCCTCGGCGACGCAAACCTTGCTCGCGCTGGGGCTGGTCGTGCTGATCGGCATGTTCCTGCTCCTGCGGCAGGCATTCCACTCCAGCCGCGACGCGGCCATCGTCATGCTCAATCTGCCGCTGGCCCTTGTCGGCGGAGTGATCGGTCTGTGGCTTACGGGCGGCGTCCTCTCGGTCGCCACCATCATCGGCTTCATCACCCTGTTCGGCATCGCCACCCGCAACGGCGTCATGCTGATCTCACACATCCGCCACCTGCGCGAGGTGGAGGGCGTGACCGACCTCGAGGCCGCGGTCCGCCGCGCCGCCGAGGAGAGGCTGGTGCCGATCCTGATGACCGCGCTGGCGGCCGGCCTCGCCCTCGTCCCGCTGGCCCTCGCCATGGGCGAGCCGGGCAGCGAGATCCAGGCGCCGATGGCGATCGTCATCCTCTGCGGCCTCGCCAGCTCCACCGCACTGAACATGCTGGTGCTTCCCGCCGTTTACCTGCGCATCGCCAGGGAAGGCTTCAGCCTGCCGGCTCTCCGGCGCCCACTTCCGCCGACAAGCAAAGGAACAGCATGACCTGGCACCAACTGCGCATTCCGGCCCAATGGGGCGCCGCGCTCGCCGTCCTCCTGCTCGCCGCCGGGACGGCCCTCGCCCACGGCGTCGCCGAAGGCGACCAAGGCTATATCGAGCAGACCAGCGGGCCGCAGATCGGCGCCTTCCTCTATCTCGGCGCCAAGCACATGGTCACCGGCTACGACCACCTGCTCTTCCTCTTCGGAGTGATCTGCTTCCTCTACCGGATGAAGCATGTCGCGACCTATGTGACCCTGTTCGCGATAGGCCACAGCACGACCCTGCTCGCCGGAGTCCTCCTCGGCACCAATGTCAGCTCCCACCTCGTCGACGCGATCATCGGCCTCTCGGTGGTCTACAAGGCGCTCGACAACATGCGCGCCTACGAGCGCTGGTTCGGCATCCGGCCGAACACCAAGGCGGCGGTGCTGATCTTCGGCTTCTTCCACGGCTTCGGCCTGGCGACGAAGCTCCAGGAGTTCTCGCTCTCGCCCGACGGCCTCATCGTGAACCTCCTCGCCTTCAACGTCGGGGTCGAGATCGGCCAGATGCTCGCTCTCGGCGCGATCCTGATCGCCATGGGCTATTGGCGCTGGACCCCAAGCTTCCGCCGCCACGCCTTCACCGCCAACGCCGTGCTGATGACGGCCGGCTTCATCCTCTTCGGCTACCAGTTGGCCGGTTATTTCGTTCTCGAAGGAGCTTAGAGACATGGAAGAGCAGATCCACGCCCCCGCCATCGACGAGCTCCCCTCGAAGCGGCAGCTCAACCGCGCCACCCTCATCGCCGCGGGAGTCGCCGCCGTGGTGCTGGTGGCGACGGTCCTTCCCGCCGAATATGGCGTCGATCCGACCGGGATCGGCCGGGTGCTCGGCCTCACGCCAATGGGCGAGATGAAGCGCGACGCGGCGAGCGCACCGGAGGCCGAGCCTGCGGCCGCAACAGAGACGGCGGCGGCCGACAATGGCGGCATCACGCTGGATCCGGAACCCGCATCCCCGGCGGCGGGCGGCTCGGTCGGCCGGGTCCAACTCACCCTCGCGCCCGGACAAGGCGAGGAGGTGAAGGCAACGATGAATGCCGGCGACGAGTTCACCTACGACTGGTCGACGGGCGGGCCCGTCATCCGCTTCGAGCTTCACGGCGAGCCGGTCCCGGCCAAGGGCGACGAGTTCACGAGCTTCGAGAAAGGAAGCTCGGCCGGCGCCAAGGGCAAGTTCCGCGCCCCGTTCAACGGCACCCACGGCTGGTACTGGCGCAACAACACCGATGCGCCGGTGACCGTCACCGTCAGCGCCATCGGCACCTTCCGGAAGTTCGCCAAGGTCGGAGACTAGCCTCAGGGCCCGTTCATCGCCTTCCGACTACCAGATGACTCGACTTTTCAGGAGATTAGCATGCGCATCGCCCTCATCGCCGTCGCAGCCGCCGTCGGCAGCCTGACCGCGCCGGCTCTCGGCCATCCCGGCGGTCATGCCGACGAATACCAGCCTCAGCGCCGCCCGATCACGGAAATCGCGCAGGAGTCGGTGGTCAAGCTCGTCACCCAGGCGAAGCTGCCGGCGAGCTGGTCGAAGGCGAAGGTCGTGAAGAGCGATCTGCGCGTCAGGGGCGGCGCCCAGCAATGGGTTGTCACCTTCCAGAACCTCGCCGAGCGCAACCGCGCCAAGCGCATGCTCTACGTGATCATGAGCACCGACGGCACCTTCATCTCGGCTAATCACCGGCTGACCTGACGGGCTGCAGCGATGCCAATCAGGTCAGCCGGCGTTCTACGACTTGATGGCCACGCTTCCACAAAAGGCGGGAGATCTGATCGAGCTCGCAGGCCCGCGCACCCGATCGACCCACTCAACTCGTTAGACCCACGCGGGCACCCTATGAGGTGACCGTCATATACGATTACCGCATTAGCAATGAATCTGACTCGACTCACCTGCGGTTTCGTATATTCCAGAACGGACCTATCACCGGATACCAGATGCCCGCCAAACACGCGTCACAGAGCGCAGTTGAAGAAGCACGGCGCCTCTACGACCAGCGCCGCAGGCGCGACGAAGCCTTTGGCCCGGCCCTCTTTGGCGAGCCGGCGTGGGATCTACTCCTCGATCTCTACATCGCGGCGAGCGAGCCGCGACCAGTTTCAATTGTCGCCGCCTCCATCGCCGCCTCAGTGTCGATTGAAGATGCAATACGCTGGCTCACTGTCTTGGAGGAACGCGGCCTGGTTGAGCGACTATATGCCGGGAGCGAGATGAGCCGAGCGATTGTCACCCTCTCCGAGGCCGCCTTTCGCCAAATGACTCATCTCCTGAAAGGGCGCCCTGATTCTTCGTTCGGCCAGAGTGAACTAGATCGATAAACGTCCTAACTAGCACCCCGAGCTTTGAGACCGGTATCCAGCACCCTCGATCGCCCTGACATCTGCGACCGTCGAGGGCCGCTTGCGGGGATCATGTCCCGAACCGGATCACTTCGAAGTTGACCAATGAGTGGCGCTCGGAGACCCTCCCCCTGGCGCGCTCCAAAACCGTGCGGCCACGCTCAAATTCGTAGGATTTACTCTCCGTCGATCGTGATATCCCCTTCTTGCACCGTCCCGGCTTCGATGGTACGCGGGGACCCAGAGTCCTCTTGCGGTTTTGCTCAGGGGGCCAACGTTGCTTACCGTTGACTGTGGGGACAACCTGAGCACCGAGGGCTAAGAATGCTGTCACACATTGCCGAGGAAACGACCCGTCTCTCGCACGGCTTCCTGGGCGCCCTCTTCAGCTTCATGATCATAGTGGCCGACTCCAATTTCTGGACGGTGGCAATTCTTTGCTTTGCAATGTATGTGGCCTTCGTCATGAACACGTCGGCCTTACATCTGGTCTTCCGCCTCGCAGTCCAGGGGCTAACGGATAGAGCCCTCTGGATGGTTCTCCTTTTTATTGGCGAAACCATCGTGGTTGCCGGCCTGTTCTTCGTCTATTGGTTGAACATGGAAGAGTATTTTGCGCCCAAATACGCTCTACCGCTGCAGTTCGGGATGACCGTCTACGCCGCCTTCATCGGTCTGATGAATCTCTCCCACCTGGTTGAGATCTTCGACCTCAAGAAGCGGCGAACCGCACTTGCCGGAGCTACGGCATGAGCCTTGGAGAGGTCCTGTCGCAGCACCCGATGCTGCTCTATGTGATCATTCCGTCGGCCGCCGGCCTCGGACTCTTCCTCGTGATTTTCATCATCGGCTGCGCCAAGTCAGGCCTGGGCTTTTGGGGCTACCTCGCCGAGATCGACATGTCCTATCCAATCAAGCCGAATTCGCGGCTGATGTACCACAAGCTCGCCGCCGTCTCGGACGCCCACGACACCGCTCAGGATCGTCTCAGCGGCGTGACAGAGGAGCTCAAGCTCATCAACGGCAAACTCGAGAGGCTCGCCAAAGAGGTGCCGGGCGAGGCAATCACCGAGGTCCAGCAGGAGCTGGAGGGCGTCCTCAATCAGCTTGAGAAGTCGAACGTAACGCCGTTCCGCCGGAGGCAGTAACCCTAAGTGAGCGACGGGTCCTGCGGAATGTCGGAAGAATGCCACAGCGCCAAGCTGAACGGCGCCCGGGTCCATATCGCACGAATCAGCTGCCGGCAGTTCGCGGGCTTGCGAATCGCCCAATAAATCTCCCCAGCTGAGGTCGCCACCGAGCCCTTGCGCTCCGTCCGATGCGTCGCAAACCGGGCGTTGCGGACCCGATCCACAATCTCGGCAATCAGTGCCTCAGTGGACATCGCGCTGAGAGTGGGCGACTTCCAAGAAATGCTCGCCGGCGTCACCGCATCCAAAAACGCGGCATGCCGAGCCCTCAGCTGGCGATCATATTCGCCGGACAAATCGGCGTCCGCGGCGGTTAGCCCTCCATAGCCATTCAGGAAAGCGAGCTTGCGCGCGAGAATCGCCTGCCGATGGCGACGCTCCGTAAGATCTGCATCCCAATAGCCCATGGTCCTCACAATACTGCTTCAGGCCCCCAGGCTATAGGCGCTGGGGGTTAACTACACTGGTCGTGACGCAGTGAACGCGGCGTTAACCCCGTCAAATATCTCGAGGAATTGAGGAGGCAGTGTCCGCGCGGGATTTGAACATAGCGCTCCTTCGCCGACCCTGTCGGCCATCGTAACTCCTCGGTTAGCAGTCGGTTCCGGCGGCAACGGCAGCCTGTTCAGGGCGCGGGCTCGAGGCACTCGGCTCAATGTCGGGCAAGCACCTAGCCTCCGGGGCTTGCGGAACGTATCTTGATGCAACAGTCCCCCGTTCATCGCAGGCCATCCCGCTCGCGCCGCAAAGCTGCGGGGAAGCCGCGCTGGCTCGGCGCACCAGATGAACGAGGATAGCTTTGTTCCGTCCGCGATACAAGATTCGCACGCGTCCTCGCGGCGTCTTTGTCGACGATTCTAGGTGTTTGGTCGAAACGCTTCAGGATGCTCATCTATGGCGGTCAAAACCGCAGTAAGAGCCCGCGCAGGCTGCTCCACGAGCTCGTCCGTCGAAAAGCGAGGCACTAGAGACAGCAACCGGTCAGCCCGCTCGTCATGCGGGTTGAAGCGCCCCGGATCCGCCGCGCGAGCGAGAACCCATGGGAGCAGCGCGAAGAGAGCTATGTCGTGCGCAGCCCGATAGAAGCAGGCTTCCTGGATATCAGGATGATCGAGGTTTCGCGCAAACTCGTCGACCGTCCAACGTCTCGGGTGGCGCTCGCGCCACTCCCTCACCCACGCGTCTTCCCGCGGAAAGCCCGACGTGGCGAAATGGAGCGCCGGCTCCTCGATGATGCGTCTTCGCGAGGATTGCGCCTGAGCCGGATCCACACGAATCTTAACCGCGCCGTGCGCCAAGCGCGCGCGCAAAAAGAGCCGCGTCGTCTCGGCGTGTACCGTGCCCCCCAAGCGGTCCTGCTCTCTGAAATGGCCACCCCAGCGCTGATAATCGCACAACAAATAGCCGCACGCCTTGTCGTCGACGATCACCTCCTCATTGTCGGCGACCCCCTCGGCCTCCAGTGCGTCGTCGATCGACTTCTCCAGCGCCCGATATTCCGGATGAGCCTCGTCGAATGCCGCAGTGCGCTTGCTCGCACCCTCCAGCAGCAACCCCTGGCGACCGTCGAGCGCCTTCCACATATGCCGGGCATAGCCAGGCAGATACAGCGTGTCGGCGTCGGCCTGGAGGATAAGAAACTGCTCCGTCGCGATCCCCAGCTCCGTCGCAAGGTCACCTACTGCGAAAGCGCCGCGGCGCCTCGGCGGAACGAACCCCCTTTCGGGCTCAACCAAAATCCGCACCGAGCCCGGCCGCGAGGCCGAAGCGATGCGCTCCATGATAACAGGTGTGCGGTCCGTCGAACCGTTGTCGACGAGAATGAGAAACACATCGTCGTCCGCCTCAACATCAGTTTCCCCGAAGCCCAGCGAAGACGCGGTAACCTCAATATCTGCCTCCTCGTTGAGGCAGGGGATGACGAAGGCGACCGGCACTGCTCAGACCCTAGCGCGGGCAGCAGGTACCGGTCGCCGCCCGCGGCGAACGGGCCAGTCATTGTGTCCCCGGCTTCGAGCCGACTCGCTACCCAAAGCGCGCGCCATACGAAGCGAGGCTGAGCAACAAGGCGAACATGGCACGTGACTGATATTGGCGCTCCCAGTAACATAGCCACTGGGATCGATCAGCCGAAACAACCCGACGAACCGGCGCGACGACATAGCCCGCGCCCATTCGTCCAGACCTTCGTCTTTGCGGCGCGCTGCCGCCAGACAGCAGCAGAGAGGGTAGCCCAGCGCTCGCCCAAGAGCGGTAGTGTGACGCCCCGGCCGGGAATCGATGCGCAGCACTCGCCGAGCCGAGCTCGCGCTCCTCGACATCGAGAAGAACCCATCCTTGTCGACTGCCACAAACAGCCCCGCCAGGCGTGCCCAGCGGCGGATCTCACGGCGGTCCAGTCGTCCCCGCACCTGGCTGCGAATGGCCGGCCTGATCGAACATCGAAGCTGGTCGAGATCGACCTCGGCCGAAGCGCGCATCCAACGCGGCCTGGCGCCCGTCCCGATCACCCGCGCCGCCTCGTCCACCTCATGATCAGCTGGTTGGTCGGCAAACCGGCGTCGACGTAACCCGCCTCCTCGGCCGCGCGGCGCGAAGCGACGTTGATCTTGCGCATATGGGCATAGACGACATCGTACTGGCTCGCCTCGCTCGCCAGGCGGTAGGCGATGCGTCCAATCCCGCGGCCCTGGCTCTTCTTGTTCAGATAGATCTGGATCGAGGCATGCCTGCCGACCGGCGGCTCATCGATCATATTGATGTAGATCACCCCCGCACGCTCGCCGGCGGCGCGGATGATCCAAGAATGGCCGCCAGGGCCGCCCCCTTTGCCTTTCGTGCCCTTGGTCGGGACGAGCTCGACCTCTGCAGCGATCACCTTGGGCACATGCGGACTGGGCTTGACGTCCTTCGGCTTGGGCGTCGGCCGCTTGGGCGTCCGCGGCCGCGAAGGCGCCTTGCGCCTGGAATCAGGCATAAAGCTCCCCCAGCCCCTCCTGCAGGCGGCGATCTGCCGCTTCCCACAGCTCGGCGGGGAAGAAGCCGGGCGAAAAAGCGATCACGGCATCCTCGATGCGCGAGACCAAACCCTCCGATCGCAGCACCGATGTCAGCCTGTCCACCTGCCGCAGGACGTCATCCATGCCGGGGTCGAGCACCTCGGGACGCTCCCGCCAATCGCCATCGCCATCGTAGCGGTTGTTGAAATAATCCATGTCGACGTGGAGCAGGATCGGGCCAGGCCTGACATCCTCCACCCAGTGATCCAGATCATCGGTAATCCGGTATTTGCCCGGGCCCGTCCCGATCTCCGCCTTGACCGGCGTCGCCGACGGCCGCTGCGCGCCGGGCTCGAGCAGGTCGTCGGCTTCGGTGCCAAGCTCGATGACATAGTCAGTCGTCTCCCGGATCTTCGGCGCCTGACCAAGCTGCCGCACGTCCGCCTGGGGAAACCAGTGCAGGAATGGCGTCAGGAAACTGCCCATGCCCACCGCCCCGCTTTCCACCGCCGATCTGACGCTGTCCGGCGACTCCAGATGGAAAGTCCGGCCACTGATCGGATCCACCCATTCTCCATCGCGCCTGAACAAACGGGGCGAGGCAAGATCGCGATGATCGTCCACATGGAGAATGGTCAGAAGATCGCCGCTTCCGGGCCGCGCCCGAGCGACCCACTCGCTCCAGCTGTGAAGCGTCCAGGTATCGTAGAGAGCCCGTAACACCCGACCGCTACGCCGCTGAGCCATGGCCATGTCACCACGGCCGATGCCTCCCCATAGACTCAAGCCTGTCTCGAGCGCCGGATCGACGTGCCGCTCCTCACCGTCCGGCCAGGCAAGCTTCAACTCCCAGGAATCGCCCCGACGAACCGCCTCCGCATCCTTGTCGCAGAAATAGTCCCTCAGCGCACCGTGGCGCTCGGCGCGGTCTTCCGGCAGCCGATCCAAAGGTACCCGCAGCGACATCAAGCCGCCAGCGACTGGTGCGCCGCCTCGCTCTCCAGCAATGAAGCGAGAGCCTGTCCGACAGGCGTTAGCGGGCAGGAACGCAGAGTGGCGAACGCCTCGGCCAGGTTGCGATCGGTATCGGCGAGCTGATTGACGGCACGTTTCCTCAGCCTCTCCGGACCGCGATCGCGCACATGCTCCCAGAACCGCCTCAGCTCAACGAACACAAACACGGCATGCAAAACCCCGGACGCCGGCCGAAGGTCCTCCCGCCAAGGCGACACCACCAAGCCGCCGGGCTCGGTCATCTGGAAACGGCGCTCGAGCAGATATAGCTTCTGGTGCCGGTGCTCGTGGATCAGCGAGTCGGCGAGATCATAGGGATCGATGATCCCCTCCCCCTGGACGACCGAGACGAACAGAGCCCCCGGCACCGAATTGTCGCTGAACGAGACGATCTTCTCCGGATGGGCAGTGGGATCCCTGACGAACTGGACCGCGCGGCAGATCGCCGACATTTCGTCGTACAGGGTCGGCCGCCACTCGCGCACGATGCGCAATGCCTCTTCGACGACCGGCTCCGCCCTAGCTGTCACCTCAGGCCCCTCGAACTCGATCGAGGCGCCAAAAGGCATCCGCAGCCAGTCATCCTCCTCGCCGACCCGCAGCCCGGACTGTGCGGTCGGCCGAGCAAGGACGCTTTCCAGGTAGCCTGGGTCAGGCGTCAGTGGGACACCATCGACGTCGAACACGGCCCGCCCGTCGCGAACGGCGAGAAACGCCTTCTGCCAGGCGGCGAGGCCGGGATTGCCCGCAAGGATCCGCTTCTCCTCGCTGGTCAAAGACACAATACGCTCGCGCAGGCCCGGCGAGCCCAGCTTCGCATCGACGACGTGCGCGAGCGACGCCTCGAGGCCAGCCTCGTTTGCCGCACAGGCCTCGGCCCAAAGCTCGGCCATGACCGACGAAGCCGTCTCGGCAAGCTCGAACCGGGCAAGGTCGACGTCGAGCTCGCGCGTCGCCGGCTCCGGCCGGCTCTCGGCCAGCCCCCCTTCGAGACGCCGGCGAATATGGGCGATCAAGCCCTTCATCTCGCCGCAATAGACCGTCGGATTCTCAAATCCCCCCGGACCAAATCGATGAGGGACTGAGCCCCCGCCGCAAATGTCGACGACATCGCACCCTCGGCAGATGGCGCTGAGCCCCTCCTTGGAGAGCAGCCGCCGATGCGCGGCGATCGCCGCCGAGGACGCGACTTCAGAGATCCGAGTATCGCGGACCGATCCTTCGAGCTTGGTGGCACCATCTCCGACGACCTTCAGCACATCGAGATCGTGATAGGTCCCGTCCGTCTCGATGGTGATCAGGCTTACATCGCCAAGACCGAAAGCATCCGTGCCGGACGAGAGACCCATGATCGCGTCCAGCAGCGCCTCGAAGGTGCGGACCGGCAAATGCGGATACTTGTCGAACCAAAGATCGAAAGCCTCGATCAGCCACCTCTCATAGCGGCCGGGATCGGCCTCGCGGCCAGGCGGCAGCTGGCCATGATGCGAATCGGGAAGGAGGAAGTCGACTTTGGGCGGTCCATGCCCGGAAAAGAACTCCAGCAGCGTCTCCGGCCGAACCGAAGCGTCGATCACCGAAATCACGCCGGCGAAAGTGCCGGGTCGGGCCTTTAACCGATGGAGCGCCGCCTCGACCTTGTCGAAACTCGAACGTCCCCGACGGGTCGTACGATGAAGGTCGTTGACCTGCCGCGGCCCGTCCAGGCTCAGCGAGACCGCGATCCGTTCGGTCTCCAGCTGATTGAGAATGTCGTCCGTGAGGAGCAGCCCGTTCGTCTGCAGGCCCACCTCGAGCTCGACCCCCGGCCCGACAGCTGCCCGGAGATCACGCGTGAAGTCCACCAGCGTGGAAGCGCCCGCCAGGAGCGGCTCGCCTCCGTGGAAAATGATGGCGGCACGTTTGAGGCCGACCTCAGCGGCATATTCCGCGAGGCGGCTTGCAAAGGCCGCACGATCCTCGGCCGACAGGAAACGCGGCATCGAGCGCCAGGCCTGGTCGGCGTGGTGATAGACGTAGCAATAGTCGCAATCGAGGTTACACCTCGATGCCACCTTGACGAGGAACGACGTTATCCTCGCCGCGGTCATGAAGCCGCCCCTAGGAGCGGCTGTGACGGTGATGCATCCGGTCGTAGCTGGTGATCACCTCGCTGGCCTCGGATTCGGCCAGCACACGCTGCTGAAGCCGCTGGAGCACCGGATTGGCCGGACGCGCACCGAGGACGGCGGAACGGAGGGAAGCAGACGCTGCGGACATGGTTCGTTCTCCTATACGGGCCGCGACCCTAATCCCCGAATCTGTCGACTTCAACCGCGATCAGCGAGTTTTCCACGAGAATCTTCGTTAAATCGAAAATGCGGATGCGAATCCACCGCCACTGCGCTTGCCTTCAAAAGCATGTTAAGCCTAGCTCCGTCATCGCGGTCCTCCCCGAGTCGATAATGTCCACTACTCTTGAAGCATACCGCATCTTTATTGCGTCACCCGGCGGGCTTCAGGCCATCCGGGAATGTTTTCGTGCGACGATAGAAAAGTACAACGAGGCCGATGCGATCCGGCGCGGAGTCATCTTCATACCTGTAGGGTGGGAAGCGACGCTGGGCGGGATCGGCCGACCCCAAGAGATCATCAACGACGATCTGTCCGAATGCGATTATTGCGTCCTCGTGCTCCATGATCGGTGGGGAACGCCCGCTACCACCGACCCCAAAGGCCGCACCGGAACCCGCGAAGAGTTCGACCTGGCGCTCGAACTCTACGCCGACTCGGCCAAGGCGATGCAGCGGATCGTCGTCTTCTTCCTCAGCGTCGACCCGGCCAAGATGAGCGACCCGGGACCCCAGCTCCAGCAGGTGCTGGACTTCCGGAAAGAGATCGAAACCGAGAAGAAGCTTCTCTACCGACAGGTCGGCGGAGTCGAGGATTTCGCAGACGTGCTACGCGGCCACCTCGCGCAATGGGTCCGCGATCACGAAAGTCGCGAAAGCGGCACGACGGCAGCCGACGCGTTCGAAACAACGCCCGCGGCACCCCACGAAACATTACCTCCCGTCCTGCCCGACCTGACGACTGCCGACCCCGACGCGCCACTCGCCGTCGCTGCCCGGCTCGTTGAAGAAGGAAACTACACCGAAGCCGAAAGACAGCTGGCAACCATTGCGGCCAAGCATGACAATCCGGCCGCGCTCCTGGCCTACGGTGACCTGCTCGCCCGCCTCGACCGGCGCCGCGAAGCGGCGACCGCCTTCGAAGAAGCCACCAGCCTGGCAGATGCCGCCGGCCAGCCGGAAATTTCCGCCAGAGCGTTGTTGGCACTGGCGTGGGTCCGGGACAGAATGGCCCTTGGGCGTGCCGCGGAAGTCGCAGGCCTGAGGGCGGGATCGATTTTCGAGACTATCGGAGAAGTGGGCGGCATGGCTCGAAGCCACGCCTTCCTCGCCCAACACTACCGCCGCACCGATCGCCACGACGCGGCCGAACAGGAATATCGGCAGGCCCTCGACCTCACAGCCAAAGCGGGGGATCGAAGTACCGAAGCCGACCTCTGGCTCGGTTTGAGCGAGGTCTTTCGCGACCAGGAACGATTGTCGGAGGCGCGAGAAGCGCTCGATCGCGGCATCCAGGCCCGAGAAGAGCTCGGCGTCACCGACCTCGGCGATGCCTATGCCAGCCTCGGGGCCATTCTCGAAGCCATGGAAGATTATGAAGGCGCCGAGAAGCATTATCGGCTTGCCTTCGATCTGTTCAGAGAACGGGGCGACCAGTCCGGGATGGCCGACGTCGCCGACCATCTCGGACAGATACGTCTGCGGCAAGGTGACCTCGAAGGCGCCGAAACCGCCTTTCGAGAAAGTGCGTCGATGTTCGAGGTACTGCAGAACCTCGAAGGTGCAGCCGATACCTATCTCAGCCTTGCCCGGGTCGAGATGGCGACTGGGAACCTCGATGGAGCCGAAGCCGCCCTGCGGTCCGCCCTTTCCCTCGCCAATCGCCGAAGTGATCCCCCCGCCCGTGTCCTCCGCGAGGAGATCATCCGGCTGCTGGAGGAAATTCTGGCGCAGCGGCACGCAAAGAAATGAGCACACCCCAGGCCATCGCCCAATGGATGCTGACCCAGGTCCCCGTATCCGGGTTCCTCAGTCAAAGCCGCGTCGCCCGCGTAATCCGCACCACCTGGGGCGAAGACTTCGTCTACAAGAACAAAAACCGAAACTGGGCGATCCGGCCCGACATCCTCGAGGCATTCCGCGCCATCACCGAGGGTCAGCTCATGTGGAGCCGCTCGCGACAAGCCTGGCGGCGCCGGCGCCCGGGCGATCCAGAAGGCCGGATGATCCGGTAGCCGTTCAGGCGTCCGCAGTCGCCATTCCGTCGACCAGCTGCAACGGGCGGAGGTTGAAGTTAATCGAACGATCCGGAGCCATCTGGGTCGCGCCGACCAACTGGGCGACCTCCCCTTTCATCTCGCCGCGCAGCTCCAGGTCGAAGCTGTCCCAAAATCCAAAAACCTTGTCGCTGCCGCTTCCAGGCGCAAGCTGGCTTATCGTCAGTTCCGCAACGACCGATCCATCCGCCTGTTCGACGATCCGGCCCGTCCACCAGTGAAAGCTGTCGCCGCCGCGCAGATCCTCGCCCGTAATGACAGCCACGCCGTGGCGGCCGTCGCGCGGACCCAGGGAAAACTGCGCCAGATACAGTCCGTCCTTCATCGCTTCATCTCCCCGATCTCGATCGCAAGGCCAGACGGCACTCGAGATCACCGCGGCATTGGATCAAAGACCTCATTTCCGCTTCCTCTTGTGGCGAGTGGCGTCGACCAACCGGTATCCCATCCTCGGCCGGGAGGTAGGCGGCAGAGGCTTCCCGCATACAGCCGTCACTTCCCGGCCGGTGCCGCGCCCGTCCGGCCTGACCACCTCATATTGCCCCGACCGAGGGGCCAGGACCCCAGGCTTCAGCTTCCTCGCCATCGTTCATTCTCCGTTCCTTGGTCACAACCTGTGGTAGGAGCACGGATGCTTGGCCACTATACAGCTGCAGGAGATTTGCGCAACCTCCTAGAACATGTTTGGAACGGTGTCG
Organism: Allosphingosinicella sp.; assembly: GCA_036388575.1. Lineage (GTDB taxonomy): Bacteria > Pseudomonadota > Alphaproteobacteria > Sphingomonadales > Sphingomonadaceae > Allosphingosinicella. The sequence continues at coordinate 90,621 of DASVRO010000088.1, forward strand.
CGGGCGACTCCGCCGCTTAGCAGGCGCCGGCTGGCTTGTGGCTAGATTTCAGGTCGTCCGAAGCGGATCGGCTTACTTCAGATTGCCACCGGCTCGTTTTCGATAGCCTCCGCCACCTCGTCCTTGGAAGAAGTCTCTGAGAGAGCGGCCAACTCGATCGCCGAGTGGTCGTAGTGAACGGCCGCAATGTCACTTGCGGCGATCGCCATGGGCTCTCCGTCGACCCAAACTAGGGAAACTTCCGAGCCGGACTCACAGCTTTCGAACGCTATCGCTTCTCCGGAGGTCCTCACCAGCACGCCGGCACCTCCGCCGTCTCGGCAATATGTTTCCTCTCCGGGCTCGATCAGCGTCAAAGCCAGCAGGCCCGCCGCTATCCAGGCGGTCTCGCCACTCGCAAGCTGCACCAGATAGCGGCCGTCGCGCATTTCGAGGATATCGACCATGATCGGCCGAAGGCTCGAGACGCTTCCTCTCTCCGCCACCTCGAGCATGGCACCGCGCTGAGGGATCATACCCTTCAAGCGGCCGACCAAAGCGCCCGTATCGGACGAATAGAGCAGACCGTTACGCCCCAAATAGCCGACCGCGGTGTCGCCCGCCATCACCTGCGACCCCCGGAAAATGGCCAGACCCTCAGTGCCGGCGCTGATCCCGCCGGCGCTGTCCATCGTCAAGACAGTGCGGCCAGATCCGAGCTGGGAAATCGCGCGGGCAAGGCTACCCTCCGCCGAAGCCGTAACACCCGGACTGATCGCAAGGCGCCCGACTCCCATCGCGGTAGCCGTTTCAGTCGCAACTCCGGCTCCGGCGCCAACCCGGCCCACGGCTCCTGCCGCTCGAAGTCCCATGCTGAGGGCGCAACCGGAAAGCAGGGAACAAAGTGCGGCGACCAGTATTGCTTGCTTCATGGAACGCATTGCCGCGGCTCCGAAATCTCCGATTCTTAGAACGAATATTGCCGCGCTCGCGTTCCTCCTGATCAGCGCCTGCGACAAGGAATCCGAACAAGCTGCGCCCCAATCTTACGCGCCGGCCTATGTCGAAGAAACGGCTTCTCCGCCGCCGCCGCCGCCACCGCCGCCACCACCCCCTCCAGTCGTAGAGTCAGCGTCCCTGCGGGTGACCCTCGAGTTCGAACGCGAAGTCCGCCAACCAGAGCCCTATTTCGACGACTATGAGCAACGGTGGCTCTACCCCAAAGCCGAGCGCCCGGAGGCCTTGACGAAAGCGCCCCTCATCGGAGCAACCATCACCCTCGCCCGGTCCAGCGGCGAGACGCTCAGATTTTCGGACTCACACCGCCGCCGCCCCGAAATGACGGTCGATCCCGATACCGGCCGCCACACCCTTACCATCGAATATTCACCGCTCGAGGCAGAGGCACTCGTCGGTTCCCCGCTCGCCGATGTCGGCCAATTCGAGGAAATGCAGGTCGCTTACGCGCCCCTCTTCACCACCCTCGGGCTCAAATTCCTTCGCGTGTCCCGCGTCGAGCTGCTCCTCAACGGCCAGATTGCGTTCGAGAGCGATGATCCCAGCCCGACCAACGCGCGGGGCACCAAATTCGCGCTTCGCCCAGCGGCCGACGACACCTCGACCACGGCTGGCGGCGCAACGCCATAAAATCAGGCGGAGCCGGTAACACGGCTATCTGTCCCTGCCCGCTGCCGTCTACAGCGCTTCGATGACATCCTGGACCCCCGACGACCTCCTCAAGCTCGACCTGAAATATGCCAAGGAGGGCATCCCCCACCACCAACGGCCCTTGAAGGCCGCGCTCGAACTGCTCGGCACCGCCTTCTCGATTGGGATGATCGGCAATCCCGAAGTCGAAAAGATCATGGCTGCCTATGCGGCCGCGGTCCCGGAGGTCGATACGACCTGGCCCGGCATGGGGATCGGCATCGCAGCCTCGAGCGACCAGGTCCGCAAGGTCACGCTGCCGATCATGGCCGGCGGCGGCGCGCCGATCGAGGCGTGGAGCGGCCTCGGCTTCAGCAGCGACGCCGACTGGTGGAACTGGTGCCGTAAAGACCTGGACATCGCCGCCGAGACGTCCTTCGCTTTCGCCGACCTCCACGATTTCGCCTACGGCCTCGATTCACTCCAACACGGGAACCCCGAGGCGCTCACGCTGTTGCAGATGGCTCAATCGAACCTCGAGGACGTTGCCAACACCCTTCCGGCAACATTCAGCGTCAATTCCGTCATCCAGCCTATCTGTCTGGTCGCCGAGCTCGCCCTGAAAGGCGCCTTGGTCTGGGAAGGAGCCGATCCCAAAAGCTTCAAGGGCAGCAAGGGGCATAACCTCACGCTCCTCGCGAGCCAGATGGCAACGGCGCGGCCGCATCGCGACGATGCGCTGGTGTCCCTCGTGATCTCCAGGCTGCCACCCTATGTCGACAGCCGCTACCGCCCTGCCGGCCTTACCCGCCTGCAGGTCGTACGCCGCGCGCTAGGCGTCCAGTTCATCGCCGCCTCGGCCCTGCGGCGCATTGCCGGACCGGATCTCGCCGCTCAGATGGAGACCGGCGGCTGGCCAGCGCCGCAGCGGCCGTTCTTTCCAGACGAGGCGTAACGAGCGAAGATGGACAATTTTACGATCGAGCTGAGCGAGGACGAGCAGGAGGCAGCCTGCGGTCCGTAAGAGCGCTCTCGTCAACGCTGTTGTACGAAGCTGCCTATACAACAAGAGATCGTAGATTCCGGCCCGAGGATGCTCATTAGGGAACGCTCCAAAAACCAGGAGCGATTCGATGACACCCACTTCCGCCGATCCGCAATTCTGCCACACCCGGTCGCGCACGGCGCGAAAAGCACGGCTCCAACGCCGGCGTCTAGTTGAGCCAGGTAGCGACCCCGCCGTGCCACGAGCAGGTACCGCGCCGGCTCTGACTGAAACTGTAAGTGCCATCGCGGCAACGCGCCGACGCGCCGGCCGGCGGACGATGGCTTCGGATCGGCCGGTGAACACACTTGCCGCGCGAGTTCCGATAGTAATTACTACCGCAAGATTGGGTTGAACGAGCCTCGGCCGTATCTTGCGGAACGGCCGTAATCACCGGCGCGCTCAGTGCCAGTGCCAGTGCCAACAATTTCTTCATATCGTGCCCCCTCCCCGCAGCAAAAGCTAATACAGCTTCGTGGACGAGTCGATAACGACCCGACACCTCACCGCGAGTCGTCGAGAAGCGTCATCATTCCCTAGCCGGGCTCAGTCTCGACACGGGGGCGTGAAGAATCGGGCAAGACGAGCGCCTGCAGATCGTGTACGTTGGCGCGACTTCCGTGAGGACCGATTCGATGCGACTCGAACATGCACTTGGCCGTGCCAGGGCAGGCACTGGCGCAACCGTGGACTTTGCCGGCACGTGGAAGAACGAGCTCGGCTCGACGATGACCCTCATCCAGACTGGCGACAAGCTCTCGGGCGAATACGAAAGCGCCGTAAGCAGCGGCGGCACGACCACTGTCGGTGACCTTCAAGGCTATGCGGACGGCGACCTCATTGCCTTCATCGTCCACTGGCGCGACTTCGAAGCCATCACAGCCTGGGCCGGGCAGCTCAAGCCCGACACCTCCCCCGATACGATAGACACGCTCTGGTACATGACCAAGCAGGTCGCCGCCGGCGAAGAATGGTCATCGATCAACGCCGGAGCCGACGAATTCGTCCGCCAGTGAGACGACCCCGCCCCAGGGCCTTCACCGAGCGACACTGACGCCATGATCCGGCCGATAGCGGCCGACGACCAGGACATAATCATCCCGGCCAGCGACGGCTCGGGGAGGAATGGAGGCGTCTCATGGCCACCGTCGACATCACCATCCATGCCTCCGTCCCACTGCCCTTCAACATCGGCGCCGGAAATCCGCCGATCACCAACGCGGAAACCTATGATGGAACTATCCCGCGGCCGCCCCTCCTCCTCAATGTCGGCGACACCCTGATCGTCCGCCTCATCAACGACCTGCCCTATCCGACCGGAATTCACTGGCACGGCATCGAGCTCGAAAACTATGCCGACGGAACCGAGGTCACCCAGAACGAAGTACCCGGGGCGCCCCTGCAGACGCTGGGCAACGGAGTTCCCGCCGGAGGCACCTTCCTCTACAAATTCAACGTTCCGCGCCCCGGCATCTTCTGGTTCCACCCCCACCATCACCATTCCACGAACCGGGTCTTCCGGGGCCAGTACGGGATGATCGTCGTCTCCGAGCCCGCGGTCGAGACCGCCCTCGCGGCGGTGCTTCCGACATCTACCAATACGTATCGGCTCGGGCTCAGCGACATCACCGTCTGCAAGGCGCCCGGCAGCAACGACGCGGCAACCTACGTCGACCCGACCACGATCATGCCGGTAGCCGACCGGCCGGAATGGCTTAGCGGCCTGACGGCTCAGAACGGGCCCACACCCGCCCAGCTTTGCGAGGCTCCTAACGCCCTCAGCGATACGGGCATGCCGGTCGGCATGGGAGGTCCCAATTTTCTTTCCGGCCAGATCCCCAACACCTTCAACCACATGGCGGGCCTCAGCGTCGAAGGCCAGACCGTCCTCACCAACGGCGTCAACGTCGGCGGCCGCAAGGGCACGCCGGCGGCTCCGCAGGCCCTCGATGCGGGATATCTCAAGATCACCGCCCACCCGGGCGACGGCCTCAGGTTCCAGATCGCCAATATGGCGAGCACCCGCTACTTCCGGTTGAGGCTGACCACCGCCGCGGGCGCGCAGATCAACCTCATCAAGATCGGCGGCGAAGGCGGACTCCTAAACGACGCCCTCCTCGAGGGCGGCATGATGGGCACCTACAACACCAAATACGATCCGGGCGAGATTCTGCTGCCACCCGGCACCCGCGCCGACGTCGTCGCCGTCATTCCGCTCGGCACCAACAATACCACCTGCACCCTATGGACGAGGGATTTCCAGAGAACGGGAGGCGGCGGCAACTGGGCGCAGCTCCCGACCGTGCCGGTACTTCACATCGACGTCGACAATGCGCCGGTCGCGCTGTTCCCCTTCGCAGCTGGAACGGCACTCAAATCGAGCCTCCCACCCAATCCGCCGCTCGTCCCCAATCAACCGCTCGGCGCCCCGACCGACGCGAATCCATTCCTCGATCCGACCACCTTCGTACCGCCCAAGCCGGGCGCGCCCAGCGTAGCCATCCCCACCCAAGAGATCCGGCTCACCGCCGGCGGGGGCTCGAACGGAGTGAACGGCGTGCCCGGCTCCTTCGATCTCATGCCGTACACGACGAACCCCCACATCGGCTCCACCCGCTATTCCAAAGCCGGCAGCATCATCCAGTTCCGGGTCAGGAACGAGAGCCAGGCCCACCACCCCTTCCACCTTCACGGCTTTTCCTTCCACCCGATCACGCTCGAGACCAATGCGGGCGTGCTGCGCTTCACCTGGCCGGCGAACGCAACGGAATACCGCGACAATTTCGATATCCCCGCGGGCCACACCGTGACCTTCAAGGCCGAAATCTCGCCCCGGCCGCTCGCCGACGGCACGACCGCCGGCGGAGCGTTCGGCCGCTGGCTCTTCCATTGCCACATCTTCTTCCACGCCCATCACGGCATGATCAGCGAGCTGGTGATCACCGACCCCGACGGCAGCGGCAGCGAGAAGCCCAACGTCAGCGTGCATGGATCCTGGGCCTACGCTCCCTCGGGAGGCGTCGCGCAACGCACCGGCACCTACTTCCACCCCGACGGGGATGCGATCACGCTCACCTCGAGCCTGGGCCCCGCCCCAACCGATCTCGGCGGCGGCAACTGGGAGTGGATCGCACCCGGCCTCCCCGACCAGATCAGCTACGTCTACATCACGGCAACCGACACCTCAGGCCGCAAGGACCAGGCCGTCTTCAGGCTCAAGATCGGTGCCCCCGACGACGGCTCCGACAATGGCGACCCGCACATCCACACCGTCGATGGAAAGCGCTACGACTTCCAGGCCGCCGGCGAGTTCATCCTGCTGCGCGACCGGGAAGGGCTTGAGGTCCAGGCCCGCCAGACGCCAGTGCTGACGGCCGACTCCATCACCGATCCCTATACCGGCCTCACCACCTGCGTCAGCCTCAACACCGCCGTCGCCGCCCGCGTCGGCAAGCACCGGATCTCCCTCCAACCGGCTCGAGGGAGGCGCGAGCTCGTCTTCTATCTCGACGGCAAACCGGCGGAGATCCCTGAAGAGGGTCTCGACCTCGACGGTAATCGCGTGAGCATTCTCGACGCCGGCGGGGGCATGGGGCTGCGCGTCGACTACGAGCACGACGCGGTCCTGACGGTCACCTCGCACTTCTGGACCAGCCACAGCGTCTGGTACCTCAACGTCGCCATCTCGCGGACACAGGCCGACGAAGGCATCATGGGGGCCATTCCGAAAGAGACTTGGCTCCCCCTGCTGCCCACTGGCGCCTCGGTCGGTCCCAAGCCGCGGAGCCTCCACCAGCGCTTCCTAACGCTCTACTGCACCTTCGCCGACGCCTGGCGCCTGACCGACGCAAGCAGCCTTTTCTTCTACGAGCCGGGCACTTCCACGGAGACATTCACTGACCGCGACTGGCCGGCCGAAAAACCACCCTGCAGATTGAAACCCGGCTTCGAAATCCCCAACGCACCGCGACCGACCAACATCGGCCGCGAGCGGGCGGAGCAGATTTGCCGCGGTGTGACGCTCGATGGCCTGCACGAGGACTGCGTCTTCGACGTCGCCGTCACGGGCGACGAGAATTTCGCCAAGGCCTACCTGGTCGCCCAGGACCTCAAACTGCGCGGCAGCTCCGTACAGATCGTCGGCGACAAGAGCCGCACCCGGCCCGGAGAGACGCTGCTGGTCACGGCGACCGTCTCTCCGCTTGCCAAGGACAGGCCCACGCCCAGAGGCACGGTCCTTTTCCTGGTCGACGGGAAACAGGCGGGTGAGGCCGAAAGGCTCGACGAACGGGGCCAGGCCTTCATGAAGACGGACGAGCTCGCCGCAGGCGAGCACAAGATCCGCGCCGTCTACACGCCCGACGACGGCAAGGACCGCTACTTCCCGAGCAGCAGCCCCAACCTCATCCACGTCGTCGGCCGCCGCCAAGACCTCCAGGAGCCAAGGGAGGATCAGCTCATGGATCATGAGATCGAAGTCACAGCAGGCAAGGACGGGAAGACCACCAGGGTCACCGTCGACGTTAAAACTGCCGGGCGCATTCTCGCCTTCGTCAACAAGGCGAACCGACCCGAAGACCTAATGGCCAGACCGGAGTACCTGACCCACCTCCACGTCGAATATCGCAAGCCGGCTTTCCCCGAGCGGCACCCGACCGAGCACGATCTCACTCATCATGTGCACGAGATCGCCGACGCGAGGCTCGCCACCGAAATCCTGAAGCGCCGAAACGAGAATCCCGTCTACGGATTCCTGCGCTTTGCCGACCTCATGGTCGTCGACCGAATCCGCCTGCTGCTGAAGCACTGGTGGTTCTTCTTCTCGCGAGCCACGAAGGGCGAATGGACCGGACCCTTCAGCCTTCCCACCGGTGCCTTCGATCGCCCGGTCCACGCGGCCCTGGTGCGCACCGGCAAGGTGCTCTTCTTCGGCCTGCCGACCGGCAAGAACAGCTGGCTGTGGACGCCAAGCGGAGCAGGCGCCGGGACCGTCGCCGCGACCACCAACAAACCCGGCGACTCCCTGTTCTGCGCAGGCCACGCCTTCCTCTCGGACGGTCGGCTGCTGGTCGCCGGCGGTGGCGGCGATGGCACCGGACCGCGCCACAACCGGGCCTGGATTTTCGACCCGACCCCGGGCATCGAATCGTGGACCAGGACGGCCGGCAACGGCACCCCCGGCAATGGCGACATGAACTTCTACCGCTGGTACCCGACCCTCGTCATGATGGGCGAGGAGCCGGGGCGCGTCCTGGTCGTCTCCGGCGACGACACCAGCGGCAACGACGTCCAGCAAATGGAAATGTACATGGAAAGCTCAGACCGCTTCGAGCTGGTCTGGGGGCCCGCCGGCGTCGGCGACACCAGCGCCAACCACTCCTTCCCCCAAATCTATCCGAGTATGCACCTGCTGCCCGGGGGCGAGGTCTTCTACACACCCACCGGCTGGCACTCGGGAGGCTGCAGCGGGGCTGCGGACTATCCCGCCGCCAAGCCGTCGGGCTTCTACGAGTTCCTCACCACCTCGCCGCCGGTCAAGGCGACCTGGCACAATATCGGCACCCAGGACGCAGCGGCCGACGCCACCATCGACCGCGTCAAGGGCATGGCGGTGCTGCTCGTGCAACCGAGCTATCCCTACGTCCAGGCCATGGTCGTCGGCGGCGGCAAGGACCCGGAAAGCACCACCACCTTCCAGATGATCAATCTCTCGACGCTGACGCCCGCCTGGGGGCCGCCCGTAACGCTCCCGGACGGCCTGGCGCGGGTCAACCCGAACGTCGTCGCGCTACCCGACGGAACCGTCTTCATCTCGGGCGGACGTCCGCTCGGTGGCACGCCCGCCAATGGCGGCGCATGCTGGATCTACAATCCCGTGACGATGAACTGGCAGGAGTGCGACGCGATCGCCAATGCGCGCGGCTATCATTCGGTGGCACTGCTGCTGCCCGACGGCCGAGTGGCCTGCGCGGGCAACGAATGCCCCGCCGACAACACCTACGAGGTGTTCAGCCCGCCCTATCTGTTCGCCTCCGACGGCTCGCTCGCGCCACGCCCGGTGATCAGCAGCTTGCCAGCGCAGACCCACCACGGGCTCAACCTCGTCATCCAGACGCCGTCGCCCTCGACGATCGCCAAGGTGGTGCTGGTCCGGCCGATGGCGGTGACCCATCAGACCGAGACCGAGCAACGGGTCGTGCAGCTATCGTTCCTGCAGACCGGCCCAACCCAAATCACCGCCACCGCACCCAACGGCTGGCACCCGCACGGGCTGGCGCCGCGAGGCTGGTACATGGTCTTCCTCGTCGACCAGCAAGGGGTGCCGTCGGTCGGCCAGTTCATGCATTTGCATTAGGAGCCGGCAAGCGGATCACAGGCGGATCGGCTCGCTCATCGGTCGCGAGTATCGCGTGGTCCAGGTTACCTCTTCGACCTCAGGCTCTTCGGCCGACGGCCGCAGGTCCGGGCGGTACACAAAGTCATCGAGCCACCTGCGCTCGAACTCCAGCGCCTCGTCCCCTACCTCGCGCCACCAAACGCACGCGCCGGCGTCCCAGCGATATCCCCTGGTCTTCAAGCGCTCCTTCACATCGAAATGCGCTCCGGCCGCTCGCACGATCCACCCCGGACGCCGGGCATTCTCGATCAAGGCCGCCAAGCCGGTGCAGCCGTTATAGAGGTCGTGCCGGAGCAAAGTGATCAGTGCATCCACGTCCGCCGCGGCGCGGTGGCCCGCATGAAACCAACCGGCCTGCGCCAGAAGCCAGCCAAGGGCACGGCCGTCGAAACCATATTCGGGCCAATCCACCTCCCGGCAGGTACAGGCCCAGGCGAGGCCCCGCGCCGCCGGTAACCGCTCGTCGACGAACGGCCGATCGAACGCGGCATTGTGCGACACTATCAACGATGCCGACATCAGGAGCGCCACCGCCCGCGGTTCGTCGATCACGCGACCGGCGACCTGCTCATCGGTGAGACCCGTCAACCGCACGATCTCCGCATCGAGCCGCTCCCCCGGATCCTCCAGCCATGAATAAGGGCGGTCGAGCTTGGTGATGCGACCCATGGAGTCGAACCGAAACCGGCGGATCGACAATTCGATTATCCGATCCGCCTCGACCTCCAACCCGGTCGTTTCGACATCGAGGGCAGCGCCCACGGACGTCGATACCGTCTCGTCCACCCCTGCGACGTCACCTTCCTCAATCGCGACGCGCCTGAGCACACGGTAGGCACCGCCGCTTTCAAGCGTCTCGATCATCGCCTCGACTGGCAACTCCAGCATCATCTTCGCTCCAGAAAATCGGGCGCGCCGAAGGGATCCGCCGCCAAATGAGACGCACGGTCGATGAGCGGCGAAGCCCGCTTGGATCAGAGACCTTGAGGCCCCAGCGGACCCTCAGCGCCCTAAGGCTGGAAGCGATGCTCGATCAGGATGTTGAGGCCGTGGCCGAGAGGCGAGCTGGCATTGGACGCCACCTCGAGCAGCACGGCGCCAAGTGCCGGCGAGACATTCTCCACCGCGATCGGGTCCGAAGGATCGAACCCCCGACGGACCCGGGCACGGCGGCCGGCATCGCCGCCCACGCGCTTGCGCAGCTCGCGAACGATATCGTCGGGCCCGAACGCCATGCAGGCATGGAAAATGTGCGAGATCGATTCCGGGCACTCGCAGACCACCGTGGCCGTATAGAGGTCCATCCGCGGGCAGGGCAGGCGAGGCTCTTCGATCTCTCGGCATTCCCCCGGCTCGGCCACCGCCGGATCATCCGCAACCAAGGCATCGACGAGCTCGGGATCGGCATCGAGGCCGGCGGACAGGCCGTGCAGCAGCATCGCACGCAGGAAGGGCCTTTCGTCCCGGCACGCCTCTACCGCGGAATTTCCGCCGAACAGGCGCCGGGGAGCAACCATCCACGCCGCCGGATCGGCCAGGATCCCATCGCGCTCGAACCTTGCGCCCGTCTCCGCCGCCAGCATCACGATGCGGCCCAGCTGCATCCGGCCGACCGGACAGCTTCGCTCGATGGCCGCAATATCGGGCCACCCGGCATCACCATCCGACTCGATGCCGTGAAAGGCCACTGCGGGCGTCGAAGACAAGGTTTGAACGGAATCAGGGTGCATGGTCTGCTCCTGCTAGAGTTGCGGGGCAGACCAGGCCGGAGCCGGGTGTTGGTAATCCTGTCAGAGACGGACGCCGCCGTCTTTGGGCCCGAAGGCCTTGGACATGGCACGGCGGCCACCCGGCCGGTAGCCGGTGGTCTAAGCTAGCTGACAGGGCTTACCAAGGCCCCACGCGCCGCCTTTTACGACGCGCGGCGACGGAGATGGTTAACACCGGGAATCGTGTCAACGCGGGCACAAATGGAGTCCAAGCGCGAAACTGGCTGATTTCCGCCAATTATCGCCGAAGCTCACTGGCCGTGATGTGCCGTTAAAGCGACGAGCCGCGCTACCGCGGCTTTACCGAAGAATGAAGCAGCCCATGGGCCTGATGCAAAGGTGCATGAGGAACGAAAATGGACCAGGAAGACCCGGACCTCACCGGCGTCCATCCCCTGCTCTGGGAAAAGACCCGCGCGAGGATCGCGGCGATCAAGGAATATCTGAACCTCGATCCGCCGCACCCCGAAGAGGAGGAAAGGCTCGCTCGCCAGGTGGGCCTCAGCGTTCCCCACTTCCGAAGGCTCGCGAGGACATGGCTGCGATACAAAAGAGCCGACATGCTTCCGGGCACAAGCTTCAATCGGGTGGTGCATCCCGCCTACCAGCAGCGGCTCGCTACGGAAGCGGAGGCAATCGTCGAGCAGGTCATAGCCGACCTCGGCGAACGGGCCGACGTCCCGGACATTGCAGCCGAAGTCAGCCGACGATGCGCGAAGAACGGAGTCGTCGCGCCGCATCCGATCACGATCCGGCAGCGAGTAGAGAAAGCCTGGATTACCCGCGACGTTCGCCTGGAGGCACATGCCGACCCGGCGCTCGTCATCGACCATTGCGCGGTCGACCTGCCGACCCGGACCGAGCAGGGGTTGCTCATGCTTCCCATCGTCAGCCTGGCAATACTGGTCCCCGAGCTCACGATCATCGCCCACTCGATCGCGCTTCACACCCCTTCGCCACAGGCGAGCGCCGGCATAATCCTCGCCGCCCTCCAGGCTTCGACGCCTGGCACACCGGTCCGCCCGGTCAAGATGGGGCAGGGCCGCACCGGCGGCTGGCGCGATCTTGGCAAGCTCCTCAAGAGGAGCGGCGTCGCGATCGAGGGCCGAACTGCCGTCCAGGTGCCGAGCGCACGGACGCTGACCAAGCTCATCGGCCACGAGCTCGGCGACCTGACCCTGCGGCCGAACCTCACCCACCGGCCCGCAGCCATTACTCGGCAATCGATACGGGAGATTCGCGCCGAGGATTTGTCGGCCGCAATCGCCCAAGCCATCGCCGATCACAACCGCACCAGAGGGGCGGGAGGCAGCGCAGTTCGCTTCCGAATCACGCTCCACGACACTGCTTACCTCACCGCACGACTCGGGCGAATCGCGGCGAAACCTCTTGAATCCCCGAGACCTCGCCCGCGTTATGACGCACTCGTCAAGCGAATAAATACTCGGTTAGTCGAGAATAACACACGTTCTATCGAATAGTGCTTGCCGGGAATGCTGAAAACCGTTTTGACCTATGGATATTGGGCGAAGTGTGCCTTGCGGCTACTTGAGTCGATGACTCCTTGAGACTTATATATGCGTCGCTGCCGCCAAGGAGTGACCAATGTCTCAAGCCGAATTCCCGCCCGCCAATCCTGCATCGTTGCGGCTACACGAACGCATTCAGACATGGCTTCGCAAGTGCAGGCACACAAGCGGCAATCAGGCGACTGACGCCCTCCCCCCTTCTAAACCTCCGCGCCTCAGACAGATCCGGCCCGACCGCCGCGGCCCGTGGACGCGCGTTCGCAGCTCCGCGCCAGTCGCCCGCTGATCTCGATCTTCTCCAAGCATAGATCGAGGCGGCGATGGGCACCCGGGGTTCCTCCAGCGACGAGCTACGCAATGACGAGCTGCGAGGCCTGATCCACACATCGGTGGCAAGCCTCGCCGATCCGCGCCACGCGATCGCGAACGCTCTTCGCGACGACGACATCCCTCCTGACCGGACCCGCATTCGACTTTACGACGAAGCTCGGCAAGCCTCCGACGAGCTCGTCAGCATGGGCGACATGTACGTCACCGACCATGGCGGCTCGCTCCGAACCTTCCCCGGGAATCTCACCCACGAGAACGGCTGGTGGCCCTCGTACAAGCGTCGCCGCAACCAGCATTGGGAAGGCATGGCGCAACGCAACTTCCTCCTCAGTGCCGAGTGCGACCTCGACGTCATCTGGGCCCAGAGCGAAGCCAGGCGATTCGAATTCGTCCTCGACGGCCGAAGGCGGCGCTACACCAGCGACGTCGAGATGCACCTCGCCGACCGCCGACCCGAGATCGTCGAGATCAAGCGAGACGAAGACGACCTCGCCGACGAAGACTACCAGCTCACCTTGGCCGGCGTCGCGGAGATCTGCCGCCGCTGCGGCTGGCTGTTCAAGATCGTCTTCGCCCGCGAAATCTTCGCTTCCCGCACCCATCGGAAGAACGTCGAGCTGTTCCAATCCCGCCGCTTTGCCCGCGTCGGCCGCGACCACCTGCGCCGCCTGACCGAGATCGCCGCGTGCGACGGCCCTGATCACACCTATGGCGATCTCTCCGCGGCGCTCGATCCCAATTTTCCTCCAGCCGGCGCCGCCGTCATCCAGGCCCTGCTCGTCCGCCGGATGATCGAGATCGACCTCACCCAGCACCTCTATCCGGAGACGCCGGTCCGCATCCTCTAGAGACCCGCCAGCAAAGGAGATCCCACACTTTTCACAATCCATCGCCGCCGCGCTGTCCGCGCGGCGGGTGCCCCCTTGCGTCCTCAACACATCCAGAAAGTCAGATCCATGCACTACAATATCTCCAAGAACGCCATCACCGAGATCAACGGCGCCCCCTATAAGGACCTCGGCGAGACCGTCTCCGGCCGGGTTCACCTCATGCACGGCGTCACCGGCGCCACCTTTCTCGTTCCGGGTCCCGACGGCACCCTCGGGCTGCCCACCCGCGAAGACTATGATGAGCTGCTTCGTACGGGCCAGATTATCATCAGGGAGCCGACCTCTCTCATCGAAGCCCGCCGCATTGCACGCGAAGCGGACTGGACCGGCGAGGATTGCGAAGAGCTCACGCCCAAATGCCGCAAGATGCTCGCCCAGTGCCGCCTCCTCGACGACAATGGCATCCCGAACGGCTCCAAGGCCATCGCAACGGCGCTGACCACGCATTGGAGCGAGGAGCTCCAGGCCAAGTTCGGCGACCATGACAATGCCCACACGATCAAGCGCTGGCGCTCCGACCGCGGCAAGGTCGGCGATCGCACCGAGCGCGACATGGTCAACATGTCGGGCAAGGTCCCCCGGGCCCCTTACTTCGACGACGTCCCGCACGAGGTGATCCAGAAAGCGGCGCTCCGACACTACACCAACCGGGGAACGTACAAAGAGACCTGGTCGGAAGCGGCGAAGGAGCTCCACCTCATCAACCAGGGCCTGTCGCAGCAATACCCGCGGCCCGCCTCGTCCTACAAAATACCGTCCTATACGACCGTCTATCGAGCCTGCCGCGCGCTCGAGTGCGCCGCGACCATCCAGGCACGCGACGGAAAGCAGGCGGTCGAAGCCGACTGGCGCGGCGCCGGCAAGCCCCTGACGGCCGGCCGCGCTTTGGAGCTCAGCATCATCGATCATACGCCGATTCCGGGGTTCTTCGTCATCGATCCGGAACGCGAGATCGTCGTCGGCCGGCCCTGGCTCAGCACGCACATGGATGTCTCGTCGAGGGCGATCATGGCTCACGTCATCAGCTATCACCCGCCCTCGATCTGGACCGTCGGCGAGCTGATCAAGCGATCGAACCTGCCCAAACGGCCGCCACGCCATCTCGCCGAGCGCTACCCGTGCCTGAGGCGGATCTGCGGCAAGTCGGCCGAGATCATCCTCGACAACGCCCCCGAGTTCATTTGCCAGGCCTTCGAGGACGCCGCCAAGTCGGCCGGATTCGGAGTCCGGCACTGCCCGATCAAAATGCCCCGATACCGCGCCTTCAAGGAGCGCTTCTACAAGACCATCGAGACCTTCTGCCTCCAGCGCCTCCCCGGCGCGACCAGGCCCATCAAGGAGGCCCGCAAGCTCGGGCACGATCCCGAAAAGGAGGCCCTGGTCACCATCAACGAACTCGAGGCGATCGTGAACGCCGCCATCGCCCGCTACCACACCGAGCCCCACGACGGCCTCCAGGAGCGCCAGCCGGCCCTCGTCTTCGAGACGAGCGTCAACAAGCACGGCATCGACCTCATCCACGACGTCGCCGCCTTCCAGCGGGAGATCATGGACATGCGATCGGGAGTCCAGCTCTCGAAATCGGGCGTCCGCATGTTCAGGCTCCGCTATCACGACCCGCGCGCGGTCCCAGGCTTGCTGGACGACCTCGTGCCCGTCGAGTGCAAGCGCCAGCGGCGAGCGGAAGCGACGGCCACGGTCAAGGTCAAGTTCGACCCGTCCGACATCTCGCGCATCTACGTCTGGAACCGGAAGACGCGGAAATACGTGACCCTGCGGTGCGCCGACGAAACCTACTCGGACGGCATGCCGCTCTGGTACCACGACTATCTTCTCGAGCGCGCCCGAGAGGAGGCGGCTGCCTTCAACACCGAGGAGGAGCGCTGCGCTTTCCGGGCGGAAATCACCGCCGCCATCCGCAACATCTCGCCCGAGGCCAAGCACAAGGAACGCCAGATAGTCGCCCGGCTCCACGAGATCCCGCGCATTCGGCAGATCACGGGCAACCTCGTCCACCTCCACACCGAGGACTCCGAGGCGATCGGAATCGAGGATTTCATCGCTCACGACCTCGCCGCCACCACGGCGCTGGACGACGAGATCCTGGGGCCCCGGCCGGCCCCCAGGGCCAAGGCGAAGCCCCGCCGCGACCGCCGCGATGCCGGCCAGCCCAAGACCGCCGCACGCCCCGCCCGCCGCCAACCGCGGCCGAACACGCGCCGCGTCCCCGGCGGCTACGAGTGAGGAACCCAGCCATGAACCATGCAACCACCACCCCCGCGCCCGGCATTCCTGCCGGGCGCGGCGAGCGCCCCTCAGAGCGCTCCCAGCGCGTCGCGACGGCCCGTACCGCCTTCGAGACGATCGAGCTCCCCTACCCCCGCCAGGACGAGCTCGTAGCCGCCCTGGACGAACTCCGGCGGACCGGCCTCCTAATGAAGGGGCAGCCCCAAAGCGGCGTGCGCCTGATTGCCGAAACCGGCTCCGGCAAGACCCGCGGCGCCCACCGCTTCAAGCGCTACGTCGAGGCACTGGGCACCCATCAGCCCCATGACCGGCCCGTCGTCATCGCGACCATCGACGGCAGCGCCACCACCCGCTCGGTCCCGACGAGCATCCTCCAGGCCCTGGAGGAACCCAGACCCACTGTCGGGACCGAACCCATCCTGTGGATGCGAGCAATCGACGCGCTCAAGCGGGCCAACACCGAGCTCCTCATCGTCGACGAGTTCAACCGCGCCGCCAGGCGCCCCACGATGAGCGCCGCGATCGCCACCTCGCTCAGAGACCTTATGGACGCCGGCGTCGTCCCAATCGCCTTTCTGGCCACCGAGGAGGCCCGGGACATCTTCTCGCGCAACCCCGACCTCAGCGGGCGCCTCGATGCCCCTGTGACCATGGAACCGCTCGACTGGCTCATCGAGGAGGATCGCGACACCTTCATCGCCTTCCTCAGCGGCCTCGACGAAGGAATGGTCGAGCGGCAGATATTTCGTCTGCCGTCCGGCCTCGCCGCGCCCGACCTCGCCCAGACCCTGTGTGAAGCGGCCAACGGCAATCTCCGGCAGATCTGCCGGATCGTCCGAACCGCCATGATCGCCGTCGTCCGGCGCCAGGACCCGGCGATCACCCGCGCCAATCTCGAGACGGCCGTGGACGAGTGGTCGATCCCCAACCACCACCTCGACTACAATCCCTTCCGAGGCGAATGAATATGCCCACCCCGCTTCGCGCCTCCGCTCGTGCCTCCTGGACGGTCCGCCGGCCACTCCCCCCGATCGAGGGGGAGTCGCTGGACGGCTTCATCGCCCGTATCGCGGCCCACAACATGCTCGACAACGCCCTGGCGATCACGACGCTGGGAGGCGTGATCTATGGCCATGTTCCAAGGCTCTCGACGCACGGCTGGGAGGGCCTGCATTCGGTCGCCCAATGCCTCGACGTCCCGATCGAGGCCCTCCAGCAGCGGTCATACCCGCCCGTAGAGCCTCTACGAGACCTGAGGCTCTTCTTCGGCGTTCCGATCGAACGTCGGCACCTGGAAATCCGCACCAGGCGGTTCTCGCCGGCGGCCCTTCAGATATCCCCCCACCACAGAGCCGCCTGGCAGCTGCGCCCATTCCCCTTCTGCACGGAGACCTGGCAATATCTCATCGACCGCTGCCCGAGGTGCAGCGGCCTCCAGCGCTGGCATCGGACCAACGGCATCGAACGCTGCGATCATTGCGTCGAAGACCTTCGGCGAGCCCCCGCAGAGCTCGTCCCGCCGGAGGAACGAGAGACCGCACAAGCCGCCCTCGACCTCGTGCACCCCGATCCTGATCGGCGGCTGGCGTCCCTCGCCTCGCTCCCCCCGGACATCCAAAAAATGGGCCCCGGAGGAGCCCTCGATCTCCTCGTGCGCCTCCTCGCGCTCGTCGACGAGAGCATGCCCCGAGCCGCGGCCTGCAAGAAAAGGGCATGGCCCGCTTCGCCTTCGCGGGTCACCGCCGCCCTGTCGCGAGCCTGGCCGCTCCTCACCGGCTGGCCGGAGGCACCTCTCGCCTTCATGTCCTCGCAGATCGAAAAGGCGCCGACCCGGTTCAGCGACGGCAACAATGGCAAGACCCTGCGCTTCCTCAAGAGAAGCCCCACCTGGTCGAACGCCGCTGTCGAAGACGCCATCGCCGGCATCCGTGCCCAGGTCGACGTCGATGGGCCTCATCGGGCCGACATCCTCGATCGCACCACCAGCCTCAAAGCAGCAGCCAAGGCGTTTGCCCTCGGCACCAAGGAACTGGCGGCCATCAGGCGCCGAGGCGGCCTACCTTCCACCTTCACGCTTGAGGCCGGACGAGCCGTCGCTCGCCTGGATGCAGCCTCTGTCGCCGAAATCCAGGAACTGCTTAAACAACGGATATCCTTCGAGCGGGCGGCCTGGCGTCTTGGCATCTCGTACCACGGCGTCGAGCAACTCGCAGCCATGAGCCTGCTGCCCGCAATTCCTCAGCCCTTCTTCCTCCTGCGGTACGGCGGTCCCCAAACCACGCTTGAGGGCCTGGCCGGGCTGGAGTCGGCGCTCGAGGCCGGCGCCACGCTCTCTCAACGGCCCCATCTCATCCGGCTGCGAAGAGCCGCGCACGCGATCGGCGGCCACCTGAAGCCCTGGGGGCCGATTCTCCAGTCCCTGCTCGACGGCACCATTCCCTACGCCCTCGCCGAAAGCAGCGACCGGCTCAGCTACCGAATCCTCGTGCCAGCAAGGGCTATCGGTCCCCTGACCAGGCTAAGATTCGATGCGGCCCGATTCCCGGAAGCGACGTTCGCCAACAGCATGACCCGCCACGATGCCGGCGAAGCCCTGAACCTGCAGCCCAAGGACTACACCCCGTTCCTGCGCACCTACGAGGCGGGAACGCCTGGCACCGACCGGATCGTGCCAGTCGCCGATGTCCTCACATTCGCGCGCGGGCTGATCAGCACCTCCGAAGTCGCCATGAGGCTGGGCATCGACCCCGGCATCGCCTCTCGCCGCCTGAAGAAGCTCCACCTCGGCGCCGTGGCTGGATCACTATGGGATCGCAGCTCAGTCGAGCGGCTCCTAGCCAGCTAGCGTCATCAATTCGGCGTCCGCGACAACACTGACCGCTATCAAAGTGCTCGTGCGCAGACGAAGCGTCCAATCTTCAGGTGCGCCACAGCTTCCTTTTCTGTTAGGATCACGACTCCATAGTCGGAGCCTTACCGTGCCGCGGGCCCGTAAGAAAAAATGGACGCATAACTGGGCCGCTTATGGTGTCCTGGTGGCAGCGGCAGGCGCCATTATCGCTTTTCTTACGTGGCTGAATCCCAGTTCCACGCCGACCGGAGATGTCATCTACAGCGACCGTCACTCAAACCAGATCGTAGAGAACGTCGCCGCTGAGGCAGCCAACGTCGCGGCACCCGAAGAACTTCCCCGTGCAAACCTAGAAAGCCAAGCCCAGCTGCCGGCTGCGTCGCAACCGGCACGGGAGAAGAACACCCCGCCGCGAGCGAAAGAGGGAACGCCTCAGGTCCAGATCGGCGATGTCACCTCTATCAACCAAACCGGCGGAGTCACCGCCGGCCAGATCGGAAACGTGACGATGGGACCCAATCAATGAGACCATGGAATTTGCCGCTCGTGGCCATGGCGCTCTGCCTACCGCTTGCCGCCAGCCAGAGCGCCGCGGCTGCCCAGCAATCCCCCGGATCCGTCACCTCCACCGGTCAAAGCGGCGGCATCACGGCCTATTCGATCGGCGAGGTCACGATCTACGAAGACCCGAAACCAGACCGAAAAACCAAGCAGCTCGGCGCCGCGATGAACAGGTTTCGCAACCTCGCGATGCAGCAAGCCACGGCCGCCGTCGATGCGCCTGTTTACATGTTCGACGCCGACATTTTTGGCCCCACGTCCCCGAAAGGCGGTCTGTACCAGCTCTTCGTGGAGGAAGATCCCGACCTCGAGACGGTCTGCGAAGTCAGACCAGGCCTGTCGCTCGGCGGCACCGTCACACATGCCTCCAGCAACAAATCGAAGGTCGAAGCGGAAACTCGCCAGCTGACAGCGAACGACCGAGCGTTGCTCGAACCGATTTGTCGCGGGCTTGCCCTGCCGCTTTCGAGCCTTCGAACCAGGCGGGGCGCATCGAGGGGAGATGCGGAGGATCTCACGATCTACGACTTCCTCGCACGCCAGAACGACATGGTCATAATGATGATATTCCCCGCACAGCGCCTGGGTCGCGCAATCGACTTCGAACTCGCGCGCTATTATTGGGCCGGGGTCCTCACCCTGCGCTATATGCCGATCCCCACGAACGCCGACCTCCAATCCGATCCCGACGCGTTTGCGGAAATGTCGGATTTGGAAACCGGCGGCAGTCTCCACTTCTCAAAGCAGGTCCCGCCAAGCCTTCTTAGCGGCGAAGGACTGAATGCCTACCCGGACCAGGCACGCCGTGAATTCGGCGAGAGAATCGCAAAGCTCGATGCGGAATGGCTCAAATACCTCTCGCACGCGACCCTGACTATCCGCGGCGAGCGCCGACCCCTCATGCGAGGAGGCCAACCGGCGACCTTCCTGCGTAAGTTCTCCGCTGCCGAGGTCGGCACCCCCGATTTCTGGCGCTCAGCCAACGATCACGGCCGCTCAATAGAATTGATAGGCTGCATCGCCGGCCGGTTCATGGATGACGCCGGATACGGCGACTGGGACGATCAGCCGCACGCGGAAAGATGCTCTCGCGAAGAAACCGCGCCAGGCAATTAAGATGGCCGGAGAGCGCCTCCGGCCACGCCCAAACTCCAAGTCGACCGATCATCTTCCGCACGCTCCCCTTGCCGAGCAACGGGCATAGGCGTAGTTCCATCTCGCCGTCGAAGTCTTGAACAGCTTCGGCGGTGCACCATGCGTGCCGAGCACGGGTCCGCTCATGTCGGGCGGCCTGCGGAATAAAATACCCTCACGGGGAATACGTGGGGCGTGCTGCACTCGTGCTCGCACGTGTTCAACCACCCGGCTCCCCTCGCCGGGTGCGGTGCCGAGCGCGGGGCCGGAGTTTGAACAAACACAGGGCTCCGGCCCCCAAATCCACTCGAATAACCCGAAGAATCACGCCCCCCGTAAGTGCCTGTTTTCACGGCATCGGCGCAAAGCCATGCTCACCCACCCGCGCGTCGGAGCAGCCTAGTGCAAATTTTACCTACTTGCGCCTTACGCACATAGAGGGGAGTCAGGAGCAGTGCGTTTGCACGCGCACAGTCCGCACGGGCTTGGCCGCTTTCCGTTGAGCCGGTGGAGCGTCGCCACGGCTCGGCGGCGCTGCTCGTCTCCCCTACCTCGCGTCGGGCGCGGCGTCAGGCCGGCGCGGCAGCGCGAACTCCAGCATCAGCGCCTCCCTGAGGTCGTCGGCCGCGGCGGCCCCGATCCTGCGCCCGCGTCCGTAGCGGATGTTGGTGATGAGCGGCACCTCGCCGCGCCACAGATCGAGCTTGTCGCTCCGCCTGGCCAGGCGCACTTCGGCGAACATCCGCGAGCCGCCCAGATACCAGGTCCGGCCGGGCTCGCAGCGGGGCTCCGGATCGACCGAGGTCAGGTAGCGCTTGCGCCCGTCCCACCCGGTCGACGGCAGCGCCTCGAGCATGTGGCGGGCGGTTACGTTGAGAAGCGCCCGCGAATCGTCGGGATCGGGGCTTCGCTCGGCGGCACAGAAGCGCTCGACGATCGCGAGCAGGCGCTGGCGGTCGGCGCCCTCGCGCATCTCCATCGTCGGCGCGCAGGCTGCGAGGGTCACCGCCACTGCCGTCAGCGTCACCGCTGTTCGCACCATGCCGCTAGTCACTCGCCGCCACTCCCGGCTTTCCGGCCGAAGCGCAGGTCGTACCCGGCGCCCGCTGCGTCGATTTCGTCGCGCAGGACGGTCGCATAGGCGACGCAGCCGATCGAGAAGCCCCCTCGCCCCGCCGGGCAGCGTTCGGGATCGTCCAGCATTTGCCTCCTCGCCCAGTCGAAGCCGAGTTGCTGCGCCCGGCAGTCGGGCCTGCATTCGTAGGTACGAAAGGCCTCGGCGAATGAAGTCCGGCTGAACCGCCTGATCGCGTTCGATCGCGCCGCCGCCACGACCTCGGCCCTAGTCGGCGACGATCGCTCCGCCGTCTGATCCGGCGAGGCGGCCTGGCAGCAAGCCAGCACCGCCGGTAGCAGGCCCGCGAGCAGGCGCGGTGCGCTCGACCTGGACCGTTGAAACTGCAGCGCCGCTCTCCCGCCGGCGAAAGGAAGCCCTTGTTCTACCCCGAGCTTCCCCGAGGGCTCAACCGCCGGAGCGCGGAACAGGCGCCGCTCCCTTCACGCCACCTTCTGCCGGCGCTGGGCCGGCGCGTAGCGTTCGATCATCCGGGCGCAGAAGTCGGCGAAGAGGGCCGGCTCGCGCGGCGGGCTGCTGTGGTGGGGGGAGAGGCCCTCGCAATCGGGGGTGAAGCAGAAGGTGATGGTCGTGTCGAAGTCGGCGAGCGCGTCCATCTGGCGGTCGAACCAGTCCTCCCAGCCGGGGCGGTAGCTGTCCCACCAGCTGAGGCCGGTGCGCAGCTTGCGGACGCCGAGACGCTTCATCCAGGCCACCGCCTCGTCGAGCCGCGGGTCCTCGAAGTGGAACCACTGCATCAGGCCCATGTCGGGCGAGTGGCGGGCGAAATCCTCGAGCGCGGGCTTGGGCGTGCCGTCCTCGCGGATCAGCCCCATGTAGAAATGGCGGTAATAGGATGAGCCCTCCGCCTCCTTGTGGCGGGTGGTCGCCTCCCAGGCGCGCGGCAGGTCGAACAGCGAATACCAATAGACCCTGGGCACCCGGCCGAGCAGGAGCTCGGCGGTCCGGTCGAGGCCGAACACCTGCACCTCCTCGGCGCCGAAGCTGCTGACCCCGACCTCGGTCACCCAGATATCGTGGCCGGGCGCCGCCGCCTCGATCTCGGCGATGCGGTCGGGCCATTCGTGGATCGGCCACAAATTCCAGTCGAGCGGGAAGCCGTGGACGGCGACGACGTCGACATGGTCGAGCACCCCCTTCGCCTCGAGCCGGGCGACGAACGCGGGGTCGATCGGCGACATTCCGCCGAGCACCCGGACGATCGCCGGATTGACCTCGGCGATCGCCTTGCCGGCCTGGATCGCGGTCTCGGCGAAGATCGACCAGTCCGGATCGAGCTCGGGATCCCAGTGCGACTTGTTGTTGGGCTCGTTCCAGATCATCGCGGCTTCGATCATTCGCCGTCTCCTCTCGCGGGATAAACCGGGCCGCCGCCCTCGCCCCAGCCCTCGAACGGACGGTCGGCCTTGCGGCAGAGATAGACTTCCTCCTCGGCCCGGACCTCGATGGCGAAGCCGGCGGAGCGAAGCATCGCCTCGGCGCAGGCGCGGTTGGGAACCCACCAGTTGGTCCAGTCGCCGGCATATTGACGCTCGATGAAATGGAGCTTCGGATAGCCGCTCTCGAAGAAATGCTCGGTCTCGTTGAAGTCGTAATCCTCCTCGATCTCGAGCAGCTGCTTCGAGCCGCGCTGCATCGACTGGAAGAGAACAAGGTCAACGGCAACATGCTCGCGGATCAGGTCGAGCGCGAGGAGGGGGTGCCGCAGATGGTAGAGGACGCCCATGAAGATGACGAGATCGAAGCGCTCGCCGATCGCTCCGACGTCGTAGACGTCGAGCCGGCGATATTCGATGTCGGCAAAGCCGAGCGTCTCGCTCGCAAAGCGGGCCTGGGCGAGATAGCGCTCGTCGCTGTCGATGCCGAGCACCCGGCCGGCGCCGCGGCGCTTCATCTCGATCGAATAGAAGCCGGCGTTGCAGCCGATGTCGAGCACGCTGCGGCCGGCGAGGTCGGCGGGCAGGTGCGGGGCGAAGCGCTGGAACTTCTCGCCCGGATAGTCGCCGAGGAAATGGTCGGGCGCGGTCCACACGCCGCCGAGGTCCATGTTCTGGAACCAGGGGCCCAGAGCCTCGATGCGCGCCTTCAGCTTCCCGTCGCTCGAGGGTTCGATCCGTCTTCCGGCCAGGTTCATTGGTAGAGCCTCTCGTTGATGCTGTTGATGCGTGCGCCCCAGGTGCCGAGCGTCAGCCGCGACACCGAGGCCGGATCGACGTCGAACCGGAGCAGATGGTCGAGTCCGAGGCCGAGATGGTGGGCGATGATGCCGCGGATGACGTCGCAATGGCTGACCGCGACGATCGTCTCGCCGTCATGGTCGGTGACCAGGCCGGCGAGCGCCGAGGACGCCCGGCCGACCGCCTCGGCCATCGACTCGCCGCCCGTCGCCCGCGCCGTCGACCGCGCCGAGTTCCAGAGCTGCCACTCGGGCAGTCCCTCCAGCTCGTCGAAGCCGAGGCCGGTCCACTCGCCGAAATCGACCTCGTCGAGGTCGGCGAGGATGACGGGTTTGAGGCCGTGCGGCTCCGCGATCTCGCGCGCCGTGTACCAAGCGCGCTCGCGCGGGCTCGAATAAACCGCGGCGATCGGCGCGGTGCCAAGGAGATCGGCGAGGATCGCCGCCTGCTCCAGCCCCTCGGCGCTCAGCGCCACGTCGCGCCGGCGGCCGCTCAGCGTCGCCCCCAGCTCCACATGGGCGGCGTGGCGGACGAGAAGGATCGTCGCTGTCACGGGCATGGAATGGCGGAATGAGGCAGCATCTACAAAGCTGAATGACCAAACACAAGTTAAGTTCCGTCAGATGGTTATCGGGGCGAAATGGAATGGTGGCGGAACAAGTTGACGCGGAGATGGGTTGATCATGAAGAAGCTGTTTCGATTATAATGTAGATTATAAACACAAATAAAGTTGGCTCAGGTAACGAAGCACCTCTTAGTTTATTCTTTGATCTACTTACGAAAAAAGTCGCCACACAGTAATTGTGGAACGGATTCGTGCGTCCTTTTGAAAACATAATTCGGCAGGAATGAAGCATTGTCTGAGATGATCCTGATTACCGGCGGCGCCGGCTTCATTGGAACGGCGGTCGCTCGGGAGCTTATCGGGCGCGGACATCGCGTTCGAATCCTCGATAGTCTGATCGAACAGGTCCATGGCGAGCGCGGCCCTTCCGAAGCACTTGTCGCCGATGCCGAGCTGATCGTCGGCGATGTTCGCAACGGCGACGTCGTCACCCGGGCGCTGCAGGGCGTCGATTCCGTCGTCCATCTCGCCGCCGAGGTCGGAGTCGGCCAATCCATGTACGCGGTCGAGCGCTACACCTCGGTCAACGAGGTCGGCACCGCGGTGCTGTTCGAGAAATTGATCGAGCGGCCGGTACGCCGGGTCGTCACCGCCTCCTCGATGAGCATCTACGGCGAAGGACTCTACCTGGATGCGGATGGCCGCCCGGTCGAGAATGCCGAACGCCGGCCCTCCGCCGGCGCGGCGGCGGGATGGGACCCGCTCGACTCCCGGGGGCGCCCGCTCCGCCCGGTGCCAACTCCGGAATGGAAGCGGCCCAGCCTCTCCTCGATCTACGCGCTCGGCAAATATGTGCAGGAGCGCCAGACCCTGATCCTCACCGGCGCCTACGGCATGGAGGGCGTGTGCCTGCGCCTGTTCAACGTCTACGGCCCCGGCCAGGCCCTCTCCAACCCCTATACCGGCGTCCTGGCGATCTTCGCCGCGCGGCTGCTCAACGGCCACCCGCCGCTGGTCTTCGAGGACGGCGAGCAAAGGCGCGACTTCGTCCACGTGTCCGACGTCGCCCGAGCCTTCGCCGACGCGCTTACCCTGCCGCAGGCGGCGGGCGGCGTGTTCAACATCGGCTCCGGCAAGGAACGCTCGGTCAACGAGGTCGCCCGGGCGCTTGCGGCGGCGATGGACGTGGCCATCGAGCCCCGGATCGCCGGCCAGTCCCGCGCCGGCGACATCCGCCACTGCTTCTGCGACACCGCCCTGGCGGCGGAGCGGCTCGGCTTTAGCGCCGCCAAGGATTTCGGCGAGGGCCTCGCCGAGCTGGCGGAGTGGCTGGCCGGGCAGGAGGCCGACGACCGGGTCGAGCAGGCGCGCGGCGAGCTCGAGATCAGGGGCCTGGTGGCATGAGCCGGCCGGTCCTCATCACCGGCGGCGCCGGCTTCATCGGCAGCAACCTCGCCGACCGCCTCGCCGGCGAAGGCTTCGACGTCATCATCTACGACGCGCTTGCCCGGGCCGGCGTCGAGCGCAACCTCGACTGGCTGCTCGAGCGGCACCCGCGGCGCATCTCGGCGACCGTCGCCGACATTCGCGACGAGGAAAGGCTCGGCCGAGCGGTGCGCGAGGCGGGGGCCATATTCCACATGGCGGCTCAGGTCGCGGTGACCACCAGCCTCGAGGATCCCCGCGACGATTTCACCGTCAACGCCTGCGGCACCTTCAACCTGCTCGAAGCGGTGCGCCGGCAGCAAAGGCGGATCCCGATCGTGTTCGCGTCGACCAACAAGGTCTATGGCGACCTCGCCGATCTCGCCTTCGACCTGGCCGGCGACCGCTACCGCCCGCGGGAATCCGTGGCGCAGACCGGCATCGACGAGAGCCGGCCGCTCGATTTCCACACGCCCTACGGCTGCTCGAAAGGCGCGGCCGACCAATATGTCCTCGACTACGCGCGCAGCTACGACATCCCGGCCGCGGTGCTCCGGATGAGCTGCATCTACGGCCGGCGCCAGATGGGCAATGAGGACCAGGGCTGGGTCGCCCACTTCATGATCCGAGCCCTCGCCGGCGAGACCGTGACCATCTACGGCGACGGCCGGCAGGTGCGCGACATCCTCGACGTCACCGACGCCGTCGAAACCTATGTCCGCGCCTGGCGCCAGATCGAGCGTATCAAGGGCCGCGCCTTCAATCTCGGCGGCGGGCCGGCCAATGCCGTCAGCCTGCTCGAGCTGATCGACCACATCGGAACCCTGACGGGCCGCGAGGTGCCGCTCGACTTCCAGCCCTGGCGGGCCGGCGACCAGCGCTGGTTCGTCGCCGACGTGCGCGCCGCCCGGGCAGCGCTCGGCCTCCCGGTGCCGCGGCCATGGCGGCTCGGCGTCGCCGGCCTGGCCGATTGGCTGAGGGAGGAAACCCAGGCCCCGCGCCCGAAGCAGGCGATCCTGGCCGGAGCGCCGGCATGAGGATGGCGCCGCGCCTGCTGCTGACCACCGATGCGGTCGGCGGGGTCTGGCAATACAGCCTCGATCTGGCCCGGGCGCTGGCGCCGCTGGGAATCGACACCGTGCTGGCGGTGCTGGGACCGTCCCCCTCCCCCGGCCAGCGCCGGGCGGCGAAGGGGCTTCGGCTGATCGACACCGGCCTGCCGCTCGACTGGCTGGCCGAGGACGCCGCCGAGCTGAACGGCGCGGGCGCGAAGCTGGCCCGTCTCGCGGGGCGGGTCGGCGCGGACATCGTCCAGACCGGCAATGCCGCTCTCCTCGCCGAAGCCGATTTCGAAATGCCCGTCGTCGCGGTCCAGCACAGCTGCCTCGCCAGCTGGTGGCAGGCGGTGCGTGGGACGAAGCTGCCGCGCGACTTCGCCTGGCGCACCCACCTCGTCGGCGCCGGGCTGGACTCGGCCGACGTGGTCGTCGCTCCGACCGCTGCCTTCGCCTCGGTCACGCGCAGGATCTACGGCCTCGATGCGATCCCCCGCCCGGTCCATAACGGCCGGGCGTCGCTGCCGCTGGCGCCCAGGGCGCCCCACGATTGCGCATTCACCGCCGGCCGGCTCTGGGACGAGGGCAAGAATCTCGCGACGCTCGACTCCGCCGCCGCCCTGCTTCCGGTCCCGGTCCACGCCGCCGGGCCGCTCGCCGGACCGAACGGAGCCGCGATCGCCTTCAAGGCGATGCACGCGCTTGGTGAGCTCGACGAGGCCGGGATCGCGCACTGGCTGTCGGCGCGGCCGGTCTTCGTCTCCGCCGCGCTCTACGAGCCGTTCGGCCTCGCCGTGCTCGAGGCGGCCGCCGCCGGGTGCCCGCTCGTCCTGTCCGACATCCCGACGTTCCGCGAGCTCTGGGACGGGGCCGCCCTCTTCGTGCCGGCGCGCGATTCGAAAGGGTTCGCGCGGGCGATCGGCGACCTGGTCGGCGACGACGGGGCCCGCGACTCGCTCGGCCGGGCGGCGCGGCTGCGGGCCGCGCGCTACACGCCGGCGGCGACGGCCAAGGCGATGGCGGCGCTCTACATCGACCTGCTGGAGAGGCGGCGACGGCCGCGCGCGGCCGCCCAGGCGACTCTGGCGGGGGCCGCATGAGGATCGTCTATTTCACCCACTCGCTCGCCTCGTGCTGGAACCACGGCAACGCCCATTTCCTGCGCGGCCTGATCCGCGAGCTGATGGCTCGGGGCCACGACGTCCGGGTCTACGAGCCGGAATATGCCTGGAGCTTCGAGAACCTCCTCTCCGATCACGGCCCGCGCGGCCTTGTCCCCTATCGCGCCGCCTACCCGGAGCTGAAGTCGAGCGCCTACCCCGAGCAGGCGCCGCTCGACGAGATGCTCGACGGGGCCGACCTCGTCCTCGTCCACGAGTGGAATGCGCCGGAGCTGGTCGCGAGGATCGGCCGGATGCGCGCCGGCGGCGCCCGCTTCACCCTGCTGTTCCACGACACCCACCATCGCGCGGTCAGCGATCCCGAGGCGATCCGCCAGTTCGACCTCACCGGCTATGACGGCGTGCTCGCCTTCGGCGCGGCGCTGGCCGAGGTCTACCGGTCCTGGGGCTGGGCCGACCGCGCCTTCGTCTGGCACGAGGCCGCCGACACACGCCTGTTCCGGCCGCCGCCCGAGACCGGGACCCGCCGCGGCCTCGTCTGGATCGGCAATTGGGGCGAGGGCGAACGCACCGCGGAGATCGAGCAGTTCCTGCTCGCCCCGGCCCATTATACCCGGCTGCCGCTCGACATTTACGGAGTCCGCTATCCCGACGAGGCGCTGGTCCTGCTCGAGCGCTACGGCGCGCGCTATCGCGGCTGGCTGCCCAATGCCGCCGCCCCGGCGATGTATGCGCGCCATCTCGCCACCGTGCACGTGCCGCGGCGCTGGTATGCGACGAAGCTGCCGGGGATTCCCACGATCCGGATGTTCGAGGCCCTCGCCTGCGGAATCCCGCTCGTCTCGGCGCCGTGGGACGACAGCGAAGGCCTGTTCCGGCCCGGCCAGGATTTCCTGGTCGCCAAAGACACCGCGCAGATGGTCGGGCGGCTGCTTGCGCTGAAGCACGACGCCGAGCTGCGCCGGACGGTGGTGCGCAGCGGCCTCGAGACGATCCGCGCCCGCCACACCTGCGGCCACCGCGCCGATGAACTGCTCGCCATCCACGATGCGGTGGTGACGCCCGCCCGGAGGGTCGCATGAGAATCGCTTTCTACGGCTCGAGCCTGCTCTCCTCCTACTGGAATGGTGCGGCGACCTATTATCGCGGCCTCCTCCGCGACCTCGCCGGCCGCGGCTACGACATCACCTTCTACGAGCCCGACGCCTTCGACCGCCAGCAGCATCGCGACATGGAGCCGCCGGACTGGGCGCGGGTCGTCGTCTATCCGGCGACCCCCGAAGGACTGCGCGGAGTGCTCGCCGAGGCGAGAGCGGCGGACGTCGTCGTCAAGGCGAGCGGAGTCGGCGTGTTCGACGAGGCGCTGGTCGAGGGAATCGTCGCCAAATCGCGCGAGGACGCCCTGCGGATCTTCTGGGACGTCGACGCCGCCGCGACCCTCGACGAGATGCGCGGCGACGAAAGCCATGTCGTCCGGCGGATGCTTCCGGCGCTCGATCTGGTGCTGACCTATGGCGGCGGCCCGCCGGTGGTGAACGCCTATCTCGGCTTCGGCGCCGCCGACTGCATCCCCGTCTACAACGCGCTGGATCCCGCCACCCATTTCCCGGCGGCTCCCGACCGCGCCTTCGACGCCGACCTCGCCTTCCTCGGCAACCGGCTTCCGGACCGCGAGGCACGGGTGGAGGAGTTCTTCCTGAAGGCGGCGGCGGCGCTCCCCGAGCGCAGCTTCCTGATCGGCGGCAACGGCTGGGAGACGAGGGCGATGCCCGCGAACGTCCGCCACCTCGGCCACGTCTACACCCACCAGCACAACGCCTTCAATTCGACCCCGCTGGCGGTCCTCAACGTCGCGAGGGATTCGATGGCCGAGGTCGGCTTCTCGCCGGCGACGCGGGTGTTCGAGGCGGCGGGCGCGGCGGCCTGCCTGATCACCGACGCCTGGGAAGGGATCGAGATGTTCCTCAAGCCGGACGAGGAAGTGCTCGTCGCCCGCGACGGCCGCGACGTCGCCGAGCATGTGCGGGCGCTGACCCCGGAGCGGGCCCGGGCGGTCGGAGCGGCGGCGCTTCGCCGGGTACGCTCCGAGCACAGCTATGCCCAGCGCGGCGAGCTGGTCGACAGGCTGCTCAAGCGGATGCGGGCCCCGGAAAGGAGCGCGGCATGAAGCTGGTCGTGCTCGGCCTCAGCCTCTCCTCCTCATGGGGGAACGGCCATGCCACCACCTGGCGCGCGCTCCTCAAGGCCTTCGCGGCGCGCGGCCACGACATCCTGTTCCTGGAGCGCGACGTGCCCTGGTACCGGGCCAATCGCGATCTCGCCGATCCGGGCTTCTGCCGCCTTCACTATTACGACTCGCTCGCCGAGCTGGGCAATTGGTCGAGCGAGATCGCCAGTGCCGATGCGGTGATCGTCGGCTCCTACGTGCCCGAAGGGGTCGCCGTCGGCAGCTTCGTCCAGCATCACGCCCGCGGCGTCACCGCTTTCTACGACATCGATACGCCAGTCACCCTCGCCAAGCTCGAGCGCGGCGACTTCGAATATCTCTCGCCGGGCCAGATCCCGCTCTACGACCTCTATCTCTCCTTCACCGGCGGTCCGACCCTGACCCGGCTGGAGAGCCATTACGGCTCACCCGCGGCGCGGGCGCTCTATTGCTCGGTCGATCCCGAGGCCTATCCGCCGATCGCCGCTGCCAAGCGGTGGGACCTCTCCTATCTCGGCACCTACAGCCCGGACCGCCAGCCGGTGCTCGACCGGCTGCTGCTTGAGCCGGCGCGGCGGCTGCCGCACCTCCGCTTCGCGGTGGCCGGGCCGCAATATCCGGACGACATCGACTGGCCGGCCAATGTCGAGCGGATCGACCATGTCCCGCCGGCGGAGCATCCCGCTTTCTACGCCGCCTCGCGCTTCACCCTGAACGTCACCCGGGCCGACATGGTCGCGGCCGGCTGGTCGCCGTCCGTCCGGCTGTTCGAGGCGGCCGCCTGCGGGGTTCCGGTCATCTCGGACCGCTGGGACGGGATCGAGACCCTGTTCGAGCCCGGAGCCGAGATCGTGCTCACCGACGGCAGCGACGACGTCGTCGCCCGGCTCACCGCCGGGAAGGACGATGCCGCGATCGGCGCGGCGGCGCGCAGGCGGGTCCTCGCCGCGCACGGCGCCGCCCATCGCGCCGCCGAGCTCGAACGCTATTTGGCCGAGGCCCGCGACACCGAACCAAGCCACCTGAAGGAGCCTATCGTGAAGAAACCCAGGCAGAAGATCGCCTTAGTCACCGGTGGGGCCGGGTTCATCGGCTCCCACATCTGCGACGCTCTGATCGCCGAGGGCGCGCAGGTCGTGTGCCTCGACAATTTCCTGACCGGCCGGCGCGAGAACATCCGCCATCTCGAAGGCGAGGACCGCTTCGACCTCGTCGAATGCGACGTGATCGACAAGCTGCCCTGGCGGATCAGCGGCGGCCGGATCCCGTTCACCCACATCTACCATCTCGCCTGCGCCGCCTCGCCGCCGCATTACCAGGCCGATCCCGAGCATACGATGATGACCAACGTCGTCGGGACCCAGAGCATGCTCCAGCTCGCGGAGGTCAACGGCGCGCGCCTGCTCCTCACGTCGACGAGCGAGGTCTATGGCGATCCCGAGGTCCATCCCCAGACCGAGGATTATCGCGGCTGGGTGAGCTGCACCGGCCCGCGCGCCTGCTACGACGAAGGCAAGCGCGCCGCCGAGACCCTGGCCTTCGACTACCAGAGGAGCGGGCGCTGCGAGGTCCGCGTCGCGCGGATCTTCAACACCTATGGCCCGCGCATGCGGCCCGACGACGGCCGGGTCGTCTCCAACGTCATCTGCCAGGCGCTCGCCGGCGACGACATCACCCTCTACGGCGACGGCTCCCAGACTCGCAGCTTCTGCTATGTCAGCGACCTCGTCGACGGGCTGATGCGGCTGATGGAGAGCGAGGAGGCGGTCGGCTTCCCGGTCAACCTCGGCAATCCCAACGAGCTCAGCGTCGAGGATCTGGTGCTGCGCGTGCTGGCGATGACCGGCTCGCGCTCGAAGATCGTCAACCGGCCCCTGCCCGAGGACGATCCGCGCCGCCGCAAGCCCGACATCGGCCGCGCCGCCGAGCTGCTCGGCTGGGCGCCGCGAGTCGGCCTTCAGGAAGGGCTTGAAGCGACCATCGCCTGGTTCGCCGGTGCCCGGGAGTCGGCGGAGCCGTGGGACGGCATCGGCCGCGGCCGGACGAGCCTCGCGGAGACTCGGCTGGTCCAGGCCGCCGAATGAACTCGGGCCCGACCGTCCCACCGCCGGGTCCGGACAGCCTCAACCGCGCGCTCGCCCGCAACATCGCGGCCTTGCGCGAGCGCGAGCGGCGCGAGCGCAGCCGAACGTCGTTCCAGGAGCGGCTCGCTGAGGCGATCACCCGCTTCACCGGCTCGCTTCGCTTCGTCTATGTGCACCTCGCCCTCTACGGCGGCTGGATCGTCGCCAACCTGGGCTGGATCCCCGGCTTCAGGCCGTGGGATCCGACCTTCGTCGTGCTGGCGATGATCGCTTCGGTCGAGGCGATCTTCCTTTCGACCTTCGTCCTGATCAGCCAAAACCGGATGGCCGAGGAATCCGAGCGCCGGGCCTCCCTCGACCTCCAGATCAACCTCCTCGCCGAGCATGAGGTCACCCGGCTGATGACGCTGGTATCCGCCATCGCCCACAAGCTTGAAGTCGACCACCCTGCGCCGGAAGAGATAGAGGAGCTGAAGCGCGACGTCGCGCCGGAGGCCGTGCTCGACGCCATCGAGGAGGAGAAATGATGCGCGCCGCCGTGCTGACCGGTCCCGGCCGGCTGAGGATCGAGGAGGTGGCGAAGCCGTCGCCGGGCCCGGGACAGGTTCGGATCCGACTCGAGGGCTGCGGCGTCTGCGCGTCCAACCTGACGCCGTGGGCCGGACCCGAGTGGATGACCTTTCCGACCGAACCGGGCGCCCTCGGCCACGAAGGCTGGGGGCGGATCGATGCGGTCGGCGAGGGCGTCGAAGGCGTCGAAGAAGGCGCCCGGGTCGCGGCGCTGAGCGGCCGCGCCTATGCCGAATACGACCTCGCAGACGCATCCGCGCTCGTCGAGATCCCGTCCGCCCTCGACAACATCGCCTTCCCTGGCGAGCCGTTCGGCTGCGCGATGAGCATCTTCCGCCGAAGCGCCATCGAGCCGGGCCAGACGGTCGCCGTCGTCGGCATCGGCTTCCTCGGCGCGCTCCTCACCCGGCTCGCGAGCGATGCCGGAGCCCATGTCGTCGCCATCTCGCGCCGGCCCTGCTCGCTGGCCCTGGCGAAGGCGATGGGCGCCGCCGAGACGATCGTCATGGACGATCATTACGCCATCATCGAGCGGGTGAAGGCGCTCACCGGCGGCGCTTTCTGCCCGCGCGTGATCGAGGCGGTCGGCAAGGCCTGGCCGCTCGATCTCGCCGCCGAGCTCACCGCCGAGGGCGGTCGGCTGGTCATCGCCGGCTACCACCAGGACGGGCCGCGCCAGATCAACATGCAGCTGTGGAACTGGCGCGGCTTCGACGTCGTCAACGCCCATGAGCGCGACCCGGCGGTGAGCGTCCGCGGCATGCGCGAGGCGGTGGCGGCGGCGGCGGCGGGCCGGATCGATCCCGAGCCCCTGCTCACCCATCTTTACGGCCTCGACGGCCTCGGCGCGGCGCTGGACGCCACCCGCGACCGGCCGCCCGGCTTCGTCAAGGCGCTGGTGACCTTCCCGTGACCCGGCGCAAGGCCCGTCTGGGATTCATCGGCACCGGCTGGATCGGTCTCGACCGGATGCGGGCGATGCTCGCTGTCGACGGGATCGAGGCGGTGGCGGTCTGCGAGCCCAATCCGGCGATGGCGGCGGAGGCGCTCAAGCTTGCGCCCGACGCGGCGCTGGTGGGCTCGCTGGACGAGATGCTGGCGCTGACGCCGGACGGCGTCGTGATCGCCACGCCGAGCGCCCTCCACGCCGCCCAGTCCCTCAAGGCGCTGGAGGCGGGTGCCGCCGTCTTCTGCCAGAAGCCGCTTGGCCGCGATGCCGCCGAGGTGGAAGCGGTCATCACCGCCGCCCGCCGCGCCGACCGCCTGCTCGGAGTCGACCTGTCCTACCGCTACACCGAGGGCATGCGCGCGGTTCGCGAGCTGGTCCGGAGCGGCGCGCTGGGCGAGGTCTACGCCGCCAATCTGGTCTTCCATAACGCCTACGGCCCGGACAAGCCCTGGTTCTACGACCTCGAACTGTCGGGCGGCGGCTGCGTGATCGATCTCGGCATCCACCTCGTCGACCTCGCCTTGTGGACGCTCGATTTCCCCCGGGTGACCGGCGTCTCTTCCCGGCTCTACGCCAAAGGAAAACCCCTCGAGGCGCGCGGGATCGAGGATTTCGCCTCGGCCACGCTCGACCTGGAAGGCGGCGCGGCGGTCCAGACCGCGTGCTCGTGGAACCTGGCCGCGGGCTGCGACGCGGTCATCGCCGCCGAATTCTACGGCACCAAAGGCGGCGCCGCTTTCCGCAACGTCGACGGCTCCTTCTACGACTTCACCGCCGAACGGCTCGACGGGACCCGCCGCGAGCGCCTGGCAAGCCCGCCGGACGCCTGGGGCGGCCGCGCCGCCGCGCACTGGGCGCAGTCGCTCGCCCGGGGCTCACGATGGTCCGGAAGCATCACCGGCCTGAGCGAAGCCCCGGCGGCGATCGACCGCATCTACGCGGCGGCCGGCCGCGGCGGCACCGCCGGTCCGGACCCGATCGTGGCCGAGGCCAAGCTGTCCTGAGACGCTCCGGGAGCGACGGCTAGCGGGCCCCGCAGACTCCGGAGCCGCCGCATTCCTCATCGGCCGATTGCACGCGCTTCATGTGCAGGGAAGACAGCCGCATGTGCGCCTCGGCCGCCGCCTGATCCTTGGCGCTGTGCGCCTGGTCCAGCTCCGCCCGAGCCCGCTGCGCATGATATTCAATGTCTTCCTGCCGCATCGCTGTCTCCACGGACCGGACCTTAGCGCAGTCGCTCCGACGCCGCTTTGATCTACGTGAAGTCCGTCCCGGGATTGCAGGAGAACGTCCCGCGACGGCGCAATTGCCGCCGCGTCCCGGCGGCCGTCACGGGCGCGTCGTGTGATCGCCGACGTCCGCGCGAGGGCGCTTGCGGGGGAGCAGCCCGGCCAAGCCGATCAGGCCCAGAAGCCCCCACGGGAAGCCGCCTTCGTCGTCAGGTTGGGGATTGCCGTAAGAAGTGTCGACGGTGCCGTTGCCGACGCCCGACCCGGGAGTGCCGACGGATCCGGAGCCCGTGCCGGTCCCTTGAGCCAGAGCCGGAGCCGACGCCAGGAGGGCGGCGACGGCGAGGATCTTCGCGATGCTGCGCATGATATGTCTCCTGAACAATTCGATCAGTCAGCGGGAGCCGTCGGCATCGCCGCGACGCCTCAGCCCGAGCAGGCCGGCCAGGCCGAGAAGCCCGAGCAGATCCCAGGGGAAATCGTTGTCCTGTCCTTCGGACCGGCGCTCCTGGGTCTCCGTCGCGACGCCGAAATCGTTCCCGGTCTGCTGGGCCGACGCACTCGAGCCGACCGCCGCGGCCGCGAGGGCCGCCAGAATAAGCCTGCGCATGTCTGTCCTCCTGTCGACCTCCGCCATTTCGCGGAAGGCAGCCGAGCAACGGCCGGCAAACTGTCGGCGTTCCCGCTTATGTCGCTGATTTGGATCAGCTTCTTAGCCCGCGGCCCGTGAGCGCCGCAGTCAAGGTGCCGGTGCTTCCGCCCCTGCCTAGACGAAATAGTCGAAGCGCAGGGTCTCGCGGTCGCGATGCAGCCACTCGGCCTCGCGCGACATCGGCGCGAAGCCTGCCATCGTCTGCACCATCCGGGCGACCGTGAGGTCCACCGCGGATGGTTCGCCCGCAAGACCGCTGTCGGGCGCCGGCGCCTGCATCGCCTTGATGTCGTGGCGTCGCGCCACCGGCTCGCTTTCGCCGGTGCCGGTCGGCAGGTTCGCGAAATAGTCGAACGGATCGACCCCTCCCGGCAGGTATAGCGACGGCGCGGCCGACGGTGCCGAGAGGCGGGTGCCGGCGGTCCCGGACCCGAGATCGCCCGGCCAGTCGGCCTCGACGCTGAGCGGGACCAGCGCCGAAACGCCCTCGCGGAGGGGCGAGGCCAGGCCGGGCCCGGAGTTCGCCGAGCCCTGGGCGAACATCCGCTGCCTCCAGCCCTTGCCGGTCAGGGCCGGCTGGCCGATCTCGATCTTGTCGGGCTTTCCGGCGCCGCCGGAGAAATAGGTCAGGGCCGCGTCCGCGAACGTGCCCTGGCTTCCGTCGGTGCGAGTGAACTCGCCGGTGTTGATCGCGACGGCGCTGCCCGCGGGCGCGGTCAGGTTGGTCGGAGTCCCGGTCAGGGAGAGGCTGGCGAGTTGCGAGGCGGCGAGCGTGCTGATCTCGCCGGCGGCGGCGACCCCGTCGCCGTCGCGGTCCTGCCAGAGCCTGAATTCGCCGAAGCGGGCGTCGGCCGCCGAAAGCTTGCCGTCCTTGTTGGAGTCGAAGGCGCGCAGGCCCTCGAGGTCCGAGCGCGCATTCTCGGCATCCTGGACGAAGCTGAACTCCTTCGCGTTGGTCACCGTGCCGTTGCCGTCGCGGTCGAGGAACAGGATCGCATCGCCGCCGCCGAACCAGCTGGTGTCGTCGGCTTTGCCGTCCCCGTCCATGTCGAACCGGGCCTCGCTGGCGGCGGCCGCGACCAGGCTGGTGCCGTCGCCGTCGAGGTCGAGGACGATCGGCGACGCGATCGACAGGGTCTCCCCGCCGCGGAAGGAGAGCCGTTCGATCCCGACCAGCACGTCGGTGCCTTCGTCGCCATGGGCGAGCGGATCGGTGTCGGTCAGGCGAAGCTCGCCGCCCAACGTGGTAAGGACGAAGGTCGAGCGATCGCCGGCGAGCACGGCGGTGTCGAACCCGTCGCCGCCGTTGAGCTTGTCGTCGCCGGCCATGCCGTAGAGCAGGTCGTCGCCCTGCATGCCCTGGAGATGGTCGTCGCCGTCGCCGCCCGCCAGCTTGTCGACGAGCTTGCCGCCTTTGACATGGTCGTTCCCGGCGGCCGAGAAGATCTCGTTCGCCGCGGTCAGGTTGCCCTTGAGATTGTCCGATCCCGAGGTGCCCTGCTGCCAGCCGGCGAACGGATCGCTGACCTTCACCGTCACCGTCGCGGTGGCGGTCAGGCTGCCGTCGCTGACGCTGTACTGGAAGCTGTCGTCGCCGACGAAGCCGAAATCGGGCGTGTAGAGGATCTCGCCGACGGCGCCGATCCGAACGAGCCCGTGGGCGCCGTTCGCCACCGAGGCGACCGACAAAGCGTCGCCTTCGACGTCGCTGTCGTTTTCCAACAGCGCAGCGGCGAGGATGGTCAGCGTGTCGCCGCCCTTCACCAGGAACAGCCCGTCGCCGACCGCGGTCGGGGCGTCGTTCACCGGAGCGATCACCAAAGCGAAGGTCTGGGCGACCTGATATTCGCCGTCGCCGGCGGCGACGCGCAGCGCCAGGCTGCCATGATGGTTGGCGGGAGGCGTGCCGGTGAATCGGGTGCCGTCGAACGCGAGCCACGCCGGCAGCGCCGTCCCGTCGGCCTGGGTCGCGGTGAGCAGCAGGGTGTCCCCGTCCGGATCGGTGAAGGCGGAGGCCGGAACCGCGAAATTCAGAGCGCTGTCCTCGGCGATCGTGACCGTGCCGATCGCGGCGCCGACGGTCGGCGCCGAGTTGGACGGCGTGATCGTCAGCTCGAAGACCTGCGACGCGGTCGCCCGGCCGTCGCTGGCGACCAGCTGGATTGCATAGCGGGCATCGAGGCTGCGCGGCGGCGTGCCCGTGAAGCGGGTGCCGTCGAAGCTTAGCCAGCTCGGCAGCGGCGACCCGTCGGCGAGCTTCGCGGTGAGGGTCAGGTCGTCACCGTCGACATCGGTGAAGGCCGAGGCGAGAACCGGGATCGCGAGCGGATAGCCGCCCGACTTGACGCTGTCGGCAATGTCGACGGCGGCGACCGGCGCGTCGTTCACCGGGGTGACGGTGAGCGTGAACGTCTCCGTCGCCGTCGCCTGGCCGTCGCTGGCGGCGACCTTGATATCGAGCGAGCCGTGGAAGTTCGCCGGCGGAGTGCCGGTGAACCGGCCGTTCTCGAACCGCAGCCACGTCGGCAGCGCCGCGCCGGTGGCGAGGCTGGCCGACAGGGTCAGGATATCGCCGTCGATGTCGGCGAAGGTGGCGGGCGCGATCGCGACGTCGACGGGGCTGTCCTCGGCGACCGTCGAATCGGGGATGGCCCGGCTCAGGACCGGCCCGTCATTGACCGGATCGATGGTCAGCCGGAACGTTGCCGAGGTCTCGAGCAGGCCGTCGCTGGCGAACACCTCGAGCAGGATGAAGCCGTTGAAATTGGCCGGCGGAGTTCCGGTGAAACGCTCGCCGTCGAACTGGAGCCAGGCCGGGAGCGCCGTTCCGTCCGCCCGCCGCGCCGACAGGGTCAGCGAGTCGGCGTCGACGTCGAGGAAGCTGCCGGCCGGGATGGCGATGTCGATCGCCATGTCCTCGGCCTGAGCGACATTGGCGAGGACCCGCTCCAGCGTCGGCGCGTCGTTCACCGCCAGGATCGTCAGCCGGAAAGTGTCCGAGGCGGTCATGGCACCGTCGCTCGCGGTCACCTTGATGTCGATGCTGCCGTTGAAATCGGCCGGCGGGGTGCCGGCGATCCGGCCTCCGGAGAAGCTCATCCAGGCCGGCAGGCCGTCGCCGTTCGCGAGCGTCGCGGTGAGGGTCAGCACGTCCCCGTCGGCATCGCGGAAGGTGTCGGTCGGAACCGCGATGCTGAAGGAATGATCCTCGGCATAGACGGCGTCGGCCAGCGGCGCGAAGACGACCGGCGGGTCGTTCTCGGGGCTGATGGTGAGGCGGAAGACGTCGGAGACCGCGAGCGCGCCGTCGCTCGCCAGCACCTCGATGTCGAGCGAGCCGCTGAAGTGGAGCGGCGGCGTGCCGGTGAAGCGGCCGTTCTCGAAGCTGAGCCAGGCCGGCAGCCCACCGCCGCCCGCCAGCGTGGCGGTCAGGGTCAGCTGGTCCCCGTCTACGTCGACGAAGCTCCCCTGCGGAAGCGTGAGGTCGATCGCGAAATCCTCGCGGCCGGCCACGTTGGCCAACGCCGCGGCCAGCACCGGCCGGTCGTTGACCGGATCGATGGTCAGCGTGAAGGCGTCGCTGACGCTGGCCTTCCCGTCGCTGGCGGTGACGATCAGGTCGATCGCGCCGTTGAAGTCGGCCGGCGGGGTGCCGGTGAAGCGGGTGCCGTCGAAGCTGAGCCAGGCCGGCAGCGGGTCGCCGTTGCCGAGCGTCGCGGACAGGGTGAGCGCGTCGCCGTCGAGGTCGGCGAAGCTGCCCTCGGGGATGAGGAGGTCGATCGCCATGTCCTCGAGGCCATGGATGTCGGCGAGGAGCGACTCGAGCGTCGGGGCGTCGTTGACCGGGTTGATCGTCAGCCGGAACGTGTCGGCCACCGTCAGGACCCCGTCGCTGGCGGTCACCTCGATGTCGATCGAGCCGTTGAAATCGGCCGGCGGAGTGCCCGTGAAGCGGGCGCCGTCGAAGCTGAGCCAGGCCGGCAGCGGCGCTCCGCCCGCCAGCATGGCGGTCACGGTGAGGGCGTCGCCGTCGACGTCGCCGAACGTGCCCGCCGGGATCAGGATGTCGACCGGCTGGTCCTCGTCGCCGGCGGCGTCCGCGATCGCGGCCAGCACGACCGGGCGGTCGTTGACCGCGCTGATCGTCAGCCGGAACGTGTCGGCCACGGTCAGCACGCCGTCGCTGGCGGTCACCTCGATGTCGAGGATTCCGTTGAAGTCGGCGGGCGGAGTGCCGGTCAGGCGGCCGCCGTCGAAGCTCAGCCAGCCGGGCAGCGGAGCGCCGCCGGCGAGGGTCGCGGTCAGGGTCAGGCTGTCGCCGTCGACGTCTGCGAAGGTGCCGAGCGGGATGGCGACGTCGACCGCCGAGTCTTCGGAAGCCGCGACGTCGGCAAGCGCGGCCTCGAGGGTCGGCCGGTCGTTGACCGGGTCGATCGTCAGCCGGAACGTGTCGCCGACGCTGAGCGCGCCGTCGCTGGCGCTGACGAGGATGTCGATCGCGCCGTTGAAGTTCGCCGGCGGAGTACCGGTGAAGCGGGCGCCGTCGAAGCTCAGCCAGGCCGGCAGCGGCTCGCCGCCGGCGAGGGTGGCAGTGAGGGTCAGGGCATCGCCGTCGACGTCGCCGAACAGGCCCGTCGGAAGCAGTATGTCGACCGGCTGGTCCTCGGCCGAGGAGGCGTCGGCGATCGGCTCGAGCAGCACCGGCGGATCGTTCTCCGCGGTGACGGTGAGGCGGAAGCGGTCGGAGACGGCCAGGAGTCCGTCGCTCGCGAAGACCTCGATTTCGAGGATTCCGTTGAAGTCCGCCGGCGGAGTGCCGGTCAGCCGCGCTCCGTCGAACGCCAGCCAGGCCGGCAGCGCGCCGCCGTCGGCCAGCCGAACGCTAAGCGTCAGGGCATCGCCGTCGACGTCGGCGAAGGTGCCGGCCGGGATCGCGATATCGATCAGGCTGTCTTCCGGCACGATCCGGTCGGCCAGCGCGGCTTCGAGCGTCGGCCGGTCGTTGACCGGATGGATCGACAGCCGGAACGTCTGAGCGACCGCGAGGCTGCCGTCGCTCGCCGTCACCTCGATGTCGAGCACGCCGTTGAAGTCGGACGGCGGGGTGCCGGTGAAGCGGGTGCCGTCGAAGCTCAGCCACTCCGGCAGCGGCTCGCCGCGGACCAGCGCGGCGGTCAGGCTGAGCGTATCGCCGTCGATGTCGGCGAAGGCGTCGGCCGGCAGCAGCACCTCGATCGCCTCGTCCTCATCGGACCGGGCGTCGGCGAGCGCGGTGAGGACGACCGGCCGGTCGTTCTCGGCCGCGATCGTCAGCCGGAAGACGTCGGAGACGCCGAGGCTGCCGTCGGTCGCGGTCACCTCGATGTCGAAGGACCCGTTGAAGTCGGCCGGCGGCATTCCGGTGAAGCGGCCGTTGGCGAAGCTCAGCCACTCCGGGAGGGCGCTGCCGTCGGCGAGCCGGGCGCTCAGCGCCAGCGTATCGCCGTCGACGTCGGTGAAGCTGCCTTCCGGGATCATCAGGTCGACCAGCCGGTCCTCGCCGATGCTCGAGTCGGCGATCGCCGCCGCCAGCGTCGGGGAGTCGTTGACCGGGTCGATGGTCAGCCGGAAGGTGTCGCTGACGCTGAGCGCGCCGTCGCTGGCGGTGACGACGATGTCGAGCGCGCCGTTGAAGTCCGCCGGGGGAGTCCCGGTGAGGACCCCGCCCGCCAGGCTGAGCCAGGACGGCAGCGGCTCGCCGCCGGCGAGCGTCGCCGAATAGACGAGGGGATCGCCGTCGACGTCGGTGAAGGCGCCGGCGGGCAGAGCGATGCTGACTTTATGGTCCTCGGCGACCGAAGCGTCGGCGAGCTCGGCGGCGAGCACCGGCCGGTCGTTGACCGGCTCGATCGCGACGACGACCTGGCGGATCGTCTCGACCGTCCCGTCGTCCGCCGAGATCTCGATGACGACATTGCCGTTGAAATCGGCCGGCGGCAGGCCGCTGAGCGTGCGCGTCTGGCGGTCGTAGGAGAGCCATTCCGGAAGCGCCGCTCCGCCGACTCCGCGGACCTCGACCACCAGGACGTCGCCGTCGATGTCGCCGACCAGATCGGCCGGCAGGACCGCGGCGAAGGCCGAATCCTCCAGCCCCGTCAGCAGGGGCAGGTCGCCGATCGCCGGCGCTTCGTTGACGGCGGCGACGGTCACCTTGACCCGGGCGGTGGCGGTGATCCCGGTCGAATCCTCGATCTCATAGTCGAACCACGCGTCGCCGTTGAAATCGGCGTCGGGGGTGACGATAAGCTGGCCGATGCCGTTGTCCTCGACGGTG
Organism: Allosphingosinicella sp.; assembly: GCA_036388575.1. Taxonomy (GTDB): domain Bacteria; phylum Pseudomonadota; class Alphaproteobacteria; order Sphingomonadales; family Sphingomonadaceae; genus Allosphingosinicella. The sequence continues at coordinate 132,482 of DASVRO010000088.1, forward strand.
ACGCCCTGGCTGGCGAGGATCCGCGTGAGGGTGATCGCCTGGCGGTCGACGTCGCCGTCGTTGGCGAGCAGCTGGGTGGTGAAGATCGTGAGCGGCTCGTCCTCGGCGGTGGCGAGGCTGTCGGCGCCGGCGAACGGCCGGTCGCTGACCGGCAGCACCGTTATCGTGACGGTGGTCGGGACCGCGAAGTCGGCGCCGTTGCTGATCGTGTAGGTCAGCACCAGGGTGCCGAAGAAATCCTTCGACGGGGTGATCCGGTAGAGGCCGTTGTCGAGCCGCTCGGCGCCGCTCTTGAAGCCGAGGAAGGTCAGCGACGTGCCCTCGGGGGCATGGTCGTTGGCCATCAGAGCGGCCGGATCGAGATCGATATAGCCGTCCTCGAGCAGCTCGAAGCCGGCGTCGGAGACGGCGATCGGAAGCTCGAACTCGGGCATGATCGTCAGCGAGACGTAGCCCGTGCTGGTCGCGCCGTGGACGTCGGTCACCCGGTAGTGGAAGCCGGCGTCGCCATAATAGCCTTCGCGGCCGGTGAAGACGGCGTTGTTGCCGTCCCTCACGACGATTCCATTGTCGCCGTCGAACACCTCGACGAGGGTGAAGCCGTCGCCCTCGACGTCGCGGTCGTTGGCGATCAGCCGGGCGAGATCGATGGTCAGCGGCAGGTCCTGGTCGCCGACGAAGACTCCTTCCGGATTGTTGCCGGTGCCGACTCCGTCGGGATTGGCGATCGGAGCGTCGTTGACCGCGGCGACGTCGAAGGTGACGGTTCCGGTCTTGCTCCGGCGGCCGTCGGTGATCGTGTAGCTGAACGACTTGGCGCCGTTGGCATTCTCGTCCGGAACGAACTGGAAGCGGCCGCCCGGGAGCTCGATGATCCGACCGTCCGGATGGCTCCTCGAGATCGACACGAAGCGGAAGGAGTCGCCGTCCGGGTCGCTGTCGTTGGCGAGCAGGTCGGCGATGGTGAATTCGAACGGCACGTCCTCCACCGTTTCGAACACATCGGCGGCGGCGATCGGGGCGCTGTTGGTCGACGCCACGTTGACGTTGACCTTACCGACGCTCGTGCCGTGGACGTTATCCGTGACGAGATATTCGAAGCTCGCCCGCCCATCGAAATTGGCGTTGGGCGTGAACAGGATGTTGGTCCCGTCGTAGCTCACCGTCCCGTGCGTGGCGTTGAGCACGCCGAGGAAGGTGATCGGATCCCCGTCGACGTCGCTGTCGTTGGCGAGCAGCAGGGCCGGGCTGATCAGCAGCGGCGTCTCCTCCTGGGTCGAGACGGTGTCGGTGCGGGCGATCGGCGCATCGGCGACGGGGGCGACGTCGACCGTCACCTTGGCGGTGCCGGTGCCCTGCCGGTCGTCGGTGATGACGTAGCTGAAGCCGTCCTCGCCGGAGAAAGCCGGCCGCGGCACGTAGGTGATGGTCACTCCGGCATTGCCGTCGAAGGCGTGGGTCGCGACGGCGGACTGCGCCGATGCGCCGTTAGTCATCGTGTATTTGACGCCGTAGCTGCCGAGCACGTCGAGCGGCACGGTCGCGGTCAGCTTTCCGGTCGCGGCGTCGATCGACATCCATGCGGGCAAAGCGGAGCCGTCCGCCAGGGTCGCCGACCAGGCGGCGCCTTCGGCCGGCACCAGCGAGGCGGGCGGATCGATGATCACAGTCGAAAGGTTGACGGTGACCGAGCCGTTGGCCGGCTGGCGGACCTCGATAGCCCGGATGGCGTGGCCGTCGCGGTCGAAATCGTTGGCGAGCAGGGCTGCGAGCTCGACGGTGACCGACTCGTTCTCGCGCACGCCGATCGAATTGCCATAGCCGTCCGGCTTCTCGGGCGTCGGCTGGATGTTGAAGACGATGATCGCCGGCTTGGCCGAGACTCCGCCCTTCTCGTCGGTGGCGTGATAGGACACCGCGACAGCGCCGTTGAAGTCGGTCGGAGTCTTGATGTCGAGCCGCTCGGGACCGGTCGCGACCCCGAGGCCTTCCACTTTCTTCAGCCTGAAGGTCGAGTCGACGACGGCGTCGGTAATCACCGACATGGTCGGGACGGTCGAGCCGTTGCCGGCGATGTCGATCCGCACCGGCAGGGTGCCGACATAATCGGGCGGCGGGGTGCCGGCGAAGGTCAGCGTCTCGGCGTCGAAGCTCAGCCAGGCCGGCAGCGGCGCGGTGCTCTCCCTGTGCGCCGAGATTGAGGCGGCCGCGCCCAGGTCGACCGCGAACAGGCCCTGCGCCGCGAAGAAATCGCTATTGGCGAGGATCGCGTTGATCGCCGGGTCGAGCGGGACTCGCGGGTCGATGACGAATTCGAGCGTGAAGCCGCGATCGGTCGAGGCGTAGGTGCCGTCCGGAAGGACCTTCGAGTCCGGGGTGAACACGATCTGCAGCCGGGCCACCGGCGCATTCGCCTCCGGCGCGAAGCCGGTCAGGCCGACGGTCATCGTCTCCGGATCGAAGCTCAGCCAGTCCGGCAGCGGCCGGCCGCCGATGAGGTTGGCCGAGAAGCTGCCCTTGCCGATGTCGAACAGGGCGATGTCGCTGTCATAGGCGATTCCGGCGGCCAGCGCTTGCGGCTGCGCCGGATCGATCGTCATCCGTTCGGTGAGGCTGACCGCCGGCTGTCCCGCGGTGCCGGCATGGGTGAAGGTGAGGACCACTTCGAAGGCCTCGGCCGCGCCCTCCGGCGGGATGCCGGTGAAGCGCAGGCTCTCGGCGTCGAACGACAGCCAGCCGGGCAGAGCGCCGCCTTCGGCGAGCGCGGCGGTGACCCCGACTCCGGCGCCGAGCGTCTCGGCTCCGAATTCGAGCCCGGATTCCCACGCCTGCCGGATGATGTAGCCGCCGAGCACCGCGTCGCGGCGGGAGACCCCGCCGGCCAGCGTCTCGCGCTCGAGCGCGAAGCGCCGGCTGAAGGTCGAGCCGCTGGCGGGATCGTGGACCCACACGTCGACGCTGACCGAATCGCCAGCCCCGGACGGCATCGTCCCCTGGAAGCGGATCGAGCCGGAGTCGAAGCTGAGCCAGGACGGCAGCGCCGAACCGTCGGCGAGCTTCGCCGAGATCTGCACTCCGGCCGAGAGGTAATCCTTGTCGAGGGCACCGAGCACGGTCGCCCGCTTGAAGAAGAGCGGGTCGCCGTCGCGGTCGATGTCGTTGCCCATCGCCTCGGCGGGAATGACGTAGAGCGTCGCCGGAGTGTCCTCCTGGCCGGTGTAGAGGACGTCGCCGCGCAGGATCGGGCCCTCGTTGCTGGGCATGATCGTGATCGAGACATAGGCCTTGGCAGTGCCGCCGCGGCCGTCGCTGATATAATATTCGAAGCCGGCCGAGCCGTTATAGTCGCTGCGCGGGCTGAACACGATCATGCCCGCCTCGTTGATCCGGACCTTGCCGTTGTCCGGGAACAGCTCGACTCCGGTGAAGATCAGGGTGTCGCCATTCTCGTCGCTGTCGTTGGCGAGCAGGAGGGCCGGATTGATGATCAGGACCTGGTCCTCGAGCGTGCGCAGCCCGTTGTCGTTGCGGGCGACCGGCGCATCGTTGAGCGGCCGGACCTTGATCTTGTAGGTCAGCGTCGACGAAGCGCCGCGGGCGTCGATCACGTCGTAGCGGAACGAGGCCTCGCCGAGCGCATCCGGGGTGAAGGCGAAGCTCTTGCCTTCCGGATCGTAGGCGACGTTGCCGTTGGTCGCGGCGCTGCCGTTGGCGGCGAGGTGGAGGCCGACGAAGCTGACCGCATCCCCCTCGACGTCGTAAACCTGCGCCATCACGTCGGCGAGGCTGATCGTCGAGGTCTGCTCGAGGCGGATCGTGCGGGTCTTGTCCTCCGCCCGGGGCGCGTCGTTGACCGGCGAGAAATAGACTTCCACCTTGGCCTTGGACGTCGCTCCGGCGGAATCGGCGAGCGTGTAGATGAAGCCGGCGAAGCCGAAATGGTCGGGCCGGCCGTGGAATTCGAGATAGGCGCCGTCGATCCTCCCGGCCATGTGGGTGGCGGCCTCGAAGCCGTTCTTCTTGTACGGATCGAGGTTGCCGCCGGACGCGTTCTTGAGCGGCTCGATGCCGACGATCCGAAGGTCGAAGAAGTCGTTGTCGATGTCGAAATCGTTGGCGAGCAGGCTGTCGATGCGGATTCGCAGCGGCACGTCCTCCACCCCGAAGACGACGTCGTCGTCGACCGCGGTCGGGGCGTCGTTGCGGGGCGACAGATTGACTTCGACGGTACCGGTGGACTCGCGGCCGAATTCGTCGCGGACGGTATAGTCGAAGAAGGCGTCGCCATTGTGGTTCGCCGCCGGCCGGAACTCGATCATCCCGTCGTCGCGGATCGAGGCGGTGCCGAAGCGGCCTTTCTGCACCGAGACGAAGACGAGCTTGTCCCAGCCTTCGGCGACGTCGTTGAGGATCAGGGTCGCCGGATCGATGATCGCGACCTGGTCCTCTACTCCGAACCGGTAGATGTCGTCCTCGGCGTTGAAGCGGCCGACCCGGATCATGGTCTCGATCCGCTCCCGGTCCCAGGTGACGCCGTTGGTGAAGGCGATCTGCTCGATGCCGCTGGCGGCGCCGCGGAAATGGTCCTTCACCAGGATCGTGTCGATCAGGAAGCCGTCGTCGCGCTCGATCTCGACGAACAGGTCGTCGCCCTGGCGCAGCAGCGACACGTCCTTGGGAGCGAGCTCGCTCGACATGACGATCCTGTCGACGTCTGAGACGTCGCCCGCCTCCTTGATCACGTCCTCGGAGCTGTCGAAGCCGAACAGGTAGAGGTCCGAGCCGAAGCCGCCGCGAAGGTCGTCGTCGCCGAAGCCGCCGTCGAACACGTCGGTGCCGGAGCTGCCGATGAACAGGTCCGAGTGGACCGAGCCGAGCAGCTTCTCGATATTGAAGAGCGTGTCGCCGAGCGCCTCGCCGGCAAGGCCGAGGCCGAGCGAGAGGTCGATCGTGACCCCTTCCTCGGCGCGGGCATAGTCGGCGGTGTCGAAGCCGCCGCGGCCGTCGATGACGTCGGCGCCGCGCCCGCCGCGGAGGCGGTTGTCGAGGCCGTCGCCGCGGATCGTGTCATCGTGATAGGAGGCCTGGATTATCTCGACGCCGGTGAAGCTGTCGCCGAGCGCGTCGCCGCTGCCGGCGCTTCCGTCGGCGAGGTCGATCGTCACCCCTTCGACGGACAAGGTGTAGTCGACCGTATCGACCCCATCGCCGCCGATCAGCGTGTCGGCATCGCGGCCGCCGATCAGGATGTCGTCGCCCGCTCCGCCGTCGATCAAATCGTCGCCACGGCCGCCGTCGATCCGGTTGTCCCCGGCATTGCCGGTGATGACGTCGGCCAAAATCGAGCCGGTCACGTTCTCGATCGAGACGAGCTCGTCGGTGTCGGTGCCGTCCGAGGCGGTGCCGGCCGCGAGCGAGACCGTGACGCCCGTCGCCGAGAGGAAGTAGCTCGCCGTGTCCGAGCCCTCGCCGCCGTCGAGGCGATCCGCCCCG
>DASVRO010000089.1:0-10733 GCA_036388575.1 Allosphingosinicella sp.
CGTCCACCAACGTCAGCGTCGGCGCGTCCCACAGCGTCGCCGCATCCGCAAAGTCCACGCCTCGTTCGCGCAGCGTCCAATCACGTTTCGCCGGATCGAAGCTCACCTCCATCCGCACACCCTAACGGGCACCGATACTTATGTAACTACGTAATAACCGAAGTCAACGACGAAAACCTGCACGAACCCTCACGCCGTCCCCATCACCTGCACCGCGAACCGCTCCATGTCCTCGGCTTGCGGGCTCATCTGCAACAGCAGCAGGTCGAGCCCCGCGGCCTCATATTCCGCGATCCGCTCGCGCAACTGCTCCGGGGTGCCGACCAGGTTCGGCCTCAGCCCGCGGTTGGAGACCGAATATTCCTGCAGCTTCATCTCGCGTTCGAGCTGCGTGCCCGACAGCCACTGGTCGAAATTGGCATAGCCCGCGGGCAGCTCGGCGACCGTCGTGATCCGCTCCAGCTCGCGCTTCGCCTCCGCCTCGCTGTCGCGGACGATCGCATAGGCGGCCATGCCGAACTGCATCGGCGCGCCGCCCGCGCGCTCGCGGCGTTCGGCCATGTCCGCGATCTTGGGCGCGATCGCCGCGGCGGGGTCGCCGTGCATGACATAGGCGTCGCACTGCGCCGCGATCATCGTCTTGGCCTGCTCGCTCTCGCCGCCCGCATAGACGGTGGGGCGCTTGGCGGGTTTCGGCGAACAAATCGCCTGGTCGGTCTGGTAGAATTGCCCGGCAAAGCTGAACCGCTCCTCGGTCCACAGCCCGTCGACCACGTCGAGCCATTCGCGGGTGCGGGCATAGCGATCGTCATGCTGGTCGAACTGCAGGCCATATTGCCTGGCCTCGTCCGCCCACCACGACGACACGACGTTGAGCGCGAGCCGCCCGCCCGATATCCGGTCGATGTTTGCGGCGGCCTTGGCGAACAGGGCAGGGTGGTGGAAATTGGGCCGGACCGCGACCATCAGCTCGATCCGTTCCGTCACCGCCGCCAGCGCCGCCGCCGTCGACCAGGCGTCGAGCGCCGGCTCCTCCACGCCCTTGATGTCGTTGAGATTGAGCTCGGCGATCAGGCTGAGGTCCCAGCCCGTCTCCTCGCTCCTCAGGGTGAGACGCCGGACATAGTCCCAGCTCGCCTCCATGCCCTCGTCCGGAACGTTCCTCAGCCAGCCGCCGAACACCGGCATCCAGTAACCGAACCTCACCGCTTGCTCTCCCGGATTGCGGCCTCAAGAAAGTCGACCAGATTGTCGTGCGGATCCCATCCGAGCACGTCCAGCGGCCTGGCGACGAAATTGGACAAGGCGTTGATATCGTAGAAGCGAGCCGAGCCGTCGCGGTCGTCGATCAGATATTCCACTCCGCCGACGTCGAGCCCGGCCGCCCGGGCGATCCGCTCCGCCGCCTCGACCATCTCCGGCGGCGGCTCGACCGCCGCCATCCGGACCGCCGCCCGCCCGGGCTGGGCAAGGCAGGCATCGGCTGGGCAAAGGTCGAAGCTGTCGCCGCCGCTCTCCACCTCGATCGCGTAGAGGAAATTCCCGCCGAGAGTCTCGACCCGGGTGATGGCTCCGCCCCGCGCCGGCGCGTAATCCTGGACGAGGAGCACGCTGTCGACGCTCTCCGGTACGCTTCCTTCCGCGATCGACGCCGCCAGCTCCGCCTCGCTGCCGTAGCGGACGATGCCGGCGCCCGAGCCGCCGATATTCGCCTTGACGAGCAGCGGCCATCGCATCGTCCCGGCCGCCGCGAGCAGATCCTGCCGGCGGTGGACGACACGAGTCTCGGGGACGTCGTAGCCGAGCGTCGAGATGAGCGAGAGCTGCCGCGCCTTGGAGGAGTCGACGGCGATCGTGTCGGCCCCGTTCAGCACCCGCGCCCCGTTCGCCGACCAATGGGCGAGCAGGGCCTCGGCGTAGAAGATGCCGTGCTCAGCCTCGCGCAGGAAGCTCGACATGGCGACCCGGCTGAGGACGACGGGGGCGGGGATTTCCGGCGAGGCGGGATCGAAACCGTGGTCGGAGAGGCGGATCGCCTCGTAACGTACCCCCCGCCGCTCGAGCGTGGCGAAGAGCGGCTCGAACCATGTAGGGTGCTCGTAGAGGATGGCGAGGTCGGGTTGCATCGGGGCCACTTGGGGGGTGGAAGTGTGGAATGAAACCCCCTTCCACAATCACGCTGAACTTGCCTCGGCATCACGGATGAGCCGCCTCGCGATGCGAAGTTCACGATCGGGCCGGAAAAATTTCACTGTGACCTTTCGCACCCGCACTGCGCCCCCGCCGAAAACGCTTGCGCTGATTCACGTTCGAAAGAGCCGCAGCCTAGAACATAGCATGAACTTCAAGAGCGGGCAAGACTCCGATCATGCTCGCTGATCAAAGCCCGAACGGGTAGGTCTCGTCCTCGCCCGCCACCGGTTCCTCGCCGAGCGGCGTCACCGCCTGAGTCTCGTCGAACCAGACCCAGGCGTCGAACTGGTTGGGCAGGACCGCCTCGGCATAATGGCTCCAGCGCTCGGTCTCGGGCCGGTAGATGACTCCGATGAATCGCTCCAGCCGCGGCTCCAGCAGCGCCTCGACCGCCTCGCCTTCGATGCCCTCGCGAAGGTCGAGGAGGAAGCGGCCGACGCCGCTGTCGTGGCAGAGCCGCTCATAGCTCTCCGGCAGCGACGGCCGCACCGTCTTGACCTCCATCGGCTCGTCCCAGTCGGTCGCCGCCGCCACCGTGCCGGTGTGGGTGCCGAAGCCGATCAGCCGCGCCTCGCGGCCGAACCGTTCCTTGACCAGCTGGCCGATGTTGAGCTCCTCGCGGACCTGGCCCATCTCGGTATGGGCGGCATTGCCGATATGGCTGTTATGCGCCCAGACCACCGCCTTCGACTCCGGCCCCTTCGCCTCGAGCAGCTGGCAGAGCGTCTCGAACATGTGGGTGTCCCGCAGATTCCAGCTCTCGGCCGAACCGTAATACATGACCCGGTAATATTGCTCGGCATTCTTGATCAGCCGGGCGTTGGCCGCGGCGTCCAGCCATTCGTCGCATTCCGGGCTGAGGCAGTCCATTCGGCGGGCCATCAGCTCCCTGAGCATCTGGACCACGCCGACCTCGCAGCGGCCATAGCCTTCGGTGATCGCGATCCGGCCATATTCGGCCGGGTCGTGCGCCCACGGCCGAAGGCAGCCGTAGCGCCGCCGCGCCACCCGCGCCGCTTCGGGATCGGCGTCGTCGAGGAAATCGATGACGGCCCGGATCGACGCTTCGAGATTGTAGAGGTCGAGTCCGTAGAAGCCGGCCATCGCCTCGTACGGCCGGCCCTCGTTCCACCGCGTCAGCCAGCCAACGAACGCCTCCACGTCGGTGTTGCGCCACATCCAGGTCGGGAAGCGCTGGAAGGCCGCCTCCTCCCCTTCCCGCTTGGGCCGGTGGCGGACGTAGCGGTCGATGCTGGCGGCGTCCGGCCAGTCCGCCTCGACGGCGACGATCGAGAAGCCGTGCCGCTCGATCAGCCGGCGGGTGATCGCCGCCCGCGCCCGGTAGAATTCGGACGTTCCGTGGCTGGCCTCGCCGAGCAGGACCACCCGGGCGTCTGCGAAGCGGTCGAACGCCTCGGCGAAGGCCGGATCGTCGATGTCCGGCAGCGGCTCCGCCGCCGCGGCGACGAGTTCGGCAACGGCCATGCTCATGCTCCCCTTTCGGACCAGCCCTGGGCGCCGATCAGCGGCACGAACCGCACCGGCCCGAGGTCCTGCTCCTCGAAATCCTCGTGGCCCCGGCGGGCCACCTTGACGAGATTCTGCACCGCGTTCGGCTCGCCGACCGGCATGACGAGGATTCCGCCGACGCAGAGCTGGGCGAGCAGCGGCGGCGGCACGTGGCTGCCGCTGGCGGCGCACAGGATGGCGTGGAACGGCGCCTCGTCGGGCAGGCCCTCGCTTCCGTCGCCCTCGACGATCCGGACGTTGTCGAAGCCGAACCGCGCCAGCCGCGCCCGCGCCAGCTCGGCCAGCTCATGATGGCGTTCGACCGCGATCACCTCCGCCGCGATCCGGCTCATCACCGCCGCCGCATAGCCCGAGCCGGCGCCGATCTCGAGCACCCGGTCGCCCGGCGAAACCTCGGCCGCGTCGATCATCGCCGCGACGATATAGGGCTGGGAGATGGTCTGCTCCGCCTCGATCGGCAGCGGCCCGTCGTCATAAGCGAAATCGCGCACCTTCTCCGGCACGAACGCCTCCCTCGGCACCGCCCGGAAGGCATCGAGCAGCCGCGATCCCCTGATCCCGCGATCGGCGATCTGCCGCTGGACCATAAGCTCGCGCTCGGCCGCGAAGTCGATCACAACGCCTCCTGTCGCGCCAATAACCGGCGCCGAGCGGGCGCGTTCCGGCGGTGTGGATCGCCCGCTACTCATCCTCTCCACGCCCGAACCGCGTCGGGAGGGGGAGGATTACTTCCGCCGCGCCCGATACTTCCGCCCGAGGAAATCGAAGGCCGGCAGCGCCTCATGCCGGTCGAGGCTGAACCAGGCGGCATTCTCCCAGTTGGAGCCGGTTCCCCAGCGCGTCTTGCACGAAGTCGAGACCCAGGCCGGCTCCCAATAGACGATTCCGACGCCGCCATGGTCGACCACCGTCTGCGTCAGGTCGACCAGGTAGCGGCGCTGCCCCTGCGGCGTCGCCGGATAGCCCGGGATCAACGTATCCGGCCCGAGCAGGTTCGGCGCCGCGTCGGCCCCCTCGTTGGTGAACGGATAGGCGGTCTCGACCACCAGCGCGTCCTTGCCGAACCGCGCCTCCACCCGGGCGATCGTCTCGCCCAGCTGCGCGATCGAGCGCGTCGACCATTTGCGGTAATAGCTGATTCCGATCAGGTCGTAGTCGGTCACCCCGGCACGAGCCGCGGCCTCGAACCAGGGCTCGACATTCTCCGGCTGGGCGATGTGCAGCATCACCCTCGGCGCGATCCGGCCGGCCCGGCCGGAGTCGCGCACCGCGCGGATGCCGGCGTTGAACAAAGCCGCGTTGCGCTTCCAGTCGATCGCCTTCTTCTCGCTGCCCATCAGCTCCGGATTGGTCTCGTTGCCGACCTGGACCAGCTCGGGCATGAGCCCGTCGCGGTCGAGCGCCGCCAGCACCTCGCGCGTATAGTCGTACAGCGCCTTCGCCTGCGCCTCGGTGCCGAGCCCCGCCCAGGCGGCCGGCGCGTGCTGCTTGTCGCCGTCGGCCCAGTCGTCCGAATAATGGAAGTCGAGCAGAACCTGGAGCTTGCGGGCCTTCGCCCGGGCGATCGTCTTCCTGACGTCGGCGAGGTTGCTGTAGCGGGTCCACTTCGCATCGTTCCAGATCCGCACCCGGACGAGATTGCCGCCCGCGGCCTTGAGCAAGGCGAACGGATCGGCACGCCGCCCGTTCTTCCGGTAGACGGCGCCGCAATCCTCCATCTCATTCACGTAGGAGAGGTCGGCGCCGAGGTAGAGCGCCGGGGCGGGAGCGGGAACGCCGAGCAGGAGGGCGAGCAGGGCGCTCACGGCACCGGGCTCGCTATCGGCGGCCTGCCGCCGCCCCGGCGCTGGCGGATCACCCGCCAATAGCCGTCGACCAGCGCCTGGTTGACCTCGTCCCAGCCGTAGCGGCGGCTCGCCTCGCAGCCCGCCCGCCCGGCCGCCCGCCGCCGCTCCGGATCGCGGCAATAGGCTTCGAGCGCGGCGGCAAAGCCTTCGATGGCGCCGGCCCGGATCAGCCGGCCGGTCACCCCGTCGTCGACCAGGCTCTGGCTGCCCGTGGCGATCGCCGCCACCACCGGAAGCCCGGCCGCCATCGCCTCCAGCGTGACGTTGCCGAACGTCTCGGTCACCGACGGGTTGAACAGCACGTCCATCGAGGCGACCGCCCGGCCGAGATCGCGCCCTTCCTGGAAGCCCGCGAACACCGCGTCGGGAAGCCGGCGGGCGAACCAGTCCTGCGCCGGGCCTTCGCCGACGACGAGCACCTTGTGGCGCACCTGGCGGCGCTCGAGACAGTCGATCGTCTCGGCGAAGACGTCGAGGCCCTTCTCCATCACCAGCCGGCCGACGAAACCGATCACCGGTTCGTCGTCGCCGATGCCCAGCCCGCGCCGCCAGGCGAGGTCGCGCCGGTCCGGATTGAAGATCGCCCGGTCGATGCCGCGCGTCCAGATGCCGACATTGTAGCTCATCCGCTGCTCCCGAAGCAGCTGCGCCATCGAATCCGAAGGCGCGAATATGGCGTCGCAGCGGCGGTAGAAGCGCCGCAATATCGCCTCCATCAGCGGCTCCAGGAAGGCGAGGCCGTAATAGCGGAAATAGGTCTCGAAGCGGGTATGGACCGAGGCGACGGCGGGGATGTCCAGCCGGCGCGCGAGCGTCACCGCCCGGTGGCCGAGCACGTCGGGGCTGGCGACGTGGACGATGTTCGGCGCGAACGCCCGGATGTCGCGACGCACCCGCGGCGGCAGCATCACCGGGAACTTGTATTCCTTGCGGCGCGGGATCGACAGGCTGGGGATGTGGACCACCTCGCCGTTGGGCGGGAAAGCGGGCTCGGCCACCGTCGGCGAATAGATCCTGACCGCCGCTCCCTCGCGAAGCAGATATTCGACCAGGCGGTTCAGCGCCTGGTTCGCACCGTCGCGGATATAATTGTAATTGCCGCTGAACAGGGCGATGCGAAGGCCGGTCGCGTCCATAGGGAGCCCGTAGCCTTTGCTGGGGTGCAGGCCAACCTTTGCCTCCCCTCCCCGCGAGCTGCGCTCGCAGGGCGGCAGAGTTGAGCGCGGGCCGCCGACGGGCTAGTCTCCGTCCTTCCGCATGGGGGTGCAGCGAAATGACCTTTTTCCGCTTCCTTCCGATCGCCGCCCTGCTCCTCTCCCAGCCGGCGCTTGGCCAGCACGAAGGCCACGCGCCCGCGCCACGCGCCGCCGTCGCCGACTGGGCGAAAGGCGCCCAGCTGTTCGACGGCCTCGGCAGCTTCCACCGGCCGGTCACCACCTCTTCGCCCGAAGCGCAGAAATATTTCGACCAGGGCATGCGCCTCCTCTGGGCGTTCAACCATGACGAGGCGGCCCGCTCCTTCGCCAAGGCCGCCGAGCTCGATTCGAAATGCGCATCCTGCTTTTGGGGCGTCGCGCTCACCCTCGGCCCCAATTACAACATGCCCGTCATGGCCGAGCCGCGCGCCCGCGCCGGCTGGGAGGCGCTCGGGAAGGCGCAGGCCAACGCCCCGGCGGCGTCTCCGGTCGAGCAGGCGCTGATCGCCGCTTTGGCCAAACGCTACGCCGGCGCGAAGCCGCTCGATCCGACGAACAGCGCGCCACTCCTCGCCGCCTACGTCATCGCGATGGAAGAGGTCGGGCGCCGCTTCCCCGACGACATGGACGTCCAGACCATGTTCGCCGAAGGGCTCATGAACACCAATCCCTGGAAGCTGTGGACCGCCGACGGCAAGCCCGGCCCCGGCACCCCGGCCATCCTCGCGGCGCTGCGGAAGGTGCTGGCGAAAGACCCGAAGCACCCCGGCGCCAACCATTACTGGATCCATGCCGTCGAGGCCTCGCTCGATCCGGCGCAAGCCACCCCTTCGGCGGACATGCTGGTCGGAATGATGCCGGCGGCCGGCCATCTCGAGCATATGCCGGCGCACATCTACCAGCGGGTCGGCCGCTACGAGGAATCGGCGGAGGCCAACCGCAAGGGCGCCGCCGCCGACGTCGCCTATCTGAAGCTCACCGCGCCGCCCGATTATTACCCGATGTACCTGATCCACAATTACCAGTTCCTCGCCTATGCGGCGGCGATGGAGGGCCGGCGCGCCGAGACGGTGAAGGCGCTCCGCGACGCTCGGGCGGCGGTGCCGGACTCGATGCTTCTCGCCATGCCCGGCCTCGATTGGTCGATCGGCTATCTCTACGACGGCATGGCCCGCTTCGGCCTGTGGGACGAGATCCTCACCGAGCCGGCGCCCGACCCGAAGCTCGCCGGCCTCACCATCGCCTGGCTGCAGGCGCGGGCGACGGCGCTTGCCGCGAAGGGGCGGGTGGCCGAGGCGAAGGCGATCCTGCCGGAGCTGGAGCGGGCCATCGCCGCCGTGCCCGCCGATGCGGTCCAGGGCCAGAATGCCGCTGGGCCGCTCTATGAGATCGCAGCGCTCAAGGCGAGGGCTCGGATCGCGCTTGCGGAGGGGCAACAGGGCGCCGCCCGGATCGCTCTGCGCAAGGCGGTGACGAAGGAAGATGGCCTGTCCTACAACGAGCCTTCGGACGAATTCTTCCCGGTCAGGCATTTGCTGGGTGCGGCGTTGCTCGACGCAAAGCGGCCGGCGGAGGCGGAGGCGGTCTATCGCGAGGACCTGCGCCGCAACCCGAACAACGGCTGGGCCCTGCATGGGCTGGCGAGGGCGCTCGAGGCGCAAGGGAAGAAGGCCGATGCGGAAAAAGCGCGGTTCACAGAGGCGTGGCGGCACTCGGATACCGAGCTGACCGCCTCGGCCTTCTAACTTCTCTCCCGTCCTTCACGGGAGAGGAGGGGCCCGCCGCGAAGCGGTGGGAGGTGAGGGTCTGTACACCAGGCTCAGCGAGACCCTCACCCCCCAAGCCTCCGGCTTGGGTCCCCCCTCTCCCGTAGGTACGGGAGAGGAATTCATGGGTCTCGCCGCTCCCGATCCCGCTCCCTCAGCGCGCGCCTGAACCTGTAGCCGGCGACCGCCACCGCGGGCAGGATCATCAGCGCGATCAGGAAAAAGGTGAAAGCCAGCTTCATCGGATCTCCCTGAACGAAACGCCCCACCGGCGTTTCGGGTCGGATCAGCCCCCGGCTGATCCTCGAACATGCGGGGCATGTTCGACCCGAAACGCTCCGGCGGGGCGCTCGTCACTTACACCAAGGTCGCGGACCTCAGCTCTGCAGATACTCGCCGGCATCCGCATCCGTGCCGTGGCCGCTGGGCGTGACCGCCGCGAGCGGATCGTCGCCGATCGCCGCTTCCGGGCCCTGGGCGAGCTCGGCCGCATGCTCTTCCGCCGCCGAATTGGCCGCGACCAGCGACTCCTGCAGCTTGCGGTGCTGGGCCCGGAGAGCGACGTCGCGGCTGGTGGCCGCGATCCGCATCCGGTTCATGCCCGCGCCGGTACCCGCCGGAATGAGGCGGCCGACGATGACATTCTCCTTGAGCCCGTCGAGCGTGTCGATCTTGCCCTGCACCGAAGCCTCGGTGAGCACCCGGGTCGTCTCCTGGAAGGAGGCGGCCGAGATGAAGCTCCGGGTCTGGAGCGACGCCTTGGTGATCCCGAGAAGCACCGGCTTGCCTTCGGCGAGGGGCTTCTTGGCCGCCTTCAGCTTGGCGTTGATCTCCCGCATCTCCTGATGATCGATCTGCTCGCCGACAAGCAGGGTGGAATCCCCGCTCTCCGTGATCTCGACCTTCTGGAGCATCTGGCGGACGATCACCTCGATGTGCTTGTCGTTGATCTTCACGCCCTGGAGCCGGTAGACCTCCTGGATCTCCGAGACGAGATATTCCGCCAGAGCCACGACGCCCAGCACCTCGAGGATGTCGTGCGGATCGGGGCTGCCGCCGATCAGATTGTCGCCGCGCTTGACGAAGTCGCCTTCCTGCACGTCGATGACCTTCGACTTCGGCACCAGATACTCGACCGGCTCGCCGCCATCATCGGGGATGATCGCGATCTTGCGCTTGGCCTTGTAATCCTTGCCGAAGGCGACCCGGCCGGAGACCTTGGCGATGATCGCATTCTCCTTGGGCTTCCTCGCCTCGAACAGCTCCGCCACCCGCGGCAGACCGCCGGTGATGTCGCGCGTCCGCGCGGCTTCGCGAGGCATGCGAGCGAGCACTTCGCCGGCCTCGACCTGCTGACCGTCCTCGACCGCGACGATCGCGCCGGAAGCGAGGCGATAGACCGCCGCTTCCTTGGCGTCCTTGCCGGTCAGGGTCAGGCGCGGCTGCATCGAATCCTTCTTCGACTTGGCCATGTCCTCGGTGACGACGCGTTGGGCAATACCCGTCGATTCGTCGGTGACCTCGGTCATCGTCCGGTTCTCGATCAGGTCCTGGTAGGCAACGACGCCTGCCTTTTCGTTGATCACCGGGCTGAACGAGGGATCCCATTCGGCAACGCGGTCGCCGCGACTGACGATGTGGCCGGTCTCGCACAGCAGATGAGCGCCGTACGGGACGCGGTGCGTCGAGAGCTCCCGGCCGTCCATGTCGAGGATCGCGATCTCGCCCGAGCGCGACAGCGACACGTGCTGGCCGCGCGGATTGATGATCATCGGCATGTCGCGGAACTCGATGGTGCCGTCGACCGGCGCCTCGAGGTTCGATTGCTCGTTGAGCTGGGCCGCGCCGCCGATGTGGAAGGTCCGCATCGTCAGCTGGGTGCCCGGCTCACCGATCGACTGCGCCGCGATGACGCCGACCGCTTCGCCGATGTTGACCGGCGTACCGCGGGCGAGATCACGTCCGTAGCAGCGCGCGCAAACCCCCTGCTTCGACGCGCAGATCAGCGGCGAGCGAATTCGCACGCCCTGCAGCCCGAGCTCCTCGATTCGCGCCACCATCGCCTCGTCGAGCAGCGAGCCCTCCGGGATGATGACCTCTTCAGTCTTCGAATCCACGATGTCCTCGGCGGTCGTACGCCCCAGAACCCGGTCGGACAGCGAGGCGATGACCGCGCCGCCCTGAACGATCGCGCGCATCTC
>DASVRO010000090.1:0-18003 GCA_036388575.1 Allosphingosinicella sp.
CCATCGCCTATCCCAAGCCCGACGGCGTGATCAGCTTCGACCGGCTCTCCTCGGTGTTCGTCTCCAACACAAACCATGAGGAGGACCAGCCGGTCCACCTGACGCTCAAGGACGCTTCGATCCCGACCGAGGTCAACCTGCCGCTCTACGACGGGCCCGAGCAGCGTTACTGCCCCGCCGGGGTCTACGAATTCGTCGAGGAAGGCGGGCGTCCCAGGCTCCAGATCAACGCCCAGAATTGCGTCCACTGCAAGACGTGCGACATCAAGGACCCGACCCAGAACATCAACTGGGTCGTTCCCGAAGGCGGAGGAGGGCCGAACTATCCCAACATGTAAGCACTGGCTCGCGGCAGGCCTCTTGCTGACCTCGGCGGCGCCCGCCGCGGCGACGCTCGACGAGACGTCGGCGCTTGCCGCCTACGTCCGGGCGCGCGCCGCCGACAGCTCCGGAGCGGCCGACCAGGCGGCTCGCAATTACGGCATGGCGCTCGCCCTCGCGCCCGACAACGAGGTGCTCGCCTCCCGAGCCCTCGCCCAGGCGATCGCGGCCGGCGACCGGCCGCTGGCGCTGCAGGCGGCGCGGACCCTCGACTCGGCCAGCAAGCTCGCCCCGGACGGCCGGCTGCTGCTGGTCGGCGAGGCCTTCCGGGCGAAGCAGTGGAAGGAAGCGGCCCGGCAGATCGACCTGCTCGAGCGGGACGAGATCTTCTCGTTCATGACTCCGCTGCTTCGCGCCTGGCTCGCCCAGGGAAGCGGCAAGGGCGATCCGCTGAAGGCCCTTGCCGGAGCATCGGGCAACGCGCTCGCCTCCACCTACGCGTCCGAGCATCGCCCTCTGCTCCTGCTCGCCGACGGCAAGGCGACGGAGGGCGCCGCCGCGCTCGCGCCCTTGCTCGCCGACGAATCGATCCGCTCTCAGCGCCTTCGGGTCGCCGCCGCCGCCGTCCTCTTCAGGAAGGGCCTGCGCAAGGAAGCGCTCGCTCTGCTCCAGGGCGACGCCGACGCCCTCGCCGAGGCCCGCCGGCGGGTCGAGGCCGGCAGGAGCCCCGGCGGCTCCATCGCGACTCCGGCCGCCGGCATGGCCGAGCTGCTCGGCCGCATGGCGCTCGACCTCAACGGCCAGGAAGTGCCTCAGCTGGCGTTGGCCTTCGCCCGCCTCGCCACCTTCCTCGCCCCCGAGAGCGCCGAGGCCTGGCTGATCGCCGCCGACCTGCTCGCCGGCCAGGGCCGGCACGAGGCGGCGCTCGCCGCGCTCGCCAAAGTGGCTCGCGACGATGTCTTCGCCGCCACCGCGTCCGACCGGCGGATGACGGTCCTCGTCGAGGCCAACCGGACCGACGAGGCGCTCGCTGAGGCGCGCTCGGCCGCCGCCTCGGCCCCGGCGGCGATCGACAGCTGGACCCGGCTCGGCGACATATTGGGCCAGGCCGACCGCCATTCCGAGGCCGCCGCCGCCTACGAAAAGGCGCTCGACCTCGCCAAGGCCGGCGCCGAGGCCCAGCATCCGCTCTGGGCGCTCTGGCTGCTGCGCGGCAGCGCTCTCACCCAGGCGGGCGACTGGACTCGCGGCAAGGCGGCGCTCGAGGAGGCCCGCCGGCTCGCCCCCGAACAGCCGGTGGTGCTCAACTTCCTCGGCTATTCGCAGCTGGAACGGCGCGAGAATCTGGTCGAGGCGGAGAAGCTGATCGGCGAGGCGAGCCGGCTTCAGCCCGACGACGCCGCGATCACCGATTCGCTCGGCTGGGCCCATTATGTCCGGGGCGACGTGCCCAGGGCGATCGAGCTGCTCGAACGGGCGGCGCAGGGCCAGCCGGCCGACGCCGCGATCGCCGAGCATCTCGGCGACGCCTATTACAGCGCCGGCCGGCGCTTCGAGGCGCGCTACGTCTGGCAGGCGGCGCTGACCTACGCTCAGGGCAAGGCGGCCGACCGGCTCCGCACCAAGATCGACTCGGGCCTCAGGCCCGACCTCGCCGCGCCCTGATGGACGAGACCGCCTTCGCGAAGATCAACCTCGCGCTCCGGGTGCAGGGGAAGAGGGCGGACGGTTATCACGAACTCGACACGTTGTTCGTTTTCGCCGAGGACGGCGACCGGCTGAGCGTGGACGCGGGGGAGCGGATTTCGCTGCGGGTCGTCGGCCCGTTCGCGGGCGATCTCGGCGATCTCGAAGACAATCTGGTCCTTCGCGCTGCACGGCTGCTCGGCGCTGGCGGCGGCGCCGCGCTGACGCTGGACAAGAGGCTGCCGGTCTCGTCGGGGATCGGCGGCGGCTCGGCCGACGCTGCGGCGGCGCTTCGCCTGCTGCGCCGATGGTGGCGACTGGATCTCGCCGCGGAGGACCTCCTCGGGCTGGCGCGGGAGATCGGCGCGGACGTACCCGCCTGCCTGCTGTCGCGCACGATACGGGGCAAGGGACGCGGCGACCAGCTGGTCGGGGTTCGCCAGCAGTTTGGCGGCACGCCGGTGCTGCTTGTGAATCCCGGCGTGCCGGTTTCCACCGCCGAGGTATTCGCGCGCTGGAAGCGCGTGAGGGGGCATGGCAATGATCTCGAGCCCCCGGCACTCGAGATCGCGCCGGTGATCGGCGAGGTGATCGACCTGCTCCATTCCCAGCCCGGCGTGAGCATCGTTAGAATGTCCGGCTCCGGCGCGACCTGCTTCGCCCTGTTCGACACGGTCGATGGCCGCGACTCGGCCGACGCCGTCATCGCCGCCATCCGGCCGTCCTGGTGGCGGCTCGCAAGCCGTCTGAGGTGACCCGCCAGTCCCGACCCGGGACGCTCCTTCCCGCCTCTTAACCATCGCAACCCGCACATTTGCGTTGTGGCACGCTCCTTGCTGCAGGGCTGGCGACGAGTCGAAACAGGGCCTTGAGGGGGCTTGTGGACATTCGCACATGGTCCCGGCTCCGCTGGTGTACGGAGCCGGCGCCATGGCTCCCCTGAGAGCCGGCCGCTCCCGACCGGGCGGCCGGCTCTTTTTCTCGCGACAAATCCGCCGCCCGGCGCCAAATCGCCCGATGTTCGACCTCAGCCTCGACGACGGCGTCGGCCGTCTCCGACTCGACCGCCCGCAGGCCCGCAACGCCATACCGGCTGCGGGCTGGACGGAGCTGGCGCGCAAATGCGGCGAGGCATCGGCGTCGGGGGCCCGGCTGCTCATCCTGTCGGGCACCCTCGAGGCGTTCTGCGCCGGCGCCGACCTCGCCGATTTCCCCTCCATCGCCGCCGATCCGGCCCGCGCCACCGCCTTCCGGCTGGTCATGCGGCGCGGCCTCGACTCAGTCCGCGACCTGCCGATCGCGACCGTCGCCCAGGTCGAAGGTCCCTGCTACGGCGCCGGGGTCGCCCTTGCCATGGCGTGCGACCTGAGGATCGCCGGGCCCGGCGCCCGCTTCGCGATCACCCCCGCGAAGTTCGGCATCTCCTATCCGCAGGAGGACGTCGCCAGGCTCGTCGCCCTGGTAGGCCCCGGGCAGGCGTCGCGCCTGCTGCTCGGCGCGGGCAGCGTCGATTCGGACGAAGCGGCGCGGATCGGCCTGGTCGAGCGTGCGACCGCCGATGCCGCCGCCGCCGTCGGCGAACTCGCCGCCGCGACCCGCGCCAACAGCGCCGAGAGCATCGCCGTGCTGAAGCGCGCCGTCCGCCTCGCCGCCTCGGGCGTCGCTCGCGACGAGGAGCAGGACCGCCGCTTCGACGCCATGTTCGGCTCGGCCGAGCTCGCCGAACGGCTGGCCATGCTTCGGCCGCCGCGCTGACTTGCCTGCCCGGCGCCAATAAGGGACAAGCCCGCCGATGAGACGCCTCGCCGCTCTCCTTCTCCTGCCGGCGGCCTGCGGAGACCCGCCGGCGCCCAAGGCGGCAACCCTGATCGAATGCGCCGTCGACGGAGCGGCGGTCTTCGCCCGGGTCTGCACCGTCGAGCGCACCCCCGGCCCCGACGTCCTGTTCACCATCCGCGCCCCGAGCGGCAGCTTCCGCCGTCTCGCCGCGACGTCCGACGGCCGCGGGGTGATGGCCGCCGACGGCGCCGAGCCGGCGACGGTCAGGATCGTCGGCCCGGATCTGATCGAGGTCTCGATCGGCCGCGACCGCTACCGCCTGCCGGCCACGATCCGGTGAGCCGTTTCATCCTCACCGCCGCCGAGATGCGCGCCGCCGAAGCCGCCGCCATCGCCGCCGGGACTCCGGCGGCGATGCTGATGGAGGGCGCCGGGACCGCCGCCTCCGAAGCGATCTGGCGCTTCGCCGGGCCGCTGCCGGCCCTTGTCCTGTGCGGGCCGGGCAACAATGGCGGCGACGGCTACGTCATCGCCCGCCGGATGGCGGAGCGCGGCACCCGCGTGCGGGTCGCCTCCTCCGCCGAACCGCGGACCCCCGACGCTCAGGCGGCACGCGCCGCCTGGGACGGGCCGGTGGAAAGCCTCGCCGAGGCGGCGCCGGCGCCGCTGGTCGTCGACGCCCTGTTCGGCACCGGCCTCGCCCGCCCGCTCGACGAGGCGCTGGCGCGGCGGCTGTGCGAGCTTGCCGGGAGCGCGAGAGTACGGGTTGCGGTCGACCTGCCGAGCGGAATCGCGACGGACGACGGCGCGATCCTGTCGCCGGTACCGGATTTCGACTTCACCGTGACCTTCGCGACTCTGAAGCCGTCGCACCTCCTGCAGCCGGCCGCGCGTCACATGGGCCGGATCGTCGTCGCCGACATCGGCATAAGTGCGGAGAGCCGCCTCACCGTCCTCGAGAGGCCGGCGTTGCGCAGTCCCGGCCCGGACGACCACAAATACAGCCGCGGCTACCTGCTCGTCGTCGGAGGATCGATGCCGGGAGCGGCCGCGCTCGCCGCCGGCGCCGCCGTCCGTGCCGGGGCCGGCTATGTCGCGCTGGTGGGGGAGGGCGGGACGGTCCCGGATTGCGTGGTTCGAAAGCCGGCCTCGGCCCTGAATGAGGCCCTGGCCGACCGTCGCGTCGACGCCGTCCTCGTCGGCCCGGGTCTGGGCCGCGGCGAGGAGGCCTGGCGACGGCTGTGCGAGGTGATGGACGGCCCTCACCCGGTGGTGCTCGACGGCGACGCGCTTTGGCTCATGGCTCACAGGCGGCGGTCGTGGGAGCGGAATGCGCCGATCGTCGCCACGCCGCACGCCGGCGAGTTTCGCGCACTTTACGGCGACGAAGGGAGCAAGGTCGAAGCCGCCCGGGCCGCGGCCGCGAGGTCGGGGCACCGGATCGTCTACAAGGGCCCGGACACCGTCGTCGCCGCGCCCGACGGCGAGGCGGCGATCTCGCGCTCCGGATCCGCCTGGCTGGCCAGCGCCGGCACCGGCGACGTGCTCGCCGGCGCGATCGCCGCCCAGCTCGCGGCCGCCTTGGCGCCGTTCGAGGCGGCCGGTGCCGGAATATGGCTGCACGGCCGTGCCGCCGAGCTCGCCGGGCCGGGCCTCGTCGCCGACGATCTTCCCGGCCACCTGCCCGCCGCCTTGGCCGAATGCCTGTGAGCGACGGCGACCTGATCGTCGGCCTCGCGGCGCGCGGCGACGGGGTTGGCGAGAGCGGCCGCTTCCATCCGCTGGCGGCACCGGGAGACAGGGTTCTGCCGCAAGGGGGAATCGCGGCCGGGCCGCATCGCCAGGTGCCGCCATGCCGTCATTTCCCCGAATGCGGCGGCTGTCAGCTCCAGCATGTCGACGATTCCGCTTATGCCGCTTTCCTGCGCGACCGGATCGCCTCGGCGCTGGCGGCGCAGGGCGTGG
This sequence comes from Allosphingosinicella sp., assembly GCA_036388575.1. Taxonomy (GTDB): domain Bacteria; phylum Pseudomonadota; class Alphaproteobacteria; order Sphingomonadales; family Sphingomonadaceae; genus Allosphingosinicella. The sequence goes on from DASVRO010000090.1 coordinate 5,752, forward strand.
CGGTTCCCGACATCCTCGACGCGCATATCTCGCCGCCGTGCAGCCGCCGCCGGGCTTCGCTGCGCGCCGGCCGTGGCGGTGCGCTCGGCTTCAACGCCGAAGCGAGCCACCGCATCGTCGACATGCGTGAATGCCATATCCTTCGGCCCGAGCTGTTCGCGCTGGTCGCGCCGCTGCGCGCCCTGCTGCGGCGGCTGAAGCCGGCGGCGACGGCCGGGGTGCGGCTGACCCTCGCCGACCAGGGCGTCGACCTGCTGCTCGAGAAGGTCGAGGCGGCGGATCTCGAAGCCGACGAGGCGCTCGGCGCCTTCGCCGCCGGGCATCGCCTCGCCCGGCTCGCGCTCGACGACGGCTACGGCGCCCAGACCCGCTGGGAGCCCGAGCCGGTGACGGTCACGCTCGGTGCAGTGCCGGTGCCGCTGCCGCACGGCGCCTTCCTTCAGGCCACGGCGGAAGGCGAGGCGGTCCTTGTCGATTCGGTGCGGCGGGCGGTCGGCGAGGCCCGAATCGTCGCCGACCTGTTCGCCGGCCTCGGCACCTTCGCGCTGTCGCTCGAGGGGCGCGTGCTCGCCGCCGAAGGCGCCCGCGACGCCGCGCTCGCCCTCAAGGCCGCCGCCGCCCGCGCTCAGCGGCCGGTCTTCGTCGACCATCGGGATCTCTTCCGCCGGCCGCTGGATACGGCGGAGCTGAGCCGCTTCGAGGCGGTCGTGCTCGACCCGCCGCGCGCCGGAGCGCGGGAGCAGGCGGCCCTGCTCGCGGGCTCCGCGGTTCCGCGAGTCGCCTACGTCTCCTGCAATCCTTCAACGTTCGCGCGCGACGCCGCCGTCCTGCTCGAGGGCGGCTACCGCTTCGAGTGGATCCGGCCGGTCGGCCAGTTCCGCTGGTCGACCCATGTCGAGCTGGTCGGAGCGTTCCGCCGCTAGGAAATCTGGCCCAGGATCATCCTGACCGCCTGGATGACGAGCCCGACCAGCGCCAGCGACGCCAGCATCCACAGCACGAACCGATACGCGACGACGTTCACCGTCGTCTGCACCAGGCTGTGCACCACCCGGAGCGCTACATAGGCCCAGGCGAGGATCTCGCTGTAGCCGCCGCCGGCATGGCCGACGGCCAGCACCATGGCGATCGCGTAGAACAGGGTCGGCTGCTCGACGAGGTGCATGTAATTGTGCGCCTTCCACATCACCTCGTCCTCGACCACGCCTTCGAGCTGAGCGCCGCCGCGGCCGCCGACCCGGCCCTTGAGGGAGATGCCCTTACGCTTCATCGCTGCGAAGCGGCTGACGACCATCCAGAACATGATCAGCAACGTCCAGGCGACGAGCGCGACGACCGGCGCCAGAATCGGGCTGTAGTACATGGTTCGACCTCCCCTTTTTCCCCGGCCGCAGAGTGGCGCCTTACCCCGCCCGAGTCAAAAGCCTCCGACTAGTTGCTTTAGCCTTTGAAAAACCGTGCTAAAGGCCACCCTAGTTGAGTGTGGGAGGGAATAATGCGCCGCATCGCCATCTTCGCCGCGCCGGTCCTGCTGCTGACGCTGTCGGCGCAGCGGCCGGCCGCGCCGCCCGCCCGGCCCGCAGCGCCTGCGGCGCCGACCATCCCGACACGCGTCACGGCGAAGATGCTCTCGGATCTTTGCGCGCAGGACCGCGGAGCCTGCCTCGGCTACATCATCGGGTCCACCGACTCCTGGGCGAGCGCCCTGGCGGCGGCGGGCAGGCCGCAGGTCATCTGCATCCCGGCCTCAGTCAACAACGACCAGGTCACGCAGGCGGCGGTGCGCTACCTTCGTTCCCGCCCACAGGAAGCGGGCTCGAACGCGACGGTCGTGATCTTCGCCGGGCTGAAAGCCACTTTCCCCTGCGGCTATTGATAAGCGGGCAGAGCGCCGAGCGCTGAGTTCGACTCGTCATCCCGGAACTGATCCGGGATGACGAGCGCGGCAACCTGATTTCCGGCCTGCCTCAGTCGAACAGCTTCGCGAACCGCCTTTTGGCGCGGTCCTTCCAGTGGCCGCGGTGATAGGCGTCCGACGCCAGCAGCGGCATCACGCTGGTCGCTTCGGCGAACACCATCTGCTCCATTGCCGTCGAGACCTTGCCCCAGCTCGCCGCCTCCTGGAGGGTCGAGGAGGAGCAGGCGCCGTCGCGGACGTCGGCGACGGTGATCTGGACTGCATATTTGTGCACCTCGACGTCGTCGTGGCCGAGGATCTCGGCGCAGACGACCGTGTCCTGGGTGAAGTTCTTCGGAACGCCGCCGCCGATCATCAGCAGGCCGGTGGTGCCCGCCTCGATCTTGAGGTTGGTGAGCTCCCGGAAGTCGGCGATCGCATCCAGCACCATGTAGGGCTTCTTATCCTTCATCCGGTCGACCTGGTGCTTCACGAGGCCGAAGCCCGCCGAGCTGTCGACGAAGGCCGGGCAGAAGATCGGAACGTCATGCTCGTAGGCGAGCTTGACGAGGCTGTTCTCCTTCTTGCCGTGGGTCATCAGCCACTTGCCCATCTCCTTGATGAACGCGCGGGACGAGTAAGGCTTCGGCTCGAGGCTGTTGGCGATGTCGCCGATCGTGTGATCGGTCTCCTGCAGCTTTTCCTCGTCGATATAGGTGTCGTAGATACGGTCGATGTAGAGCGACCGCAGGGTGTCGTCATCAGGGATTTCAAGGGCTTGATAGTGCTTGTGGCCAAGCGCTTCGAAGAAATCCATGTCGACGATGGTGGCTCCGGTGGCGACGATCGCGTCGACCATGTTGTTCCTGACCAGCTCGGCATAGAGGTCCATGCAGCCGCCGGCCGAGGTCGAGCCGGCGATCACCAGGATCACCGAGCATTCCGGATCGGCCAGCATCGTGTTGTAGATCTCCGCCGCCCGGCCGAGGTCGCGGCTGGTGAAGCTCATCTTCTTCATCGCGTCGACGATCGGACGAGCGTCGAAGCTCTTGATGTCGATATGCTCGACGACGTTCGACAGGAGCTCCGCCTTGCGGGTGTCGTTGATCTTGGTCGGCTCGTTCACTTCTCAATCCTCCAGCCTCGACGGCTCTGAATCGTCACCCCGGACTTGATCCGGGGCCCACCTTCTTCCCTGCGGGAGAAAGGCAGGTGGATGCCGGATCAAGTCCGGCATGACGGTTGGACTTTGGACGCAAGCCGGGCTCCCGAAGGCCACGCAGCTTGCGTCCGTCTACAATCTCGCGGCTTGCCTACAGCTTAACCACGTTGTTCCTTGCGACGTCGGCGGCATCCTCGCCGTAGAGCGTCGCCATCGGCTCGTCCGTCATCACGACCTTGGCGACCGCTCCGAAGCCGTTGAAGGCGGTCCGCATCGCGCAGCCATAGGCTCCGAGCATGCCGATCTCGATATAGTCGCCCGCGCCCACGTCCGCCGGAAGGTGGAACGGCCCGGCCATATGGTCGAGGTCGTCGCAGGTCGGCCCGTAGAAGCTGAACGGCATGTCGCGAAGATCCGATTCCTCCTCGCGCAGCAGCTTCACCGGGAAGCGCCAGCCGATATGCGCCGCATCGAACAGCGCCCCGTAGGCGCCGTCGTTGATGTAGAGCTGGTCGCCGCGGCGCTTCTCGACGCGGACGAGCAGGCTCGCATATTCGGCGCACAGGGCCCGGCCCGGCTCGCACCAGAGCTCGGCCGAATAGCTGATCGGCAGGCTCTCGAAGGCGCGCGAGATGACGTCGAAATAGGCCTCGAGCGGCGGCGGCTCCATGCCCGGATAGACCGAGGGGAAGCCCCCGCCGACGTCGACGATGTCGACCGTGACCGCCGCCTCGACGATCGCCGCCCTGACCCGCTCCATCGCCTCGAAATAGGCCATCGGAGTCATCGCCTGGCTGCCGACGTGGAAGCAGATGCCGAGCGCGTCCGCGGCCTGGCGGGTGGCGAACAGCAAAGCCTTCATCTCGTCAGGCTCGGCTCCGAACTTGGAGGCGAGGCTGAGCTTGCTGTAATCCGAGGAGACCCGGATGCGCACGCACAGGTTCAGGTCCTCCGCCTCGCCGGTGGCGCGGACGATCTTCTCGAGCTCGTCCATCGTGTCGAGCGAGAAGGTGCGAACGCCCAGCGCATAGGCCTCGGCGATCGCCTCCTCGGCCTTGACCGGGTGCATGAAGCACTGAGTCGCCTCCGGCAGGGTCTCGGCGACCAGCCGCACCTCGGCGATCGACGCCACGTCGTAATGCGTGATTCCGCTATCCCAGAGGATCCGGAGCAGGTCCGGCGAGGGGTTCGCCTTCACCGCATAGAGCGACCGGCCCGGAAACTTCTCGACGAAGAAACGGGCGGCGCGCTTCGCGGCGTGCGGGCGAATGAGCGTGACCGGCTGGACCGGGCGCTGGTTGGCGATATCGGCAACGCAGGCGGTGCCGATGGGGGCGACAGCTAGCCCCAGCGCGCTATGATGTTTGTGCAACTCAAGGGACCTCCAAAGGCGGTAGTTGACGAAAAAGCTGCCTTGCGGTTGTTGGAAGTCCCCATGGGGCAGCGGGGGCGGATATATGGCCGCTCTCCCCGCATGTAAAGAACTGCTTTTTCCCTCGCGAAATCAGAGGCTTGAATGATAGAGAGAAGGCCCACGCCAGAGGGTGTCGCCGCAGCGGCGAAACGTGTCGCTCCGCACGTCGTCAGGACTCCGCTGCTTCCGCTCGAATGGCGGGGCCTGCGCCTGTGGGTGAAGGCCGAATGCCTGCAGGAGGGCGGCAGCTTCAAGCTGCGGGGAGCGACCAACCGGCTGCTCCTCCTCAGCGAATCCGAGCGCAGGCGCGGAGTCGTCGCCTTCTCGTCCGGCAACCATGCCCAGGGCGTGGCGATCGCCGCCCGGCGCCTCGGCATCGCCGCGACGATCGTCATGCCGTCCGACGCGCCGGCGGTGAAGCGCGACTCCACCCTCGCCGCCGGCGCCGAGATCGTCGCCTACGACCGCTCCACCGAAAGCCGGGAAGAGATCGCCGGCCGACTGGCCGAGGCGCGCGGGGCGGCCCTGGTGCCCTCGTTCGACGACGTCGACGTCATCGAAGGGCAGGGCAGCGTCGGGATCGAGATCGCCGACCAGCTCGGCGGTCCGCCGGACCGGGTCGTGGTCCCCTGCGGCGGCGGCGGGCTGTCGGCCGGAATCGCTCTCGCACTGCCCGATTCGAAGATCGTCACGGTGGAGCCGGAAGGCTGGGACGACATGGCGCGCTCGCTCGAGGCGGGCGAGCCGCTGCCGGTCCTGGAGCCCGCTCCGCCGACCCGCTGCGACGCCCTCCAGACGAAGCTGGTCTCGCCACTGACCCTCGGCGCGCTCCGCGACTCGGGCGCGAGCGGCCTTTGGGTCACCGAATCCGAGATCGAGATCGCGATGGCCTTCGCCGCCCGCCACCTGCGGATCGTCGCCGAGCCCGGCGGAGCGGTGGCGCTCGCGGCCCTGCTCACCGGCAAAGCGGGGGCGGTGACGGAGCGGACGGTGGTGGTCGTCTCGGGCGGGAATGTCGATCCGGCGCTCTACGCCGCGATCCTCGCCGCTCAGGCGGCCGAGGCCGAGCGATAATCGGCGGGTTCGATACGGGGGGCCGGGGAGGCCGCCTCGACCTGCCGGGTCAGCGCCTCGAGCTGAAGCCCGAGGGTCCTCAGCTCGGCGGCGAACGCCGCCCCGTCCTGGCCGGGACGCGCCAGCGCCGCCGCGTCGAGCAACGTGTCGAGCATCATCGACAGGCTCGGCAGGATCGTCTCCTCGATCCGCTCGAAAGCCTCGTCCAGCTGCCGTTTCGCTTCACCGTCTGGCATGGACGGGGAAGCTACGCCTCCCGCTTTAACCATTCGTAAAAGCCGCCCCCTGTTTTCTCGCCGTTTTGGATGGCACAAGCGCGGCGATGTACACGATCGCCGTAACCGCTTTGTCGCTCGCCGTGATAGCCGCCTTCGCGCTGGTCGGCGGCGGGATCTACCTGCTCGCGAAGCGCAAGGAAGGCAGGCAGGGCGTGCTGATGTTGGTCGCCGCCGCCGTCCTGTTCGGCAACGTGCTGATCTGGACGCTGTGAGCGCGGCCCTGATCCTTGCCGCGACCTTCGCCCAGGCCCAGGCCCAGGCCCCGGAGGAGGAGCGGCCGCTCGAGAGCTGGACCTGCACGGTCTCCGAGCAGTTCGGCGAGAATGTCGGCGGAATGCTTCAGATGATGGTCTACCCCGACGCCCCCCGCGGCGAGATGTCCTATTACGTCCATTGGTCCGCGAAGCGGGGCCATATGGCCGAGCAGCGGATGAGCTGGATCTGGATACCGCTCGACGCCGTCCGGCTGTGGAAGCCGGACGAGATCGAGTTTTCGCTGAACGGCGAGCGGACCGACGAGGCCGGCTCGGTCATTTTCCAGTCTCCGAAACTTGGACGGATCTACCGGGGCGCGGAGCGCCTGGCCAAGCGGCTGCCGACATTCGAGACGACCTGGGTGAAGATCGAGGAAGCCCATCTCATCGCCCAATTGTGGTCGGCTTGGCCGTGGACGGCGGAGCATTCGGACGGCAAGGGCGTGACCCTCGGATCGCAGGCGATCCTGCTGCCGGGGCCCGACGCCTCTCAGGCGATGTTCGCCCGCCTGAGGGCGCGGCTGTACGAGCAGGCGGCCGAGCCGGCGGCGAACTGCCACGCCAATCTCGGCCAGACGCAGCAAGAGCTGGAGGAATCGCAGATCCATTGGGGCACGCCGATCCGGCGTCCGGACCTCACGTCCGTCACGCCCGTCACGTCCGTCCGGCCGCCGCGCTGACCTCTTGAGCCGGCGTATCTTCGATTTCGACCTAGCCATCGCCCGCGAGCCGGGCGACAGCGTCGTCCGCGGCCTTCGCACCGGCTCTCGGGCTCCGGTCTTCGAGAGGGTCCTTGCCGAGCACCGCGCCTATGTTGACGCCCTCGAAGCCGCTGGGGTCGAGGTCGAGATCTTGCCGCGCCTCCCCGAGCATCCCGATTCGGTCTTCGTCGAGGATCCTGCCTTCGTGCTGCCCGAAGGGGCGATATTGCTCCGCCCCGGAGCGCCCAGCCGCTTCGACGAGCCCGAGTCGCTGGCACCGGTCCTCAGTCGCTATTTCGCCCACGTGGCCGCGGTCGACGAGGGCTTCGTCGACGGCGGCGACATCCTCGTCCTGCCCGACGAGGTCCTCGTCGGCCTCTCGGCGCGTACCGACGAAGCGGGTGCCCGCCGCTTCGGCGACCTCCTCCGCGACCTCGGCCGGACGGCCCGCACCGTCGAGCCGCCGCCGGGCCTGCTCCACCTCAAGACCGGCTGCGCGCTGGTCGACGAGGGCATCGTGATTGCGGTGCCCGCGATGGCGCCGCTCTTCCCCGGCTTCGAGGTGCTGGTCACTCCCGAAGGCGAGGAGCCTTCGGCCAATCTGATCCGGGTCAACGACCGCATCCTGATGGCCTCCGGTTTCCCGCGCACCGCCGCGCTCCTCGCCGGGCGAGGGCTGGAGGTGGTCGAGATTCCCGCCGAGGAGATCGCCAGGATCGACGCCGGCCTCTCCTGCATGTCGCTGCGCTGGCGCTCGGGAGGCAAGTGACGGGTCGGAGCCGCTCCGCGGCGAAGGCCGGGGCCCAGCGGGACAGACGGCGGGACTGATCCCGGCCTTCGCCGGGAAACTCAGCTCACCGTATCGGGCAGCTCGGATCCAGCCTGAAGTCGAGATACTGGTCCACCGCCTTCATCAGCTGCGGCATCTCGTTGACGAAGAAATGGTTCGCCTGCGGGATGGTCGAGTGATGGATGGTGATGTGCTTTTGGGTGCGAAGCTTGTCGACCAGCTTCTGGACCGCGTTCGGGGTCACCACCTCGTCGCCCTCGCCCTGGATGATGATTCCCGAGGCCGGGCAGGGGGCGAGGAAGGTGAAGTCGTACATGTTCGCGGGCGGAGCGATCGAGATGAAGCCGCGCACCTCGGGCCGGCGCATCAGCAGCTGCATTCCGATCCAGGCTCCGAAGCTGAAGCCGCCGATCCAGGTCGTCTCGGCCTCGGGATGGATCTGCTGCACCCAGTCGAGCGCCGAGGCGGCGTCGGACAATTCGCCGATGCCGTTGTCGAACACGCCCTGGCTCTTGCCGACTCCGCGGAAATTGAAGCGCAGGGTCGCGAAGCCTCGCCTGACGAAGGTCTTGTACAGGGACTGGACGATGGCGTTGTTCATCGTCCCGCCGCCCTGCGGATGGGGATGGAGGATCAGCGCGACGGGCGCGCGGGGCCGGGGGCCGGGGCTGAAACGGCCTTCGAGACGGCCTTCCGGACCGGGGAAGATGACTTCGGGCATTGCACCTGCGGTGGCTCAAGGGGAAAGAGCGGGGCTGCCCCCGCGCGCACGGGCTCTATATAGGCGTCGAAGCCCGCCGTGCAATTTGAAAGGCGAAACGTGCCCGACCGCATCTACCTCGACCACGCCTCGACCACTCCGATCCTGCCGCAGGCCGCGGCGGCGATGGCCGAGGCTTGTCGCAACTGGGCCAACCCCTCCTCGCCCCATGCCGAGGGGAGGGCGGTGCGCTCACAACTCGAGGACGCCCGCCGCCGCATCGCGGCTGCGCTCGGCTCGGATTCGACCTTGGTTTTCACCTCCGGCGCGACCGAGGCGATCTCTCTGGTCTTCGAAAGGGCGCAGGCGGAGGACCGGATCGTCTCGGCGGTCGAGCATCCGGCGGTCCTGCGCAGCGCGCCGGATGCGCGACAGATCGCGGTCCGAGCCGACGGGACTCTCGACCTCGAGGACCTCGACACCGCTCTCTCGCGCGCCCGAACCCCTCTGGTCGCGGTCCAGTCGGTCAACAACGAGACCGGCGTGATCCACCCGCTCGAGCTGGTCGCCGGCCGGGTCAAGGCGGCGGGCGGGCTGCTGCTCGTCGATTGCGCCCAGAGCGCCGGCAAGCTGCCGCTGCCGCAAGCCGACTTCATCGTCATAGCCGCTCACAAGTTCGGCGGCCCTCCGGGCGTCGGCGCCCTGCTGATCAAGGATATATCGACGCTCGAGGCGATCGGCGGCCAGGAAGGCGGCTTCCGACCCGGCACCGCCGCCGTGCCTTCGATCATGGGCTTCGCCGCCGCCTGCGAGGCCGATCACGGCTGGTACGAGGAAGCGAAGCGCCTGCGCTCCAGGCTGGACCAGGGCATCCTCGCCGCCGGCGGCGAGATCGTCGCCGCCGACGCGCCGCGAATCGCCACCATCGCCTGCTACCGGATGCCCGGCGTTCCGGGCGCCGCCCAGATGATGCAGCTCGATCTCGCCGGAATGGCCGTCACCGCCGGCAGCGCCTGCGCCTCGGGCAGCCTCAAGACCAGCCACGTCCTGACCGCCATGGGCTGGCCGGAGGAGCAGGCCCGCGAGGTGATCCGGGTCAGCTTCGGCCCGCAGACCCGCGAGAGCGATATCGACGCCCTGCTCGGCCACTGGACGGCGATGTACGGGAAACGCCGCGCCGCGTGAGACCGCCCATCTATCTCGACTATCAGGCGACGACGCCGCTCGCTCCCGAAGCGGCGGCGGCGATGCACCCATGGATCGAGACCAACTTCGCCAACCCGCACAGCAGCTACCGCCTCGGACGGGAAGCGGCCGCCGCGATCGAGGTGGCGCGCGAACGGGTGCTGGAGGCACTGAACACCCCCCTCCCTGCACGCAGGGAGGGGCCGGGGGTGGGTGCGTCGGTGACGGGCGGTGCATCTTCGGAGACGCACCGACCCCCAACCCCTCCCTTGCAGGGAGGGGAGCTCTACTTCACCTCCGGAGCGACCGAGGCGATCAACTGGGCGCTGAAGGGCGCCGCATCCCGCCTGCCGCCGGATCGCCGCCGGATCGTCACCCTCGCCACCGAGCATGCCGCCGTTCTCGACACGGTCGAGTACCTTTCGGGCCGCGGAGTGGACGTCGAGATCCTCCCTGTCGGCGGCGACGGCCTCGTCGATCTCGCCGCCGTCGAAACCGCGCTCGCCACGCCGACCGGCCTCGTCGCCGCCATGCTGGTCAACAACGAGATCGGCGTGATCCAGCCCGTCGATCGCATCGGGGCGCTCGCCCGCGCCGCCGGAGCGCTGTTCCTGTGCGACGCCGTCCAGGGCTTCGGCCGGGTCTCGGTCCCGCTCGAGGCCTGCGATCTCGTCGCCGTCTCGGCCCACAAGGTCCACGGTCCCAAGGGCATCGGCGCCTTATGGGTACGCGACGGGGTGGAGCTCGAGCCTCTTCTCCACGGCGGCGGCCAGGAAGGCGGCCTTCGCTCCGGCACCCTGTCGCCGGCCCTGTGCGTCGGCTTCGGCGAAGCCGCTCGCCTCCTTGCCGAGCGCGGAGACGAGGACCGCGCCCATGTCGAGCGTCTGTGGGCGAAGGGCAGGGCGCTGACGTCCGGCTGGGCCCTGAACGGCTCGGCCGACCGGCGCTATCGCGGCAACCTCAACCTGCGCCGCGACGGCGTCGATTCCGCCCGCCTGATCTCGGAGCTTCGCGGCATCGCCTTCTCGGCCGGCTCGGCCTGCGCCAGCGGCTCGGGCCGCCCCAGCCACGTCCTCGCCGCAATCGGCCTGTCGGACCGGCAGGCCCGCTCCAGCATCCGCCTCGGCTTCGGCCGCTACACGAGCGAGGACGATCTGGCCGAGGCGCTCGCCCTGATCGACTCCGCCGCCTCGCGCCAGCCCGGTCTCGCCGCATGACCCTGGTGCGCTTCGTCTCGGCCGACGGCAACCACATCCAGGAGGTGCGAGGGCAGCCGGGCGAGCGGCTGCTCGACCTCGCCCAGGCCCACGGCCAACCCCTGGAAGGGACGTGCGAGGGGCAGATGGCCTGCTCGACCTGCCATGTCATAGTTGCCGCCGAGGATTTTGAACGGCTGCCCAGGGCCAGCGAGGAGGAGGAGGACCTGCTCGACCTCGCCGCCCGGGTCACCCGGACGTCGCGCCTCGCCTGCCAGATCTGGCTCGACGACTCGCTCGACACCCTGACGGTTCGGATGCCCGGCGAGGCGCATGACATGCAGGGGAGATGAGATGATCGACCGCCGCACATTCATCGCTGCCGGCGCCGCTTCGCTGCTGGCCGGCTGCGCTCGGGCACGAGAGCCGAGCTACAAGATGATGATGGAATTCGATCGCCGCTTCCGCGCGGTTAGGGCTTCGCTCGGGCCCGGCGGTCGCCTCGGCGTGGCGGCGATCGACACCGGCTCCGGCCGCGAGCTGCGCTTCGACGCCGATTCGCGCTACGCGATGGCCTCGACCTTCAAGCTGCCGCTGGCCGGCTTCGTCCTCGCCCTGGCCGACCGCGGCGAGCTCTCGCTCGAGGAGAAGTTGCCGTTTCCGCCCGGCAAGCCGCTCGACAATTCGCCCGTCGTCGAGAGATATTGGGACGAAGGCGGCCTCTCTGTCGTTCGGCTCTGCTCGGCGATCGTCGAGCTGAGCGACAACAGCGCCGCCAACATGCTCCTGCGCCGGACCGGCGGTCCGGAGGCCCTGACCCGCTTCATCCGCGCCTGCGGCGATCCGGTGACCCGGCTCGACCGCTACGAGATGGAGCTCAACTCCAACCTGCCCGGCGACCCGCGCGACACGACCAGCCCCGCGGCCATGGCCGGGCTGGCGCGCACCCTGGTGCTGGGCGACACGCTCGCCGAGCAATCCCGCCGCCACCTCTCCACCTGGCTTCAGAAGTCGGTGCCGGGCCCCGACCGGCTGAAGGCGGGCTTGCCGGCACCGCCCTGGCTGGTCGGCCACAAGACCGGCACCGGCGCCAACGGCGCCGTCAACGACGTCGCGATAGCCTGGCGCTCGGGAAAAGCTCCGGTGGTGATCGCCAGCTACCAGAGCGGCGGCACCGCCGAACGCCCGGCACGCTTCGCCGCCCATGCCGCGGTCGGCCGCCTGGTCGCGGAGGTGTTCGCCTGAGGTAAACCCCTCTCCCTGCAGGGGAGAGGGACAGCCGCGAAGCGGCAGGGTGAGGGCGTGGGTCTCTTGCGCGAATCCCCGGATCACCCCATATGCGCCGCGGGAGTCGGGCGGACGGCGCTCTCGCCAACCCGGTCAGATCCGGAAGGAAGCAGCCGTAACGAGTATAAGCTCCGGGTCGTCCCGGCTCCCACCGCGCCGAGGCGTCGCCCCGGCGAAGGCTGGGGCCTCAGCGGGTGAACGGCGCCGCCTTCTTCACCCGGTGGGATGCCAGCCTCCGCTGGCATGACGAGAGGAGGGATCAAGCTTTTTGGGCTACCCTCCCGATGGCGGCTTTCGCCCAAAGCGCGGCGGCG
>DASVRO010000091.1:0-71634 GCA_036388575.1 Allosphingosinicella sp.
AAGATGACCAACGCCTTCGCCATCCTCGCCAACCAGGGCCGGGAGCTGAAGCCGACGCTGATCGACTATGTCCAGGACCGCAACGGCAAGGTCATCTATCGGGCGGATACGAGGCCCTGCAACGGCTGCAACGCCCGCGACTGGGACGGCAAGCCGATGCCGAGGCCGCCGCTACGCACCAAGCAGGTGCTCGATTCGATGACAGCCTACCAGATGGTCCATATCCTCGAGGGCGTGGTGACCCGCGGCACCGCCCAGGTGCTCCGCGACCTCGGGCGGCCGCTGTTCGGGAAGACCGGGACGACGTCCGGGCCGACCAACGTCTGGTTCATCGGCGGAAGCGCCCAGATCGTCGCCGGGATCTACATGGGCTTCGACCAGCCGCGGCCGATGGGCGGATACGCCCAGGGCGGCACCCTTGCGGCACCGATCTTCAAGCAGTTCGCGCAGGTCGCGTTCAAGGACATGCCGGTCCTTCCGTTCCGGGCGCCCTCCGGGATCCGGATGGTCCGGATCGACCGCCGCTCCGGCAAGAAGGTGTTCGGCGCCTGGCCGACCGACGAGCCCAAGGCAGGGGTGATCTGGGAGGCGTTCAAGCCGGAAAGCGAGCCGAGGCGCTCGATCCGCCGCGACGAGATGGCCAACCGGCCGCCGGAGAAAGCGGTGCGCAGGGTGCGGGTGCAGCGCGCCCAGAGCCAGCAGCGCAACGACAGCGATTTCTTGCAGAATCAGGGCGGGATTTACTAGGTCCGGCGCCTGACGGGGACAGTCACTTTTCCGCACGGTCGTGCAGGTTCTGCTCCGAGGTGCGGAAAAGTGACTGTCCCCTTTCGAAAGGACAAGTGATGCGCGCCGAAGCGCAAGCCCATGTCGACCAGATCCGGTCGGCGCTCGAGCTTCTCCGCCGGTTCCTCGACTGGGACAGGGCCTTGAGGCGTCTCGAGGAGCTGAACGCCAGGGTCGAGGATCAGGCCCTGTGGAACGACCCCAGGGCCGCCCAGGAGGTCATGCGCGAGCGGCGGCGGCTGGACGAGGCGATCGCCGCCACCCGCGCCATCCAGCAGGAGCTGGACGACAATGTCGAGCTTCTCGAAATGGCCGAGGCCGAAGGCGACGAGTCGATGGAGGCCGATGCCGTCGCCGCCCTCGCCGAGCTCGCCGCGCGGGCCGAGCGCGACAAGGTCACCGCCCTTCTCGCCGGCGAGGCCGATTCCAACGACGCCTATATCGAGGTCAATGCCGGAGCCGGCGGCACCGAGAGCCAGGACTGGGCCGAGATGCTTCAGCGCATGTACAGCCGCTGGGCCGAGCGCAGGGGCTACAAGGTCGAGCTGGTCGACCATCATTCCGGCGAGCAGGCCGGGATCAAGTCGGCGACCCTGATGGTCAAGGGCGAGAATGCCTATGGCTATGCCAAGACGGAGAGCGGGGTCCACCGGCTGGTCCGGATCAGCCCCTACGATTCGAACGCCCGGCGCCACACCAGCTTCTCGAGCGTCTGGGTCTATCCGGTGGTCGACGACGATATCGACGTCGAGGTCAACGAAAGCGATCTCAAGATCGACACCTACCGCTCGTCCGGCGCCGGCGGCCAGCACGTCAACACCACCGACAGCGCCGTCAGGATCACCCACCTCCCCTCCGGAATCATCGTCGCCTGCCAGAACCAGCGCTCGCAGCACAAGAACCGGGCCGAGGCGATGAAGATGCTGAAGGCCCGGCTCTACGAGGCCGAGCTCCAGCGCCGCGAGGCCCAGTCCAGCGCCGAGCATGCCGCCAAGACCGACATCGGCTGGGGCCACCAGATCCGCTCCTACGTCCTCCAGCCCTATCAGCTGGTCAAGGACCTGCGCACCGGAGTCACCTCCACCGCGCCGTCCGACGTGCTCGACGGCGACCTCGACCGCTTCATGGCCGCGGCCTTGTCGCAGCGCGTGACCGGCGAGAAGGTCGAAGTCGAAGATGTGGATTAGGCCCTCCAGATCCTCCCCGAGCTTGCTCGGGGAGGGGGACCGCCCGAAGGGTGGTGGAGGGGTAATTGGCAGAAGCCTGCGCCATCTACCCCTCCACCATGCTTCGCATGGTCCCCCTCCCCCGGACATCCGGGGGAGGATTTTCGGCTGGCTCCTCCTCCCCTTCCTCCTCCTCGCCGCCTGCAAGGAGCAGGCCGAGAAATCCCCCTTCCCCAAGCCCAACCGGCCGGTCTCGCCGATCGTCTCGGCCAGCTATTCGAACGAGGATGCGCGCGATTCGGTGCGCGAGGCGCAGACGGTGATGGACCTCGCCGACATCGAGGCGGGCATGTACGTCGCCGACATCGGCGCCGGCGAGGGCTATTACACGGTCCGGCTGGCGCCGCTGGTCGGGCGGCGTGGCCGGGTGCTCGCCGAGGACATCGTGCCGGAGACGATCAGCGCGCTGGCCGACCGGGTCACGCGCGAGGATCTGCACAACGTCGCGGTCAAGCTCGGCAAACCCGACGACCCGCTGCTTCCCGACGCCTCGTTCGACCGGGTCTTCCTGATCCACATGTATCACGAGATCGAGCAGCCGAGCGAGTTCCTGTGGAACCTGCGCGCCGACCTCAAGAAAAGGGGCCGGGTGGTCGTGGTCGACGCCGACCGGCCGACCGACCGCCACGGCACCCCGCCGCGCCTGCTCATCTGCGAGTTCGCCGCCGTCGGCTACCAGCTCACGCGGTTCGAGCGCCTCCAGGATTCCGAATCCTATTTCGCCCAGTTCGAGCCGGCCGGCCAGCGCCCCGAGCCCAAGGACATCCCCGCCTGCCCCGCGTACGCGGGTTGATCGCAGACCCTCGTCACCCCGGACTTGATCCGGGATCCACCTTCCTTCGAGGCAATGCCGCTGAAAGGTGGATGCCGGATCAAGTCCGGGGTGACAGGCGATGACCTAGAGTCCGTGCTGATCAGGCCGAATCGCTCCCCGGCGAAGGCCGGGGCCCAGTCCTTTCGCCGGTGCGGCTGGGCCCCGGCCTTCGCCGGGGAACTCTAGAGCAGCCCGAGCTCGCGGAAGCTGTGGCATTCGTCGCCGGCGAAGATGAACAGGTCGGTGAGCCTTACGCCCAGCGCGGCGGCGGCGTCGGCGAGGCGGCGGGCGTCGGAACGGTCGGTCCCGCTCGGCATCGCGTCGCCGGGTGGCCGGCCGAGCCCGACGATCACCCCCTCCGCGCCGACCTTCAGCGCCGCCGCGAGGATATCGCGGACCGGCAGGCCCGCCGAATCCGTTTCCGCGAAGCTGATTTCGATGAGCCCGCGGTCGGAGTCGAGGTGCAGGACCGCGACCGACCGGCCACCCCCGGCGGCGAAATGGGGGGCGAGCAGCTCGGCCGCCTGGCGCGCCGTGTCCACGGTCATGGCGGGAATGTGCCAAGCCCGCCCGCTTTAGGCTCCAGCGAATGTGTTCAATCCGGCGGGAGTTTAAGCGCTTTCCGCTTATTCAGCCTTTGAAGCCCTGCGCCACCACATACCATTCCGACGAGCCCTTGCGGCTCGCCGGCGGCTTGGCGTGCTTGACGCTCGAAAAGCGCCGTTTCAGCTCCGCCACCAGATGGTTGTCGGCGCCGCCGGCGAGCACCTTGGCGACGAAGGCTCCCCCGGGCCGGAGCACCTCGGCGGCGAATTCGAGCCCGGCCTCGACCAGGCCCATCGTGCGCAGATGGTCGGTCTGAGGGTGGCCGACGGTGTTCGCCGCCATGTCCGACAGGACGAGGTCGGCCGGCCCGCCGAGCGCCTCGCGAAGCCGCTCGGGCGCCTCGTCGGCGAGGAAGTCGAGATGGAGGATGACGGCGCCGTCAATCGGATCGGTGGGCAGGAGGTCGATCCCGACCACCGCCGCCTTCGGGGCCCGCTTGCGCACCACCTGGGTCCAGCCGCCGGGCGCGACTCCGAGATCGACGACCCGCTCGACGCCCTTGAGGAAGCCGAAGCGGTCGTCGAGCTCGGTCAGCTTGTAGGCGGCGCGCGAGCGAAAGCCCTCCGCTTTGGCGCGCTTGACGTAGGGATCGTTGAGCTGGCGCTCGAGCCATTTGGTCGAGCCGACCTTGCGGCCCTTGGCGGTCTTGACCCGGGTTACCACGCCGAAATTCCTCCCCCGGATTTCCGGGGGAGGGGGACCAGGCGAAGCCTGGTGGAGGGGCCTGCGGCGGAAGAACCCCTCCACCGTCCTTCGGACGGTCCCCCTCCCCGGCAAATGCCGGGGAGGAATTTGTCCGCCACCCTCACAATTTATGTCCGTCGCGCGCCATCAGCGAGCGCAGGATGCCCTCGCGGATGCCGCGGTCGGCGACTCCGAGGATCTCGGCCGGCCAGATGTCCATGATTGCCTCGAGGATCGCGCAGCCGGCGACGACGAGGTCGGCGCGCTCGGCGCCGATGCAGGGCAGACTGGCCCGCTCGGCGAAGCTCATCCCCGACAGCATCCGGTTAACCGCGCGCATCGAATCGGCCGGCATCATCAGCCCGTCCACCGCCCGCCGATCGTAGCTCGGAAGCGCTAGGTGGACGCTTGCCAGGGTGGTCACCGTGCCGCTGGTGCCGAGCAGGCGGATATTGCCCTCGCGCGGCGGCAGCAGCTCGGCGAAGCGGCGGAAGGCGTGCTTGACCCTCTCCTTCATGCGGCCGTAGGCGGCGAGCCGCTCGGCCGTGTCGGCGAAGTCGCGGCCCTCGCTCTCGGTCAGCGAGACCACGCCCCAGGGCGCGCTCCACCAGCATTTGATCTTGGGCGTTCCGTCATGGTCGGTGTCGATCAGTATGAGCTCGGTCGAGCCGCCGCCGATATCGAAGATCAGCGCCGGAGCGTCGCCGGGCTCGAGCAGCCGGTGGCAGCCGAGCATGGCGAGCCTCGCCTCCTCCTCGGGCGCGATGATCTCGAGGCAGATGCCGGTCTCGAGCCGCACCCGCTCGACGAAGTGGCGGCCGTTGACGGCGCGGCGGCAGGCCTCGGTGGCGACCGAGCGGGCCAGCGAGACGTGGCGGCGCTTCAGTTTCTCGGCGCAGACCGAGAGCGCCGCCACCGCCCGGTCCATCGCGGCGTCGGCGATCCGGCCGCTGGCCGCCAGCCCCTCGCCGAGCCGGACGACGCGCGAGAAGGCGTCGATGACGACGAAGCCGTCCTCGGCCGGGCGGGCGATCAGAAGCCGGCAATTGTTGGTTCCGAGATCGAGCGCGCCATAGGTGTGGCGGGGGGAGCGCAAGCTCCGCTGCCCGAGCGGATTCGCGGCTATTGGGGCCGGACCGGGTGCCGGAGGGAGCGGGGCCGTCGCAGCCTGCTGCGCCATAGCAATGCACTCTTTTTTCTCGTTCCGACGGGCGAAGCCGACGGTGACTTGCCCTGTTCGTACTCCGCCCCGCCCGCCTCGGCAAGAGACGGGCCCCGACGGGGGGTTTTACCCGGATGTTATTGACCCTTGTATTTAACCCGGGCAATAACAACGGCGAAGGAGACTGAATTTGCAGACGATGACCGCCTTCCTCGGCGACGAGATCGTGGCTCGCGGCGACCCCGCGGCGGTGGGACGCGAGCTCGCGACGCGGTACCCGGACCAGCTCGCCAGCATCCGGGTATTCGAGGACGGCATCGGCCAGCTCGTCGATCTCGACTATCGCAATCCCGCCGGTTCGCCGCCGCCGCCGCCGCCGCCCCGCGGCCCCGGCCGACCGAGCCTCGGAGTGACGGCCCGGGAGGTGACCCTGCTTCCGCGCCACTGGGAATTCCTGTCGCGCCGGCGCGGCGGAGTCTCGGCCGCCCTTCGCCGACTGGTCGAGGAAGCGATGCGCCGCGAGGCCGGCCCTGCCGAGAAGCGCGACGCCGCCTATGGCTTCCTGTCGCACATGTGCGGCGACCGGCCCGGCTACGAGGAGGCCCTGCGCGCCCTCTATCGCGGCGAGGAAGAGGACTTCCGGTCGCTCATCGCTTCCTGGCCGGAGGCGATCAGGGAGTATGTTGGAGAGCTGCTCCGCTAACCGCTCTCCCTGCAGGGGATGCGCAGGTGAGCCGCGCCCCGCGCGGCTCAGCCCTGTCCGCGGGACAGGGCGACCTGCGCATGGAGGGGCCCAAAGCAAAGCTTTGGGAGGGTGAGGGCCCGTCTCGCTCCCTCACCCTGCCGCTTCGCGGCTGTCCCTCCCCTGCAGGGAGAGGGGTTCTGCTACTGGCTGTTCCCGCCCGCCGGGATCTTCGGCGGCGGCACCGGGTCGCCGGGGGCGTGCGGCTTGGCGCCCTGGGCCGGAGGGGCCTCGGCCGGCGCCTGGGCGTTGCCCGCCGCCTGCATCGCGTCCTGGACGGACGCGCCGTTCTCGGCGGCGTTGAGAAGGACGTCGGCGGCCTCGGGGGTGCTCTGCTCCGCGGCCCGCTCGAGCGCTGCGGCATTGTTGTCCGCGGCGCTGTTCTGGCCGCAGCCGGCGAGGGCGAGAAGGGCCACCAGGGGGACGAGCTTCATCGGCTTGGCTCCTTCTTAGACGGACAGCGGCACAACGTGGCGGCTCGGCAAGGGTTGCGGCGATGCAACAGCGGCGGGGAAATTAACCATGTTGCGGAATTTTGCCATTTTTCAACCATTCGGCTTGATAAACAGAAGCCATGAACCCGCTCGACGACATCGCCCTGACCAGGATCTTCTCGCCCGTGGCGGGCTGGGCGGAGCATCGCCTCGGCCTCGGCCAATGGCGGATCGCGCTCGAATGCCTGAACGGCCATGTCGCCCTCTACCTCGCCGGGCTCGCCTTCAGCCTCACCGGCAAAGGGATGACCGACGGCATCTTCGCCAGCCTGCTGGTCGGGCTCGCCTGGCTTCTGCTGATGGAGGCGGTCCGCCGGGTCGCCCACCGTCAGGCCGGCTCCTCGCTCGGAGTCCAGACGGCCCGGATGCGCGAAGGGCATTTCCGGCTGATCCTGCTGATCGCGCTTCCGATCAGCGTGTCGCGGATCGATGAGCTGGCCAACGCCTGCTACAGCGTCTCGCTTCTGCTCCTGCTCTGCCACCTCTATTTCAAGGCCTGCGACGCTCCGCCGCCGCAGGACCGCCGACTCGCCTGGAACCGGGGCTAGAGCCCGTCATCCCGGGTCAGTCGAGCTCTTTCGCGAAGCGGTAGCTGGTCCGCTCGAAGCCGAGCTTGCGGTAGAAGCCGTGGGCGCCCGACAGATCGACATTGCTGGTCACTTCGATCAGGCCGCAGCCCTTGGCCCGAAGCCGCTCGCAGGCCGAGTCGACCAGAGCCCGGCCAACGCCGCGCCGGCGTTCCCCCTTGGCCACGACCATCATCGTGATCCGGCCGACGGGCTTCGGGCGATGGAGCACCGGAGTGACGTGCCAGGCGAGGATCCCGATCACCTCGCCCTGCTCGGCGACGAGGGGCGGCTCCTTCCTGAGGGCCGGCAGCCGCTCGACGATCTCTTCGGCGGCCGCGGGGAAGCCCAGCCCGACGACCAGGCCGGCGATCGCGGCCGCGTCGGCCGGCCGGGCGGTTCGGATGGCGAGCGGCGGCGGCTCGGGCTCGGGCTCGGGCTCGGGCTCGGGGTCCGGTCGGCGCTCCGGTTCAGGCTCGGGTCGGGACTTGGGCTCCGCGGCAGCGCGCTTCCGGGCCGTCGGCGCCGCCTTGCCCCCAGCGGCGCGAAGCGATGTCTTCCAGTCGGCGGCCGCGCCCTTGTGGAGATAGGCCTCGATCTCCTCGGCGGTGGCGGTCAGGCCGGACCGGCCGAAGCCGAGCAGCTTCGCGCCGGCGGCGTCAGTCAGCCCGTAGCGGCCGTAGTCGCCCTTGCCCGGGGTCCGGATCCGCGAGGCGACGAGCTTCAGCCCGCGGTTCGCGGCCATCTCCCGAAGCGCGTCGCGGCCCGGCCCGGCCAAGCTCAGCTCTTCTTCGGAGCCGCTTTCTTGCGGGTGCCGCCGCTCTTGGCCGCGCCCGAGCCGGACCGGCCGCGGACCAGCGGGATGGCGGCGGCGGCGATCACTCCGGCCGCCAGAGCGGCGCCGGCGGCGATCGCGGTCTTCGGATTCTCGCGGGCATAATCGGTCGCCTGCTCGCGGATCTTGCCGGCGCGCTCCGAGAGGGTGGCGGAGCCGCCCTGGTCCTGCTGGGCCTCGCCTTCGGTGGTGCCGGCGTGGGGCATGGCGCTGTTCGGGATGTGGGACATGGTGACGCTCCGTTCCTGTGGTGAATAACGCAGGCGGAACGAGCGCGGCGGGGGCCGGTTCCGGCCGCCCGGCTGAGCGGAGCCCGGAGCAGGGTGGGCGCGCTTACCGGTCCTTAACCTGCGCCGGAAAACAATCGCGGCAGGCAGGAGGCGGGGCGATGGGCATCCTCTGCAGGCTTGGACAGCATCAGGCGGCGCCGCAGGTGCGCGCCAACCGCGGCGCCGCCTTCGGCCGCTGCCGGCATTGCGGCTGCGATCTCATCCTGGCGGAATCGGGCTGGCGGCCGATCCCCAGGGGCTATCGGATCGTCTGGGGCAGCGCTCCGCCGGAGCGGGCCGCCGATCCGGCGCAGCTGCAGCTGGAACTGCCCGATCCGCCCGGCCCGCCGGTCCGCGCGGCGCGCATCGCCCGGCCCGCCGAGCCTCCGCCCCGCCGCCGGTCGCTTCGGACCGGCGACCGGCTCCGCTCCGCGCCCTTCGAGGGGCGGGTCACGGCCTGAGCGCAGCGAAGCGCCGCTCCGGCGCCTCGCTTCGCCCTCGAACGTTATGGCGGGTCGGAAGGAGACCGGCATGGCGGGATTGCGACTCTATCTGGCGGCGGCCTGGCTCGCCGTCGCGGCGGTCACCCTCTGGGCGCTCGCGACGCTCGGTCTCTCCGGTCTAATCGCCACCCTCGCGGCCGACCTGCGCCAGCCGTGGCGGGCCCAGCTCGACTCCGACCTCGAGGCGCATCTCCTGCTCTTCGCCGGCTGGATCGGGTGGCGTCACCGGTGGAGGCCGAGGGGCCTCCTCGCCGGGCTCGCCGTCGTGCTGCTCGGCGCGCTGTTCACCCTCCCCTATCTGCTGGCCGCGTCGTTCAGGGCTTCGGACGTTCGCGGGCTGCTGCTCGGCGAGCGGCGCTAGCGGCTGCAGATCCAGGTCGCCTCGTGCTTCTCGATCGGGCGCTCCTTGTCGCCGCCGATCGTGATCCGCGCGCGCCACTCCCTGCCATGTTCGTCGGCGCCGGCGACCGGCGCATCGAGGCGGCCGACGCTGACCGTCACTCCGGGAGCGGTGAGGAAGCCGCCGGTCGGCCCGATCGGGCCCGAGACGCTGAGCGGGACCCGCCGGTCGTCGATGCGCGCCACCGCGCCCGCCGCGTTGACGACCAGGATCAGCCGCCCATTCCGCCGCACCCGGCAGGCCGGCTCCGAGCGCAGCTCCGGACCGACATCGGTCTCCACCAGATCGCCGAGGCGGGCGGGCGGCTCGATATCCTCGCTGATCCGGTCGGCCAGCTTGTCGAGCCGGTTCTCGAGCTCCTCCTGGCTGTTGGCGCGAGGCTCGATGTCCTCCTCGTCGCCGCCGCAGGCGGCGAGCAGGAGCAAGGCGGCGAACGGAGCGGAGACGCGGATCATGAAAGGCTCAACCCGGAACGGCCCCGACTCGATCCGCCGCGCCGGCGTCGTAGCTCGCTTTGCCTCCCTGCGCGCGAAGCGCGTGGGGAGGGGGACCATGCGAAGCATGGTGGAGGGGTGAAGGCGCCGATGTTCGAATTGAGGTGACCCGATCGCCGAGGCAATTACCCCTCCACCACCCTGCGGGTGGTCCCCCTCCCCATCGCCTTCGGCGATAGGGAGGCAAATTCGAGGTCCGTCTATCCCCGCCTCGGCGGGGCCGGCTCGAAGCGCCAGCGGTCGCCGCCGGTGGCCTTGACGCCGGACAGGGTGCCCGTCCCGCCCGCCCGCAGGCGCGCGACCAGCGCCGCCAGCTGATCGCCGCGCGGCCGGGCGGCCGGCGCCACCAGGCGCAGGCAGCGCAGGACCAGGCGCCTCACAAGCTCGGACGGAAGGCCGTTCGGGCGCAGGGCGACGCTCCCCTCCCCCGCCTCGGTGCGGGCGTCGAACAGCCTCGCCGCCGTCCATTCGAGCGCCGCCTCGGCCTCGGCCAGCAGAGCCGCGCTTCGCGCCAAAGCGGCGGCGTCGAGCCAGGGCGCTTCGCCCATCTGCCGCCGCAGCCGGGCGCGGTCGTAAGCCTCGTCGCCGTTGCTCGGGTCGCGCGCCGGCTCGATCCCGGCCGCCGCGACGATCGCCTCGAGCTCGCCGCGCCGCCAGCCGAGCAGCGGCCGGCACAGCCGAAGCCTGCCGCCGCCCCCCGGCACCGGCCTCGACCGCCTCACCCCGGCCAGGCCGGCGACCCCGGAGCCGCGGTTCAGGCGCATCAGCAGGGTCTCGGCCTGATCGTCGGCGTGGTGGGCGGTAAGGAGGAGACCGAGCCCTTCCGCCGCCATCCATCCGGCCAGCGCCGAGTAGCGGGCGGCGCGCGCCGCCGCCTGGAGGCCGTCGCCGGAGCGCTCGACGCGCACGGGGAGGATGGCGTGGGCGACTCCGAGCTCCGCGCACAACCTGGCGACCGCCGCCGCCTCGGCCCCGCTCTCCGCCCTGAGGCCATGATCGACCGTTGCGGCGCGAGTGCCGGCCGGAAAGGCGGCATGGGCGAGCAGCAGCAGGGCGAGGCTGTCGGGCCCGCCCGAGACGGCGACGGCGAGCTCGTCCACCGGCCCGGCCAGCGCCTCGAGATCGAGTCGGAATCGAAGGACGAGATCGGGATGCGGGGCGGAGGTCATGACCCACATTAACCCGAGGAAACCGCCGGATACAGGATGCGTTCACTCGTCCTGGCCCACCCGCGCCCCAAGGCCCCTCGCGGGCAACAGCAGAACAAAAAAGGCAGTACCCGTGGCTTTGCGCAAAGCGTTTCTCTTCACCCTCCTCGCCGGAACGGCGTCCTCCCCCCTCCTCGCCCAGCAAGTCCCGCCGCCGGAGCCCGCGGTCGCCCCGCCGGCACAGGAACCGGCGGCCGAGCCGGCCGGGCCGGTGGAGACGGCCGAGCCGGCGGCGCAGGCCGCCGATCCGGACGACCCCGACGCCGAGCTCGACGAGGAGGAAGGCGAGACGATCGTCGTCACCGGCCAGCGCCAGCGCGGCGCCGTGATCGGCGACATCCAGCCCGAAGTTCAGTTCGACCGCCGCGAGATCCGCGCGCTCGGCGCCGGCAGCATCAGCGAGCTGCTCGAGGCGATCGCTCCGCAGACCCGAAGCGGCCGCGGCCGCGAGGACGGCCGGCCGGTCATCCTGCTCAACGGCCGCCGGATCTCCGGCTTCGCCGAGATCCGCGACATCCCGCCCGAGGCGATCGTCCGGATCGACGTGATGCCCGAGGAGGTCGCCCTCAAATATGGCTACCGAGCCGACCAGCGAGTGGTGAACTTCGTGCTCAGGCGCCGCTTCGACGCCTATACGGCCGAGGTCCAGGGCGGCCTCGCCACCGCCGGCGGCCGCGAATCCTACGGCGCCGAGGTCAACTACCTGCAGATCAACACCGCCGGCCGGATCAACCTGGGAGCGGAATATCGCCGCGCCGAGCCTTTGTTCGAGAGCGAGCGCGACATCATTCAGGCCGAACCGGTCGCCGGCATCGAGCTCGGCCGCTACCGGACGCTGCTTCCGCAGACCGACCGGCTGGAGCTGAGCGGGACGTTGAACCGCGCCGTCTCCGAGACCGTCACGGCGACCCTCAACGGCACGTTCGACGTCAATTCGAGCACCGCCTTCCTCGGCCTGCCGCGCCCGAGCCTGGTCCCGCCGGGGCTGAGGCGCGAGAGCGACACCCGTGCCGGCCATCTCGGCCTCGCGGTCAACGGCGCGATCTCGAGCTGGCAATGGACCCTGACCGGCAATCTCGACCGAAGCGCCAGCGAGACGGTCACCCAGACCAACGCCGGCACCGACCGCTCCCGCTCGGTCAGCCAGATCGGCAATGCCGAGCTGCTGATGAACGGGTCGCTGTTCGAGCTTCCCGGCGGCAGCGTCACCGCCGCCGCCCGAGCCGGCTTCGACGCCCGCGGCCTCAACAGCGAGGCCTTGCGCGGCGGCGTGTTCACCGTCCGCGACCTCTCCCGCACCCGCCAGAACGCGCAGGTCAATCTCGACATCCCGATCGCCAGCCGGCGCCGCGCGGTCCTCACCGGGCTCGGCAACCTCTCCGCCAATCTCAACGCCGAGGTCGAGCATCTCTCCGACTTCGGGACTCTGAGGACCCTGGGGGCCGGGCTCAACTGGTCGCCGATCTCCGAGGTCAGCCTGATCGCCTCGGTGACCGACGAGGACGGCGCTCCGTCGATGCAGCAGCTCGGCGATCCCGTCCTTCAGACGCCCGGCGTGCGCGTGTTCGACTTCGTCCGCGGCGAGACCGTCGAGATCACCCGCATCGAGGGCGGCAACCCGAACCTCGTCGCCGACAACCGGCGGGTGTGGAAGCTGGGGGCGACGTTGAGGCCGCTCGACGAGACCGACCTGTCGATCTCCGCCAACTACACGTCGAGCCGGATCGTCAACGCCATTTCCTCCTTCCCCGCCGCGACGGCGGAGATCGAGGCGGCCTTTCCGGACCGCTTCCAGCGCGATTCCGCCGGCCGCCTGCTGCTCGTCGACACCCGCCCGGTCAATTTCGCCCGGGTCGACCGCTCCGAGCTGCGCTGGGGCTTCAACCTCAGCCTTCCGATCGGCCCGCAGCCGCAGCCCGGGCAGGGCCGCGGACGGTTCGGCCGCGGCGGCCAGGCTGCCGGCGGCGCTCCCGGAACGATCGCCCCCGCCACTGAAGGCCAGCCGGCACAGGGCCGGCCGCCGCAAGGCGCGCAGGGCGAGCGCGGCCCGCGCGAAGGGGGCGGCCAGGGCGGCTGGCGCGGCGGCGGCGGCGGACGGGGCGGCTTCGGCGGCGGCCGCGGCGGCTTCGGCGGCGGCGGGAGGGGCGCCGGCGCGGGGCGGCTCCAGCTCGGCCTCTACCACACCTGGCACCTGACCGATTCGGTGCTGATCCGTCCCGGCGTCCCCGAGCTCGACTTCCTCGCGGGCTCCGCCTCGGGAAGCCGCGGCGGCCGGCCGAGGCACGAGCTCGAGCTCCAGGCCGGCCTGTTCAAGAACGGCCTCGGCGCCCGGCTGACCGCCAACTGGCAGAGCGCGACCTTCGTGAACGGCGGCCCGGTCGCCGGCGGCGGAACCGGCGACGACCTGTTCTTCGACGATTTCGCGACCGTCAACCTGCGCCTGTTCGCCGACCTCGGACTGCAGAAGTTCGCCCGCGGCAACAGCTTCCTGCGCGGCACCCGGGTGAGCCTGTCGATCGACAATCTGTTCGATGCCCGCCAGCAGGTCCGCGACCGGCTGGGGGCGACCCCGCTAAGCTACCAGCCCGGCTATCTCGACCCGCTGGGAAGGTCGGTGCGGCTCAGCGTGAGGAAGCTGTTCTTCTAAATTCCTCCCCGCGGTTTCGCGGGGAGGGGGACCGCACGAAGTGCGGTGGAGGGGTTCTTTCAGACTCAGCAAGGCCCCTCCACCATGCTTCGCATGGTCCCCCTCCCCTGCAAATGCAGGGGAGGAATTTCTGCCTACTGCCCCAGGATCTTCCCGAGCCCGCGCCGGAGCTTTTCCTTTTTCGTCTTCGGCCGCTCCGACTGCTCCTCCTCGTCGTCGCCGCCGTCCATTCCCGGCATATTCATCCCGAGCAGGCCCATGTGGGTCGACTTGGTCCTCAGCTTGACCGTCCATTCCGGCTTCCATGTGCGCGGCGCGGCGGCCGGGCGGGGCTGGGAGAAATTGCTCTCGCCGCCGAACGCGATCAGGCTGAGCATCGATTGCGGCGCGGCCCGGGCGACCTCGGCCGGGACGGTGCAGCGGTCCGCCGTCGCCGGCATCAGCACCCGGCTCTGCACCAGCCGGGCGATGTCCGAATCGGCGACATAGTCGAGCGCCATCATCGCCGCCTGGGTCTCGGACGAGGTCCAGATGACGAAGTCGCCGTTCTGGGCGGCGCCCATCACCGCTCCGAACCAGGCGCGGGCGCCGGGCACCGGCCGCCACACCAGCGGGATCGAGCCGGACGCGCCGGCGCTGTTCGAGGTCAGGCTCACCGGCGCGAGGAAATCCTGCCCGGCGCCGAGAGCGAAGCGGATCTCGGGCGAGTAATTGCCGCGCACGACATGCTCGCCGACCAGCGAGCCGCCCGCCGGCACCCGCGTCTCGGTGCGCTCGTTCGGCCACTCGCCATAGGTGGTCGAGGCCGCCGCCGACGGCGGCACCATCGGCTTCAGAGCCATGTTGGCGAAGGCGGCCGGCACCTTCCCTGCCGCCATCGCGGCGAAGTCGATCACCGCCGGCTGGCCGGGCCGGACGGTCTCGCCGCAGCCCCAGTAGATCAGCATCCGCCCGCGCGGCTTCTGCATCTGTCCCCAGGGCTGGGCCGGAGCGGTCGAGCGCGGTGCGACCGCCGGAGACACCAGCGGCAGGACCTGGCCGGCCTGGAGGCCCGGCGGCGGGACGTGCTCGGCGCTGGGCGGCCCGGCGGCCCGGCGCGGGCTGCCGAGCTGGAGGGTGAGGCCGTGGACGTAGGAGGGGCGGCCCGAGCGGCCGCCGCCGAACATCTGGCTCATCGCCGCGCCGGCGCTCGACCGCCCGTTCTGGCCCATGCCAGCGGCCATGGCGGCCATTCCGGAGGCGGTGTCCGCGCTCATCCAGTAGACCGCGGGGCCGGCGGCGCCGCCCCGCGCCTGCGCCAGCGCCGCGGCGCCGCCGGCCAGAGCGAGCAGGCTCGCGCCCGCCAGGATCATCAGCTTACCCGCCATCGTTCATCCCCCTGCTCGAATTCCCGCTAGTTATAGCGCCGCCGGCGCGTTCCGCAAAATAACCGTATCGGGTGCGAAAGGTCCGCCGCGATGAACCGGCTGGCGCTATTGCAGGAACGCCGGAGCCGGCTGCTTCGCTGACCGCGCATGAGCGAGGACGCCGCCTTCCTGAGGGAGCAGGCCCGACGCTGCCGCCGCCTCGCCCGCGGCATCGCCACTCCCGACGTCGTCGCCACTCTCAACCAGATGGCGACGGAATATGAGGCTCGCGCCGAGAAGATGGAGGTGAAGGCCGGAGGGAAAGCATAACCGTCATTGCGAGGAGCGTAGCGACGAAGCAATCCAGCGGGCGTCGGAGGCCAGGCTGGATTGCTTCGCTTCGCTCGCAATGACGAAGGCGATCAGCGGCACTTCGCCTGGGTCCGCGCCGCCGGCAGGCGCGTCCTGAGCCAGTCGCGCATCGCCGCTCCGTAGACGTCCTGGAGCTCGTCATAGGCCTTGCAGGCGTCCGCCGGCTTGTCGAGCGCGACCAGCGCCTGGCCGAGGAAATAGAGGCTGTCCGCCGCTCGCTCGCCCTTCGGATTGCCCTGGTAATTGGCGAGGAAGGTCTTGGCGGCGGTGGCCGGCTTGCCGGCGTCGAGATAGGCGCGGCCGGCAAGGTTCGACGCCCAGCTCGCCCATTTGCTCTTCGGATAACGTTTGGCGGCCGCTTCGAGCGCCTGCTGCGCGTCGGCGTAGCGCTTCGCCTCCCACATCCGGAACCCGGCGTTATAGGCTTCCTCCGCGGCGCCCTCGGCCGAGGCGGAAGCGGCGGGCCCGGCCGCCGGAGGGTCGCTCGGCGAGACCGCGGCGGCCGGACGCGGCCGCTGCGGCGACGAGGTCGCCGGCCGCTCGGGCTCGTCCGCCGGAGCGCCGGCCCGCTCGAGCGCGTCGAGGCGCCCGCTCATGCTGTCGCGGAGCTGGGCGATGGCATTCTCCATCTGCCGAAGCCGGTTCGAATTCTGCTCGACCTGCCCGGTCATCTCGCGAAGCTGCCCCTCGAGCGAATCGAGGCGGGCGGTGAGGTCCGCGACGGCGCTCGACGCCGGTACTCCGGTGTCGCCGCCGGGGGCCGACTGCGGCTCGATCTCGGGCGCGATCTCGGCGCCGCCGGGGAACACCTTGCGCTGGACCGCGCGCAATTGCTGCTCGAGCCGCTCGATCCGCCTTTCCGGGGTCTCGCCGCGCTGGGCGGCCGCCGGCATCGCGACGCTCGCCAGAAGAAGCATCCCAACAAGATGAAAACGCATCACAATTCCCCCGCTTCTACCGTCCCTGCCTTACCCTAAACGGCTTGGCGGCGGCGTAGAAGAGTGAATTATTACGGTGTCCGCGGCGCGGCCGGCGGAGCGGCCGGCGGCGCGGCGCCGCTTTGCCCCCGGCCGGCGAGATCGGCCGCGATCAGGCTGACGTTGGAGATGGTCGTCTCGGGCGGCCCCAGCGGCGCGACCTGGGTTCCCCCGACGGTGACCCGAAGCACGTTCGCCCGCGCCGTTCGAAGCTTCGGCGCCTGCGCCCCGGCGGGCACCTGATAGGTCTCGCCGGCCTTCAGAGTGCCCATGTAGAGCGAGGCGCCGCCGGCCTGGTCGATCTTGAGCCAGACGTCCTCGATCGCGGTGAGGACGACGGGGCCGGTGGCCGCCGCCGCCGCCGGCTGGACCGGCTGGGCCGGGTTCGGAGCGGCCGCGTTGGCGGCGGGCTGCTCCTCGCTCTGGGTGATTGCGACGTCGGCGGGCGAGCCGTCGTCGACCGCGCTGCTTCGCCAGACCAGATAGGCGATGACGAGGAGGACGGCGATCGCGGCGGCGGCGATGGCGAGCGAGCGCGGCGGCACCCGCGCCGGATCGGCCGGCTCGTAATAGGCCGCGGCGGTGGTTCCGCCCGCCCGGGCGCCGCCGAGCAGCTCGCGCACCTCGGCGCCGATGCGGGCGCCGTCGAGGTCGATCGTGTTGGCATAGCTTCGGGCGAAGCCGACGCTGTAGGTGATGGCCGGGAGCGCGTCCCATTCCTCGCGCTCGATATGCTCGAGATGGCGGACCGGGATCCGCGTCTGGCGGGCGACGTCCTCGAGGCTCAGCCCCTTGGCCTCGCGCGCGAGTCGAAGCCGCTCGCCGACCGACCGGGGCTGCAGCTGGTCCTGATCGATGTCCGCCATCTGGCCCGGTTTTCCTCCCTTATGGATCAAATCATAGAGCCGGGGTGCGAGACCAAAGTCAACCGGAGTGCCGCACGATTGGTCCTGCGTTTCCCCCTCCCTGCACGCAGGGAGGGGTCAGGGGTGGGTGCGCCAGAGGCGGCAGTGCCTCTTCGGAGACCTACCCACCCCCGGCCCCTCCCTGTGCGCAGGGAGGGGAGGCTAACCCACCTGCACCCCCTGCGCGTCCGCCCAGTCCTTCAGCGCGCCGCGCAGGTCGGCCGGCGGCCGGGCCAGCAGTTCCTCCACCGCCGGCAGCAGCGCCGCCCGGTCGAGTGAGCGGATCATCGCCTTGATCGGGCCGACCGCGGCGGGCGTGATCGAGAAGCGGGTCAGGCCGATTCCGATCAGCGCCATCGCCTCGAGCGCCCGGCCGCCCATCTCGCCGCAGACCCCGACCGGAACCCCGGCCGCATCCGCCTCGCGAACGATCCGCCTCAGGAAGCGAAGGATCGACGGGCTCAGCCAGTCGTAGCGCTCGGCCAGCTTGGGATGGGCGCGGTCGGCGGCGAACAGGAACTGGGTGAGGTCGTTGGTCCCGATCGACAGGAAATCGACCTTGGGCAGGAGGATGTCGAGAGTCTCGGCCAGCGCCGGCACCTCGAGCATCGCGCCGTAGCGGATGCTGGTCGGAAGCCGCTTCCTGTGCTGGGCCAGCCATTCGCGCTGCTGCTCGACCAGCGCCCGCGCCTCGTCATATTCCCACGGTTCGGAGACCATCGGGAACATGACGTTCAATTCGCGGCCGGCGGCGGCGCCGAGCAGGGCCCGCGCCTGCGCCTTCATCAGCCCGTCGCGGTCGAGGGCGAGGCGAAGCGCCCGCCAGCCCATCGCCGGATTCTCCTCGAAGGCGACATCGGCCATGTCGAGATAGGGCAGCGCCTTGTCGCCGCCGACGTCGACGGTGCGGAAGATCACCGGCTTGTCGCCGGCCGCGTCGAGCACCGCCTTGTAGAGGCGCTGCTGGCTCTCGCGGCTCGGCAGAGTGGCCGAGACGAGGAACTGGAACTCGGTGCGGAACAGGCCGATCCCGTCCGCCCCCATCATCTCGAGCGCGGCGACGTCGTCGCGAAGGCCGGCATTGACCATCACCGTGACCCGAAGGCCGTCCTTCGTCACCGGCGGCAGGTCGCGGAGCGCCGCGAACTCGGCGCGGCGCTTCTTGGTGATCAGGAACTTGGCCTTGAACGCTTCCTCGACGGCCCCGGTCGGCCGAACGAAGGCGACCCCGGCGTCGCCGTCGAGCAGCACCTCGTCGCCCTCGCCGATCACCTGCCTGACGCTTCCGACCCGGCCCAGCATCGGCACGCCCATCGCCCGGGCGACGATGGTGACGTGGGCGGTCAGCGACCCTTCCTCGAGGATGACGCCCTTAAGCTTGCGCCGGTCGTATTCGAGCAATTCCGCCGGGCCGAGGTTGCGGGCGATCAGAACCGCGTCGTGCGGGAGGCCCATCTGCGCCGCCGTTCCGAGCTGCCCGGCGACGATCCTCAGCAGCCGGTTCGACAGATCGTCGAGGTCGTGCATCCGGTCCTGGAGCAGCGAATCGTCGATCTCGCGCATCCGCATCTGCATGCGCTGGCGGACCCGCTCGATCGCCGCCTCGGCAGTGAGGCCGCTGTCGATCGCCTCGTTGATCCGCCTCGACCAGCCCTCGTCATAGGCGAACATCTTGTAGGTCTCGAGCACCTCCTGATGCTCGCCGGCCGTTCCGAATTCGGCCTGGTTGGTCATGTTGTCGATCTGCTCGCGCATCTTGCGGAAGGCGGAATAGACCCGGTGGCGCTCGGCCTCGACGTCCTCGGCGACGGTATGCTCGATCAGGATCCGCGGCTGGTGGTAGACCGCCTGGCCCCTGGCCATGCCGGCGACGAGCTTCAGCCCGTCGAGCCGCTCCGGCCCGTCGCCGCGGGTCGTCGACCCCGCCGCCGCCGCCTTGTCGGCGAGGCCGGCATTGGCGATCAGCTCGGCCAGCACCATCGCCACCGTCTGCAGAGCCTCGATCTCGAGATCGTCATAGGCCCTTGCCTCGGCATGCTGGACGGCGAGGACGCCGATCGCCCTTTCGCGGCGGACGATCGGCACCCCCGCGAAGCTGTGGAACAGCTCCTCCCCCGTCTCCGGCCGGTAAGCGAATTCGGGATGGCTCGGAGCCTCGGCCAGGTTGAGGATCGAGACGTCCTTGGCGATCGTGCCCACCAGGCCCTCGCCCAGCGCCAGCTTGGTGACGTGGACCGCGCTCTGGTTGAGGCCGACGGTGGCGAACAGCTCGAGCACCCCGTCGCGAAGCAGGTAGATGGAGCAGACCTCGCTCGCCATCGCTTCGGCGATGATCTTGACCACCTTGTTGAGCTTGGCCTGGGCGCTCGCCCGCGACGCCATCACGTCGTGCAGCCCGGTCAATATCTCGCGGGCTGAGGCGGCGGACTGGGCGGGCATGGCGGAGGGTTAGCAGGAAGGGCGGAGGCTTCCAATGGAGTTGGGACCAACTTGCGACCGCAATTCGCCTGTGTCACGCTGCCCGGGCAATCACCTGGTCGAGGGGCTTTCCGATGCAGGCCACCTTCGCGAACCGTTCACCCGAACGGAAAATGGGCGCGGCTTTCACCGTCGCGATCCATATCGCGCTGCTCGCGGCGCTCCTGACCTTCCGCCCCGATCTCGCCGAGCCGGTCGAGCCGGAGCGGTCCCTCGCCGTCGATCTGGTGCCGGCGCCTCCGCCCGAGGCGCCCATATTGGAGCCGGTGCCGGTCGAGCAGGCGCCTTCCACCGCATCGCGCCAGAGCGCGGCCGCGGCCGAAGCCGGGGCGCCCGCGCCAGAAACAGCTCGGCAGGAGATTGACCGGACCGCGGCGGTCGCGCCCGCCGCCTCCTTCCCGGCGGGTCCGGCGCCCTCGGCGGAGCCGGGCTCCGCGGGGACAGCCGGCACGGGGCTCGCGGGGGACGGCGCGGGCTCCGGCCCGGGACCCGGAGGATCCGGAACCGGCGCGGGGACTCGGGCAAGGGCTGCGTTCGACCCGCCGAGCTGGATCGCCAAGCCGACCTTCAGCCAGATGGCGCTTCACAATCCGCGGCGAGCGGCTCGCGAACGGGTCAGCGGGACCGCCCTTCTCGCCTGCCGGGTCGACCTCCCGTCAGCGCGCCCGCAGCTGCCGGATCCTCCGCGAATCCCCGCTTGGCTACGGCTTCGGCAGCGCCGCAGTGGCCGCCGTCCGCCTCGGCCGGATCAACCCCGCCATGCGCGACGGAGTCCCCGACCGCAAAGCCTGGGTCGGAATACCGGTGACCTTCCGGAACTGCGGCGACCGCCGCCAGGACTGCGTCAGCTCCGTGGACTGACGGCAGCGCTGAGCGAACTGCTCCGGCGCCTTTCGGGAGTGAAGCAGGCCCTGTCGCGGACACGACGGGAATTGCCACGCTACCTGAAGCAGGCGATGATCTTGACGACCTTGTTGAGCTTGGCTGGGGCACTCGCCCGCGACGCCATCACGTCGCGCAGCCCGGTCAAGATCTCGCGGCCGAAGCGGCGGACGGGGCGGCCATTGCGGAGGGTTAGCAGATGGGACCGCGGGGGCGCGCCACTGGGAAATGAACCGCGATCCTTGCCGGCGAAATTAGATGGATTCCCAGTCTCTTCATCTCTATAACCGATGCATGCAGGTGGCGCGCAAAGACAGGGCCCTATGGTTTGTCCTTTCAGAGGAAGAACGTCGCGCGCACGGCATCGAACTCGAGGACGAGATCGCCTTCGAACAGCGAGACGGTGAGGTGTGGATGGCAATCACGAAGCGCCGGCGCCTGATGCAGGAATCGCCCCAGAAATAAGCCGGCAGCTTCCTTTTGCCTCCCCATGCGCAGCATGGGGAGGGGGACCAGGCTTTGCCTGGTGGAGGGGTGACCTTCCCCGGACTGAGTGGTTCAATCGCGAGACGGCGACGGCCTGCGCCTCGTTACCCCTCCACCACCTTCGGTGGTCCCCCTCCCCATCTTGCGATGGGGAGGCAGTTCAGGCCGAGCGCCGCTCCAGCGCGTGCGCGGCCTCGTCGACCAGCTGGCGCAGGATCTGGGCCAGCGGCGCCTCCTCCTTGACCATCCCGACCGACTGGCCGGCCATCACCGAGCCGGTCTCGACGTCGCCCTCGATCACCGCGCGCCGGAGCGCGCCGGCCCAATAATGCTCGATCTGGAGCTGGGCCTCGGACATCGCGACCTTCTCCTCGTCGAGCAGTTGCGCGACCTCGCGCTGCTTGGCGGCGAAGCTCTCCATCTCGCGGTTCTTGAGCGCCCGGACCGGGATGACCGGGAGGCGCGGGTCGATCTGCACCGAAGTGATCGCGTCGCGCGCCGAGGCTCGAATGAAGGCCCGCTTGAAATTGGGGTGGGCGATGCATTCGTTGGCGCAGACGAAGCGCGTGCCGAGCTGGACCCCGACCGCGCCCATCTCCAGATAGCCGGCGATCAGGCCGCCATGGCCGATCCCGCCGGCGACGAAGATCGGCACGTCGCGGCTGAGCGGCGGCAATATCTCCTGGGCGAGGACCGAGGTCGAGACCGGGCCGATATGGCCGCCGGCCTCCATGCCTTCGATGACCAGCGCGTCGACTCCCGAGCGGACCAGCTTCTTGGCCAGCGCCAGAGCCGGGGCGAAGCAGATCAGCTTCGCGCCGCCTTCCTTGACCCGGTCGATCGCTCCGCCCGGCGGCAGGCCGCCGGCGAAGACGACGTGGCTGACCTCGTGGCGCCTGCAGACCTCGATCAGCTCGGAAAGCATCGGATGCATGGTGATCAGATTGACCCCGAACGGCCGGTCCGTCCGGGCCCTGGTCTCGGCGATCTCGATGTCGAGCAGATCGGGAGTCATCGCCCCGCAGGCGATCACCCCGAAGGCACCGGCGTTGGACAAAGCCGAGACGAGGTTGCGCTCCGAGATCCAGCTCATCGCGCCGCCGAGGATGGCGACCTCGCAGCCGAGGAAATCGGTGCCGCGCTTCATCAGGCGCGCGAGGCGCTCGTGGCCGACGGCGGTGGTGGAAGAGGCGATGGTGTCGCTCATGCCGTCATCCTTCTTCCCCCATGTCGTCCAGCCCGTAGGCCGTGTGCAGCACCCTGACCGCCAGCTCGGTATATTCCTCGGCGATCAGCACCGAGACCTTGATCTCCGAGGTGGTGATGGCGAGGATGTTGATGCCGCGGTCGGCCAGCGCCCTGAACATGGTCGCGGCGATGCCGGCGTTGGAGCGCATTCCGACCCCGACCGCGCTGACCTTGACGACGTTGGTGTCGGTCAGGATCTCGTCGAAGCCGA
This sequence comes from Allosphingosinicella sp., assembly GCA_036388575.1. GTDB lineage: Bacteria > Pseudomonadota > Alphaproteobacteria > Sphingomonadales > Sphingomonadaceae > Allosphingosinicella. The sequence continues at coordinate 22,342 of DASVRO010000091.1, forward strand.
CGCTTTCCCGCGCCTTCTCGAGCAGGTCGCGGCTCTGCGCGAGCGACGCGGTCGGGACGGTGAAGGTGAGATCGCTCTTCTGGCCGGCCCGCGGCACCGACTGGACGATCATGTCGACGTTGATATTGCCCTCGGCCAGCGGAGCGAAGATCGCGGCGACCGAGCCGGGCCGGTCGGGCACCCCGGTCAGCGTCACCCGCGCCTCGTTGACGTCGTAGGCGATGCCGGTGATGATCTGGCGTTCCATATTGTATTCCTCGATGGCCTCGTCGCCGACCACCATCGTGCCGGGGCGGTCGTCGAACGACGAGAGGACTCGGATCGGGATCTTCTCGCGCATGGCGAGCCCCACCGAGCGGGTCTGGAGCACCTTGGCGCCGACGCTGGCGAGCTCCAGCATCTCCTCGTAGGTGACGGCGGGAAGCTTGCGCGCCCTCGGCACGATGCGCGGGTCGGTCGTGTAGACCCCGTCGACGTCGGTGTAGATGTCGCAGCGGTCGGCCCTGACCGCCGCCGCCAGCGCCACCGCCGAAGTGTCCGATCCGCCGCGGCCCAGCGTCGCCAGGCTGCCGTCGGCGGCGACCCCCTGGAAGCCGGGGATGACCGCGATCCCGCCCTCGCCGAACACCCGCTCGAGCACGCTTGCGTCGATATCGTCGATCAGCGCCGAGGCGTGGCCGGAGGTCCGGATCGGAAGCTGCCAGCCCATGTAGGAGCGGGCGTTGACCCCCATGCCCTGCAGCGTAATGGCGAGCAGCCCGCTCGTCACCTGCTCGCCCGAGGCCACCACCACGTCATATTCGCGCGGATCGTAGAGGCTGGACGCCTCGCGGCAGAACTGGATCAGCCGGTCGGTCTCCCCGGCCATCGCCGAGACCACCACCGCCACCTGATTCCCGGCCTCGGCCTCGTTCTTCACCCGTCGCGCGACATGGCGGATCCGCTCGATGCCCGCCATCGAGGTGCCGCCGAATTTCATCACGATGCGGGCCATTTCTGTTCACGTCACCCCGGCGGAAGCCGGGGTCTCTTTCCGCTTCCCCGCGTTAGGTGCAAGGAGATTCCGGCTTTCGCCGGAATGACGGGATGAGTTCCATGACCGACACCAGCACGATCGACCCCCGCGAGGCTGCCCATTTCGGCGCCATGGCCGGGGACTGGTGGGACCCCAAGGGCTCCTCCGCCATGCTCCACAAGCTCAATCCGGTGCGGCTCGGCTACATCCGCGACCAGATCGACCAGCATTGGGGGCTGGACGAATGCAGCCTGGGGCCGCTCGAGGGGCGGCGGGCGGCCGACGTCGGCTGCGGCGCCGGGCTCCTCGCCGAGCCGCTGGCGCGGCTGGGCGCGCAGGTGGCCGGGGTCGACGCGGCGCCGGAGAATATCGCCGCCGCGCGCGAGCATGCGCTCGGCCAGGGGCTGGAGATCGACTATCGGGTCGGCAGCGTCGAGGCGCTGGAGGGAACGTTCGACCTCGTCGCCTCGCTCGAGGTGGTCGAGCATGTCGCCGACACCCGCGCCTTCGTCCAGGGCCTCGCCGACTCGCTCGCGCCCGGCGGGCTGCTCATCCTCTCCACCCCCAACCGGACCGTCTGGTCGCGGCTGATGCTGATCGTCGTCGGCGAGGGCACCGGCCAAATCCCCCGCGGCACCCACGACTGGGACAAGTTCCTCGCGCCGGAGGAACTATCCGCCCTGCTGCGCGACGCCGGCCTCGAGGTCGTCGACTGCACCGGCCTCGCCTGGGGCCCCGCCCGAGGCTTCCACCTCTCCGACAACAAGAGCCTCGACTATCTCGTCACGGCGAAAAGATCTGCCTCCCCATCGTGAGATGGGGAGGGGGACCACCCGAAGGGTGGTGGAGGGGTAGCTGGCGCAGGCCTGTGCGATTACCCCTCCACCCCGCTACGCGGGGTCCCCCTCCCCATGCTCCGCATGGGGAGGCAAATCAAAAGTCCACCTTGTCGTAATGCGGCGGAGGGGCGATCACCTCCATCCGCTCGGCGAGCAAAGGCCGGAAGCTCGGGCGCGACTTCATCACCGAATACCAGTCGGCGGTCTGCTTGTGCCCGCGCCAGTCGATCCCGCCGAGATAGTCGGCGACCGAAAGATGGGCGGCGGCGGTCAGGTCGGCCAGGCTGAGCACCGGCCCGGCCAGCCAGCGGCGGTGGTCGAGCAGATAGTCGATATAGTCGATATGGTTGTTGGCGGTCTTCATCGCCTCCCTCAGGACGCGCGTGTCGGGGGGGTCGCGGGCGACGAGGCGCTTGGTCATCCGCTCCGTCATCAGCGGCGCCACCACCTCGCCGTACAGCCCCTCGTCGAACCAGGCCTCGAGCCGGCGCACCTCGGCCCGGTTCGGCGCCGTCCCCGGGATCATCGGCGAGCGGTCGACCGTCTCCTCGAAATATTCGCAGATCGCCTTCGAATCGATCAGCACGATGCCGCGCGATTCCTCGACCAGCACCGGCGTCTGCCCGGCCGGGTTGAGATCGGCGAACTCGTCGCGCTTCAGCCAGGGCGATTCGCGCACCAGCTCATGGGCGACCCCCTTCTCGGCCAGCATCAGCCGGACCTTGCGCGAGAAGGGGCAGAGGGGGAATTGGTAGAGCTGCCACATGCGAGGGCGTCTCTAGCGCCCGCGCGAAAGACGCGCCACTCGTCATTCCGGCGAAAGCCGGAATCCATCTTCTTCCTGTCCGAAGGGAAGGTGGATCCCGGATCAAGTCCGGGATGACTCCGGGATGACGAATTACCGCGGCTCGTATTCCGGCTCGTAATGATCCTCGTAGCGCGGATCGTAGCGCTCGTCGTCGCGCGGCTCGTAGCGCCGGTCGTAGCGATCGCCGTAGGGCCGCGCGGAGCGGCCGCGGGCGATGGCGTCCTCCATCCGGCGGATCGATTCGTCGAGGCTGCGGCGCAGGATCGGGGTCATCACCGCGACCTGTTCCATCGCCGCTCCGAGGCCGACGGTGACGGCGCCGATCTCGGCCCGCATCCGCTCGCGCGCATAGGGATCGCGGCGGCCGTAGAGGTCGCCGATCGTCTCGCGGCGCCCGTGGCGGTAGCGGCGGTGATAGGGATCGAGCGCGTCGGCGACCGGGCCGACGTCGACGTCCATGATCGCGTCGGCGGCGGCGCCGAGCGAATCGCCGATCCGCTCGACCTCGCCCGGCGGCGGCAGGTGGCGGACGATGTCCTGGTCGCGCGGGTCGGAATAAGGCTGCGCGGCGAGCGGCGCGGCCGCGGCGAGCGCCGTCACGGCGATGATGAGCTTACGCAAGGAGGCCTCCTCAAACCATTGGCGCACCGGCAAGAAACGCGCACGGATGCGACTCGGTTGCGCCTCTTAGGCCGGATAGCCTGAGCCTAGTCTGAACGTATAATCCTCCCCATGCGAAGCATGGGGAGGGGGACCAGGCGAAGCCTGGTGGAGGGGTAAGTGGAGGGGTAACTGGCGAGGCCTGCGAATTACCCCTCCACCACACTTCGTGTGGTCCCCCTCCCCACCGCTTCGCGGCAGGGAGGATCAGGCTACCTCGCCAGCAGCCACACCAGCGCCGCCGTCCCGACCACGATCCGGTACCAGGCGAAGGGCGCGAAGCCGTAGCGGGTGACGATCCCGATGAACGCCTTGATGACGACGATCGCGACGACGAACGAGACCGCGAATCCGATCGCGATGTCGCCAAGATCGCCGGCGCTGAGCTGGGCGCCGGACTTGAGCATGGCGTAGGCCGAGGCCCCGATCATCGTCGGGACTGCGACGAAGAAGCTGAACTCGGCCGCGGTCTTGCGCTCCACCCCGAGCGCCAGAGCGCCCATGATCGTCGCCCCCGAGCGGCTCACCCCCGGGATCATCGACAGGCACTGGATGAGCCCGATGCCCAGCGCCGTCTTCCAGCCCATCTCCTCGACGCTCTCGGTGGTGACCCGCCGGGTCATCCGCTCGATGACGAGGATGGCGATCCCGCCGACGATGAGGGCGATCGCGACGATCTCCGGGGTCTCGAGCATCCGCTGGATCCCCTCATAGGCGACCGCTCCGATCGCCATCGACGGAAGGAAGCCGAGCAGCACGTTGCGGGTGAAGGCGACCGGCCCCGACGACCAGCGCAGGAGGCCGACCAGCACGTCCCAGAAGCGCCGCCAGTAGAGGACGATGACGGCGAGGATCGCGCCCAATTGGATGACGATCTCGAACGTCCCTTCCGCCGCGCTGTCGAAGCCGAGCAGCTCGGCGGCGAGGACGAGATGACCGGTCGACGACACCGGGATGAACTCGGTGACGCCCTCGACGATGCCGAGCAGGATGATGGTGAGGAGGGTGGCTTCCATTCGATCTCGCTTCCCCTCCCTGCACGCAGGGAGGGGTCAGGGGTGGGTGCGTCAGACGCGGCAGGGCATTTGCCGGAGGCTAACCCACCCCCGGCCCCTCCCTGTACTCAGGGAGGGGAGAAAGGTTCAATAAGGCGATTTCGCCGCGAAGCGGCCGTGGCGGCGGTAGCTGGTCAGCCAGCCTTCCGAGACTGCGGACAGCGGCGTCTTGCCGAGGCCGAACGCCTCCAGCCCCTGAGCCCCCGGCGAGACGACATTGTCGCGCCTCAGCATCAGCCACTGGTCCCAGGTGATCGGCGCCCCCGGCAGCCAGCCGGTCGCCCGGGCGATCAGCCGGGCGACGGGATCGGGGATGTCGATCAGCGGCCGGGCGCGCCCGGTCGTCTCGCAGACCCACTCCATCAGCTCCCGCATCGACAGCACCTGGGGCCCGCCGAGCTCGTAGGTCGTGCCGCCATGGGTGCGCGGATCGAGCGCCGCGGCGGCGACCGCCCGGCCGACGTCGGCGGCATAGACCGGCTGGAACTTCGTCCCGCCGCTGATCACCGGAAGCGCCGGCGCCAGCCGAGCCAGCCCGGCGAAGCGGTTGACGAAATTGTCCTCGCGCCCGAACAGGATCGACGGGCGCAGGATCGTCGCTCCGGGAAAAGCGTCCCGAACCGCCGCCTCGCCCTCGCCCTTGCTCCGGCCATAGGCGGATTCGCTGTCCGGATCGGCGCCGATCGCCGAGACGTGGACCAGGGCCGTCGCGCCCGCCTCGGCGGCGGCCTCGGCGACGTTACGGGCGCCGGCGACGTGGATTCGGTCGAAATCGCCCTTCAACGTCCCGACGAGGTTGATGACGGCGTCGCTTCCCTGAACGGCGATTCGTACCGCCTTGGGATTGCGGATGTCGACGGGAACCAGGTGCATCTGCCCAAGGGCGGCCATGGGGTGAAGATAATTGGCTCCGCGGGGATTGCGCTGCCCCACCCGCACCCGGGCGCCCGTCTTGAACAGGGCCTGGGCGGTATAGCGGCCGAGGAAGCCGCCGCCGCCGAACAGGGTCACCACGCGGTCTCTCGCGTCCATCGTCATCCTCGATCGGGACAGTCACTAGTGACTGTCCCCTTTCCAAGCGCCTGAAATATGCGGCGCTCCCATGCCCCGTCCGCCCTGCGTTGACAAGCGCGGGCCCGCCCCCTAGTTCGCGCCGCCTACCGACTGTTCTCCTAGCGTGCCCAGGTGGCGGAATTGGTAGACGCACCAGCTTCAGGTGCTGGCGCTCGCAAGGGCGTGGAGGTTCGAGTCCTCTCCTGGGCACCAACTCCCAACGTCATCCCGGCGAAGGCCGGGACCTATGAACACCGTCCCGCGGCGGCGAGCGGCGGGACAGTCGCCGGGACTGTCCACGCCACGAAGCGACTGCCCGCGCCCGTTTCCCCAAACCCACATACCGTCCTAAGAAATAGGAATGGGTGTCAGACACCAATTAGCAAGCCGTTGCATCCGAAGGCGGAGCAAATAGGATTTGCTCCTATGTTCGTCTTATGTTCCAATAGCGCGATGGAAAAGCCCGAGTCGCGCATTGCGCCATCGCCCGGGGCGGCGTCCGATGATTCCGCCTCGCCCTCCAACCTCCAGCGCCGCGAGCCGGCCGACCGCCTCGCCTTCGAGCCGGTGCCGCTGCGCTACCGCGAGGACGGCTTCACCCCCGAGAAGCAGCGCGCCTATGTCGAGGCGCTCGCCGACTGCGGCATCGCCCGCGAGGCGGCGGCAAGGGTCGGCCTCACCGAGCAGGCGATCAACCGCGCGCGCCGCCGCTCCGACGCCCGCTCGTTCGACGATGCCTGCGAGGCCGCCCACCTGTTCGGCGCCCGCCGGATTCGCTCGACAGTCTGGGAACGGGCGATCGAGGGCACCGTCAAAGGCCGCTATTACCACGGCGAGCTGATCGCCGAGGAGCGGGTCCACGACAACCGCCTGCTCACCTATCTCTACGGCAAGGTCGAGCATCTGCTCGCCCGCGACGAGAAGAAGAGCCGCGACATCTGCGACAATTGGGAAGCCCATATGGAAGCGCTCGATCAGGGGCTGCCTGCGCCGGGCCGTGAGCCGGAAGCGCCCTCGGCGGAATGTGCGGAGGAGGAGGAATTCACCGGAGTCGAGGTCTGGGAGACCGAGGGGATCTGGTGGACCGGCTTCCCGCCGCCGGCCGACTTCGACGGCATCGAGGAGGGCCGATATGGCGACCTCTCCTATCGCCGTTCGCTAAGCGACCTGGAGCAGGCGGAGATCGACGCCGAGGCGGAAGAAGAGCTCGCCGAAGCCTGCGCCCGACGCGACCGCTTCTTCGGCTTTCCCGGCGGCGCACTTTCCTCCCCCGAGGAAGCCGAAACTTATGAAACTTCCGAACCTTCCGACCCGGATCCCCGCCCGATCGAATACAAGTCGGCCGCTCCGCCCGAGCCTGGCCCGTGCCCGATCCTGGCCGCGCAAATGAGGGTTCACGCGGAGGCGCGGAGGCGCGGAGGGACCTGGCGCTTCATCCGGGACCGCACCCTTCCTCCCGCGCCAGCGGCAAGGGATTTCCGGTCGGCTTCGCCGGAGGAGCCCTGGAAACGCGGCCCCCTCCGCGCCTCCGCGCCTCCGCGTGAACCCGATCCGGACCCGGCGCTTCGCTCCCCCCACATCCAAACGCCGCCGCCCCGGCATCCTTACCGATGAACAACCGGGAGACTCCAAGTGAAGCCGATACCGCGCCGCCAGGGACCGCTGCGCCTGTTCGACGAGGACAAGGACCGCCTCGTCATCCTGTTCCTCGCCAAGCATGCCCTGTCGGGCGGCACCCCCCATCCGGAGGACGGCACCCACGCCGTCTACCATCACGAGCTTCTGACCACGCTGAAGACCGCCGGCTTCTGGGTCACCGCCGCCAACGATTTCGAATCGCTCTGGGAGAAGCCGAGCGCCGATTTCGTCGTGCCCCTGCTCAACCGCGCCGGCTTCCTCAACTCGGAGATGCTCGCTCCCCTGCTGCTCACCCGCCACGGCCTGCCCTTCCTCGGCGCCTCGCCGATCCTGCGCGGTCTTTCCGACGACAAGCATCTGATGAAGACCGCCGCCCGCCTGCGCGGCGTGCCGGTGACCGACTGGGCGGTCCACCGCCGCGGCCAGGGGCCGGTCGAGGCGCCGCCCTTCGCCTGGGAGCGGCTGGTGGTGAAGCCCAATGCCAGCTCCGCCTCCTGGGGAGTCGAGATCGTCGAGACCTGGGAGGCCGGCCGGATCCACGCCGAGGGGCTGCTCGACTCCGGCCACGACGTCATCCTCGAGCCCTGGGCGCCGCTGATCGACATCGCCGTGCCGGTGGTCGGGGCCGACGGCCCCTGGCTTCTGCCGCCCATGGCCTATCGCCCCGAGGAGTCCGGAACCCTGCGCCGCTACGAGGAGAAGCGAGGCCTGGTCGAGAGTGCCGACGACCCGCTCGAGCCGGTCGACGATCCCGGGCTCGCCGGCCGGCTGCACGAGGCGGTCCGCCGGCTGCTGCCCGAATTGTGGCCGTTCGACTATGGCCGCTTCGAGTTCCGCTACGACCCCGCCACCGGCGACTTCCGCTTCATGGAGGTCAACCTCTCCTGCAACCTGTGGTCGAAGAAGACCATCTCCCGCTCCGCCCGAACGCTCGGAATCAGCCACGCCCGCCTGGTCGAGACCATCCTCGCCCACAGCCTGCTCCGCCAGGGCGTGGTGAAGGACGTGGTGAGGCTCTACTGATGGGTGCGAGGCACGATCAGAACCGCAGTCCCGCCTTCGTCCCCTCTCCCGTCCTTACGGGAGAGGAGGGGCCCGCCGCGAAGCGGTGGGAGGTGAGGGTCTTGCTGAGTCCAGTGTACAGACCCTCTCCTCCCAAGCTTCGCTTGGGCCCCTCCTCTCCCGCGGAAAGCGGGAGAGGGAGAAATGAGAAAATTCGCTGTCCCGGCGCCGCCGCCTCATCCAAACTGCGCCGCGCCGGCATCCTCACCATTGCCGGCCAGGACCGGGGAGAGACGGCGAGTGGACCAGCAGCTTCTATTGGCCTTCATGGCGGCGGGCCTGTTCATCGCCGCCTTCCATTTCATGCGCCTCAGGCACGACAATCAGGACCAGAAGACCCTTCAGGAGGCGATCAGGGCCGACTCGCCGATCGCCGCCGAATTGTTCGAGCAGTTGCGCGACCGGCCGCGGCGCCGGAGCCAGACCACCGGCATGGTCCTCGTCGCGATCGCCGCGGCGATCCTCGGCTCGGGCCTCATCCAGGGCGGCGAGCAGAACATCCGGAGCGCCGCGTCCGCGGCCCTGTTCCCGGCTCTGATCGGGATCGTCCTCTACTGGCGCTCGCTGCTGAAAAGGCCGGGTGGCTGAGCCCACACTTCCGGCGGACGAGACGCTCGCCGCCGCCGCCGCGCGCGGCGACGCCGCCGCGTTCGAGACCCTCGTGCGCCGCCACGAGCGGGTCGTGAGGAGCTTCCTCGCCCGGCTCGCCCCCGGCGGCGGCCGATCCGACGACCTTGCCCAGGAGACCTTCCTGACCGCCTGGTCGAAGGCGGCGAGCTTCTCCGGGACCGGCCGCTACCGCGGCTGGCTGATGCGGATCGCCTGGTCGACCTTCCTGATGGACGTCCGCCAGCGCGGCCGACGGCTTCCAGCCTATTCCGGCACCGGCGAGATGCCCGAGCAGTCCGACCGCGGCGACGTCGAGCGCGACCTGATCGTCGAGGACGCGCTCGGCCGGCTCGGCGATGCCGACCGCGCCGCCGTTCTGCTGTGCCTCGTCCACGGCCATAGCCATCGCGAGGCCGCCGAGATACTCGACATGCCGCTCGGAACGCTCAAGACCCGGGTGGCGAGAGGCAGCGCCAGGCTGCTCGAGATGCTGGGAGACGATAATGACTCCGACGCCTGAGCAGCTCGTCCGGCTCGCCCGCCGCCTCGCCGTCCCCGAGCGGGCGCCCGACGACGGCTTCGTCGCCCGGGTCCAGCTCGCCCGCCGCGCCCGCGCGCTCGAGCAGGAGGCCGCCCGCGACCGCCGCGAGCAGGTCCTCGTCGAAGCCGGCGCCGGCGCCGCTTTGCTCCTCGCCGCCCACCAGCTCGCCAGCGTCGGCGAGCAGGCCGCCGCTTTGTTCGCCCCGCTCGCCACCGGCCTCGGCGGAGTGGCCCTGTTCGGCCTCGCCGCGGCGCTCCTGGTCGCGGCGCTGTCGGGCGAACGCGAAGGCCTCGCCTGAGGCGCGGGCGCCCCGCGCCAGCCTCCCTGCTACTACCGCTCAACCGGACGGATGCAGAAATCCGTTTTCCTTGTTCTGCGTTTGTTCTATACCGCGAGTCGCCATGATCGCGGTACGTTCTGTTCCTGTTCCTCACGCTCCCGCTGCATGCGGGCGACCGCGGTCATCCTGCTCTTGCATAGGAGGACCGACCTTGAAGACATCCTGATCCAATAGGTTGCCAACGACGCGGTCGCTTCTGGTCTCGGCTCGATCCGATGGCCGCCGACTTCCTGCGCCCGAAGACAATGGTGCTTCGGACTTGCAGAAGTTGGGCACAGCTCTCTCCAGAGATGTAGATAAAGAGTGATCCGGCTTCGACATGTCAATGCCGTGATTTCCACGGACAGCGTTGATCCCACCGTTCCGGTCGTCTGACGACCGGTTTTACGGGCGCTCCCGTACGTCCGCGCCGCGCAACCAAAACGACGACCAGTAAGACGCTGCCAGTTTGCTGTCTCCGCTGCTGAATCTGGCGCAAGTCGCGAGGTGAAGCAGTAAAACGAGTAAGCGGTCTTGCCCGGCGGCAAGCATCGGCGTAGTTCCGTCCTGCGCTCCTAATCTTGATCGTGATGGGGCGTCCGCACTCGCGCGGCGAACACAGGCACCGGCTTCGGTCGGGTGGCCTGCGGAATATAAGACCTCCGGGGAATACGCAGGGCGCGGTTCCCTGTGTTCACGCGCGATCAACCGCCCGGCTTTCCCGGGTGGAGCGGTGCATGCAGGGGGAGTTGAATGGAGGAACCGGCTGGCGAGCCCCCGGAACCCGGCTCGATGGCGAAATGGTCGGAGGCCACCGGGCAGGCGATCCTGCTCGCCGGAATCGCCTGGTCGCTTTTCTCTTTGGCCCAGGCGCGCTGGTACATGCCGGCCTTCAATGCCTATCCCTACGGCGCGAAATGGTTCGCCGTCACCTTGCTGACCGGAGCGGTGCCGACCCTTCTCGTCCTGTTCCTCTCCTTCCTGGCGAGCTGGCTGATCGGAGCGATCCGCCGCCGCCCAGACCCGTGGCGGTCCTGGCGCGACGGACTCATCGTCGCCGCGGCGTTCACCCTGCTCGTCAACCTGGCGATGTGGTTCGGGCTCGGCCGCTAGGCTGGCGGCGGCACTTCGAAAAGATGGATGCCCGACGAGGATTCGAACCTCGATTGACGGAGTCAGAGTCCGTAGTCTTACCATTAGACGATCGGGCAGTGCGGGCCGCGAAATAGGACCCGCCCCGTCGCGGGTCAAGGGCGGCGGGGCGCGCCGCTACTCGGCGGGGACGGCGGTCTCGGCCGGGCGGCCGGACAGGAAGCGCAGAAGCCGGGGCAACGGGCCGTTGCGCTCCATCCACTCCGCATAGGCGCGATAGGCCGGATCGGCGGAGAGGTGGCGCTCCTCGGTTCGCGCCCGCCAGTAATAGACTCCGGCGACCACGCCCATGATGAAGCTGTTGCGGACCATGTCGGTCAGGCTGCCCGTCGTCGCCAGGAACGGGAGCGTCGCGAGCCACCAGAACAGGTTCTTCGACACATAGGCCGGGTGCTTGGTCCAGGCATAGGGCCCGTGGGTGAGGATGCCGCGGTGGGTGAGGTTGGAGAAGCGGATCCCGAAGGCGACGGTCGCCCAGGCGTAGAAGGCGGTGAGCGCGACCAGCAGGAAGCCGACCAGGACCATCAGCAGCGGATAGCCGTCGAGCCAGTAGCTCCAGCCATTCTCGCCCATCGTCCCCGAATGGTAGTCGAGCGGGCCGCCGCCGCCCATCAGGACGAAGGGCGGATAGCAGATCAGCGCCGCCGTCCAGCCCGCCGCATAGGGATTGGCCGAGCGGATATGGGCGTCGAGCGGCTTCATCGTCAGGGCGTAGCCGACGGTCGCGAACGTCGTGTCGATCATGAACATGACGGTGATCAGCCAGCGGGTCAGGTTGACCAAATTAGCGGTGATGTCCTCGCCGGAGGCCATCACCGTGCCGGTCCAGTTGCCCGGCACGATCGCGATCATGAAGGCCATGAAGAAGCCTTTGACCGCCCAGCTCCTGAAATGCTCGTAGACCGCTTCCCGGTCGACCTGCGCCGACTTGCCGATGAGCAGCTGGCCGAAATGCCAGGCGCCGTCGCGCGGCTCGATCAGCCGGCGGTCGATCCAGATCACGTAAGGGATGGAGACGGCGAGAAGCGGCGCCGCGGCGAGCCCGAGCACCTCCATCGAGAAGAGGTACATGCCGTCCCAATACCAGCGGCCGACGCAATAGAGGAACCCGATCCCCGCCCAGGTCGCCCACAGGCCGGCGATCTTCACCAGGCTGAAGTCGAGCGACCGGCTGAGCGGCCGCGGCGGCCCGTCCCAGTCGATGCCGGTGGTCGGGCTGCGGTGGACCTTGTCGACGAGGAGGGACCACAGGACCATCGGCACGCCGCAGGCGAGCAGCGCGAGCAGGGCGCCGCCCTCGCCCGAGATTCCGAAGCTTCGCGCCGCCGCGACCCAGGCGAACAGCCCGACGAGGCCGGCGACGCCGACTCCGGTGCTCACCGCCGAGCGGGGACGCGGGTCGTGCCGCGCATCGGTCGCCATCGTCGCCTCGTCCTTCATCCGTCCCGGGCTTAAGGAGGAATGGTAAGCAAGCCGTGAACGCCTCGTCATCCCGGCGAAGGCCGGGACCTCATCGAGACCCGCCGAGACTTCTCGACCTGAGGTTCCGGCTTTCGCCGGAACGACGGATTAGCTCCATTACGGCCCTAATCCCCGGGCAACCGTAACAGGTTCTTAAACCTCTGCCGCGCTATGGGTTTTTCGACGGCGGGCGATGTGGGGCGCGGTTGCCGCGGCGATGGCCGGGAGGGACGATGCTGTCGAACGAATGCCATGAGGAGACGATCTTTTCGTTCTCGCAGCGCGCGCCGCGGCCGCCGGACCGGCGCCGCGAGTCTCGCCACCTCACCATCCTCCGGGTCGGGGCCCTGATCGGGCCGAACGGCCGCGAGCTCTGCCTGATCCGCAACATCTCCGCCGGCGGCCTGATGGCCCATGTCTATTCGCACCACGCGACGGGCGCGGCGGTCGCGGTCGAGCTGAAGAGCAACCAGGCGGTTCCCGGAACGGTCGTCTGGGCCGACGATTCGAACGTCGGGATCGAGTTCGACGCCGCGATCGACGTCGAGGAGATGCTGTCGAGCCAGGCCGTTCTCGACAACGGCTGGCGCCCGCGCCTGCCCCGGGTCGAGGTCGATCGGCTGGCCACCCTGCGCTGCGGCGCCCGTCTCTACGGGGTCAACACCCGCGACATCAGCCAGGGCGGAGTCAAGATCGAGATCGACCAGCCGTTCGAGGTCGGCCGCGAGGTGGTCCTGACGATGGAGAAGTTCCGCCCGGTCACCGGAGTCGTCCGCTGGTGCCAGGACAGCCTCGCCGGAATCGCCTTCAACCACCTCATCCCCTTCCACGAGCTGATGGAATGGCTCCGGCCGCAAGCACCCGCGAAGCGCTGAGGCGCGACGGCCGCGGGCGTTGACAGCCCCGGCCCCTTTCGCCAATGGGACGCCCTCCCTAGAGGGGCGCCTCCTGGACAGGTGGCCGAGTGGTTAAAGGCAGCAGACTGTAAATCTGCCCGGGTTTCCCGTACGCTGGTTCGAATCCAGCCCTGTCCACCACCCTGCTTCGCTAAAGCTACGCAGGGCAGGCCCTTTCGAGAAGGAGGGGCCGAAGCCGTGCATTACGTCTACCTTATCGAAGGTCGCGACGGGGCGCGCTACGTGGGCTGCACCAAGGATCTGAAGCAACGGCTGGAGCAGCACAATGCCGGCCAGTCACCTCACACGCGGAAATTCATACCGTGGAGGCTGGTCGCCTACATTGCCTTTCCTACAGAGGCGCAAGCAGTAGCCTTCGAAAAATATCTTAAGCAGGGTTCTGGCCACGCCTTCGCTCAACGACACTTCTGGACAAAACCTCAGGAGTGAGGCACTGCCCCACCGCGTCGCTTCGCCTGCAGGCCTGCCCTGCGTAGCCTTGGCGGAGCAGGGCGGGTGTAGCTCAATGGTAGAGCAGAAGCCTTCCAAGCTTACGACGAGGGTTCGATTCCCTTCACCCGCTCCAGCCCCCGCCTCAAACGTCATCCCGGACTTGATCCTGGATCCACCTTTCTTGCGACATAGGTGAGGGAAGCAGGTGGATGCCGGATCAAGTCCGGCATGACGAGCCTGATACCACTGTGACGCCCGGCAGCTAGGCCGCCGCGGTCCTCGCCCCGCTCGCGCCGAGGACCCCGCGAAGATCGAACTGGCTGACGAACCTCACCCCGATCTTGCGGTCGCGGCACCAGCGCACCTCGACTTCGAGGAGGTTGAAGCCGGCCATCTCGAGCTTGGCGCTCGAGCCCGGCTCGAGGTCCCGCGGCGCTTCGAGAAGGGCGCCGCCGGCCGAGAGGTTGCGGATGCTGACCGGCAGGCTCTGGCCGCCGACATGGAGCGCGGCCCGCTTGATCAGGCGGTGGCGGGGCGCCCGGCTGACGGCGAAGCCTTCGGCGTCGACCGGACAGCTCTTCCCGGCCATCGCCAGCGCCTCTTCCGGCGGCATGGCGCGGCCGAAGATGAAGCCCTGGATGTAGGTGCAGCCGAGCGCCCGGATCAGGTCGAGCTCCTGGTGGGTCTCCGCGCCTTCCGCCGTGGTCTGCATCTGGAGCTTGTGCGCGAGGCCGACGATCGCCTCGAGGATCTGGCGGTTGCGGCTGTCGGGCAGGGCGGCGCCTTTGACGAAGCCCCGGTCGATCTTGATCTTGTCGAAGGGCGCCCGCTCCAGATAGGCGAGGCTCGAATAGCCGGTGCCGAAATCGTCCAGCGCCAGCCGCACCCCGATCCGCTTCAGCGACGCGAAGGTCTCGTCGATCTTCGGGTCGTCGGCAAGGAAGACCGCCTCGGTGATCTCGAGCTCGAGCCGGCCCGCCGGCAGGCCGGCGCTGGCGAGCGCCTGCAGGACCAGCGACGAGAAGCCCTTGCTTGCGAACTGGGTCGGCGAGACGTTGACCGCGATGAACAAATTCTCGGGCCATTTCGCCGCCTGCTGGCAGGCGGTCCTCAGCACCCATTCGCCAAGCTGGTTGATGAGCCCGGTATCCTCGGCGATCTTGATGAACGACTGGGGCGAGATGAAGCCCTGCTCGCTATGGTCCCAGCGGACCAGAGCCTCGAACCCGGCCAGGTTCTCGGACGTGCCCGACACGACCGGCTGGAAGAAGACCTCGAGGTCGCCGGCCGCCATGGCGAGCCGAAGATCGTGCTCGAGCGCCTGGCGGTTGGCCGAGATCATCTCCATCTCGGGCTCGAAGACCCGCGACATGCCGCGCTCGGTCTTGGCCGCGTAGAGCGCCAGATCGGCCTTGCGGAACAAAGATTCGGCGTCCTCGGCCTGGGGGAAGGCATAGGCGATCCCGACCGACGCTCCGATCGAGATGCTGCGCTCGCCGGCCTTGAAGGCCTGGGAGAGGTAGACGATGCACCGGCGGGCCAGTTCCTCGACCGTGGCGCGCTGCGTGTTCGCCGAGATCACGACCTCGAACTCGTCGCCGCCGAGACGGCCGACGGTGCCGTGCTTGCCGAAGATCTGATGGATGCGGACCGCCGCCTGCCTCAGCACGTCGTCGCCGACGAGGTGGCCGAGCGTGTCGTTGACCTCCTTGAACCGGTCGAGATCGACGATGAGGAGCGCCACTTCGGTGCGGCTGGCGACCCGGAGCGCGTCCTCGAGGCATTTGAGGATGGTGGCGCGATTGGGCAGGCCGGTCAGCGAATCGTAGCGGGCGGCGCGGCGAAGCTCCGCTTCCGCCCGGGTCTTTTCGGACAGGTCGGAGCCGAATCCGCGGAAGCCGACCACGGCGCCAGCCTCAGACAGGACCGGCCGGCCGGTCAGTGCCCACAAGGTGTCGGGATTCTCGGCGCTGCGGACGGTGAGATCGGTGAACGGCAGGGCGCGCGAGAGGTAGAAGCCGAGCGTGCGCTCGCTGCCGATGCCCTCGCCGCCCTCGTCCCAGCAATCGGTGGCGAGATCGGCCAGCCTCCGGCCGATCACCGAGGCCGACCGCTCGGCACCGCCGAACCCCGAGAAATACGTCAGGCAGCCGTCGGCGCCGACTTCCCAGAACCAGCCCTTGCCGCTCTCCTCGAACATGCGCGCAAAGCGGGCCTCGTCCGATCCATCGGCTTCAACGGGAGCAGCGGGCTCGCTCCCCCTTCTCGAGAATCGGCTGATCATCGTCCGGCGCTCTACCCCCAGACCCCGGGGTCTAGGGCGCGTCCGTTAACATTCGCTAAGCATCGCGGCTCGGCGCGTATCGAACTACCCCTCTCCCGCCCTTTGCGGGAGAGGAGGGGCCCACCGCGAAGCGGTGGGAGGTGAGGTCTTGCTGAGTCAGTGCTACAAACCCTCACCTCCCAAGCTTCGCTTGGGCCCCTCCTCTCCCGTAAGAACGGGAGAGGGGATTTGTCGCTCTGCGCTCTATCCCGGCTCAGCTCCCCAGCCGCTTCGCCCGGGCGGTCAGATAAGCATGTAGCGAGTCGATCTCGGCGTCGGTCAGATGGCTGAAATCGTTCTTCCCGACCGTCGTCATCAGCCCGAGGTCGCGCCCGTCCGGAGGCCGGCCGGTGCGCATCAGCGTCCTGAACTGCGCTCGGTCGTATCCGGCGGCGACTCGAAGGTCGGGCGCCTTTTCGTCGGGGCCCGCCGAGCCGCCCATCAGCGCCGCTCCATGGCATTCCGAGCAGGTGGTGGCGGCGAGGTGCCGCGCCGGCTCATGCTGCGCCCCCAGAGCGATCGGGACCTGGGTGCGATGTTCGATCACGACCTCCGGGGCCGGCCGCAAGGTGCCGATGACGAGCCCGAGACGGCCAAGCGGCCCGGCGCTCAGACCCCTGGTCTGCCCTTCCGCCGGAGCGAGGGTGCGGATCCAGGCGACGAGCGACGCGGTCTCCCGGTCGGTCAGCCTCGAGTACATCGGCGAGGGCATGATGAAGAGCGCCCGGCCGTCATGGCCGATGCCCTGGCGGATTCCGGCGGCGAGCTGCTGGTCGCTCGCTTTGGCGGCGACTTCGGTGAGGTTGGGCGCGAACACCTTGGCGACGGGCGGGACGTCGAACATCAATTTGCCCTTCAGCCCGTCGCCGTGACAGCTGAGGCAGCCGAGCACCCGAGCCAGCCGCGGCGCCTCAGCCGCTTCCGCCGCGGTCGGCTTCGGCAGAGTCTCGGCGGCGGCGACATAATCCCTGCGCAGGATGATCTCCGACCAGACGACGATCACCAGCGCCGCCAGCAGCAGCAGGCCGACGACGGCGCCGAGGCCGATTCCGGCCCATCGCAACGCTTTCCTCATGAGCGACCCCCCTGGATCCCATCGGGAAGGTGTCACGATAGATCTGTCCTGACAAGAGTTCGGGAGCGAAACGACTTCGTCATGCCGGACTTGATCCGGCATCCACCTTCCCCTTTTCCACCGAGCCCGAAAGGTGGATCCCGGATCAGTCCGGGATGACTGTCTAACCCAACCGGCCCGGACCTTCACCCGGCGTTCAGGCGCCGACAGCCGCGGTTCAGCTTGGCGGGACCAGTGGAGCCCGAGACCCGGACGAGGCGTGGGTACGGCGCCGGAACGGCAAGGGCCGTCCGCCCGTTCATCTATTCGAACCACGGGAGTATTCTCATGCGTAACCTCATTCTGCTCGCCGGCACCGCCGCGCTCGCCCTCGCCGTGCCGGCCGTGGCCGAAAAGGGCGGCAAGGGCGGCGGCAACGGCCAGGGCGGCGGCAAGCCCGCCAAGGTCGAGCGCGGCCATGGCGGCGGTGGCGGCGGCCATGGCGGCGGCAAGCCCGCCAAGGCCGAGCGCGGCGGCGGTCAGGGCGGCGGCCACGCGATGCGCGCGCCCAAGCCGCAAAAGGCCGAACGCCAGGCTTTCCGCGCCGAGCGCAAGGCGGAGCGCCGCGTCGTCCGCGCCGAGCGTCCCGCCCGGATCGAGCGGCAGGCGCTCCGCCGCGAGGATCGGCGCGACGAGCGGATCGTCCGCCGCGGCTTCGAGGACCGCCCCGAGCGCGTCTTCCGCGACGATCGCCGCGATCATCGCCGCGCCGTCGTCTGGGGCGGCGAGCCGCGCTTCGCCGGCCAGGGCGGCGCCTGCCCTCCGGGCCTCGCCAGGAAGGGCAACGGCTGTCTGCCGCCGGGGCAGGCGAAGAAGCTGTTCGCCCAGGGCCAGCGGCTCGAGCGCGAGTGGTTCGAAGGCTATCGCCTGCCGGCCGCCTATCAGAGCTTCTATCACGACAGCCCGGAATATTATTATCGCTACGACGACGAGGGCTACATCTACCGCGCCGACCGCGGCAGCGACCTGATCAGCGCGATCATCCCGCTGCTCGGCGGCGGCTTCGGAGTCGGCCAGCCGCTGCCGGCCGGCTACGACGTCTACAACGTCCCGATGCAGTATCGCGACACCTGGTACGACAATGACGATTCGCTCTACCGCTACGGCGACAACGCCATCTATGAGGTCGATTCGGACTCGGGCATGATCGAGGGCATCGTCGCTCTGCTCGCCGGCGACCTCAACGTCGGCCAGGAGCTGCCCGACGGCTACGACGCCTACAATGTGCCGCTCGACTATCGCGACGAGTATCGCGACGACGAGGAGCATCACTACCGCTATGCCGACGGCAACATCTACCAGGTCGACGCCAAGACCCAGATGATCCAGGCGATCGTGGAGATGCTCACCTAGGCGGGTGTTTCCCGGCGAAAGCCGGGATCCAGCCTTCCAGAGCCGCGAGTCCGGCGCCCCGGCCTTCGCCGGGGAACCGTCCGATGAGGGAGATTTGCAGATGAAGAGAGCGCTGTTCGCCGCCGCCGCCCTGCTCGCCGCCGCCTGTCAGGATGGCGGCGGCAACGCCTCGGCCGACGCCAATGGCGCGGCCGCCGAGGCTCGTCCCGCCGCCAACGGAGAGCAGCCCAGGACCAACCTGCTCCAGGCGCTGGAAGGCTCGGCCGAGCACAAGACGCTCGCCAACGCGGTCAAGGCGGCCGGGCTGACCGAGACCCTGTCCGGCGCCCAGCCCTATACGCTCTTCGCTCCGACCGAGGCCGCCTTCCAGAAGCTTCCCGGCGGCTCCGGCGGGCTGCTCGCGCCGGAAGCCAAGGGCCAGCTCGTCGCGCTGCTGACCGGCCATGTCGTCCCCGGCGCGGTCACCGCCGACGATCTCGGCCGGGCGATCGACCGCGGCAAGGGCAAGGCCGATCTCGCCACCGTCGGCGGCAGCAATCTGAGCTTCAGCCGCGACGGCGACGCCATCCTCGTCACCGACGCCGCCGGCGGCAGGGCGCGGCTGACCCGCGCCGACAAGTTCGCCTCGAACGGAGTCGTCCACGACGTGGATGGGGTGCTGCGGAGCCGGTAACTTGAAAAATCCTCCCCGGGATTTCGCGGGGAGGGGGACCAGGCGAAGCCTGGTGGAGGGGTTCTTCCCAACTCCGTAGAACCCCTCCACCGCGCTCCGCGCGGTCCCCCTCCCCCGGAAATCCGGGGGAGGAATTTGTCGCCTGCACGAAATCTGCACCGCCTTCGCGCGCCGAATTGAAGCGCCTCCCATCCCGCTTCCACGCGCCGCGTCCATCAGGCGGCCATGGAGATCACCGCCCCCGCCCCCGCCGCGACGCCGCTTCGAGCGCGCCGCTTCAGCTTCGCCCAGAAGATCGTCCTCGCGACGATCCTGGTCGCGCTCGCCGACCATCTCTTCTTCTTCCAGCGCGCCGGGACGACACTCGGAGTCTTCGCGGCCGCGCTGCTGATCGCCCTGCTGGCGGCGACTCCGGCGATCGGCCGAAGCGCGCCCGCCCTCGCCGCCGCGACCGCGGCCCTGCTCTTCGCCATGGTCCTGGCTTACGATCCGTCGCTTCTCGCCGCCTGGCTGTTCCTCACCGCGACCGCGCTCGCCGCTTTGCTTCCGCGCACGGCCGCTTTCGACGACGGCTGGCGCTGGACCAAGAGGCTTCTACTCCATTCCCTCCTCGCGCCGATCACGCCGGCGCTCGACTGGATGCGCCTTCGGATCGCCCGGCGACGGCGGGGGCGGGCGCGATTCGCCGGCGTTTTGCCGCTCGTCGCCCTGCCGCTTCTCGGCACCGCCTTGTTCCTCGCCTTGTTCAGCGCGGCCAACCCGCTCATCGCCGACGTCTTCGCCCGGGTCGACCTGGTCGCGGTCGCCGGCGGCTTCTCGATCGTCCGACTCGGCTTCTGGATAGCCGTCGCGATGCTCGTGTGGAGCGTCCTGCGCCCAGCCCGGGTCCGCCTCGATCCTCCCCGGGTCGGCAGCGGCGATCTCGTCCTCCCCGGAGTCAGCGCCGCCTCGATCGCCCTCTCGCTCGCCGCCTTCAACGTCGTCTTCGCGCTGCAGAACGGCCTCGATATCACTTTCCTCTGGAGCGGCGCTCCCTTGCCAGGCGACATGACCCTGGCCGACTACGCCCATCGCGGCGCCTATCCTCTGATCGCCACCGCCTTGCTCGCAGGCCTGTTCGTCCTGGTTACCCTCCGCCCCGGCTCGCCTACCGCGGCGAGCCCGCTGGTCCGCCGCCTCGTCTACGTCTGGATCGCGCAGAATATCGTCCTCGTCGCCTCGACGATGCTTCGCACCGCCGACTATATCGAGGCCTATTCCCTCACCCGCCTTCGAATCTCCGCCCTGATCTGGATGGCGCTGGTCGCGATCGGGCTGATCCTGATCTGCGTGCGGCTGTGGAGGGGGAAGAGCGGCGCCTGGCTGATCAACGCCAATCTCGCCTTTGCCCTGGTCGCGCTGGCGGTCTGCTCGGTCGTCGACCTCGGCGCCGTCGCCGCCCAGTGGAACGTGCGCCACGCCCGCGAGTCGGGCGGCCGCGGAGTCCGGCTCGACCTTTGCTACCTGGACCGGCTCGGCCCCTCCGCTTTGCTGCCCCTGATCGAGCTCGAGAGCCGGCCGATCGCGCCCCGCTTCCGCGAGCGGGTGAGCTGGACCCGCAACCTGATCATGGACCGGCTCGGCACCAGCCAAAGCGACTGGCACGGGTGGACCCTGCGCAACGCCCGCCGCAGCGCCGAGGCGAAGCGGCTGATCGCCGAGCGCCGCCTGCCGCGCTACTCGGCCGACATCCGCAACTGCGACGGCTACCCCCGCGGCGAGCAAGACTTTGACAGCCGCCGGGCGAGGATGTGACATGTACGCGATGAGCCACAAGATCCTCCTCGTCGACGACGACGCCCACATCCGCCAGCTGCTCGCCTTCGCGCTCGGCAAGGCGGGGATGAAGACCAGCGAGGCCGGCGACGGCGAGGAAGCCCTGAAGGAGGTGGAACGGGACCGGCCCGATCTCGTCGTCCTCGACATCAACATGCCGCGGATGGACGGCCTCGAAGTCTGCCGCCGTTTGCGTGCGGAAGGCGATCTTCCGATCCTCTTCCTCTCTTCCCGCGACGACGAGATCGACCGGGTCCTCGGACTGGAAATGGGCGGCGACGACTATGTCGTGAAGCCCTTCTCGCCCCGCGAAGTCGTCGCCCGAGTCACCGCTATCCTCAAGCGCGGCGGCCGGGCGCTGGCCGAGGCCGGGCCCAAGTCGGCGCTGGTCCACAACCGCCTCCGCCTCGACCCGGAAGCCTGGGAGGCGCATTGGGACGGCGAGCCGGTGCCGGTCACCGTCACCGAGTTCCAGCTTCTGCTCCTGCTCGCCAGCCTGCCGTCCAAGGTGTTCAGCCGCGATGCAATCATCGACCGCCTGCACGGCCCCGGCTTCGCGATCACCGACCGGACGATCGACAGCCATATCCGCAACCTGCGCGCCAAGTTCGCCGCTCTGGGCGCGGGCGACCTGATCGAGACCCGGCCCGGCATCGGCTACCGGATCGGCCGCTGCCTCGGAGAGGGCGCGGCTTGATCCGATCGGCCAAGGAGTTCGCCAAGCGCCACTGGCCGGCGCTTCGGCTTCGCACCCTCCTCTTCCTCACCCTGCTGTTCGTCGCCGCTCTGCCGGGCATCGGCGCGGTCTTCCTCCGGGTCTATGAGAACACGCTCGTCCAGCAGACCGAGGCCGAGCTGATCGCCCAGGGCGCGGTCCTCGCCGGCGCCTATCGCGCCGCCTGGCCGGAACCGTTCGAGGACCCGCCTCCCGGTCCGCTCCGCCCGGAACGGCCCGGCATCGACCTGCGCTCGATGCCGGTGCTCGCCGAGCAGCCGGACGCGCGGCAGTCGCGCTGGCCGCCGGACCCGAGCGCCGCCCGCGCCGCCGCCGCCCTAAAGCCAGTGGTGGTCGATACCGTCCGCTCGACCCTGGCGTCGGTGCGCCTGATGGACGTCCACGGCACGGTGCTGCTCGGACGCGGCGATGTCGGCCTGAGCTATCTGCACCTTCCCGAAGTCGACCCCGTCACCGTCGGCCAGACCCGCACGGTGCTTCGCCAGCGCGGCGACTACCGGCCGCGCTACGCGCTCGAATGGCTGAGCCGGGCGTCCAGCATCCGGGTCCATTACGTCCGCCCGATCGTCGCTGGCGGCGAGGTGATCGGAGTGCTCATGCTCAGCCGCTCCCCGCGGGGCCTGTTCCTCGGCATCTACCAGGACCGCGGCAAGATCGCGCTCGGCGTCGCCCTCATCTTCATGACCCTGCTGCTCCTCGCCGGACTCCTCTCGCGCGGCATCGCCCGGCCGATCGAGGCGCTGAGCGAGGCGACCCGGAACGTCGCCCGAGGGGCCGTCGCGGTGCCCGAGCCGCCGCCCACCGCCGCCGTCGAGATCCGCGACCTCTACGTCAACTTCGCCGCCATGGCGGAGCGGATCGAGCGGCGCTCGCGCTACCTCAAGGACTTCGCCGCCTCGGTCAGCCATGAGCTCAAGACCCCGATCGCCGGGATCAAGGGCGTGCTCGAGCTTCTCGACGAGCATCCCGAGATGAGCGAGGAGGAGCGAAAGCGCTTCCTCGCCAACGCCGGGGCCGACGCCGACCGGCTCTCGCACCTGCTTCGCCGGTTGCTCGACCTCGCCCGGGCCGACATGGCCGCCGCTCCGGAGGACGCATCGACGGAGCCGCTCGCACCGGCGCTCAGGGTCGCGGACGCCCACCGCAACGAAGGGTTCGCGGTGACGCTCCGGCTCGACGGCGTGCCGGCGGCGGCCGCCCCCCCAGAGCTGCTCGAGGCGGTGCTCGAGACCCTCGTCGAGAACAGCCGCCAGGCGGGCGCGACGGCGGTGGCGATCGAGGGTCGGGCCGGCGGCGGCAAGATCCGGCTGGTGGTAAGCGACGACGGCCCCGGAATCCCGCCCGCCGACCATGAGCGGATCTTCGAGCCGTTCCACACCGGCCGCCGGAGCGAAGGCGGCTCCGGCCTCGGCCTGTCTATCGCGAGGTCGCTGCTCGCCTCGTGCGGCGGGACGATCGAGAGCAAGGCGGCGAAACAAGGCGCCGAGTTCGAAATCTGCCTCCCCATGGCCTAGCCATGGGGAGGGGGACCAGGCGAAGCCTGGTGGAGGGGTGACCTGGCTGGGTATAGGCGGATCTCAGGCGAACCTCCGCCACCTCGGCAGGTCACCCCTCCACCACCTTCGGTGGTCCCCCTCCCCATCTGGCGATGGGGAGGCAGAAGCTACTCGAACTCGAGGATCACGGCATCCACCGCGAGGCTGTCGCCCGGCTTCGCCTTGACCGCCTTCACCGCACCGGCTTTCTCCGCCCTCAGGATATTCTCCATCTTCATCGCCTCGACGACGGCGAGCGGCTGGCCCGCCTCGACGCGGTCGCCTTCGCCGACGTTGAGGGCGGTCAGCAGGCCGGGCATCGGGCAGAGCAGAAAGCGCGACAAATCGGGCGGCACCTTCTCGATCATGTGGCGCGACAGCTCGGCGACATGGGCCGGGAGCACCTCGACGATGTGGGAGGCACCGCGGGTGGTGAGGCGCCATTGCCGGCCCCGCCGGGCGATCTGGACCGTCCGCGCCCGCCCGTCGATCATGCCCTTGAACAGGCGCTGCCCCGGCTCCCAGCGGCCGATCAGCTCGCGCCCCTCGCCCTCGTCGAGATAAGCGAGCAGGCCGCCCTCGAAGCCGTCGAAGCGGATCGCGAACTCGCGCCCGCCGAGCCGCACCACCCGCTCTTCCGGCGGCGACACGGGGGCGCCGAGCTGGCCGCTCACCCCGCAGGCGCGGGCCTCGGTCTCCTCGGCGACCATCGCGGCGATCGCCGCCAGATCCTCGAGCAGCCGCTCGTCGGCCGGCGCTCCGGCGAAGCCTTCGGGATATTCCTCGGCGATGAAGCCGGTGGTCAGCCGCCCCTCGCGGAAGCGGGGATGCTGCATCAGCGCGGAGAGGAAATCGACATTGTGGCCGATCCCCTCGACGACGAACGAATCGAGCGCCTCGATCTGGCGGTCGATCGCCCCCTCGCGGGTCGGCGCCCAGGTGATCAGCTTCGCGATCATCGGGTCGTAGAACATGCTGACCTCGCCGCCCTCCTCGACGCCGTCGTCGACCCGGGTAAGCCCCTCCCCTTCAGGGGAGGGGTTGGCGTGGGGCTTGTTGCCGATTTCCCTGCCTTTCCGGACAGCCCCCACCCCCAGCCCCTCCCCTGAAGGGGAGGGGGGACGGTACCGCACCAGCCTCCCCGTCGAGGGCAGGAAGCCCCGATAGGGATCCTCGGCATAGACCCTATTCTCGATCGCCCAGCCGTTCAGCTTCACATCGTCCTGACCGAACGGAAGCGTCTCGCCCGCCGCCACCCGGATCATCAGCTCGACGAGATCGAGGCCGGTCACCTCCTCGGTCACCGGATGCTCGACCTGGAGCCTCGTGTTCATCTCGAGGAAGTAGAAGCTGCGGTCCGCGCCGGCGATGAACTCGACGGTGCCGGCCGAGAAATAGCCGACCGCCTTGGCGAGCGCGACCGCCTGCTCGCCCATTGCGTTGCGCATCTCGGGCGTCACGAACGGCGACGGCGCCTCCTCGACCACCTTCTGGTGCCGGCGCTGCACCGAGCATTCGCGCTCGCCGAGATAGAGGAGGTTGCCGGCCTTGTCGCCGATCAGCTGGATCTCGATGTGCCGCGGATTCTCGACGAACTTCTCGATGAACACCCGGTCGTCGCCGAAGCTCGCCAGCCCCTCGCGCTTGGTCGCCTCGAAGCCCTCGCGGACGTCGGTCTCCGACCAGGCCAGCCGCATGCCCTTGCCGCCGCCGCCGGCCGAGGCCTTCATCATCACCGGATAGCCGATCTCGCCGGCGATCCTCACAGCATGCTCGGTATCGTCAATCTCGCCGACGAAGCCGGGGACGATGCTGACCCCCGCCTCGCGCGCCAGCTTCTTCGATTCGATCTTGTCGCCCATCGCCGCGATCGCCCCCGGCGGCGGGCCGATGAAGGCGATCCCCGCCGCCTCCAGCGCCCTCGCAAAGCTCTCCCGCTCCGAGAGGAAGCCATAGCCGGGATGGACCGCCTCGGCGCCAGTCTCCCGGCAAGCGGTGATGATCAACTCGGCGTTGAGATAGGATTCGCTGGCCGGCGGCGGGCCGAGCCTGACGGACTGGTCGGCGAGCTTCACATGCGGCGCCCGCGCATCGGCGTCTGAATAGACCGCGACGGTAGCGATGCCCATCTTCCGGGCGGTTCGAATGACCCGGCAGGCGATCTCGCCGCGATTGGCGATGAGGATCTTAGAGAACATGGAAATCCTTCGTCTGCACAATCGTCATCCCGTTCACCGGACGATGTCTCCGCAAATATAGGCCAATATCGCGAAGCCGATGAGATAGACTTTCGGCGCCAGCCGCCGGAGCTGATAGACTGCGGGTCCGATCTGTTCGCCCCTGGCCTTTGCGGCGACGAGCTGCTCGGCCCCGAAAAAGGCCATGAACGCCGCGGTGCCCAGAACCACGATCGCCGCCGCCTTCATCAGGATCGGGACGCCCTTGGCCGTTTCCATGCCGAGGAAGGTGAAGACGGCGCCCAGCGAAAGCAGGGACACCGATGTCAGATATTTGAAGAAATCGTACAGATAATGGTCGCCGTCATGGTCGCCCCGGGGCGGGGCCTCCTGCTCCTCGATCATTCCGCGGCTTCCTCCAGCGGGGGCATGTTGTGGCCGAGGAGCTTGAGCACTTCGCCCGCTGCGTCAACCAGATTGGTGCCCGGGCCGAAGATCGCCTGCACCCCCGCTTCGCGGAGCATGTCATAATCCTGGGCGGGGATGACTCCGCCGACGACCACCTTGATGTCCGGCCGCCCCATCTCTCTCAGCTGCCCGATGAGTTCGGGCACCAGGGTCTTGTGCCCCGCCGCCAGGCTCGAGGCGCCGACCACGTCCACGTCCTTCTCGACTGCGAGCCGGGCGCTTTCCTCGGGAGTCTGGAACAGCGGGCCCGGCACCACGTCGAAGCCGAGGTCGGCAAAGGCGGAGGCGACGAGGTTGGCGCCGCGGTCGTGCCCGTCCTGGCCCATCTTGGCGACCAGCATCCGCGGCTTGCGGCCCAGCCGCCGGCCGATCGCCTCGACTCCCGCTCCGGCGCGCGCCCAGCGCGGATCGTCCTCGTAGGCGCCGCCGTAAATCCCCTTCACCGGCTCGGGCGTGGTGCCGTAGCGGCCGAACACATCCTCGAGCGCCTGGCTGATCTCGCCCAGCGTCGCCCGCGCCCGAGCCGCCTCGACGGCCAGCTGGAGCAGATTGGCGTCGCCCATGGCGCCTTCGCGCAGCGCGTCGAGCGCGGCCCTGGTCTCGACCTCGTCGCGCGACCCGCGCACCCTCTCCAGCCGGGCCACCTGGCCGGCGCGGACCTTGTCATTGTCGATCTGGAGGATGTCGAGATGGGCCTCGTCGCCCAGCCGGTAGCGGTTGACCCCGACGATCACGTCCTCGCCGCGGTCGGCTCGGGCGGCCCTGGCCGCGGCCGCTTCCTCGATCCGCCGCTTGGGCAGGCCCTCGGCCACCGCCGCCGTCATTCCGCCCAGCGCCTCGACCTCCTCGATCAGCGCCCAGGCCTTTTCGGCGACCTCCTTCGTCAGGCTCTCGACGAACCAGGAGCCGCCGAGCGGATCGGCGACATGGGTGATCCCGCTCTCCTCGGCGAGGATCAGCTGGGTGTTGCGGGCGATCCGGGCCGAGAAATCGGTCGGAAGCGCCATCGCCTCGTCGAAGCTGTTGGTGTGGAGCGACTGGGTGCCGCCGAGCACCGCCGCCAGTCCTTCGATCGTGGTGCGGACGATGTTGTTGTAGGGGTCCTGCTCGGTCAGCGACACGCCCGACGTCTGGCAATGGGTGCGAAGCATCAGCGACTTGGGGTTGGTCGCTCCGAAGCCGTTCATGATCCGGTGCCACAGCATCCGAGCCGCGCGCAGCTTGGCGACCTCCATGAAGAAG
Organism: Allosphingosinicella sp.; assembly: GCA_036388575.1. Classification (GTDB taxonomy): domain Bacteria; phylum Pseudomonadota; class Alphaproteobacteria; order Sphingomonadales; family Sphingomonadaceae; genus Allosphingosinicella. The sequence goes on from DASVRO010000091.1 coordinate 49,339, forward strand.
TTCATGCCGATGCCGAAGAAGAAGGACAGGCGCGGCGCGAAGGCGTCCACTTCCAGCCCCTTGGCCCGGGCGGCGCGGACATATTCCATTCCGTCGGCGAGGGTGAAGGCGAGCTCCTGAACCGCCGTCGCCCCCGCCTCGAGCATATGGTAGCCGCTGATCGAGATCGAGTTGAACCGCGGCATGTGCTTCGACGCGTAGGCGATGATGTCGGCGACGATCCGCATCGAGGGCGCCGGCGGGTAGATGTAGGTGTTGCGGACCGCGAACTCCTTGAGGATGTCGTTCTGGATCGTGCCCGAGAGCTGCGCCTGGTCGACCCCCTGCTCCTCCGCCGCGACGATGTAGAAGGCCATCACCGGCAGCACCGCGCCGTTCATCGTCATCGACACCGACATCGTATCGAGCGGGATGCCGTCGAACAGGATCTTCATGTCCTCGACGGAGTCGATCGCCACCCCGGCCTTGCCGACGTCGCCGGTCACCCGCGGATGGTCGCTGTCGTAGCCGCGGTGGGTGGCGAGGTCGAAGGCGACGCTGAGCCCCTTCTGGCCGGCGGCGAGGTTGCGCCGGTAGAAGGCGTTCGATTCCTCGGCGGTCGAGAAGCCGGCATATTGCCGGATCGTCCACGGCCGGCCGGTGTACATCGAGGCATAAGGGCCGCGCGTATAGGGTGCGAAGCCGGGCAGCCCCGGATCGATGCCCTCGACGTCCTCGCGCGTATAGAGCGGCTTGACCTCGATCCCCTCCGGCGTGTGCCAGACGATGTCCTTGCCCTTCACCTCCTTCGAGGCGGCCGCCTGCCAATCGGAGTGGGTGGGTTTGTCGGTGCTCATCGAATTTCTCGGGTGCTGCGAATACGGACGATGCTGACTCGATCGTCAAATGGCTGGTAGTCGATCACATATTGAATGTCAGGCACGGAGAGCTGCCGTAGACCCTCATCAGCTAACCGCCGGCCCGCGCGTGGGCTCAGCAGGAGAGCTTCACAGCGGCTCAGCAGCCGGCTTTCGACTCGAACTGCCCAGCGCTCGCCGCGTTGCATGTTGAACTCGAAAATCCGGGCGAGGTCGTCCTCGGCTTCGGACTTGAATTCCAGCTGCACTATTCAGCTGCTTCCCCACGGAAATCGCGACGTCTTTCGGCGAGATGCGCCTTCACCTCCTCAAGTGTGTAAGACGGCCCCTGCATGCGGCGCCGCAGGTCGGCGATGTCGTCCCGCGTGTAGCGCAGATATTGTTGCAACGCCTCCTGCAGGAGGATTTCGAGCGGCTCCTCGCGATTGCGTGCCCATTCCTCGAGGTCCGCGAGGTCCGCGGCGTCGATTTCGAGTGGAACTATCGCTTTGGCTTGAGTCATTGGACCGCCCTACACCCTTTCCGCCAAAACCGCCAGTTCACTGCCTTTTGGGGCTTTCCATGATTTCGGTCAGAATGCCCCCCATGTCCCGGGGATGCACGAAGAAGATCGGGGTGCCGTGGGCTCCGATGCGGGGTTCGCCGAGCACCGTCGCGCCCCTGCTCTCGAACCAGGCCTTCGCCTCGTGGATGTCAGGCACCTCATAGCAAAGATGATGCTGCCCGCCCGCCGGGTTCTTGGCGAGGAAGGCGTGGATCGGGCTCCCCTCCCCCAGCGGCTCGATCAGCTCGATCTGGGTGTTCGGCGTGTCGACGAAGCAGACCTTCACGCCCTGCTCAGGCAGGTCGAAAGGCGCGTGGACCAGCTCCGCGCCCATCACCTCGATGTAGAAGACGATCGACCGGTTGATCGACGGAGTCGCAACGCCGACATGGTTGAGCCGCCCGAGCTTCATAATGCCTCCTTCAGGCCAAGCTGGAAAAGCAGGTCGGCCGCGATTAGCGCGACCAGGATGAAGCTCAGCACATGGAGCCCGAGCAGAAGCGCGAACTTGCTCCCCGCCTCGTCACGGCTGAGGTAGGTGCGATAGATCGGCAGGCGCCCTTCCCTGAGCCCCCGCCCGATCCGCCACGCGATCAGCGGCAGCAGAGCGGCTCCGACCAGCCCGACGAAGAGATCCTCGGCCGGCGGCATCAGCAGGTCTTCATCGTCGACTTGCCGCCCGCCACCGCATAACGGTCGCCGCTTCGCACATAATGTTCGCTGAAGGCGCGGCTGCCCGAATAGACGACGTCGAACGACTGGTTCCTGGCGACGTTGAGGATCTTGCCCTCGATCGAGCTCGCCTGAGCCTCGTCCTCCTTCGCGCCCTTGTCGTCATAGGCGAGCGGCACCGTCGCCAGCTCGACCGGCCCGGCGGGCCGAAGCTCGGTCAGGGTCAGCGACGAGCAGGTATAGCCCTGCCAGGTGCCGCCGCCTTCGGAGACGATCACCGGCCAGGTCGAGAAGCGCGGGCTGACCGCCCAGTGCGCGACCTTGCCGAACGAGCCGGTCGAGACTCCGGCCGGCCACGCCCGGACCACCTCGAAGCGGTCCGACGCCGGCTTCAGATAATGGATCGCGATCTTGCCCGCGGTGACATGGGCCGGGTCCTGCACCTGCCCCTCGCTGAGCAGCACCGGCCCGAAAGGCAGCCAGATCAGCCGCCCCGGAGCGTAGCGGACGTCCTCGTCGGCGCCGTCGCTCTGGACGGCGAGCGCCGCCTCGCCGCGGCTTCCGAACGCCGCCTCGAACGCCCGGGCGAGCTGCTCCTCCGGCGCCAGCGACCGCACGTCGAGTCCGGCCTGAGCCTCGACCAGATTGGTTTCGGCAGCCGCATTCTCCTGCGGCATCGCGGCGTTGCTGCCCGCATAGGTCTCCCCGCCGCCGACGAGATTGCCCAGCCACAGACCCGCGACGATCGCGACGACCAGCGCCGCGCCGCCGATCAGCAGCCACAGCGGCCGCCGCGACTGCGGCTCCTCCGCCTCCTCGACGGCCGGCATATCGGGCGGCGGCTCGATCGTCTCGTGGCCGAGCAGCCGCCTTTTCTCCGCCTGGAACTCCTCGTCGGTCAGAGCCCCGCTCTCCCGAAGCCGCTGCAGCCGCTCGAGCTCGTCGTAGCGCGAGCTCATGCCGGCCTCCCTGCCTGCAATTTGAGCTCTCGGGCCAGCGGCAGGGCGTGGCGCCGCGTCAGCGGCGCGAGCTCGAACGCGGGCTCGTCGTCGGGATCGATCCAGATCGCTTCCTCGATCTCGGCATCGAGCCGTATCTCCCCCGCGAGCATCGCGGAGAAGAGCTCGGCCTCGACCGTCCAGCCCGGCTCGTTGGCCGCCGGCGCGCTGAACCGGCCGAGCGGCCGGCACGATCCGGTTACCAACGCGCAGCCCAGCTCCTCTTCTATCTCCCGCTCGAGCGCGCCGATTTCGGTCTCGTCGGCATTCCGCTTTCCGCCCGGCTGCATGAAGGCGGCGGTTCCACGCTTGCGGACGAGCAGCGTCTCCCCCGCACCGCTCAGGACGACCGCCGCGACGATTCGGATGAGCTTTTCGTCCACCCGGTCAGAGCGGGATATTGTCATGCTTCTTCCACGGATTCTCGAGCTGCTTGTCGCGCAGCTTCCTCAAGCCCAGCGCGATCCGCTTGCGGGTCGAATGCGGCATGATCACCTCGTCGATGAAGCCCTTGGAGGCCGCCACGAACGGGTTGGCGAAGCGCGCCTCGTAGTCGCGGGTGCGCTCGCCGATCTTGTCCGGGTCGCCGATGTCCTTGCGGAAGATGATCTCGACCGCGCCCTTGGCGCCCATCACCGCGATCTCGGCGGTCGGCCAGGCATAGTTGAGGTCCCCGCGCAGGTGCTTGGACGCCATGACGTCATAGGCGCCGCCATAGGCCTTGCGGGTGATGACCGTGATCTTGGGCACCGTCGCCTCGGCATAAGCGAAGAGCAGCTTGGCGCCGTTCTTGATGATCCCGCCATGCTCCTGCGCGACTCCGGGGAGGAAGCCGGGCACATCCACCAGGGTCAGGATCGGTATGTCGAAGGCGTCGCAGAAGCGCACGAAGCGCGCCGCTTTCTTCGAGCTGGCGATGTCGAGCACGCCCGCCAGAACCATCGGCTGGTTGGCGACCACCCCCACCGTCCGCCCCTCCACGCGGCCGAAGCCGACGATGATGTTGCCGGCATGGTTCGGCTGGATCTCGAAGAAGTCGCCCTCGTCGAGCACTTTGCGGATCAGCTCGTGCATGTCGTAGGGCTTCGACGCGCTGTCCGGGATGAGCGTGTCGAGGCTGTCCTCGATCCGGTCCCAGGGATCGCTCGTCGGCCGCTCCGGCCCGTCGTGGCGGTTGGACAAAGGCAGGAAGTCGAAGAAGTCGCGCGTCGCCAGCAGCGCCTCGATGTCGTTCTCGAAGGCGACGTCGGCGACTCCGGATTTGGTCGTGTGGGTGACGGCGCCGCCCAGCTCTTCCTGCGTCACCACCTCGTTGGTCACCGTCTTCACCACGTCCGGCCCGGTGACGAACATGTAGCTCGAATCCTTCACCATGAAGATGAAGTCGGTCATCGCCGGCGAATAGACGGCGCCGCCCGCGCACGGGCCCATGATCAGGCTGACCTGAGGCACCACCCCGGAGGCGAGCACGTTCCTCTGGAACACCTCGGCATAGCCGGCGAGGCTAGCGACGCCTTCCTGGATGCGGGCTCCGCCGCTGTCGTTGAGGCCGATGACCGGCGCCCCCACCTTCATCGCCATGTCCATCACCTTGCAGATCTTCTGCGCGTGGCGCTCGGACAGCGAGCCGCCGAAGACGGTGAAATCCTGGGCGAAGACGAAGACGAGCCGGCCGTTGATCGTCCCCGAGCCGGTGACGACCCCGTCGCCGGGGAATTTCTGGCTCTCCATTCCGAAGTCGGCGCAATTATGCTCGACGAACATGTCATATTCTTCGAACGACCCGGCATCGAGCAGCACTTCGAGCCGTTCGCGGGCGGTCAGCCGGCCCTTGGCATGCTGCGCCGCGACCCGCGCCTCGCCGCCGCCCAGCTTGGCAAGCCGCCGCCGCTCCTCGAGCTCATCGATCGTCGTCGCCATTCAGACTCGCCTGCCTTGCTGATCAGCGGCCCCTTTTCCAGAGGTTGCCGAGGAACGCAAATCGGCCGCGTTGCTTAGCGCCCGTCGAAGCGCGGCTGGCGCTTGGCCAGGAAGGCGGCGACCGCCGATCTGAAATCCTCGGTGCGGCCGGCCTCGCGCTGCGCGGCCCGTTCAGAGGCCAGCGCTTCGCCGAGCGGCAATTGCTCGGCGTCGCGCGCGAGCCGCCGGATCAGGCCGAGCGCCACCGTCGGCCCCTGGGCCAGGCGGGTGGCGAGCAGCACCGCTTCGGACGCGAGATGCTCGTCCTCGACGACGCGGCTGACGAGGCCCCACGCCAGCGCCTGCTCGGCCGGCACTTGTTCGCCGAGCATCATCATCTCCATCGCCCGGCTTCGGCCCGCCAGCCGCGGCAGCAGCCAGGTCGCCCCGGCGTCGGGGATCAGGCCGATATTGACGAAGGCCTGCAGGAAGTAAGCGGAGCGCGCGGCGATGACGATGTCGGCCGAGAGCGCCAGCGAACAGCCGGCGCCCGCGACCGGCCCCTGCACCGCGGCCACCACCGGCACGGGCAGGTCGAAGATCGCCTCGATCAGCGGATTGAAATGATGCTCCAGCGCCGCGCCCGCATCCTCCGGCAGGCCGCCCCCGCCGGCCAGGTCGGCGCCGCTCGAAAAGCCCCGACCCTCCCCGGCCAGCAGCAGGCAGCGCGCGCCCGATACCCGCACTTCCGCCACCGCTTTGCGCAGCTCGGTGACGGTGGTTTCGTCGAGCGCGTTGAGCTTCTCGGGCCGGGCGAGGGTGATGGTCGCGACCTGCGCCGGGCTGAGTTCGAGCCGGATATGCTGAAAGCTCATGGGAAGCCCCTATTCCGAGAACGCGCCCTCCTCCGGCGCGTGAAGGCGCAGGCGGTTGACCCGCCGCGTATCGCTGTCGGTAACTTCGAGCCGCCAGCCGCTCGCATGATGGATGATTTCGCCCATTTGCGGCACATGCCCGGCGAGGACGACGGCGAGGCCGCCAAGCGTGTCGACATCCTCCTCGACGTCGGCGAGCCGGGCGTCGATCGTCTCCGCGACTTCTTCGAGCTCGGCGCGCGCGTCGGCGTCCCAGATGCCGTCCTCCAGCGGGATCAGCATGCCGGGCATTTCCTCGTCATGCTCGTCCTCGATCTCGCCGACGATCTCCTCGACCACGTCCTCGATCGTCACCAGCCCCTCGGTGCCGCCGAATTCGTCGACGACGACGGCAAGGTGGACGCGGTCGGCCCGCATCCGGGCGAGCAGGTCGAGCACGCCCATCGATTCGGGCACGAACAAGGGGGTGCGGACGAGCGCGCTGATGTCGGACGGGGGCTCCGCCCCGCTCACCTGCAGCGTGAAGACGTCCTTGATGTGGACCATGCCGATGCAGCTATCGAGGCTCTCCTCGTAGACCGGCAGCCGGCTGTGGCCGGCGTCGGCGAAGGCCGCCACCAGCTCCGCGAAGCCGATCGTGCTCGGCACCGCGATGATGTCGCCGCGCGGCACCGCGATGTCGCCCGCCGTGCTCTCGCCGAAATGCAAGAGGTTGCGGAGCATCTGGCGCTCGACATGGCTGAGGTCCCCGACCTGCGGGACCTCGCCTTCATGGCTATCGATGGCTTCCTCGATCTCCTCGCGGAGCGTGGCTTCGCCGTCGTCGCCGAACAGCAGCGTCCTGAGGCCGCTCCAGAAATTGCGCCCGTTGCTGCGGGCGCCGTTAATAGGGTCGTCGGCCATCGCGGTCAGGCTTGCACCTCTGTCGCAGCATAAGGATCGGCTATGCCGATGGCGGCGAGCGCCGCGCGCTCGGCCGCTTCCATCGCCTCGGCATCCTCGTCGCTGGTTTCATGGTCATAGCCTAGCAGATGGAGCGTGCCGTGGACCACCAGATGGGCGGCATGCATCTCCACCGGCACATTCTTGTCGGCCGCTTCGGCGGCACAGACGCCGTGGGCGAGCACGACGTCGCCCAGCAGGACTTCCCCGCCGTCGGCGGCGGCGAGCGGCTCCAGCAGTTCTGGCTCGAACATCGGGAAGGAGAGCACGTTGGTGGATCGGTCCTTGCCGCGATAGGCCGCGTTCAGCGCCTGCACTTCCGAGTCATCCGTGAACTTGACCGATATTTCGAGCGCCAGCTTGCTGTCGCCGAGGGCGTTGAGGCGGCTGCTGGCGACGGCCGAACCGACCGCCCGTTCGGCAAGCCCGCTCCAGTCGGTTCGTCGGTCCCATTCGTCCGAGGCGCCGGCTTCGACCAGGATCATTTGCCCGGCCCTTCATAGGCCTCGACGATGCGGCCGACGAGCGGGTGGCGGACCACGTCGCCGGGGCCGAAGCGGATGGTGGCGATCTTCTGAATGCCTTCGAGCTTGGTCACCGCGTCGGCGAGGCCGGACATGCCGGGATTGGGCAGGTCGACCTGCAGCGGATCGCCGCACACCACCATCCGGCTGTGCATGCCGAAGCGGGTGAGGAACATCTTCATCTGCGCGGGCGTGGTGTTCTGCGCCTCGTCGAGGATGATGTAGGCGTCGGAGTGCGTGCGGCCGCGCATGAACGCGATCGGAGCGATCTCGATCTCGCCGCTCGCGATGCGCCGCTCGACCTGCTCGGCCGGAAGCATGTCGTAGAGCGCGTCGTAAAGCGGGCGCAGATAAGGGTCGACCTTCTCCTTCATGTCGCCGGGAAGGAAGCCCAGCCGCTCGCCCGCCTCGACCGCGGGGCGCGACAGGATCAGCCGGTCGACCGAGCCGCCGATCAATTGCTGCACCGCCTGCGCCACCGCGAGATAGGTCTTGCCGGTGCCGGCGGGGCCGAGCGCGAAAATGAGGTCCTCGCGCCCCAGCGCCTCCATATAGGCGACCTGCGTCTTGGAGCGCGGGACGATCGTCTTCTTGCGCGTGCGGATCATCACCTTGGGCGGTTCGGCCACGTCGCTGGTGATGATGCCTTCCAGCGTCGGCTGCCCCGACATGGCGATCACCGCCTCGACCGCGCCTTGGTCGATGTCCTGGCCCTCGTCGAGCCGGTTGTAGAGACCGTTGAGCACGTCGCGGGCGCGCGCCGCCGCTTCGGGCTCGCCCTCGATCTGGACCCGGCTGCCGCGCGCGGCGATATAGACGCCGAGCCGGTCTTCGATCGCCACCAGATTGCGGTCGAACTCGCCGAACAGCGGGCCGAGCAGATGCGGCTGCTCGAACTCGATCTCGAGCCGGGCGCGCGGGGGCGCGGTTTCGGCGACTTTCTTCTGCGCCATCAGGCGGCCCTCGTCATTTCTGCGCCGGGCAGCACTCGACCCGCTACGCTGTTCGGCCCTGCCGATACGATCGCCACTTCCACCAGATCGCCAACCGAGGCCGCCGATTCGAGGTGGACGGACTGCAGCCATGGCGACTTGCCGATCAGCTGGCCCGGCTTCTTGCCAGCGCGCTCGAGCAGCACTTCGGTTCGGCGGCCCACCGAGCCCTCGTTGAAGGCAAGCTGCTGCCGGTTGAGGAGAGCCTGGAGGCGCTGCAGTCTTTCGTCCATGATTTGGGGCGGCACCTGCTGATCCATGTCGGCGGCCGGAGTGCCCGGGCGCGGCGAATATTTGAACGAGTAAGCCTGCGCGTAGTTCACTTCGGTGACGATTCGAAGCGTCGCTTCGAAATCGGCTTCGCTCTCTCCCGGAAAACCGACGATGAAGTCGCCCGACAGCGCGATGCCCGGCCGCGCCCGGCGCACGCGCTCGATGATGGAGACGTAGCTGCGGGTGGTATGGCTTCGGTTCATCGCCTTCAGCACGCGGTCGCTGCCCGATTGCACCGGCAGGTGAAGGAACGGCATCAGCTTTTCGACCTCGCGATGGGCGCCGATCAGCCCCTCGGTCATGTCGTTGGGATGGCTGGTCGTGTAGCGGATGCGGGTCAGGCCCGGCAGCCGGTCGAGCGCGCGGATCAGCCCGTCCAGTCCTTGCGTGCGGCCCTGCTCGTCTTCGCCGGTCCAGGCGTTGACGTTCTGGCCGAGCAGGGTGATCTCCCTCGCGCCATGGTCGACGAGCGCCTTCGCCTCGTCCATCACCGCGCCCCAGCTGCGCGAAACCTCGGCCCCGCGCGTATAGGGGACGACGCAATAGGTGCAGAATTTGTCGCAGCCTTCCTGCACGGTGAGGAAAGCGGTGGGACCTTGGCGCCGGCGGGCGGGCAGCGATCCGAACTTGCTCTCGGCCGGCATGTCGGTGTCGAGCGCGCGACCGCCCGCCGCGGCCCTCGCCACCATCGCCGGCAGCCGGTGATAGGCTTGCGGACCGACGACGATGTCCACCGCCGGCGCCCGCCGGGGGATCTCCTCGCCTTCGGCCTGGGCGACGCAGCCGGCGACCGCGATCATCGGCCGGCTTCCCTCCGCGCGCTTCACCAGCCGGCCGATGTCCGAATAGACCTTTTCGGCCGCTTTCTCGCGAATGTGGCAGGTGTTGAGCACGACGAGGTCGGCCGCGCCGGCGTCGGCCGCGGCGGTCATGCCCTCGGCCTCGAGCAGCTCGCCCATCCGGTTGCCGTCATAGACGTTCATCTGGCAGCCGAACGACTTGACGTGAAAGGTCTTTGGATTCCGTCCGTTCATCCGGGGCCTATAGAAGATTGGCACCGCCTGCGGAAGCGCCGAGCGCCTCGATGATCCGGATTCGCGCCGCTTCCGCCAGCGCCTTGCGGTCGGGCCATTCACTCGGGTCGAGTGGATCGAGGAAATGGAGCGTCACTCGCGCCGTTCCCTTGCGCGAAAGCACCCGTTTCGCATTGGCGCCGGCGCCTTCATCGCCGGTCCAGGCGATCTCGCCGGCGGCCGCGCCATAGTCGATCGCGATCGGCTGCACCTTGAGCCGCGGCAGCGGCGGCAGCAACGCTGCGAACAGGCTGGCGCGGAACGGCAGCACCTGTTCGCCGCCGCCGGTCGTGCCTTCCGGGAAGAGCGCGACCGGCCGACCCGTCGCCAGCGCCGCGCGCAGCGTATCGGCCTGCCCGCGCACCGAGCGCCGATCGGCGCGGGCGATGAAGATGGTGTCGTTGAGCCCGGCGAGCCAGCCGATCACCGGCCAGCGCGCGACCTCGTCCTTCGACACGAACGCCGCTCCGGTCGCGTCGGCCACGATCATGATGTCGAGCCAGCTCAGATGGTTCGCCGCGAACAGGACGTGGGAGGGGAGGGGGGTTCCGACGACGCGCGGGCGCAGGCCGGCCGAGCGTCCCACCCCGCCGAGGAACCGCCGCGGCCAGCGCGAGCGCCGCCCCGCCAGCTTCCAGCCATAATGGAGCGGCAGGTAGGCGAGGAGCAGGCCGAGGATGGCGGCCGTGCGACGGGCGAGGCGAAGGCGGCTCATCGGGTCTGGACCGCCGTCCCCTCCGCTTCAGAATGATTGAGCAGCGGAGCCCTCAATTCTTCCGGCTGAGCGCGACGCCGTACAAGTCCATGCGATGGTCGACCAGCCGGAAGCCGAGCTTCTCGGCGATCTTGCGCTGGAGCAGTTCGAGCTCCTCGTCCACGAACTCGATGACCGTGCCCGTCTCGACGTCGATCAGATGGTCGTGATGAGTCTCGGCCGCGGCTTCGTAGCGGGCGCGGCCGTTGCCGAAATCGTGGCGCTCGAGGATGCCCGCTTCCTCGAACAGCCGGACCGTCCGGTAGACGGTGGCGATCGAGATGCCGCTGTCGATCGCCGAAGCGCGCTCGTGCAGCGCCTCGACGTCGGGATGGTCGTCGGCTTCGGAAAGGACGCGGGCGATGATGCGGCGCTGCTCCGTGATCCGGAGCCCCTTTTCGGCGCACAAGGCTTCGATGTCGATCCGGCGGGTCATGGCTCGCCTCTTAATCCAATGCTGCGCCGGAGCAAAGGCGGCCGGGGCCTCGCCCCGGGTCACCCGCTTACTTTTTTGCGACGGCGGTGCGGCGGCGCTTGGTGCCGAGGCCGATCTTCTTAGCCAGCGTCCGGCGCTGCTCGGCATAATTGGGCGCGACCATCGGATAGTCGGCGTTGAGGCCCCATTTCTGCCGATATTCGTCCGGCGTCATCTGATAATGAGTCATCAGGTGGCGCTTCAGCATCTTCAGCTTTTTGCCGTCCTCCAGGCAGACGATATAGTCGGGCTTGACCGACGAACGCACCGACACCGCCGGCTCCGGCTTGGCCGCAGGCTCTTCGGCGCGCCCGCCAATGCCGGTGAGCGCGCTGTGCACGTTCTGGATGAGAGCGGGAATGTCGCCGACGGCGACGCTGTTGTTGCTGACGTGGGCCGAGACGATGTCCGCGGTCAGCGTGATCAGGGTCTCGGCGATGTTTTCGGAATTATCCATTGGAAGCCTTCAGAGCTGATTTGAAAAGACGGAGCTAGTCCTGCGGCGGAGATGATCGCTGGCACAAGCTTTGACAAGTGGCTTCGTTGAAAAACGTCCAACTTTTCAGCGGTTCACCGATTTCGCCAATGTCAGAGCATCGTAAACCTGCCCATCGCTGCCCCGATAATATTGCTTTCGCCGGCCGACTTCCGAAAATCCGGCGTTTGAGTACAGCTTGATTGCGTGATTTCCGTCCCGGACCTCCAGGTGGAGCCGTTCGGCACCACGATTTCGTGCGATGAGGGCGAAACGATCGAGCAGCTTCGCTCCTATGCCGTTGCGCTGGCCGTCCCGCTTCACCGCCAGCAGCAGCAGCTCCGCCTCGCCGGCGACGACGCGGGCGAGGGCGAACCCCACCACATCCTCGCCCTCGCGGGCGAGCGTGAGCCAGACGCCCGGCATCGGCATCAGCCCCGCGCATTGCGGCGCCGTCCAGGCCTCGCCGTAAGCGGGGTCGAAGCTGTCATCCATGACGTTCATCATCGCGTCGAGATCGAGGATCCCGCCCTCGCCGATGGCGATACGCGCGCTCACGACTGCATCGGCTTCGCGTCGGGCGCGCGCCCGTAGATCGGCACCGGCGCCAGCGCGCGGAGCGGCCCGGGCAGCAGCCGGGCATCGCCCGCGCGCGGCAGCGCCTCGCGCGCAATGCCGTGGCCGCGCGCGCTCACCAGCGCTTCGGCCCCCGATCCGTAAACGGCTGGCGCGGAAATGAGAGCGGCCGCCTCGAGGGGCGGCAGCGAGCGAAGCTCGTCACGGGGCGCAAGCGGTTCTCGGCCATAGCTCTGCACGAAAAGCTGCCCATGTCCGCCCTGAAGCGCAACCGCCAATTCGTCTTCCGGCGCGCCGGCGGCGATCAGGGCGAGCGAGCTATAGCCCGCCAGCGGCACGCGCCAGCCGATCGCCAGCCCGTGCGCCGCGGCCAGACCGACCCGGAGGCCGGTGAAGCTGCCCGGGCCGCAATCGACCAGGATCGAATCGGGCCGCCGCCCGCCCATCAGCTCCTCGATCATCGGCACGAGCCGCTCGGCATGGCCGCGGCCGACCACTTCGTGGCGCTCGCCGGCGACGGTGCCGTCGTCATCGATCAGCGCGACCGAGCAAGCCGCGGTCGCGCTGTCGATCACGAGCAGCATCTAGACGGCTTCGACGGTCTCGACCTCGGGCACATAATGTTTGAGCAGACCCTCGATGCCGTTCTTGAGCGTCATGGTCGAAGAAGGGCAGCCCGAGCAAGCGCCGTGCAGGGCAAGGTACACAATGCCCTTCTGGAAGCCGCGATAGACGATGTCGCCGCCGTCCTGCGCCACCGCCGGCCGCACGCGCGTCTCGATCAGCTCCTTGATCTGCGCGACGATGTCCGCATCTTCGGGGTCGTCGCCGATCGCGTCGGGCGCGACCGCGATGCCGGCGGCGCTGCCCGGCTTGAACAGGGGTGCGCCGCTCGCGAAATGATCGAGCAGCACGCTCAGCACCTGCGGCTTCAGGTAGGCCCATTCGACGCCGGGCGCGGCCGTCACCGAGATGAAGTCGCGCCCGAAGAACACGCCTTCGACGTCGCCGGTTGAGAAGATCGCTTCGGCCAGCGGCGAGGCTTCGGCTTCCTCGGGCGTGGCGAAATCGCGCGTGCCCGCGGCCATCACGGTCTCGCCCGGCAGGAACTTGAGCGTCGAGGGGTTGGGCGTGGTTTCGGTCTGGATCAGCATGACTGCCATGTGGCCCCGCGCGAAGATGCGATCAAGTGCGGGTGCAGTCTCAGCACTTCTCATACTTCCAGTTGCGCTTCTTGCCTTCCGCCAGCCATTCGACCGTCTGGGCGAGCCTCTTCTCGCGCGTCGCCTGCTGCTTCGCGGTCGTGATCCATTCGACATATTCGCGCCGGGCGCCCGGGCCGAAGCCGTCGAAAGTGGCCGCCGCCGCGGCATTGTCTTCGAGCGCGCCCCGTAGATCGTCGGGGACGTCCAGCGGATCCTTGACGCTCTTGCTGCGCTGCGGCTTCACCCCGGCGTCGGTCAGGGCCATCGCCTTCCGGATCATTTCCGCCAGTGCATCCGGCGCGGGCAGATCGGCGATCGAGGTGAGCCGGCCGAACTGGCCCATCGCGCCGTCCCGCGCCTCCTCCTCGCCGACCACCAGGCTGCCGCGCCAGAAGCTGAACGTCGCATGCTGCTTGAAGGCCGCCATCATCGCCAGCTGCTTGCCCATGTAGAGGAAGGCCGGCGCGCTCCATTTCAGCGTCTCCTCGCAATCGGGGCAGGCATCGTGCACCGCCGCCCGCAGATGCTCCAGGATCGGCTGCGCGAACTCCGCCTGCCGCGCGATATAGGCGTCTATCCTCTCGTCCCGCTTCATCGCCGACTCTCCTCTCGCCGCCTGCTTTTCGCCCCCCGCTTTTCGCCCGGCGGGACGCCGCGGGCAAGCCGCGACTCGTCCTGGCGCGAAAGCGATTCGGTCCGGCGAGCGGGCGGGAACGCCCGATTCGCCCGCTCTTTGGCTAGCGATTCTCTTGTGCGGAGGATCGTACCCATGCGTGCCGCTACCCTGTCGTCGAGCGCGATCGCGCGCATCGCCTATGACGAGGAGGCACGGATCCTCAGCATCTGGTTCCGCGAGACCGGCCGCTACGTCTATTTCGACGTCCCCAGGGCGATTTACGACGCGCTGAAGGCGGCGCCCTCGGCCGGCCGCTATTTCAACGAATGCGTCAAGCGCCGCTACCGCTGCAGCTTCGATCCCGCGCGAAAACGTTTCCGCCCCGGCGGCTGATCGGTTAGTTTTCCCCCGTGCTGGGGATCATCGCCGCTCTGCTCGCTGCCTCCGCCGTGCCCGCGGTCGGCGGCGTCTATGTCGCGAACCAGCCCGAGACTGCCACCGGGCTGATGCTGGCGCCCGATGGCCGCTACGAATGGGCCTTCTCGCAGGGCGCGCTCGACCTAGAGTCGGAGGGACGCTGGGTGCGCGAGGGCGACCGCATCATCCTCACCAGCCGCGCCTACCGGCCGCCCCGCTTCAGCCTGTCGAAGGCGAGTCGCAGCGGTGTGCCGGGGATTAGCGTCACAGTGGAGACGGCGCCCGGAAAGCCGGTCCAGGGCATCGACGTGCTGCTGCGTTATGCCGGCGGCAAGAGCGACACCGGCGATACCGGCGCGGAGGGGGAATATCGCTTCGAGCCGGCGCCCGGCGACAAGCCGCTATCGGTCGCGCTCGCGATCGGCATGTTCCAGGTCGAATCCGAGGCGTTTCCCCTGGACGCCTCCCGCGTCGACACGCTGAGCTTCACGATCGACCCGGGCGACCTCGGCAAGCAGAGCTTCGCCGCCGAGCCCGCGGCGATCGTTCAGGATGGGTTGGAGCTGACCTGGCGCGGCCAGAAGCTGCTTTATCGCCGCACGGCTCAATAAGCGCGTTCGACCGGCCTGATGTCCGCCAGCACCGCATCGCCGCATTTGACCGTGACCCCGCCATAGGATTCGAGCGCCGGCAGCTCCAGCCGCACCTCATGCGTCACCAGCGCCTGGGTGACGGTCTGCCCCGGCCTCTCCACAATCAGCCTGACCTGCTGGATCGGAGGGTGGATTTCCAGCAGCGGCCCCTGCTCCAGCCCGAGACGGTAGCCGCCGGTCGGCACCGTCACCTTGCCGGTCACGATCAGCTTCGGCCGGTCCGGCCCCGGCATGGCGCTGACCCAGGCGGCCCAGTCGCTCGACGCGCTGATCGGGCATTCCGCGCGCGACGCGGGCGGAGCGCTCCCGGTCGCGGCCGTGCAGCCGGCAAGGCCCAGGGCGGCCGCGACCATCCAGCCGCGCGCGAAGCTCAAATGATGCCGCCTCCGAGTGACAGCCGGACGATCATGATCACCAGCACGACGATATTGAGGTTGCGCCCGCTGGTCCGGCTCGAAACCACGCCGAGCGCCAGGCCGATCACGGGGATCGGCAGCAGCAGCCAGTTCATCCAGCCGAACAGCGGCAGCAAGGCGGGAATGGCGAGCAGCAGCCCGACCGCGCCGATGAACAAGGAGACGATGTTCAGCATCGGACGATCATGGGACGCTGCAGGGCTCAACGCAAGCGGAAGCGGTGGCGAGCGCCGCCCTGCGCGCCCGCGCCGCCGCCCGGCCGGTGCGCACGCCCTCCACCGCGAAGATGACGAGCGCGGTCCAGATCGCGCCGAAGCAGACGATATGGGCGGTCGTCAGCACCTCGCCGAACACCAGCACCGCCAGCAGGAACTGGAGCGAAGGCGCGATATATTGAAGGAAGCCGAGCGTGGAATAAGGAAGCCGCTTCGCCGCCGCCGTGAACAGGAGCAGCGGGATCGCGGTCGCGGCCCCGGCCAGCACCAGCAGCGCGTCGGTCAGCGGGTCGTTCAGCAGGCTTCCCTCGCCCGCTCGTTCCAGCCAGATCAGCCAGCCGAGCGCGACCGGCGTCAATATCGCGGTCTCGATCGCCAGCCCCTCGATCGATTCCACCGGCGTCACCTTGCGCAGGAACCCGTAGGTGGCGAAGCTAGCCGCGAGCGTGAGGCTGATCCACAATCCTTCGCCCGCGCCGGCCGCGAGCACCGCGACCCCCGCCGCGGCCAAGGCGACCGCGAACATCTGCGGCCGGGTCAGCCGCTCCTTCAGCAGCACCACGCCGAGCAGCACGTTGACCAGCGGATTGAGATAGTAACCGAGGCTGCCCTCGAGCACGTGGTTGTTGATCACCGCCCAGATATAGATCAACCAATTGCCGGCGATCAGCAAAGCCGTCAGCCCCAGCGTCGCCGCCACCCGCGGGTTGCGCAAGGCGGCGCGGATCGCCGGCCAGCGCTTCCACAGGCTTGCCAGCGCCGCCAGCAACAAAAGCGACCAGACGATGCGGTGGGCGACGATCTCGCTCGGCGCGACATGGGCGATCGCCTTGAAGTAAAGCGGCAGCACGCCCCACAGCAGATAGGCGCCGAGGCCCAGCAGCAGGCCGGCGCGGGTGCGCGCATGTTCGTCGCTCATTGGGCGCGCCTAGAGCAGGCGCAAGCGGCGGACAAGCGGCCTGCGGGAATCGACAGGCGGCGCGATTTGGCCGCGAATAGACCACCGCTCGTCCCGCCCGCGAAACGTTAATCTTGTATCGCCGCGGGCCCGGTGTTGGGAATCGCGACCGTGGGGAAAAGCGCATCCGCCTTGAACCTATGCCTGCCGGCCGGTGCGGCGCTGGCGCTCGCCGGTTGCGCCACCGGCAAGCAGCCCACGCCGCCGCCGCCCGCCGCGGTCGAGGTCGTCGAGGAGGCGCCGAGCGGCTGGCGCGCGGTCGCCAAGGCCGAGGATGTCGACCGCATCGCGCGGCTCGACGCCGCCTGGTCGGCCGCGCTGGCCGAGGCGCGCTCGCGCCGCTTCAAGGGCGCCGTGGCCGACGAGGGCGAATTGCTCGATCCCGCCGCCGCGCTGCCCCGCGCGGCTCCGCCGCCGGGCCCCTATAAATGCCGTGTCATCAAGCTCGGCACCCAGCGCATAGGCGGCGTGGCCTACAATGCCTACGCCCCCTTCTTCTGCTACGTCGAGGCCGAAGGCGAGCTGCTCACCATCGTCAAGCAGACCGGCTCGCAGCGGCCCGCCGGCCGGCTCTACCCGGAAAAGGACGAGCGGCTGGTCTTCCTCGGCACGCTCGCCCTCGGCGACGAAGAAGCGCCGCTCCCTTATGGCGAGAGGCCGGAGCGCGACATGGCGGGCGTGGTCGAGCGGGTGGCGCCGTTCCGCTGGCGGCTGGTCATCCCCTGGCCGCGCACCGAATCGAAGCTCGACGTGATCGAGTTGGTTCCGGTTGCATCCTGAGCTAGGTTCGGCCGAACAGGGGAGGGAGCTTCGCCATGGGCCGCATTCCATTCATCGCCGTCTTGAGTTTCGCCGCGCTGGCCGCCTGCGAAGCGAAGATCGGGCCGAGCGCCGATAAAAGCGGCGACGGGGGCGAACCCGCCAACGCCGCCGCCCCGGTCTCGGCCGAAGGCAAGGCGGAGGAGGGAAGCTTCTCGATCAAGGCGCCGGGCTTTGATCTCAAGCTCGACATCCCCGATGCCATGGCCGGCAATGCCGAGCTCGATAGCGACAGCAAGATCATCTATCCCGGCGCCAGCCTCAGCGGCATGCATGTCGAGGCCGGGCAGCGCTCCGGCGTCGCGGGCAACGGCGGGGGCAACGGCGCGGTCGAGCTCCGCTTCACCACCGCCGACGCGGCCGACAAGGTCGCCGCCTGGTACCGCGATCCCGCGCGCCGCTCGGGCTTCACGATCGCTTCCGACACACGCGACGGCGACGCCTTCGTCATCGCCGGCAAGCAGGTCGAGGGCGACGAGGATTTCACGGTCCGGCTCGCACCGCGCAGCGGCGGCGGCACCGATGGCCGGCTGTTGCTGACCGACAAGGGCTGACGGCAGGCCGCGTCTGAGCAAAGCCGGCGCCTCGCCTCTGGCCGATCCGGCCGAAGTCCGGGCCCATCTCGTCGCCGCGGCGCGCGCCGGAGTCGCGCTGACCTATTCGGAGCTGCTCGAACGGCTCGGCTACGCTTTCTCCCGCCCCAAGATGCGCGCGCTCTGCGTGACGCTCGGTACCATCGATGACAAGGGCGCCGCGCGCGGCGAGCCCGAGCTTGCCGTGCTGGTCGTCCGGCAGAGCGACGGCCTCCCCGGCCAGGGCTGGTGGGTCGCGGGCGGCGCCCGCTCGCGCGGCTATGAAGGCCCGTGGGAGGGGCCGGAGGCAAGCCGCTTCATCGCCGCGGTCCAGGCCGAAACCTTCGCCTGGTGGCAGTCCCAAAACGGGACAGGTGGGGCGCCAGCGCCGCGTTAACCATCTCTGCTCACCCATTGCCGGGAACTTTGCGCCATAAGCGAGGCTGAGGTGCCTTCCATGCGTAACCGCCGTGCTTTGTTGATCCGTTCCGCCGCGCTTGCCGCGGCGCTGGCGCTTGCCGCCTGCGATGCCGGTCCAGACGAGGCCGAGCTCGCCAGCCTCGACAATCAGATCATCGGCAACGACACCGACCCCGCTTTGACCAGCGCCCTCGAAGACCAGATATTGGTCGATCCCGAATTGAGCCAGCAGTCCAACGGCAATGCCGTCCGGCCGCCGGAGACGCCGGTCCAGGGCCAATATCCGGTGGCGCAGCCGTCGCCGGCCGGTCCCGCGGCGGCGCCGAAGCAGCCCGGTCAGGCCGGTGCCGCACCGGCCGACATGCGCAGCGGCCGCAGCGCCGCCGCGGCGCCCGCCGCGGGGCCGGTTCGCACCGCGGCCGCCGGCGGCGGCATCGCCGACATCCGCCGCGACATGGAAGCCGAAAGCGGCTCCGCCTGCGGCGCCGCCTTCAATTACAATCCCGGCTGGGCGCGCCGCCTTCCTGGCGCCTTCGCCGTCTATCCGGGCGCCAGGGTGACCCAGGCGGCGGGCAACAATGCCGGCGACTGCCGGGTTCGCGTCGTCACCTTCCTCACCCGCGCGAACCACCAGCAGGTGCTCGACTGGTACCATACCAAGGCGGTCCGCGCCGGCTATTCGTCCGAGCATCAGCTGCGCGAGGGCGACCATGTCCTCGCCGGCGTCCATGGCGGCAATGGCGGCGCCTTCTACGTCATCGTCTCGCCTTTGCCCCGCGGCGGCTCCGACGTCGCCCTGATCGCCAATAACGGCAGCTGATCCCGCTCTGGCGGGACGGAGCAACCATCGCACCCGCCCCACTGGCGAACTGACCTCCCCCTCGCTACATCGCTCGCCGATGCGCAACCTCTCCCCCGCCGCCCGATCTTCGATGATGACCATGGCAGGATTGCCGCTTGCCGGGGCGGCGGCATGAGCGCGCCGGCCGCCTCGGACCAGGTCCGCCAGTTCACCGTCTCGAGCGAGGATGACGGCATCCGCCTCGACCGCTGGTTCAAACGCAACCTTCCCGACGCGAGCTTCAACGTCGTCTCGCGCTGGTCGCGGACGGGGCAGCTCCGCCTCGACGGCAAGCGCGCCTCGCCCGGCGACCGCGTCGAGGCCGGCCAGATCATCCGCGTTCCGCCCGCCGAGGCCGCCGAGGAAAAGGGCCGCGCCAAGCCCGAACGCGCGAAGCTCAGCGCCGACCAGATCGCGTACGTGAACGAGATGGTGATCCATCGCGATCCCGCCGCCTTCGTCGTCAACAAGCCGCCCGGCCTCGCCACCCAGGGCGGCACCAAGACCAACCTCCACCTCGACGGTCTGCTCGACGGCTTGATCGAGGGAGAGGGCCCCCGGCCGAAGCTCGTCCACCGCCTCGACAAGGATACGTCGGGGGTGCTGCTGATCGCGCGCACCCCCCGCGCGGCGGCCTATTTCTCCAAATCCTTTTCGGGGCGGACCGCGCGCAAGGTTTACTGGGCGCTGGTGGTCGGGGTTCCGGAGATCAGGGACGGCTTCATCGACCTTCCGATCGGCAAGCAATTCGGCACCGGCGGCGAGAAGATGTGCGTCGACGAGGCCGAGGGCCTGCCCGCCCGCACCCGCTATCGCCTGATCGAGCGCGCCGGCAACTGCGCCGCCTGGGTCGAGCTTCAGCCCCATACCGGCCGCACCCACCAGCTGCGCGTCCATATGGCGGCGATCGGCCACCCGATCGTCGGCGACGGCAAATATGGCGGCCAGGACGCCTTCCTCACCGGCGCGATCAGCCGCAAGCTCCACCTCCACGCCCGCCGCCTCAGGATCGATCATCCCGACGACGGCCGGCTCGACGTCACCGCCGACCTGCCGGCCCATTTCGCCGACAGCCTCGCCGCTCTGGGCTTCGAGCTCAGCCAGGGCGACCTGCCGCTCGACGAGGTCAAGTTCGCCGAAACCGCGGAAGGCAAGCGCCGCGCCGCCACTGCCGCCGCCAAGTCCCGCCGCAAGGAGCGCAAGGGCGAACGGCGCAGCCGGGGGCGGGACTGATGCACCCCAACCGCGCCTTCGCCTGGACCGACCGCGGCGAAATGCTCGATTTCGTCGCCGACATCGCCTTCGCCACCCTGTTCGTGCCCGGCCCCGAGGGCGGCTTCGTCCTCCACGCGCCGGTCGTGGTGCAGGACCCGGAGCATATCCGCTTTCACATCGCCCGCACCAACCGCGCCGCGGCAGCGATGGACGGCGCGCCGGCGATCCTCTCCTGCCTCGGCCCCGACGCCTATATCAGCCCCGATTGGTACGGCACGCCCGATCAGGTGCCGACCTGGAACTATCTCGCGGTCGAATGCGAAGGCCGGCTGCGCCGCATGGACGAGGCCGAGCTGGTCGGCCAACTCGACGCGCTCGGCGCCGCCCATGAGGCGCGGCTCGCGCCCAAGCCGCCCTGGACCCGTGCCAAGATGGGTCCGGGCCGGTTCGAGGCGATGGTCCGCGCCATCGTCGGCTACGAGCTCGCCATCGAGGCGATCCGCGGCGCACCCGCAAGCTCGGCCAGCACAAGAAGCCGGCCGAGCGCGAAGGCGCGATCGCCGGGCTCGCCGCGGCCGGACGGCCCGACATGGCCGAGCTGATGCGAAGCGCCTCCCTCGCGAAAGCGGGGGCGGGCTCGTGAACCGGCTCGCCATCTTCGACTGCGACGGGACCCTGGTCGATAGCCAGGCCAATATCTGCCTCGCCATGGAGGAATGCTTCGCCGGCGCCGGCTTGCCCACGCCGCCGCGCGAGCGGACCCGCCGGGTGGTCGGGCTGAGCCTGGTCGAGGCGATGCGGGCGATGCTCCCCGACGCCGAGCCGCACGTCCACCGCGCTCTGGCCGAGGATTACAAGCAATGCTTCCACCGCCTGCGCGGCCGCGGCCTCGTCGAGGAGCCGCTTTACGAAGGCGTCGCCGAGTTGATCGAAACGCTGGTCCGCGACGGCTGGCTGCTCGGCGTCGCCACCGGCAAGTCGGACCGCGGCCTCGCCCTCTGCCTCGATCATCACGGCCTCGCCGGCCGCTTCGCCACGCTCCAGACCGCCGACCGCCACCCGTCCAAGCCGCATCCCTCGATGATCGACCAGGCCATGGCCGACGCCGGCGCCTCGCCCGAAACTACGATAATGATCGGCGACACCAGCTACGACATGGCGATGGCGCGCGCGGCCGGAGTGACGGCGATCGGCGTCACCTGGGGCTATCACGGGGCTGAAGAACTTTTAGCGGCGGGGGCGCACCATATCGCCGCTCATCCGTTGGACGTGGCCGAGATGGTAAAGGCTTTCGCATGACGCCCCCCGACCCCGCGCCCCCCAACCCCTCACCGGACGACGCCATCTGGCGCAAGCGCTTCATCCTGCTGAACCTCACCCGGATCGGCGGCACCCTCGTCGCGCTGGTCGGATTGCTCATCTGGCACAGCGACTGGTGGCGCCCTGGCGGAGCGGTCGAGGTCGGCCTGCCGGTCGCCCTGCTCGGACTTTTGATCAGCTTCGGCGCCCCCAAATATCTGGCCCGCAAGTGGCGAACGCCCGGGCCGTGAAGCGTTTCTACAAGCAGGCGACGACGGGCCCCCGTGATGGCGGCGAAGCGGGCTCG
This sequence comes from Allosphingosinicella sp., assembly GCA_036388575.1. GTDB lineage: Bacteria > Pseudomonadota > Alphaproteobacteria > Sphingomonadales > Sphingomonadaceae > Allosphingosinicella. The sequence continues at coordinate 71,221 of DASVRO010000091.1, forward strand.
GCCTGGGAGATATTGCTCGACGGCCGCCCGGTCAGGACGCCCGGCCGGGAGCCGCTGGCGGTGCCGACCCTGGCCCTGGCCGAGGCGATCGCCGACGAGTGGAACGCGCAAGGCGACAAGGTCGAGCCGCGCTCGATGCCGCTCACCGGCCTCGCCAATGCCGCCATCGACCGGGTCGCCCCCGATCCGCCAGCCTTCGCCCGCAGCCTCGCCGATTATGCCGACAGCGACCTCCTTTGCTACCGCGCCGAAGGCCCAGCCCCGCTGGTCGCGCGCCAGGCGGAGCATTGGGATCCCTTGCTGGCCTGGGCGCGCCGCCGCTTCGACGTCGATTTCGAGATCGTCCAGGGCATCATGCACCGGCCGCAAAGCCCGGTCGCGCTCGAACGGCTCGGCCGCGCGGTCACCGTGCGG
>DASVRO010000092.1:0-25428 GCA_036388575.1 Allosphingosinicella sp.
TCGCGGCGCCCTAAGAGAAGGCAGGCCCTTCGACAATGGGCGAACGGCGGTGGGCTGGCCGGCCGGCGCCGCCGCGCCGAGGTGGCGCGGCCGCCGCAATGGCGCTAAAAGAGCCGCGATTGCGGAGAGCGCTCCATGGCCAGTGCGACGTTCACCAAGAAGAATGATTCGATCGAGATAAGGCTTCCGGACGAGACGAAGACCGCCTTCAGGGAGAAGTGCCGGCTGGAAGGGCGCACGGCCAGCGACGCCGTCCGGTCCTTCATCGCCGAGCAGCTCGATCCTCGCGAAAGCGTGCGCCGGCGCCGCAGGTCGCTTTGGCGAATCGTCGCCGCGCTTGCCGCCGGGGCTGCTTTCGGCGGAGGCTTGGCGGCGCCGTCGATCGCCGCTTCGGCCGACGGCAGCCGGTCCTCATTCCGGGCCCTCGACCGGGACCATGACGGCGCCCTCAGCTATGAGGAGTTTCGGTCCCGCTAGACGGGGCGGAGGCTGTGTCCGGACACGTTTTCAGTCCCGTCCGGACACGACATGAGTGGCGCGAGGGCCGGCAAACGGCTTGGTCGGATCCATGACCGACAGCCTCGAGACAAAGCGGCGGACGAAATGGGTCGCCGAAATCCGCAACCTGGCCGGCCTGGCCCTGCTCGTGGTCGGATTCCACAGCGCCGTCGCGAAGCCCTTCTACATCCCGTCGGAATCGATGATGCCCGGGCTGCGGACCGGAGACCGGATACTGGTCAGCAAATATCCCTATGGCTGGTCCTACGCCTCGCCGAGCTTTCACCTTCTGCCGTTCATGGAAGGGCGGTTGTTCGGCCGGATGCCCGAACGCGGTGACGTGGTGATCGTATCGCGGCCCGGGCGCGAAGGCAGCGACGACCTCATCAAGCGGGTCGTGGGCCTTCCCGGCGATACGGTTCGGATGGTGCGCGGCCGGCTCTGGCTCAATGGCAAGCCTGTCCCCACGTGGGACCTGGGCTTGCGCCCCTTTCGAGCCGATTCGAACCTGCGTTGCCACCCGGGAAACGATCGCGGCGAACGCACTTGCCGACTGCATGTCCTGAGGGAAACCTTGCCCGGCGGGCGCTCCTACGACGTCATCGACCTGTATGCGAGCCGTCAGGACGACACTCCGGCGTACAAGGTCCCGGCGGACCACGTCTTCCTGCTCGGGGACAATCGCGACAACAGCGCCGACAGCCGGTTCGCGCTGGAAGCTGACGGGCTGGGCGGAGCCGTCCCGGTCGAGGCTATCGGCGGAAGGGCCGAGCTCGTCACCTTCTCGCTCAAGGGCGAGGCGACCTGGAACCCGCTGACCTGGTTCTCGAATTTTCGCACCGATCGCGCGGGCGTCTCGCTCCGGCCCGATGAGTGAGGCGCCGGCTTGTTGTTAAGCGGGGCGAGCATCGCTATCTGGCGCCCATGAGCGAAGCCGACCCCATCCTGACCCCGCCGGCGCCGCCGCGCCAGCGCAAGCCGGACTGGATCCGGGTCAAGGCGCCGACCAGCGCCGGCTTCGCCGAGACCAAGCGGCTGATGCGCAGCCTCAACCTCGCCACCGTGTGCGAGGAAGCGGCCTGCCCGAACATCGGCGAGTGCTGGACCAAGAAGCACGCCACGGTGATGATCCTCGGCGACACCTGCACCCGGGCCTGCGCCTTCTGCAACGTCAAGACCGGGATGCCGCGCGCGATCGATCCGCTCGAGCCCGAGCATGTCGCCACAGCCGCCGCCGAGCTCGGCCTGACCCACATCGTGGTGACGTCGGTCGATCGCGACGACCTTCCCGACGGCGGCGCGAAGCAGTTCGTGAGGGTGATCGAGGCGCTTCGCCGCAACACGCCCTCGACGACGATCGAGATCCTCACCCCCGACTTCCGCAACAAGCCGGAAAGCGCGGTCGAGGCGATCGTCGCCGCCCGACCCGACGTCTACAACCACAATCTCGAGACGGTGCCCCGCCTCTACCCGACCATCCGCCCCGGCGCGCGCTATTACGCCTCGCTCCGGCTGCTGGAGAGCGTCAAGCGGCAGGACCCGACCATCTTCACCAAGTCGGGCGTCATGGTCGGGCTCGGCGAGCAGAGGCTCGAGGTCCACCAGGTGATGGACGACATGCGTTCGGCCGACGTCGATTTCCTGACCATGGGCCAGTATCTCCAGCCGACCCCGCGCCATGCCCGGGTCGAGGAGTTCGTCACCCCCGCCGCTTTCTCGGCTTATGGCGCGATCGCTCGGGCGAAGGGCTTCCTGCTCGTCGCCGCGAGCCCGCTGACCCGCTCGAGCTACCATGCCGGCGACGATTTCGCGAAGATGAAGGCGGCCCGCGAAGCCAGGCTCGCCCCCCGTCACCCCGGCGAAAGCCGGGGCCTCGCCGGGTGAAGATCGCGGCGGCCGTCCTCGCTGGGGTCCCGGCTTGCGCCGGGATGACGTAATATGCCCCGCCATACCGAGACCCGGCGGATGCCCTACACGCCCGAGCAGATGTTCGATCTGGTCGCCGACGTGAAGCGCTACCAGGAGTTCCTGCCCTGGATCGCAGCGGTCCGGGTGCGCTCCGACAGCGAGACCCTGATGATCGCCGACCTCGTCGTCGGCTTCCGGGCGATCAAGGAGACCTTCACCTCGCGGGTCGAGAAGCAGCGGCCGACCCGGATCCACACCGAATATATCGAGGGTCCGCTCAAATACCTCCAGAACAGCTGGGCGTTCGGGCCCGACGGCGAAGGCGGCACCGAGATCGACTTCTGCGTCGACTTCGCCTTCAAGAACCGGCTGTTCGAGAGCCTCGCCGGCCAGATGTTCGACCGGGCGCTGCGGCGGATGATCGGCGCGTTCGAGGATCGGGCGAAGGAGCTGTACGGGACCACCTCATCCTCCCCATCGCCAGATGGGGAGGGGGACCAGGTGAAACCTGGTGGAGGGGTAAATGGCCCCGAATCAGACGGTTCGCGCGCGACCCTCTGACGAACCCGCCAGCTGCCCCTCCACCACGCTACGCGTGGTCCCCCTCCCCATCGCCCTGCGATGGGGAGGATGATACGGGCATCAGCAGATCCAGTGCGCACAAGGCCGCCTTGAGCCGTACCCCGCCCCGGCCCAGATCCCCGAAATAATGGGTGTCGGCGACGATCTCCTTGGGATCGGCGCCTCGGCGGGCGCGGGCGAAGATCACCGTTCCGACCGGCTTCTTCTCGCTGCCGCCGCCGGGACCGGCGATCCCGGTGACCGCCACGGCGGTGTCGGCGCCGGTCCGCTTCAGGACGCCCTGCGCCATGCTCCAGGCCACCGCGATCGAGACCGCTCCGAACGTCTCGACGACGTCCTCGCTCACTCCGAGCAGCCCGGTCTTCGATTCGTTGGCGTAGGTGACGAAGCCGGCCTCGACCACGTCCGACGAGCCCGGTATCTCGGTCAGCGCTGCGGCGACGAGGCCGCCGGTGCAGCTTTCCGCCACCGCCAGCCTCAGGCCGGCGGCGCGATTGGCCTCGACCACCTTCCTCGCCGCCTCGACCAGCTCGTCGGGCAGGCAGAATTCGCGCACTTCGCTCATTGGTCCTCCGGCACCCTGACGGTGGCCACGGCCTGGGCGGCGACGCCCTCGCCGCGGCCGGTGAAGCCGAGCCGCTCGGTCGTCGTCGCCTTGACGCTGACCCTCGTCTCGGCGAGCCCGAGCAGGGCCGCGATCCGCGAGCGCATGGCGGCTCGGTGCGGGCCGATCCGCGGCGCCTCGCAGATCAAAGTGACGTCGACATGGTCGATGCGGCCGCCGCGCCCCTCGACCAGCGCTCGGGCATGCTCGACGAAGCGCGACGAGTCGGCGCCGCGCCATTGCGCGTCGGACGGAGGGAAATGGTCGCCGATATCGCCTTCGCCGATCGCTCCCAGCAGCGCGTCGGTGATGGCGTGGAGGGCGACGTCGGCATCGCTGTGGCCGCTGAGCCCGCGCGCGTGGGGGATGTGCACCCCGCCGAGCCAGAGGCCGTCGCCGGGGGCGAAGGCGTGGACGTCGAAGCCGAGGCCGGTTCGGCCGACCAGCCTCGCCGCGAGCCTCCGCTCGGCCTCCTCGAAATCGCTCGGCCAGGTGAGCTTGGCGAGGGCTTCGTCGCCCTCGACCAGCGCGACTTCGATTCCGGCGGCCCGGGCCACCGTCGCATCGTCGGTGGCGATCGCCCCGTTCCAGGCGGCATAAGCGGCGCGGATCGCCGACGTCTCGAAGGCCTGGGGAGTCTGCACCCGGACGGCATCGGTCCGGTCGATCGGCGCGCCGAGCGTCGCCCCGCCGCGCGCCAGGGTGTCGGCGACGAAAAGGACGGGGACGGCGCCGCGATGTCCATCGAGAGCGCCGAGCAGCCGGTCGACCACCGCCGGCGGGCAGAAGGGCCGCGCCGCGTCGTGGATGAGGACCCGGTCCGAGGCGACCGCCTCGAGGCCGCGGGCGACCGAGATCGAGCGTTCGGCGCCGCCGGTGAGCGGGGCAGCGGGATCGGCTCCGGCCAGCGCCTCGCCAAAGGCGTCCTCCTGGCCGGCGCCGATGACCACCCGCACTTCATCGATCGCGGGATGGCCCGCGAGGGCGTCGTAAGCGTGGCGCAGGACCGCCTTACCGGCGAGGGAGCGGAACTGCTTGGGCGGTCCGGAGCCCGCCCGGCTTCCCGATCCGGCGGCGACGATGAGCGCGGCGGTGGACACCATGGCGGACCGTCTAGCCGAGGCCGACCTTGCCCGCCAGCGGCTTTGCCCTTATCTCGGCGCCTCCCATGGCCCGCCTCGCTCCCATCCAGATCGGTCCCGTCCGGATCGATGCGCCCGTCATCCTGGCGCCGATGACCGGAGTCACCGACCGGCCGTTCCGCAAGGCGGTGAAGAGCTACGGCGCCGGGCTGACCGTCACCGAGATGATCGCCAGCCAGGCGGCGATCCGCGAGACCCGCCAGGCCCTTCAGAAAGCGGACTGGGATCCGATCGAGGATCCGGTCTCGATGCAGCTCGCCGGCTGCACGCCGCGGGAGATGGCCGAGGCGGCGAAGCTGAACGAGGACCGCGGCGCCGCGATCATCGACATCAACATGGGCTGCCCGGTCCGCAAGGTGGTCAATGGCGACGCCGGCTCGGCGCTGATGCGCGACCTGAAGCTGGCGGCCGAGATCGTTGATTCGACGGTGAAAGCCGTCAAGGTGCCGGTCACCCTCAAGATGCGGATGGGCTGGGACCATGCCAGCCTCAACGCGCCCGAGCTCGCCCGCATCGCGGTCGATCTCGGAGTCAGGATGATCACCGTCCACGGCCGCACCCGCAACCAGATGTACAAGGGCGAGGCGGACTGGGCGTTCGTCCGCCGGGTCAAGGAGGCGGTCGACGTGCCGGTGATCGTCAACGGCGACATCTGTTCGATCGACGACGTCGCCGCCGCGCTCGAGCAGTCGGGGGCCGACGGAGTGATGATCGGCCGCGGCGCCTACGGCCGGCCGTGGCTGCTCGGCCAGGCGATGCACTGGCTCCGCACCGGCGAGCGGCTGCCGGATCCCGGCCTCGACGAGCAGTTCGCGGTGATAATCGAGCAATATCGGTCGATGCTCGAGCTTTACGGCCCGGAAGTCGGAGTCAATTGCGCGCGCAAGCACATCGGCTGGTACACCCGCGGACTCCACGGCTCGGCCGAATTCCGCAACGCCTTCAACAAGGAAGGCGACCCGAACCGGGCCCAGGCGATGCTCTACGATTTCTACGCGCCCTGGCTGAGCCGGGCCGCCGCCTGAGCGATTCGACCCGTTCTGTGCGGCCAGACGAGCCGGAAGCGCCACATACTGTGTTCTTTTTACCACAGGCTTATGCTAGCCTGATCTGAGTGAACGCCGAAGCTCCCATCAAAACAGACTCCAAGCCCCGCTGGCGACGGCATCTCGCCGTCGCTGTCCAGCGGCGGAGCGTCATACCCCTGTTCGAGGCCGCGGCTGCCGCGGCTCTGATCGCGATGGCGACGGTCAGCTATTTCATCATCTCGGACCGTTCGCCCGCCAGCCTGCTCACGCCGGCGCTGGTCGCGGCGCTCCTGGTCGCCAACCTCGTGCCCGCGACGGCGCTGATGGTGCTCGGGGCGAGGCGGATCGCGATGCGCCGAGCCGCGCGGTCGGAGCTCGGAGGGAGGGGACGCCTCCACGTCCGGCTGGTCGCTATCTTTTCGGTCCTGGCGACCGTTCCCACCCTTCTCGTCGTCATTTTCGCCGCGGTGCTCTTCCAGAGCGGCATGCAATTCTGGTTCTCCGAGCGGGCAACCACCGTCCTCGCCAATGCCGAGAAGGCCTCGCAAATCTATGAGAAGGAGCATTGGGACCGGATCCGCCTCGACGTCGGAGTGATGGGCGGCGACATGGTCGACCGCATCAACCGGTGGGGGATGACGAGCAGCGCCTTTTACGACGAGCTCGTCTATCAGACGGCGGCACGGCAGCTGACCGAAACGGCCATTCTCAGCCTGAATGCGAAAGACGACCTTCAGATGCAGGTGGGGGTGAACCTCTATGATCGTCCGCTCGACCGGAGGTTCACGTCGGCGGAGCTAAAGGTGCTGAAAGCCGGGGAGGTGAAGGTCGTCTCGCGTATTGGGGATCGCGTGGAAGCAGTCGTAAGGCTCGACCCGTCGGTGCCCATCTATTTCTACGGCGCGCGCGCGGTGAATCCGGCAGCCATCGCCCAGATCAACGAGGCCCGAAGTGCCGCAAGTCAATATTCCCAGCTGCTCAAGCGTACCCGCGATCAGCAGCTGAGATTCAATATGATCCTGCTGCTCGTTGCATTGCTGATCGTCGCCTTCTCGATCTGGATCGCATTCCAGCTGGCCGACCGCCTGGTGCGGCCGGTTGGCGAGCTGGTCGCCGCCGCCCGGCGGATCACCGGCGGCGATCTCACGACCAGGGTGAAACCGAGCAAGGCCCGCGACGAGCTGGGCGTGCTCGGAACCGCCTTCAACCGGATGACGGGCCGGCTCGAGGCGCAGACCGGCGCCCTCGTCTCCGCGAACGCCCAGCTCGAGAGCCGCCGCGCCTTCATCGAGGCGGTGCTCGCCGGAGTCACCGCCGGCATCATCTCGCTCGACCAGGAGCGCAACGTCCGGCTGATCAACAGCTCGGCCGAGGCGCTGCTGAAGACGGACAAGGAGCGCGCCGTCGGCCGCAAGCTCGTCGAGCTGGCGCCTGAGCTCGACGCCCATCTCGACGGCGACGAGCGCGAGGACATCATCCAGTTCGCCAGCGGCGGCGAGCCGCGCACCCTGGCGGTGAAGAGGGTGCGGGTGGAGGGCGGCCACGTCCTCACCTTCGACGACATCACCGAGCAATTGCTCGACCAGCGCCGCGCCGCCTGGTCCGACGTCGCCCGGCGCATCGCCCACGAGATCAAGAACCCGCTGACCCCGATCCAGCTCGCCGCCGAGCGGCTCCAGCGCCGCTACGGCGGCGAGATCACGTCCGATGCCGGCACCTTCGAGAAGCTGACCGGGACGATCGTCCGCCAGGTCGGCGATCTGAGGCGGATGGTCGACGAATTCTCCTCCTTCGCGCGGATGCCCAAGCCGGTGTTCCGCGAGGAGAAGATCGCCGAGATCGTCCGCGAGTCGCTCTTCCTCCATCAGGTCGCCCATCCAGACATCGGATTCACCCTCGACTCGCCTGAGCCGTCGCCTTTGCTGGTCTGCGACCGGCGCCAGCTCGGCCAGGCGCTGACCAACGTGGTGAAGAACGGCGTCGAGGCGATCCAGCAGAAGCGCGAGGACGGCCGTAAAGGCGGCGAGGACCGGGTCGCGGTGACGATCCGGGAGGCCGACAACCGGGTCGTCATCGAGGTGGTCGACACCGGGATCGGCCTGCCGGGCGACCGGGGTCGGCTGACCGAGCCCTATATGACCACCCGCGCCAAGGGCACCGGGCTCGGCCTCGCCATCGTCAAGAAGATCGTCGAGGAGCATTTCGGCAGCCTCGAATTCGACGATTCCGCCGGTGGCGGCACGGTGGTCCGGCTGGTGTTCGACGCCGAGTCGCTCGCCCGCCTGACCGGCGCCGCCGCCGAGCAACCCCAGAACATAGAGGCGAACGGATAATCATGGCCCTCGACATACTCATAGTCGACGACGAACAGGACATCAGGGACCTCGTCTCGGGCGTGCTGGAGGACGAGGGCTATTCGTGCCGGACCGCTGCGAACAGCGGCGAGGCGCTGCAGGCGCTGGTCGACCGCCGCCCGTCGCTGCTCCTGCTCGACGTCTGGCTGCAGGGCTCGAAGCTCGACGGGCTGCAACTGCTCGAGGAGGTCAAGAAGCGCGACCCGAGCCTGCCGGTGCTGATGATCTCGGGTCACGGCAATCTCGACACCGCCGTCGCCGCCATCCGCCAGGGTGCGGTCGACTTCATCGAGAAGCCGTTCGAGGCAGGCCATCTCATCCACCTCGTCGCCAGGGCGACCGAGACCGACCGGCTGCGCCGCGAGAATGCCAGCCTCAAGGCGCAGATCGGCCAGGAGACAGAGCTGACCGGATCCAGCGTCGCCATCAACGCGGTCAGGGCGACCCTCAAGCGGGTCGCGGGCACCGGCAGCCGGGTGCTGATCTCCGGGCCCGCCGGAGTCGGCAAGGAGGTCGCGGCGCGCCTGCTCCACGACTGGAGCAACCGGGCCAAGGCGCCGTTCATCGTGGTCAGCGCCGCCCGGATGACCCCCGAGCGGGTCGAGGAGGAATTGTTCGGGGTGGAGGAGGGGGGCGAGCTCGCCCGCCCGGGCCTTCTCGAGCAGGCCCATGGCGGCACCCTCTTCCTCGACGAGATCGCCGACATGCCGATCCCGGCGCAGGCCAAGATCCTCCGGGTCCTGACCGACCAGAGCTTCACCCGGGTCGGCGGCCAGCGCATGGTCAAGGTCGACATGCGGGTCGTCTCCTCGACCTCGCGCAACCTCGCCGACGAGATCGCCGGCGGCCGCTTCCGCGAGGATCTGTTCTACCGGCTGAACGTCGTCCCGGTGCACCTGCCGGCACTCGCCGAGCGGCGCGAGGACATACCGGCGCTGATCCAGCATTTCGCCGCCCGCTACGCGGCCGAGCAGAGGCTGCCGACACCCGATTTCTCGGCCGACGCCGTGGCGGCGCTTCAGGCCTATGACTGGCCGGGCAACGTCCGCCAGCTGAGGAACGTGATCGAGCGCACGATCATCCTCGCGCCGGGCGCCAGGGTCGGCTGCATCGAGCTCGACATGCTTCCGCCGGAGATCCTCAATGAGCAGGCGAGCCTGAGCTCGGGCGAGGCGGTCAAGGCGATCATGGGGACCCCGCTCAGGGAAGCGCGCGAGACGTTCGAGCGCGAATATCTGAAGGTCCAGATCCGCCGCTTCTCCGGCAACATCTCGCGCACCGCGACCTTCATCGGAATGGAGCGCTCGGCGCTGCACAGGAAGCTCAAGGCGCTCGGCATCGGCGACACCAAGGGCGAGCCGGAGGAGTAGCCCGTCCTCCCCATCGCCAGATGGGGAGGGGGACCACCCGAAGGGTGGTGGAGGGGTAATTGGCGCCGCGATCGGCGGGTCCGGGCCAGAACCTCCGACTCCGAGCCAGCTACCCCTCCACCACGTTGCACGTGGTCCCCCTCCCCATGCTGCGCATGGGGAGGACAAACTGGCGCCCAGTCCGCACCAATGCTATTGTTTCCGCAAGGCTGCGCTCCACATTATGAAAGACGCCCTCCACGGGCGCCGCCGCGGGCAACGATCCGCCAATAAGGAGAGTGGGAAATGGCCGACAAGGTCAACAACCTCCAGGACTTGTTCTTGAACAGCCTCCGGCGCTCGAAAACGCCGGTGACGATGTTCCTCGTCAAGGGCGTCAAGCTGCAGGGCATCATCACCTGGTTCGACAATTTCTCGGTGATGCTTCGCCGCGACGGCCAGGCCCAGCTGATCTACAAGCACGCCATCTCGACGATCATGCCGTCGCACCCGCTCGACATCGGCGAGATCGAGCGCGCCTTCGAGGAGGCCGCGGCCCCCGCCAGGAAGCCGGCCCTGCTTCAGGAAGCCTTCCTCGGCGCGGTTCGGCGCTCGGGCGCGCCGGTGACGATGTTCCTGGTCAACGGAGTCATGCTCCAGGGCGAGATCGTCGCCTTCGACCTGTTCTGCATGCTGTTGCAGCGCGACGGCCTGTCCCAGCTCGTCTACAAGCATGCGATCTCGACGGTGCAACCCGAACGGCCGGTAAGCTTTATGGACCAGGACGACGAGGAGCCGATCGCCTGAGTTTCACCGACCAACCGTCCGACGGCGAGTTCAGCCGCGGTGCCAAAGCGATAGTCGCCCTGCCCGACATGAAGGCGGGGAGGGGACGGCGCGATGTCGAGGCTCGTCTGGACGAGGCCGCCGGCCTTGCCGAGGCGATCGGGGTCGAGGTTTCCGATCGGCTCCACTTCCGGATCCGCTCCCCGCGGCCGGCGACTCTGTTCGGCTCCGGCCAGGTCCAGTCGATCGCCGACGCGGTGACCCGCGACGAGGCGGAGCTCGTCATCGTCGACGCTCCGATCACGCCCATCCAGCAGAAGAACCTCGAGACCGCGACCAAGGCCAAGGTGATCGACCGCACCGGCCTCATCCTCGAGATTTTCGGCGAGCGGGCGGCGACCGCCGAGGGCCGGCTGCAGGTCGAGCTCGCCCATCTCGACTATCAGGCGGGACGGCTGGTGCGCAGCTGGACCCACCTCGAGCGGCAGCGCGGCGGCTTCGGCTTCCTCGGCGGCCCCGGCGAGACCCAGATCGAGGCCGACCGGCGGCTGATCCGCGACCGCATGGCCAAGCTCAAGAAAGAGCTCGAGCAGGTCACCCGCACCCGAGCCCTCCACCGCGTCCGCCGCCAGCGGGCGCCCTGGCCGGTGATCGCGCTGGTCGGCTATACCAATGCCGGCAAGTCGACCCTGTTCAACCGGCTCACCAACGCCGGGGTGATGGCCGAGAACCTGCTGTTCGCGACTCTGGACCCGACGATGCGCGAAATTCCGCTGCCGGGCTTCGACAAGGCGATATTGTCCGACACGGTCGGCTTCATCTCGGAGCTCCCGACCCAACTGGTCGCGGCCTTCCGGGCGACCCTCGAGGAGGTCATCTCGGCCGACCTCATCCTCCACGTGCGCGACATATCGCACCCCGACAGCGACGCCCAGCGCGAGGACGTCGAAGCCGTCCTCAAGGAGATCGGCGCCGGCGGGGAGGGGGGGGCACCGCTCGTCGAGGCCTGGAACAAGATCGACCTGCTCGACGGCGGGGAAGGGGAGAGGGTGGCGGCGGAAGCGGTGCGGCGCGAGAACGTTATCCGCATCTCCGCCTTGACCGGCGAAGGGCTGGACGAACTGCTCGAATGCGCCTCGGTCAAGCTGAGCAAGGGCGCGAAGCTGCGGACGGTCACGCTCGGCGCATCGGACGGGGAAGCGATCGCCTGGCTCCACGCCAACGGCCGGATCGAGAGCCAGCGCACCGACGGGGTCGAAACCGTGTTCGAGGTGCGGCTCTCCGACGCCGACTGGGCGCGGCTGCAGAGCCGGCAGCGGGCCTAGCTCCCCGGCGGCTAGACCAGCCCCTTCGCCCTCTGCCAAAGCGCCTCGAGCGCGTCGATATCCATATCCTTCAACGGCTTGTCGGCGATCTCTTCGACCTTGCGGAAGCGTTGCTCGAAGCGCGTCGAGGCCCCGCGGAGCGCCGTCTCCGGGTCGATGTCGAGGTGGCGCGCATAATTGACGACGCTGAACAGGAGGTCGCCCAGCTCGGCGGCGCGTTCCGCCTCGGTGGAGGCCGAGTCGATCTCGGCCAGCTCCTCGTCCATCTTGGCCCGCGGTCCGGAAACATCGGGCCAGTCGAAGCCGACGCGGGCCGCCCGGCGCTGGAGCTTCTCGGCGCGCTTCAGCGCCGGCAAGGCGAGAGCGACTCCGGCGAGCGCGCTCTTGTCCTCGTCCTTGTGGCGCTCGGCCGCCTTGAGCGCCTCCCAGCCCGGGCTGTGGGGTTCCTCGCCGAAGATGTGCGGGTGGCGGCGGATCATCTTCGCGCAGATCGACGCCATGACGTCATCGAGGTCGAAGGCGCCGATCTCCTCGGCCATCCGGGCATGGTAGACGACCTGGAGCTGGAGATCGCCGAGCTCGTCCTTGAGCGCCGCCAGGTCGCCGCGCTGGATTGCGTCGGCCACCTCATAGGCTTCCTCGATCGTGTAGGGCGCGATCGTCGCGAAGGTCTGCACCTGGTCCCATTCGCAGCCGGTCGCCGGATGGCGCAGCCGGCGCATGATCTCGACGAGGTCAGAGAGGGATGTTGTCAAAGGTGCCTCGCATCGTGGGTTCTCAAAGTGCGATAATATACATTATGTAAAATCCAGCATCGCCTGAGGCGGGAGCGCGGAGCCCCCTCACGGCTTCAGCACCAGCCACTGGCCCTCGACGCCCCACGACGACAGCGACGACAGGAAGTTCATCCCGAGCACGTTCATCGGTCCGAACGCCTCGGAGACGTGGACCGCGAGGTCGCGGCGCTCGATCGAGCCGACCTTGAGCCGGTCGGCGCGGGCGCGCTGCACCGAGACGGTTCCATTGGCCGTCTGAACCGTCGCCGGAAGCCCGTTGCCCGGCTCGATGTCGGCGAGCCGCGCGGTCGCGCTCGAGATGCTGGTCACGGTGGCGCCGCTGTCGACCAGGAAGCGCACCTTGTGGCCGTTCAGCTCGCCATTGACCCAGAAATGGCCGTCCATCGCCTTGCGGATGCGCATCTCCCGGCCGGCGGCCACCATTTCGCCTTCGCCGCGGCTCTCGGCGAGGACGCGCTTGCCGAGCGCGGCGAAATCGTCCTTGAGCGTGAAAGCGACGAAGGCGGCGAGGAAGATCAGGATCCAGCCGGCGAACATCTTGAGCCCCTGCCCCAGCGGGATTCGCCGGACCAGCAGGGCGCTTGTGACGAGGACGAGGATTCCGATCAGGTAGAGGAAGGTGACCGCCTGGTCGCCGTCGTTCACAAGTCTATCTCCATGCCGTCATAGGCCGGCTCCACCCCGGCCGGCAGTTCGGCGCACAGCGTGTCGTAATCCATGCTGTTGTCCATATGGGTCAGCACGGCGCGCTTCGGCTGGAGCCGCGCGATCCAGTCGAGCGCCAGGTCGAGATGCGGATGGGTCGGGTGCGGCCGCCGCCTCAGGCTGTCGACGATCCACAGGTCGACGCCTTTGAAGCGGTTCTCCATCTCGGGCGTCAATTCATTGAAATCGGTCGAATAAACGATCGAGTGACCGCCCGCATCGAAACGCAGGCCGGCGGTCGTGATGTCGCCGTGCGGCTGGTCGACCACCTGCACCGAAATGCCGTTCAGGTTCATGTGATCGGGCAGCAGATTGGCCGTGGCGACGGCCGGATAGCCGCTCTTGCCGTCGAAGGCGTAGGCGAAGCGGTGAAGCAGGCTGTCGAGCGTCTCCTGGCGGCCATAGCCTGCGACCGGCCGGCCGCGGGCGTGGTAGAGCTGCCTCAGATCGTCGATGCCGTGGCAATGGTCCGCATGGTCGTGGGTCCAGATCACCCCGTCGACGTCGGCAATATTGGCGTCGAGCAGCTGCTCGCGAAGATCCGGCCCGGTATCGACCAGGATCCGGGCCTTGTGGTGGCCGACCAGGATCGAGACCCGGCGGCGCCGGTTCTTCGGGTTGGACGGGTCGCACACGCCCCAGTCGTTGCCGACCCGTGGCACCCCGCTCGAGGTGCCGCTTCCGAGGATTGTCACCTTCATGCTTCCCCTCCCTGGATACAGGGAGGGGCTAGGGGTGGGTTGGTGTCCAACGGCAATGAGCTTTTGGAGACGCACCCATCCCCGGCCCCTCCCTGCGTGCAGGGAGGGGAGAGTGTCATCAGGTGCAAGCTCATGCCGACACCTTACTGAAAAGACGCCGGAAATTGTCGCCGGTCTGCGCCGCGAGAGCCTCCACCGGCTCGCCTCGCAGGGCGGCGAGGAAGCGGGCGGTGTCGGCGACGAAGGCGGGCTCGCAGGGGCGGCCGCGGTGCGGCACCGGCGCCAGGAAGGGGGCGTCGGTCTCGATCAGGAGGCGCTCGGAAGGGATCATAATCGCCGAAGATTGCAAGTCTTTGGCGTTTTTAAAGGTCACTATGCCGGAGATCGACACATAAAGGCCCAGCTTCAGCGCCTTGTCGGCGAAATCCCAGCTCGCCGTGAAGCAGTGGATGACTCCGGTGAAAGCCCCCTTCCCCATCTCCTCGGCGAGGATCGCATGGGTGTCGTCCTCCGCGTCGCGGGTGTGGACGATGATCGGCAGCCCGGTGTCGCGGGCGGCGGCGATATGGGCCCGGAAGCTGGCGCGCTGGCGGTCGCGGTCCGAATGGTCGTAATAATAATCGAGGCCGCTCTCGCCGATCCCGACCACGCGCGGGTGCGTCGCGCGCTCGACCAGGGTCGCGGTCTGGACGTCGGGATGGGCGTCGGCCTCGTGCGGATGGATCCCGACCGAGGCCCAGACGTCGCTTTCGCGCTCGGCGAGGCCGATCACCTCGTCCCATTCCGACTGGCGGGTGGAGATGTTCAGCATCGCCTCGACCCCCGCCGCCCGGGCGCGCTCGAGAACCGCCTGCTGCTCCTCGACCAGGCCCTTGTAGTTCAGATGGCAATGGCTGTCGGCGAACATGGCGCTCCTTAGCCCCATCCCCTCCCCTCAGCGCAAGAACCTTCCGCGCGCTCCGCTTCGGGCGGCGCCCTGCGCCGGTCGTCAATCCTCTGGCCAGCCAGCCCGATTCTGCTAGAGCGAGGTCCGGGCCCGTTGATCTGCATCAGTATTCTTTTGATGCGGCCGAGGGCTGGGCGGGGGCGGAATGAAGTCGGATCTCGAGCTGCACAGCCGCTACAAGGCCGACTTTCCCCCGACCGCTCCCTCAAGACCGGCGCCGCTCGTCGCGGTGGTCATCCCCTGCTTCCGGGCGACCGGAACGATCGGCGCGGTGGTGCGCGGCATCGGCCCGGAGGTCGGCCGCATCTACGTCGTCGACGACGGCTGCCCGGATTTGACTGGCGAGCGGGCGCTGAGGGACGTTTCCGATCCGCGCCTCACCGTGCTCCACAACGGCCGCAATCTCGGCGTCGGCGGAGCGATGAAGCGCGGTTATGCGCGGGCGCTGGCGGACGGCGCCGAGATCGTCGTCAAGCTCGATGCCGACGGGCAGATGGACCCGGGCCACATCCCCCGGCTGATCGAGCCGATCGTCCGGGGCGCCGCCGATTACGCCAAGGGCAATCGTTTCGCGCCGGCACGGACGATGCCGGCCGGCACCTCGCCGCGCGCCCTGCGCCAGATGCCGCTCGCCCGCCGCCTGGGCAACATGGCCCATTCGATGTTCCACAAGGCCGCGACCGGCTACTGGCGGATCGGCGATCCCGCCAACGGCTACACCGCGATCGACGCCCGAGCGCTCGACCGGATCGGCATCGAGGCGCTGGCCGACTGCTTCTTCTTCGAGACGGACATGCTGTTCCGGCTCAACCTGGTCGATGCGGTGGTCGCCGACGTCGCCCTTCCCGCCTGCTATCCCGGATCGGGGAGCAGCCTCAGCCTTCGCCGGGTGGCGCCGCGCTTCGCGCTCCTGACCGCGACCCGCTGCGCGGCTCGTCTGCGCGCCCGATATTTCAGCGGCCGGTGGAATCCCGGATCGTTCAAGCTCGCGGCAGGAATGGCGATGATCGCGGCGGCGGCCGGCGTGGCCGCTTGGCGGTGGCTGGGGAGCTACCGGCCCGGCGAGACCCCGGCCGAGCTCGGCTTCCTGCTGGCCGGGCTCGCCTTCCTCGCCGCCGCGGCGGTCTACGACGCTCGCGACCCCGCCCGCGAACCGCTCTCGCGCCGCAATTCGCCCTGCTGAATGACGGCCGTTTCCGCCGTACTGCAGCGCCTCGCCGGCACTGCGCCGCCGACCGTCCGGCTCGTCGTCCTGGTCGTGGCCGTCGTCCACGGAGCCTATGTGCTGGCCGCGGGCGTGACTCTGGCCTCCGACAGCGCCGGCTACGCTTATTGGTCGGAGCGCCTGCTCGAGAGCGGCTTCGACTATGCGATGGTCATGGCGGACGCGAAGACCGTGTTCCCGCCGATCCTCTACGTGCTGTTCGCGACCCTGCTCGCCTTGCTCCGCCTCGCCTTCGGGAGCGGCTGGATGGCGGCGCTGGTCGCGCTCAACTTCGCGGCCCATGTCGCGCTCGGAGCATTGGTGGTGCGGATGGCGGTCCGGCTGACCCGAAGCGGCCCGGCCGGATGGGGCGCGCTGCTCCTCTATCTCGGCTGCTTCGACCTGCTGGTCTGGGTGCCGATCATACTTTCCGACGCCACCTTCGTCTTCCTCGCCTTCGCCATCTTCACCCTGGCGGCGGCGCGGATCCTCGGCGACTCGACGGGCTGGCTGAAGGTCGTCGTCCCGGCCGCGGCGGGAGTCTTCTACCGGCCGACGGGAATGGTCCTGCTCCCCGATCTCGCCTGGGCGATCTATCTGTCGAGGAGCGGGACTAAAGCGGTTCGGCGCGGGCCGATGCTCGCCGCGATCGCCGCCGGAATCGTCGCTCTCACCGCCGCCTTCGCCTGGTTCATGCAGGATCCGGGACGCTGGCCTTTCGCCGCCTTCGCCAGCTCGTTCCAGAGCACCGCGGCCAATTACGCCCTCGGCGAGGTGGTGAGCGGAAGGCTCGAGACCTTCCACCCGCCGCCCCGTCAGCTGGTCGATTTCATGCTGATCTCGGCCGACCGGTTGGTCCATTTCTTCGCCTTCGACGCAGCCGCCTTCAGCCGCGCCCACACGATCGTCGAGCTCGTCTTCCTGCTGCCCTGCTACGCCCTCGCCGCCTGGCTGGGAATCGCGCTGTGGCGCGGCCGAACCGGCTTCGCCGCACCTGAGCGCAAGGTGTTCCTGGCGGCCTTCGGCGCCCTGTTCTGCTACGCCGTCTTCCATGGCCTGGTGCAGGTCGATTACGACTGGCGCTACCGGGTGCCGATCCTGCCCCATCTGATCCTGCTCGCCGCCGGCGGCATCGCGGATCTTGCCCGGCGGCTGGAAGCCCGATGAGCGAGCCTCTCTATCTGTTCAGCGTCGACGTCGAGGATCCGCGCCTCGCCCTGCCCGACGGCGAGGCGCTGCCGCCGCGCGTGCCGCGGATGGTCGACGCCTTCCTCGAATTCCTCGCCCGCGACGGCGCCAAAGGGACCTTCTTCGTCGTCGGCGAGGTCGCCCGCCGGCACCCGGACATGATCGCGAGGATCGCCGGCGCCGGCCACGAAATCGGGTGCCATTCCGACGCCCACATCCCGCTCGACCGCCAGGACAAGGCCAGCTTGCGCGCCGATCTGGAGCGCAACCTCGACGCCCTGCGCTCGGCCGGGGCAGGCGAGGTGACCGGCTATCGAAGCCCCTGCTTCTCGCTGACCGAGCGGACCCGCTGGGCCTATGACGTGCTCGCCGAGCTCGGCTTCCTTTATTCGAGCTCGGTCCTGCCGGCCTCCAACCCGCTCTACGGCTGGCCCGGCTTTGGCCCCGGGCCGCGGATCGTCGACGGGATCGTCGAGCTGCCCGTGTCGCTGCTGCCGCTGCGGCGGCTGCCGCTGCCGATCGGGGGAGTCTATTTCCGGGCACTGCCGAGGCCCCTTCTGCGCTGGGCGCTGGGCCGGCGGCGGGACCTCGGCGAGGCCGTGCTCTCCTACCATCACCCCTATGATATCGACACCGAGCAGACCTACACCCACGCCGAATTCCGGCGATGGAGCCCTTACGACCTGCTGATGCGGGTCAATCGCGGCGCCGTGCTGTCGCGGCTCGAGATGGCGAAGTCGCTCGGCTTCTCCATCGCTCCCTACGGACCTTATGCGCAGCAGGTCGGGCAGGCCCTGCGCGAGCAGCGAGGTGCCAATGACTGACGAATACCGGTTCGAGCCGCTCTGCCTGGGCGCAGAGGAAATCGAGCAGGTCTCGGCGCATTTGCGCCGGATCTTCCCCAAGGCCCGCCACCTCACGCCGCGCTATCTCGCCTGGCAATATGGGGAGAACCCGGACGGCGTGGCGCTCGGTCGCAACATCTATTCGGGCGCGACCCTGGTCGGCCATCTGGCCGCCGTGACGATGCGGGCCCGGGTCGAGGGCGAGGTCCGGCGCGGGCTCTTCCTCCTCAACAGCGCCGGCCACCCCGAGCACCGGCGCAAGGGGCTCCAGATACGGGCGCTCGACGCCATCTTCGAGGAGGCGGCGGGGCTCGGCTATTCCTTCTGCCTCGGAGCCGGCAACTGGAGCAGCACGCCCCCCTTGCTCATCCGGCTGGCGCTGGTCCGGTCGCTCGACGTCCGGCTCGGCTTCGGACGGCCGCGGTACACCCGTCCCCTGCCCGACCCGAGCTTCCAGCGGATATGGAGCGACGAGGCGCTGCGCTGGCGCCTTCGCGACCCGGAAAGGCAATATGGCGTCACGCCGAGCGGCGACGGGGTAAGGGTGACGGCGAGGACCGGCCTGCCCGGAATCGCCGCGATCGTCTACCAGGGCCCTGGCGACGCCGGTCTGGCGACCGTCGAGCCGGCGCGGGGACCGCTCCGGCTGTGGCTCGGGCTCGATCCGCGGATCGACTGGCGCGGGTCGCTCTTCGCGCCGATCCCCGAGCGGCTCCGCCCCTCGCCGCTCAACCTCGCCTATCGCGACCTCACCGGCGGCGGCTTCGTCCCCGACCCGGAGCGCGTGATCTTCCAGGCGCTCGACTTCGATCCCTACTGAGCGCATGAATCGGGCCCGAGGGAGGCTGCCAATGACCGACAAACGCTCCGATCCGCCGGAAGCCGAGCCGCCCTCCTCGCTGGGCGAGACCGTCGATCTGGCGATCCGGAGGATCTCGACCGCGATCATGGTCGCCGGAGCGATCGTCGGGATCGCCGTCTACGCCCGGCCGGGCCCGCCGCGCTTCGAGGCCCTGGTCGACGGCGACCGGATCGTCCGGGTCGACACGCGCAAGGGCACGATCATCTCCTGCGAGGGGCAGCAGACCTGCCAGCTGATCCTGAGGAGCGGCCAGCGGCTGACCCGGGTGAAGCGGACCGATGCGCCGCCGCAGCCCAAGGCCCTGCCCGCCCCGGTGCCCGCCCCCGCCGCCCCGGCCCCCGCCGCTACGCCTCCGGCGGCAGCTCCAGCCGCGGGAAGATAGGCGAAGGCGGCTGGAGGACGAAGCCGGACCCGGCCAGCCTGGCGTAGCGCCCGGTGTCGGCGAGGGCGACGAAGCCGCGCTCGCCCTCCGGCACCCCCATCTGGTCGAGCAGCCTGGCGGCCGAGGCCGGCACCACCGGCGCGATCGCCACCGCGAGGTCGACGATCGCCTCGCACAGCGTCGCGAGCACCGCATTCATCCGTTCCGGATCGGTCTTGCGCAGCGCCCAGGGCGCCTGGGCGTCGATATATTGGTTGCAGGCGAAGACGGCCCGGATCCAGGCCTCGATCCCCTGGCTGAGGGCGAGATCGCCGAACAGCGCCGGAACGTCGCTCGCCGTGGTCCGGCGGACGAGGTCGAGAAGCTCGGAATCGGCCGGCTCCCCCCGCCCCTCCAGCGGCAGGGCGCCGCCGCAATTCTTGGCGATGAACGACAAGGTGCGCTGGGCGAGGTTGCCGAAGCTGTTGGCGAGGTCGGCATTGACCCGGGTGACGATCGCCTCCGGGCTGTAGCTTCCGTCCTGGCCGAAAGTGACGTCGCGCATCAGGAAGTAGCGGATCGCGTCGGCTCCGAACGAGTCGATCAGCCCGGCCGGGTCGACGACGTTGCCGGCCGATTTGGACATCTTCTCGCCGCGCAGCAGGACATGGCCGTGGCCGAACACCTGGCGCGGCAAGGGCAGGTTCGCCGACATCAAAAAGGCGGGCCAGTAGACCGCGTGGAAGCGCACCACATCCTTGCCGATGATGTGCAGATCGGCCGGCCAGAACCTCTTGTAAGTCTCTGAATGCGTGTCGGGATAGCCCACTCCGGTCAGATAGTTGGTGAGCGCGTCGAGCCACACGTACATGACGTGGCGCTCGTCGCTCGGCACCTTCACCCCCCAGTCGAAGCTGGTCCTCGAGACGGAGAGGTCGGAGAGGCCGCCCTCGACGAAGCGGAGCACCTCGTTGCGGCGGGATTCGGGGCGGATGAAGCCCGGGTTGTTGCGGTAATGAGCGAGCAGTTCCTCCTGGTAGGCGGAGAGGCGGAAGAACCAGCTCTCCTCCACCGTCCACTCGACCGCAGTGCCATGCGGCGACAGCCTGCCGCCGTCGGCGCCGTCGATCAGCTCGCCTTCGTCGTAATAGGCCTCGTCGCGGACCGAGTACCAGCCTTCGTAGCGGCCGAGATAGAGGTCGCCCTTGTCCGCCATCGCCCGCCAGATCGCCTGGCTGGCGCGATGGTGGGCGGGTTCGGTGGTCCGGATGAAGCGATCGTAGGAAATCTCAAGCCTGTCGTCCATCTTCTTGAAAATGGACGACATGTCGTCGGCAAGCCTCGCCGGCGACAAGCCTCGCTCGCGGGCCGCCTGGGCCATTTTGAGGCCATGCTCGTCGGTTCCCGTCTGGAACAGGACGTCGCGGCCCATCGAGCGCTGGAAGCGGGCGACGACGTCGGCGGCGATCGCCTCATAGGCGTGGCCGATATGGGGCGGCCCGTTCGGATAGCTGATCGCGGTGGTGAGGTAGAAAGGGTCGGCCATGAACCGCCCTTAGCGGCTCGGCGCCAGCGATGCGAGCATGCCGGCGAGCTCGAAGACGACGCTCTCCGGCTCGAGCGACAGGCCGCGGGCGCTGGCGGCGAGGCCCGAGGCGCGCTCCCAGGTCCTCAGCGCCTGGCCCAGAGCGGCGCCGCGCCGCCCCCTCGCCTCCGCCGCGATCGCCGAGGGCGCCCGGGCGAGGAAGGCTTCGTAGCGCGGCTGCGCGGACTTGAGCGCGAGGCTCTGGGCGAGGGCGCTTCGCCGCGCGTTGGCCGGGTCGCCCTGGCGGACCAGCTCGGCCAGCGCCTTGTCGAGGCCGGCGATGTCGAGGCCGCGCCAGGCCAGGGCGCGGCCGGGCGAGCCCTGGCCGGCGGCCGCCAGGTCGCTGATCTCGCTTTCTTCCGCGCCGGGAAGAGCGGTGCGCAGCGCCGACGTCATGGCGTCGTCGTCGAGCGCGGCGAGGCGCAGCGGCCGGCAACGCGAGCGGATCGTCGGGAGCAGCCGCTCGGGCGCGTGGCTGACCAGCAGGAAGACGCTGCTCGGCGGCGGCTCCTCGAGATTCTTGAGCAGGGCGTTGGCAGCGTTGCGCTCGAGGTCGTCGATCGAATCGACGATCACCACCCGCCAGGCGGAGAGCGAGGCGGTGGTGTTGAACAATCGCTGCAGGCTCCGCACCTGGTCGACGTTGATGTTGCGCGCCAGCTCGCCCGAGGCGCTGTTCTCGCGCACCAGCCGCTCCAGGCGCATCAGGTCGGGATGGCTGCCGGCGGCGACGAGACGGGCGGCGGGATGATCGTCGGGGACGTCGAGGCCGGCGGCCTCCACCCTCCCCTGCCCCTGGGCGAGCACGCGCAGCGCCGCCTTGGCCGCGAACAAAGCCTTGCCGACCCCTTCGGGGCCCGAGATCAGCCAGGCATGGTGGAGCCGGCCCGAATCGAGCGCGTCGCGGAAGGCGGCGACGGCCGGGTCGTGGCCATGGAGCGGCGTCACAGCAAATCCTCGACGGCGGCGAGCAGCCTTGCCGTCACCGCCTCGGCGGAGCCGCCTGCGTCGATTCGACGGAAACGCTCCGGCTCCGCCCCGGCGAGCGCGGCGAAGGCGCCGGCGACTCGGCCGTGGAAGCCGCCCCCGCGCCCGCCGATGCGGTCTGAGCCGCCGGCATCGCGGACTCTGAGCCGCTCCGCCACCGCCTCCGGCGGAAGCTCGAGCAGCAGGGTGCGGTCCGGGAGGAAGCCGTGGCTGCCGATCTCGTGCAGGGCGCGCACCGTCTCGATGCCGACGCCCGCCGCTCCGCCCTGATAGGCGAGGGAGCTGTCGAGGAAGCGGTCGCTGAGCACCCAGGCGCCCCGTTCGAGGGCCGGGCGGATCGTCCGAGCGACATGGTCCGACCGCGCGGCGGCGAACAGCAATGCCTCCGCTTCGGGCGTCCAGCGGTCGTCGCCCCCTTCGAGCAGAAGCTTCCGGATCGCCTCCGCGCCGGGGCTCCCGCCGGGCTCGCGGGTCTCGACGACCTCCAGGCCGCGCTCGCGCAAGGCCGCCGCCAGCGCCTTGAGCTGGGTCGACTTGCCGGCCCCCTCCCCGCCTTCGAGGCTGATGAAGCGGCCCGGCACCCCTCAGCCGAACAGCGAGGTGATGCCGTTCCAGATGCGGCCGAAGAAGCCGGCCTCGCCGACCGCCTCGGCCGCCACCAGGGGCATGGTCTGGGGCGGCGTGTCGGCGGTCGAGACGACGAGGTCGGCGATATGCTGGCCCTTGGCGATCGGCGCCTTGATCGGGCCGTTGTAGACGACCTTGACCCGGATGTTGCCGGCCGCTCCAGACGGCAGGGTGACGGCGATATTGCGCGGCGCCACGAGCGCGACCTCGTCGTCGCCGCCGCCCTGGACCTGCGCGTTGGCGACCTTCTCGTTCTGGTTGAACAGAGGCTGCGCCTTCCAGGCCCGGAAGCCCCAGTCCATGAACTTGACCGATTCCTCGATCCGCTGGTTGAAGCTGGAGAGGCCGGCGACGACCATGACGATGCGTCGGCCGCCCTGCTCGGCGGAGCCGGTGAAGCCGTAGCCCGCCTCGGCGGTATGGCCGGTCTTGAGGCCGTCGGCGCCCTGAACCTTGCCCAGCAGCGGATTGCGGTTGCCCTGGGTGATCGGGGCTCCGGCGCCGAGCGTCTTGCCCCAGGTGAACTCCTTCCTCTGGTAGAAGGTCTTGTAGAGGTCGGGCGCCTCCTGGATGGTCGCGGCGGCGAGGCGGGCGAGGTCGCGGGCGGTGGTGAAAGTGACGCCATTGTCCGGCCAGCCGTTGGTGTTGCCGAAATTGGAATTGGCCATGCCAAGGCGCTTGGCCTCCTGGTTCATCTGCGCGGCGAAGGCCTGCTCGGTTCCGGCGATGCATTCGGCGAGGACGACGGTGGCGTCGTTGCCGGACAAAGTGACGATGCCGTGGAGGAGGTTCTCGACGCTGACCTGCTCGCCGGGCGAGAGGAACATGGTCGAGCCGGCCGCCGGGCCGTGCCACTGCCGCCAGGTCTCGGGGCGGACCTGGCACATCTGGCCCATCTTCGCCTCGCCGCGCTTGATTATCCGGAAGGCAAGATGGGTGGTCATCATCTTCGCCATCGAGGCGGGCGGGATGCGCCGGTCGGGATCCTTCGCGTAGAGCACTGCGCCCGAGCTGAGGTCGACCATGTAGGCGACCGGTGCGGCGGTCTCCAACGGCGGCGCCGCGGCCGTGGCGGGAAGCGTTGCGGCGGCTGCGAAAGCGGTCAGAAACAAGCTCTTGCGGATCATGATTGAGACGATTCCCTGGTGCGACGGTTCGGGCCTGCCGTCTTTGTTAACCCCTCCCCTCCAATTCGTCACCCCGGACTTGATCCGGGGTCCACCTTTTCTCGAGCCGCGGCCGCTCAAAGGAAAAGGTGGATGCCGGATCAAGTCCGGCATGACGAATCCGTCGCCGGATCGAGGCCGGCATGACGGACGTGGCCGATCGCTCCAATGGATCAGCGCGCGATGGCGTCGGCAAGGAGGCCGACCGACAGTGCGTAGAAGTTGGAGCAATTGTAATCGAGGATGGCGCGGTAGTTGTTGGTCAGCAGATAGGCGGTGGCGCCGGGGCCGTCCGGCTCGATCAGCGCCGCCATCTCGGAATCGCGCGGCCAGATCCCGTTCTGGGCGACGAGGCCGAGTCGACGCCACTCGGCGATCGGCATCCACCGGCTGTGGCGCTCGTAGACCCGGCGGCAGCGAGTCTCGGTGATGTTGTTGTTGCGCAGGGCGGCGCGGTTGAGGCTTGGCGGCACCCGAACCGCCACTCCCCAGGGGATGCCCGGCTTCCAGCCGGCGTTGCTGAGATAATTGGCGATCGAGGCGAGCGCGTCGGGCTCGCTGCGCCAGATGTCGGAGCGGCCGTCGCCGTCGCCGTCGCGGGCGAGCCGGAGCCAGACCGACGGCAGGAACTGGGGATGGCCGGTCGCGCCCGCCCAGCTGCCCCTGAGCCGGCTCCTCGGAACGCCGCGGTCGAGCATCTTCAGGGCGGCGACGAATTCGTCCGAGAAGAGCTGGCGGCGGCGCCCCTCGTAGGCGAGCGTGGCGAGCGAGTTCAGAAGGTCGAAATTGC
Organism: Allosphingosinicella sp.; assembly: GCA_036388575.1. GTDB lineage: Bacteria > Pseudomonadota > Alphaproteobacteria > Sphingomonadales > Sphingomonadaceae > Allosphingosinicella. The sequence continues at coordinate 24,341 of DASVRO010000092.1, forward strand.
CGGTGACGGCGCCGTAGCTGGTCTCGTGCCCCCAGATCGCCACCACCACCGAGGGGGCCACCCCGTAGGTCCGGCCGATGTCGCGGAGCCGCGACAGATGGGCGGCATAATTGCGCTGCCCGCCCGCGATCAGCGCCGGGCTGACGTGGCGGGCGCGATAGGGCGCGAACGGCGGGTTGGGGTTGCTTCCCGGCCGGCCGCCGGGCTGGGCGCGGTCGAGCTGGACGGTGCGGGCGCTGAAGACGAGGTTGGGAAAGACGCTGGAGATGGTCCCGCGGCTGACGCCGGCACGCAGCGCCTGAGCCTCGAGCTGGGGTAGATAGGACTGGAAGCCGGCCTGCGACAAGCCGCTCTGGGCGGACGCCGGACTGGCCAACGGCACCACGGCTGCCGCCAGCGCCAGGGCGGCAATGCCCTTCAACAAACGCATACAATATTCTCCCGCTGGCCCTTCTGATGCCACAGGGCCGCAAGCCGCGATACTCGACTCGCCGCGCGGGTTGCACGAGCGGCCCCGCCTGCGCCACTTACCCTCTCCCGTCCTTATGGGAGAGGAGGGGCCCAAGCGAAGCTTGGGAGGTGAGGGTCTGTACCGCGGACTCAGCAAGACCCTCACCTCCCACCGCTTCGCGGCGGGCCCCTCCTCTCCCGCGGAAAGCGGGAGAGGGGAAAGAGGCCGTTTAGCCGGCGGCGATCTTGGTCTAGAGCGCCCCCATCTTGGACAGGTGGCCGAGTGGTTTAAGGCAGCGGTCTTGAAAACCGCCGTGGGTGCAAGCCCACCGTGGGTTCGAATCCCACCCTGTCCGCCAAGCGAAGGGAATGAGATGGCCGAGGCGGCGATTGGCAGGTTCGACTGGGAGGATGCGTTCGCGCTCGAGGCGCAGCTCAGCGACGAGGAAAGGCTCGTCCGCGACACGGCACGGGCCTATGCGCGCGAGAAGCTCCAGCCGAGGGTGACCGAGGCCTTTCTCGACGAGCGTTTCGACCGCGACATCATGTCCGAGATGGGCGAGCTCGGCCTGCTCGGGGCGACCATCCCGCCCGAATATGGCGGGGCGGGGCTCAATTATGTCAGCTACGGGCTGGTG
>DASVRO010000093.1:0-8628 GCA_036388575.1 Allosphingosinicella sp.
TTGCAGACGGTGAGGTGCATGATCTCGGTGTCGTCGCCCTCGATGCAGTCGCACCTGCTGTCGCCCCAGCGGATGTAGACCTGGGGCTCGAGCGGCGGGATGTCGACCGGCTCGCAGTGCGGCTCGGCCGGCGGCTCGCCCCTGCAGGTCAGCATCGAATTGTGCAGCTCGTTCGAGGCGATCAGCTCGTCCACCTCGGCGGCGAGCTTCGCGCAGAGGTCTTCGCCGGCGCCATCGTCTCGGCAATCGTCGGCGATGCGCGGGAAAGTGGGGAGACCCATGATGACCCGGCCGCTGGTCTGAAGCGGCAGGCCGCCTGTCGTGCGCGCGTCCTGGTCGAACTGCACCGACGCAGGCGTCGGCGGCGCGGAATTGTCCGGGTCGCCGATCTCGAACAGGGAATTGGTCCCCATTCTCGCGCCGTAGATCTTGCCGTTGGGCCCGAGCTGCAGCGCGCCGATCCGGGGCGGTGCGGGCAAGTTCCATTGGCTGACAATCTGGGTGGAGCTGAGCGCCGTGGTGGTATTTGGGGCGCCAATGGCGTGGCGGCGGACGTGGCCGTTCTGCAGGGTGAAATAGAGATAAAGGCTGTTCGGTGAGAATTCGACGCCATAGGGCCGCACATTGCCGAAGGTGACGATCTCCGAATGCCGGGTGAATTGGCCGGTTGCCCGGCTGAATGCCATGATGTCGATCGTCGTCCCGCCGCCCGAACGCGGCGCGGTCACCGCGAACAGCTTTCCGTCGGGCGAGAATTTGCAGCAGTTTTCCGACACGGCGGTCCCGAACGGATAAGGCGAGACGATTTCGGTGGTGGGCTGCGCGTCCGAATCGACCAGGATCGCGTGCAGTCTGCCATGCCCGCCGAGGACGCCCTGCGCGATCACCCAGAATTTGTCGCAATCGGCATGCGAGATGGCCGCCAGCCGCTCCGAAGTATCGCTCGGGCCGATCGTGGCCGGAAGCGCCGCGGGGCCGGAGACGACTGCGACGGTCGATCCGCTCACTGTCACCGCGGTGTGGGTCACAGGTCGCGGTGTGCTGGGGTCATAGGTGTCGACCGCGAAAATATGAAACCGGGAGCCGCCCCAGACCGGTGGAATGATGATCGCGCCGTGCGCCGACCCGTGGTCGCCGCCGAGCGCTCCGCCCATCCCGACCGGCTGCTGCATGTCGTTGAACAGCCGCATGCTGTCCGTGCCGCAGCGCAAGGCCCCAGTCGCCAAATCGGCGATGGTTGCGCAACCCTCCTCGGCGATGAATGTATTAGCACCCAGCCCGCCGTCGATCGGGACGGCGCCGCCCTGAAAATGGATGTAGCTTCGATGGCCGAACGTCCAGTGCCAGTCGTGCCTGGTCATGCTCGTCTCCTCGCGTCAGCAAAGTCCGAACGTATCAAGCCACATGAACGCGAAAGAGGTCGCTCCGCCGGCGAGTCCCTGTTCCTCTCGAACCTAGCTCAGCCGCCACCCCGGCGCGAACGCCGTTGCAGCCATTTCGGACCATTGGCCGGCAAGGCCTTTCGGGGGGGGGCGCGCGCTCGGCGCCCCGCTCGCAAAGTCGCCGCGGCCGGCTCAGACGCTGCGGTTCGGCGGCGCTTACTGGCGGTTACTGGCGATTACTGGCGATTGTTCGGGTCGAAGCGGCGGATTTCCACCATTCCCGCCCGCCGCGCGCACGCTGCGAGGCACGTTTGACAACATGATGCGAAATTGCGCCGGGTTGGGCCCTACAGGCAGGCCTCGAGGAACGGCTGGTCGAAGCCGAACTGCTTGGCCTTCTCCAGCGTGTAGGGCCTCAGGCCCATCGTCCGGTATTCGCCGATGATCTTGCCGTCGGCGGTCTCGTCGAGATATTCGAACTTGAACAATTCCTGGGTGACGATGACGTCGCCCTCCATTCCGATCACCTCGGTGATGTTGGTGCAGCGGCGCGAGCCGTCGCGCAGGCGCTTGACCTGGACGATGAGGTCGACCGAGTCGGCGATCTGGCGGGAGATGGCCTCCTTCGGAACCTTGATGTCCGACATCATCACCATGTTCTCCATACGCGCCAGGCATTCGCGAGGGGAGTTGGAGTGGAGCGTGGCCATCGAGCCGTCGTGGCCGGTGTTCATCGCGGCGAGCAGGTCGAAGCATTCGCTTCCGCGAATCTCGCCGAGGATGATGCGGTCCGGGCGCATACGAAGCGCGTTGATGACGAGGTCGCGGATCGAGATCGCGCCCTGGCCCTCGAGGTTGGGCGGCCGGGTCTCGAGCGGCAGCCAGTGCGGCTGCTGCAGGCGGAGCTCGGCCGCGTCCTCGATGGTGATGACTCGCTCGCCCGGGTCGATCAGCTTCGACAGGGCGTTGAGCATCGTCGTCTTGCCCGAGCCGGTGCCGCCCGAGATGATGATGTTGAAGCGGCTGGCGCCGGCGATCTTGAGCACCGTCCCCATCTTCTCGGAAAGCGAGCCGAAGCCCCGCATCATGTCGACCGTGATCGGCTTTTCGGAGAATTTACGGATCGAGATGGCGGTGCCGCGAAGCGACAGCGGCGGGATGATGACGTTGACGCGCGAGCCGTCCTGGAGACGGGCGTCGGCGAGCGGCGTCGTCTGGTCGATTCGGCGGCCGACCTTGTTGACGATCCGTTGCGCGATCTGGAACAGATGCTCCTCGTCGCGGAACTGGATCTGGGCGATCTCGAGCTTGCCCTTCTTCTCGATGAAGGTCTGGTTGGGCCCGTTGACCATGATGTCGGAGATGGCCGGATCGGCGAGCAATTCCTCGAGCGGACCGAGGCCGAGAAGCTCGTCGACCAGCACCTTCTCGAGCGCGAACTGCTCGCGCCGGTTGAGGTTGATCTTCAGCTCGGCGAGCACCTCGCCGATGATCGGCCGGAACTCCTCGGCGAGCTCGTCCTTGCTGAGCGTCGCCGCCGCTTCGGGATCGACCCGCTCGAGCAGGCGCGGAAGCACCTGCTCCTTGATGCGGTGGATCGAGGCCTCGAAGCCCTCGTTCTTGCTCGACGGCGCTTCCGACGAGGCGGCCTGGCGGTCGGCGAGGCGCGACATGGCGTCGGCACCGCGGTCGCCGGAGGCGGGAGCGAAGCTGTCGGAGTCGGCGTCATTGAACTCGATCGTGTCGAGCGGCGGGAATTGCTCGCCGCCCTCGGGCGCCGCGACCGGCGCGGGCCGGCCGCCGGGGCCGCCCTTCATCGGGCTCGCGATACCGAAGCTGGGCCGCCCGCCCGTCGGTCCGCCATTTCCTCCGCGCCGTCCAAAAGCACTCATTCGTCAGGATCCTCACCGGTCGAGCCGTGCCGTTCGAGGGTGGTGAATAAGACGGAAACTTTGACAATTGCCTAACTGCATGGCGCCAGCCGGAGCATCATCATGCCGAACAGAGCCGCCAGGCGATGCATCACGGCGAAGGCGGGATCCACGATCGAGGCTGGACCCCGGCCTTCGCCGGGGCGCATTAGGCCGCCGATGCCCGCCCACAACGCCCGTGCCGCCCTGCTGCTCGCCCTGGCCGGCTTCTGCTCGCTGTCGGTCGGCGACGCGGTGGTGAAGTCGATGGCGGGGGCCTGGCCGGCGCCGGCGGTATCGGCGCTTCGCTACTGCTTCGGCGCCGCCGGCCTGGCGCTCTACGTCGCCTGGCGTTTCGGCCGCGCCGGCTTCGTCATGCCCCGGCCGGGCCTGCAGCTGGGGCGCGGCGCGGCGGTGTCGCTCGCCACCTTGTGCTTCTTCATGGGCGTCATGGCGATGCCGCTCGCCGACGCCACCGCGATCCAGTTCACCAGCCCGATCCTGACCGCCCTGCTGGCGCCGCTGGTGCTCGGCGAGCGCACCCGCCCGGTGACCTGGGCGGCGACCCTGCTCGCCTTCGCCGGGGTGCTCGTGGTGCTGCGCCCGAACCTGCTCGAGATCGGGCCCGCCGCCCTTTTCCCGCTCGGCGCAGCCTTCGGAATGTCGTGGCTGATGATGCTCAACCGGATGACGGCGGGCGCGGCGCCGGTGATGGTGATGCAGTTCCTCCTCGCCGCCGTGGCGGCTCCCCTGCTGCTCGCGGCGGCGGCGGCCCTGCACCTGAGCGGCCTCGTCCCGATCGGCCCGCCCTCCTGGCTGACCGTGGCCAAATGCGTCGGGGTCGCCCTGTTCGCGACGCTGGGCCACACCCTGATCTTCGCCGCGGTCGAGCGGGCGAGCGCCTCGGTGGTGGCGCCGATGACCTATGTCCAGCTGCTCGTCGCCGCCGGACTGGGCTGGCTATGGTTCGCCGACGCGCCCGACGTGGCCACTTTCGCCGGCGCCGCTCTCATTATCGGCGGCGGCCTGCTATTGTGGCGGGCGCAGCGCGTGCAGGACCTCGGCGAGGCGCCGAGCTGAAGGGGAGGCGACGATGGGAAAGGCTTTGGCGGCGCTTCTGGCAATGTTCCTGTCGACGGGCTTCTCGATTCCCATGCCGCCGGTGGCTCATCTCGGCTGGCTCAGCGGGCACTGGATGCAGACGAGCCCCGACGGCGGCTGGACGGAAGAATATTGGACTCAGCCGAGGGGCGAGGTGATGCTCGGGACCGGCCTCAGCGGCAGGCGCTCGCAGGTGAAGAGCTTCGAGTTCATGCGCATCCAGGGGGAGACGTTCTGGGGTGCGCCGCAAGGGCAGACGCCGGTGGCGTTCAGGCTTGTCGAGCAGGGGCTAAAGTCGGTGGCGTTCGAAAATCCCGGGCACGATTATCCCACTCGCATCTCATACAGGATGGAGGGGAAATCGCTCGTCGCGATCACCTCGGGTCCGCGCGGCGCCAACGCCCGGACCTGGCGCTACCGGCGCGTGCGCGACTAGGCGGGAACGTCGGCCCGCTCGGCGAGCACCGTCAGCCCGCGCTCGCTCACTTCGGCGAAGCCGCCCTCGACGGCGATCTTCTCGGGCGTGTCGGCGAAGCCGCTGCGGTAGACGGCGATGTCGCCGTTGCGCAGCGTCGACATGAAGGGCGCGTGGCCGGCGAGGACGCCGAAATCGCCTTCGGTGCCGGGCACCACGACCATGAAGACCTCCTCCGAGCGGATCAGGCGTTCGGGGGTGACGAGTTCGAAGCGTAATGCCATTTCGTCTTGTTCCTGAGTTTCGAGCAAGTTCTAAAAGTCTGTGTAGCTGATGTCGATGCCCAGCCGAACCCTGGGATCGGACTCGGGATTGTCGCGGACAAACGCGAGGATGGTCTTGCCGCTTTTGTCGGTCCTCTTGAACCCGGCATACGGCAAACGATCAGGCTTCTTTGCGGCCATATGGGCCCAGTCCCAGCGTTGGCTCTCGAACGCTTCACGAAGTTCTTTCACCGGCGGAATGACGGAGTCATTCATCAACATGATCGCACAGGCGGGCAGACCTTCCCCGAAGGCGATCATGAACTGGCCGAACTCGCTTTCCTTTTGGGCGGCTACGAATCCCGGCACGACGCGTCCGAACAGCTGGCGGCTGGCCCAGTTCGAAACCAACTTGTAGCCGTGCTCGGTCAGGACATCCTCGAGACCGCCCGAAGCAGCTTCGCTTTCCTGCGTCACTTCCGGAACGCAAACACGGCTTGCGAGAAATGCCAGTTCCTCGGACGTGTTGCTCGCGACGTAGTCCGCGTCTGCCGAAGCAGACTTGCCGGTGGCCACATTTGTCTCGCGCGATGCGACCGGGGCCGCATCGGAACACGACGTTACAGCCAAGACGAGCAGGCAAGAAAGCCCGCGCATCGAGGCTTACGCCGCTTCCGCCGCGAGACGCTGCGCCTTCTCGACCGCTTCCTCGATCCCGCCGACCATGTAGAAGGCGGATTCGGGAAGATGGTCGTACTCGCCGTCGACGACCGCCTTGAACGAGCGCACCGTGTCCTCGACCTGGACGAACTTGCCCGGGATTCCGGTGAAGACCTCGGCGACGTGGAAGGGCTGGGAGAGGAAGCGCTGGATCTTGCGGGCGCGCGAGACGGTCAGCTTATCCTCTTCCGAAAGCTCGTCCATTCCGAGGATGGCGATGATGTCCTGGAGCGACTTGTAGCGCTGCAGGATCTCCTGGACGGCGCGGGCGGTCTCGTAATGCTCCTGGCCGACCGTACGCGCCGTCAGAACGCGCGAGGTGGAGTCGAGCGGATCGACCGCCGGATAGATGCCGAGCTCCGAGATGGCGCGCGACAACACGGTGGTGGCGTCGAGGTGGGCGAAGCTGGTGGCCGGCGCCGGATCGGTGAGATCGTCGGCGGGCACGTAGATCGCCTGCACCGAGGTGATCGAGCCCTTGTTGGTCGAGGTGATCCGCTCCTGGAGAGCGCCCATGTCGGTCGACAAGGTCGGCTGGTAGCCGACGGCGGAAGGGATGCGGCCGAGCAGCGCCGAGACTTCCGAGCCCGCCTGGGTGAAGCGAAAGATGTTGTCGACGAAGAACAGCACGTCCTGGCCCTCGACGTCGCGGAAATATTCCGCCTGGGTGAGGCCCGAGAGGGCGACTCGGGCGCGGGCGCCCGGCGGCTCGTTCATCTGGCCGAAGACCAGGGCGACCTTGGAGCCTTCCGGAGTGGGGTTGCCGTCGGCGTCGCTGGCGATGACGCCCGCCTCGAGGAACTCGTGGTAGAGATCGTTGCCCTCGCGGGTGCGCTCGCCGACCCCGGCGAACACCGAGGTTCCGCCATGGCCCTTGGCGATGTTGTTGATCAGCTCCTGGATGAGCACGGTCTTGCCGACTCCGGCGCCGCCGAACAGGCCGATCTTGCCGCCCTTGGCATAAGGCGCGAGCAGGTCGATGACCTTGATGCCGGTCACGAGGATGCTGGTCTCGGTCGACTGGTCGACGAACAGGGGCGCGTCGCGGTGAATGGGCGAGGTGTCGGTGTGGCCGATCGGACCGCGCTCGTCGATCGGGTCGCCGATCACGTTCATGATCCGCCCCAGGGTCATCGGTCCGACCGGCACCCGAATCTGGTCGCCGGTGTCGGTGACGGGCTGGCCGCGGGTGAGCCCGTCGGTCGAGTCCATGGCGATGGTGCGGACGGTCGACTCGCCGAGGTGCTGGGCGACCTCGAGCACGAGCTTGTTGCCGTTATTGTCGGTGGTCAGCGCGGAGAGGATCTCCGGCAGGTCGCTGTCGAACGTCACGTCGACGACGGCGCCGATGACCTGGCTGATTCGGCCGATATTGTTGGTCTGGGTTGCGGCGGTGGCCATGTTCTTACCTCTTCGTTCTATCTCTTCGTCATCCCGGCGAAGGCCGGGACCCATGAACACCGTCTTTTTCAATCCTGAACCGCCGGTGTTCATGGGCCCCGGCCTTCGCCGGGGTGACGGTCAGGGTTAAACTACAGCGCCTCGGCTCCGGAGATGATCTCGACCAGCTCCGTCGTGATCGCCGCCTGGCGCTGCCGGTTGTAGGCGATCGAGAGGCGCTGGATCATGTCGCCGGCGTTGCGGGTGGCGTTGTCCATCGCGGTCATCCGGCTGCCCTGCTCGGACGCGGCGTTCTCGAGAAGGGCACGGAAGATCTGGACGGCGACGTTGCGCGGAAGCAGCGAGGCGAGGATCTCCTCCTCGTCGGGCTCATACTCGACCGCGGCGCTGGCGCCGGCCGTCTTGCCGCCGGCGGCCGGGATCGTCACCGGGATGATCTGCTGCCCCACCGGCTCCTGGACGAGGGCCGACTGGAAGCGCGCGTAGAAGAGGTGGACGACGTCGATGCCGTCCGTCTGGTAGCGCTCGACGATATCGTTGGCGATCGCCTGGGCGTCGGCGAAGCTGGCGAACTTCATCGCGCTGGTATCGTGCTGGTGGACGATCTGCCTGGGGTAGAGGCGCTGGATCACCGCCCGGCCCTTGCGGCCGACCAGGTAGAAGAGGACCTGCTTGCCCTGGCGGGTGAGATCGTCCGCCTTCTTGCGGGCGGCCCGCACGATGTTCGAGTTGAACGCGCCCGCGAGGCCACGGTCAGACGTCGCGACGACGAGCAGGTGGGTCTCGTCGCGGCCGGTGCCGGCGAGCAGCTTCGGGCTCTGCGGGCTGATCGTGACCTTGGCGGCGAGGCCCGCCATCACCCCTTCCATGCGGGTCGCATAGGGACGGCCGGCCTCCGCCGCCTGCTGCGCGCGGCGCAGCTTGGCGGCGGCGACCATCTTCATCGCCTTGGTGATCTTCTGCGTCGACTTCACCGAGCCGATGCGACCTTTGAGGGCTTTAAGCGAGGCCATCGGGGGTTAGGCGAACTGCTTGCCGAAGGTGCCGAGCGCGTCCTTGAGCGCCTTGGCGGTGTCGTCGTCGAGCTGCTTGGTCTCGCGGATAGTGGCGAGGATGCCGCCATGCTCGGCGCGCAGATAGCTCAGCATCGCGGCTTCGTAGCGGACGACATCCCGGGTCTCGACAGCGTCGAGGAAGCCCTGCGTACCGGCGTAGATCGACGCCACCTGCTCCTCGACGGGCATCGGGCTGTACTGGCCCTGCTTGAGAAGCTCGGTCAGGCGCGCGCCGCGGGCCAGCAGGCGCTGGGTCGAAGCGTCGAGGTCGGAGCCGAACTGAGCAAAGGCGGCCATCTCGCGATACTGCGCGAGCTCGAGCTTGATCGAGCCCGACACCTTCTTCATCGCCTTGGTCTGGGCGGCCGAGCCGACGCGGCT
>DASVRO010000094.1:0-32396 GCA_036388575.1 Allosphingosinicella sp.
CGAAACCAGCTCCGAACGCTCAGCCTCGCTCAACTCCAATGCCGCCAGCTCTCGTGCCATGCCACAGCCCTCCCACTACGAGAGCGTCGGACAAAACTGAGTCTAACTTAAGGCCGCGAACTTCAGAATCGGGACACTAGCCCAGAACCATCTCATGGCCGAAGTTCAGCCCGATCCGCCCGTCGCGGGCCCAGCGGACGAAGGCGTGGATCCGGCTGCATTCGGGAAACTCCACCACCACCGTCTCGCCGAGACACGGCGTGATCGCGCTCTCGATCATCGTGCCCCGGGTCGAGATGTTGAGCACCGGCACCGAATGGCGCTCGCCTCGGTAGAGGATGATGGCGCTGTCGATCAGCCCTTCGTGGCGCGGCTCCGAGCGGCGGTCGTCGAAGCTCTGCTCCTGGTGCTGGACGCGCATCGCACTCTCCCTCGATGCACGGAGCATGCCACGAGAAAGGTTACCGAATTCCTAAGCAGCGCCGAATCCGGCTGATCTGTTTTAATGAAGCCGGAATCTACCTAACCTGCTTTAGAAGCCGCCGTTCGAGCGGAACCTCGGCTTCGCGGCGCGGGTTCGTTGCCCACCCGCCACAACCGGAACGCAGAAGGAATGACGGCAGATAAACGCGCAACGCCGCCCGAGTTATGGGGAGGCGCCGAATGCACCATTGTCCGACTCCAGGATGCGTATCGAGACCAGGCAGCGGAAACCGGCCACAAGGACCGGCGCGAGGATTTCGACCTGATGGCCGACCTCGGAGTCACCACGGTCCGATTCCCGATCCTGTGGGAAGCGGTCGCGCCCGAGCGGCCCGACCGGCTCGATTTCGCCTGGACCGACGATCGCCTCGCCGTGCTTCGCGAACGCGGCATCAAGGTGATCGGCGGCCTGCTGCACCATGGCTCCGGGCCAAAATACACCGAGCTGCTCGACCCCGACTTCCCGAAGAAGCTCGCCGACTACGCCGCCCGGGTCGCCGACCGGTATCCGTGGATCGACATGTGGACCCCGGTCAACGAGCCTCTGACCACGGCGCGTTTCTCGGCCCTCTACGGCCACTGGTACCCGCACACCCGCAATTACGGCGCTTTCCTCAGGGCTCTGGTCAACGAGTGCAAGGGCACGTTCGAGGCGATGCGCACGATCCGCGAGCGCATCCCGGGCGCGAAGCTCGTCCAGACCGAGGATCTCGGCAAGACCTTCTCGACGGCGCCGCTGCGCTACCAGGCGATCCACGAGAACGAGCGGCGCTGGCTGAGCCTCGACCTGCTCTGCGGCCGGGTCGACGAGCGCCACCCCTTCTGGGCCTTCCTGCGCGGCGCCGGGGTCGGCTACTCCGCCCTCGACCGGCTGGCGACGGGGGATGCGACTCCCGACATCCTCGGCATCAACCATTATCTGACGTCGGAGCGTTTCCTCGACCACCGGCTCAACCTCTATCCGGACCATTTCCACGGCGGCAACGGACGCGATCGCTACGCCGACGCCGAGGCAGTGCGGGTCAAGCGGCTCGAGGACGACACCGGCTTCGCGCCTCGTCTGAGGGAAGCGTGGGATCGCTACGGCATCCCGATCGCCATCACCGAGGTCCATCACGGCTGCCACCGGGACGAGCAATTGCGCTGGTTCGCCGAGGTGTGGGAGACGGCGACCCAGCTTCGCGGCGAAGGCGTCGACCTTCGCGCCGTGACGATCTGGTCGATGTTCGGCAATGTCGACTGGCGCTTCCTTCTGACCCAGCGCAACGGCCTCTACGACACCGGCGCCTTCGACGCCCGAAGCGGCACTCCGCGCCCGACCGTCATCGCCCACGCCGCCAAAGCCTATGCCAAAGGCGAGGCGTTCGACCATCCCGCGCTCGATTCCCCCGGCTGGTGGCGGCGCCCGCCGCGCCTCTATCCGTGGAGCGGGAGCTGCAAGAAGCCGGCCTGCGGCGGCCGCAAATTGCTGATCACCGGCGCCACCGGAACGCTCGGCACCGCCTTCGCCCGGATCTGCGAGGAGCGGGCCCTGCCCTTCCGCCTCACCGGGCGCGCCGAGATGGACCTGTGCGACCCGGGCTCGATCGAGAGCGCGCTCGAGCGCCACCAGCCCTGGGCGGTGATCAACACCGCCGGCTTCGTCCGGGTCGCCGATGCCGAGCGCGAGCGGGACGCCTGCATCGCCGCCAACGCCGACGGCGCCGAGGCGCTCGCCAGGGCCTGCGCGGCGGCCGGGGTGCCGCTCGTCACCTTCTCGTCGGATCTGGTCTTCGACGGCCGGCTCGGCCGCCGCTACCACGAGGAGGACGAGACCGCGCCGGGCTGCGTCTACGGCCACAGCAAGGCCGAGGCCGAGAAGCGCGTCCTCGCCGCCGGCGGCAAGCCGCTGGTCGTCCGAACCAGCGCCTTCTTCGGCCCCTGGGACCGCTACAATTTCGCCTGGCACGTGCTCGGCTCGCTCGCCCGGGGCGAGACGGTGAAGGCCTGCTCGCGCACCCGGGTCTCGCCGACCTTCGTGCCGGACCTGTGCCACGCGACCCTCGACCTGCTGGTCGACGGCGAGACGGGGCTCTGGCACCTGGCGAACGACGGCGAGCTGAGCTGGCACGAATTCGCCCGCCGGGTGGCGCAAGGGGCCGGCTACGATCCGGCGCTCGTCCTCGCCGAGGATGGGCCGGAGGATCTGAGCACGGCCCTGACCAGCAGGCGCGGGATGATGCTGAGGAGCTTCGACGAGGCGCTCGACGATTTTTTGCGGCAGGTGACGATCGAGGAAGAGACGGCGGTCGCGGCCGAATAAGGCCTCCCCAAGCTCGCTCGGGGAGGACATGAGGCACTCCGCCTCTCATGGGCTTGCCGGGCTTCGCGACTGCGCCGACAAGGGCACATGCTCCGAAGGGCGACCAAGGCGGCCCTCGCCGCGCTCCTCCTGCTGGCGGCGCTGGTCGCCGCCGCCATCGCCTGGCCGCGGGCGCAGGCGCCGCTGGCCGATGCCGGCGACGATTACGCCGTCACCAACGTCAGGGTGATCGACGTCGAGAGCGGAACGGCGGGCCCCGTCACCGCCGTCTCGATCCGCGACGGGATCATCGCCGCGATCGGGCCGGCCGAAGCGGGCCTTCCCCAGGTCGACGGCGGCGGCGGCTACCTGGTCCCCGGCTTCTGGGACATGCACATGCACAGCTTCCAGCTGTCGCCCCAGCTCCACCTCCCGCTCTACCTCGCCCACGGGGTCACCGGCGTTCGCGACATGATGGACTGCCCGGGCGCCCGCGACAGCCTCATCGCCTGCGTCTCCGACAAGCGCCGATGGAGCGCCGACGCCGCTCGAGGCCGGCTCGCCGGACCCCGCTTCGTCAGCGTCGCGAGCTATTATCTGGAAAAGCCCGATCTCGTGCCGGCCGAGATTTCGGCGCGAGCCGCCGACGCCCGGGCCCGCGGCATCGACGAGCTCAAGGTCTACAATCGCCTCGCCCGCCCGGCCTACCTCCACGCGGCGGCGGAGGCGCAGCGCCGCGGGCTCAGGCTCGTCGGCCACCTCCCCAGGGCCCTGGCGCTCGAGGAGGCGCTGGCGAACGGCCAGAGCAGCTTCGAGCATGCGCACCTGTTCGTCAGGCATTGCTACGCTCGGGCCGGGGACTGGCGGAGCGGAGCGCTCGCCGGCGCCGATCCCACGCGCCTCGCCGAGGCGATGGTGGCCGGGCAGGACCCGAAGCGTTGCGCCGCCGCCTTCGCCGCCATGCGCGCCGCCGGCGCCTGGTTCGTGCCCACCCACGTCACCCGCGAGGAGGATGCCCGAGCCGGCGACCCGGCCTTCGTCGGCGATCCCCGTCTCGACTATCTCGATCCGATGTCGCGCTGGGCGTTTCGCGACGACCTCGGCGGCACCCGCTCCGCCTATCCGGGCGTTCGCGGCGAGCAGGCGCTCCAGGCCTATTTCCGCGAGGGGCTGCGGCTGACCGGCGCCGCCTATCGTGCCGGGGTCCCGGTGCTGGTCGGCACGGACACCGCGATCGGCGGGTTCCGCTATCATGACGAGATGGCCTGGCTGGTGCGCGCCGGCCTCACCCCGGCGCAGGTGCTTCGGGCGGCGACGCTCGATGCCGCCCGCTACGCCGGCATGGAGCGCTCGTTCGGCTCGATCGCGGTGGGCAAGCGAGCCGACCTGCTGATCCTCGCCGCCAATCCCCTCGAGGACATCGCAGCGACCCGGAGCATCCGCTCCGTCTTCCTCGGCGGCCGCCACTACGACCGCCGGCGCCTCGACGAGCTGCTCCGCTTCGTCCGCGGCCAGAGCGGCCGGCCCGACATCTGGGCCAAGCTCCTCTGGGGCTTCGCCCGAAGCTCGGTGACGTCGGACCTTTAGAATGCCGCGGAAATTCCTCCCCTGCATTTGCAGGGGAGGGGGACCAGCCGAAGGCTGGTGGAGGGGCCTTGCTGAGACTGGAAAGAACCCCTCCACCGCGCTTCACGCGGTCCCCCTCCCCCGGAAATGATCCGGCACGCCATGCCCCGGGCATGGCTGAGGACTGCCGGGGGCAGTCCTCACCGGATCATGGGGGAGGAATTTTCAATCTACTCCGCCGCTTCGGTCCAGATCGAGCCGCTCCTCGCCTTGACCTTGGGCCGAAGCGCGGAGTCGAGCCGGCGGAAGGCGGAGAGCGCCTGGCCGACGACCTGGTCCATATTGTAATAGCGGTAGGTCGCGAGGCGGCCGACGAAGGTCACGCCCGGAGTCGAATCCGCGAGCGCCTCGTACTTCTTGAACAGCGCCTGGTTCTCCGGCCGCGGGATCGGGTAATAAGGATCGCCCTCCGCCGACGGATATTCGTAGGTGATGCTCGTCTTCGGATGGCTCTGGCCGGTCAGATGCTTGTACTCGGTGATCCGGGTATAAGGCACCTGCGGGTGCGGATAGTTGACCACCGCGACCGGCTGATACTGGCCCTGATCGACGATCTTGTGCTCGAAGCGCAGGCTCCGATAGGGCAGCTTGCCGAAGCGGAAGCCGAAATATTCGTCGATCGGCCCGGTGAAGACCAGATGGCCCGCGTCGATCTCGTCGACGATGTCCTTATAGTCGGTCGACAGCAGCACATCGATGTTCGGATGCTCGAGCATCCTGTTAAACATCGCCGTATAGCCGTGCTTCGGCATGATCTGGTGCTTGTCGCCGAAATAGCGGTCGTCGGTGTTGGTCCGGGTCGGGATCCGAGCCGTCACCGCCTTGTCGAGGCCGCTCGGGTCGATGCCCCACTGCTTCCTAGTATAGCCCTGGAAGAACAGCTCGTAGAGCTCGCGCCCGACCGCGTTGATCACCACGTCCTCGGATGTCCTGATCTCCTCGACCGTCTCGGCGCGCGAGGCCAGATAGGCCGCGGCCTCCTCGTCGGTCTTGAGGTCGAGCCCGAACAGCATGTTGAGCGTCGTGCGGTTGATCGGGATCGGCACCAGCTGGCCGCGCACGTCGGCGAGCACCTTGTGCTCGTAGGGCCGCCATTCGGTGAACTGGGACAGATAGTCGACGATCTCGTCCGAATTGGTGTGGAAGATGTGCGGCCCATACTGGTGGATCAGCACTCCCGCCTCGTCGAGATGGTCGTAGGCGTTGCCGCCGACGTGCGGGCGGCGGTCGACGACGAGCACATGCGCATCGTGCTGGCTGGCCAGCCGCTCGGCGATCACCGAGCCGGCGAAGCCCGCTCCGACGACGAGATAGTCGTACGACTTCTTGGCCGCCGTCTTGACGATGTTGGGCCCCTTGCTCGGAACCGAGATCGCCTCGTGGACCAGCCCGGCCATGCGGGCGTAGGTGATGTCCCAGCTCAAATTGGCGAGCTTGAGGTCAACGTCCTTGAGCCACTCGTCGCCCGAGCGGGCGAGGGCGAGCGCGTCCTCGCAGCCCTTGATGAACGCCTCGGCGCCGTCGGCGATGATCACGCCGTCGAGATCGCCGTAATGGCGGATGACGTCAGTGATCGGGGTCGACACGACGGGGCGGGCACCGGCGAGATATTCCGGAGTCTTGGTCGGCGAGATGAACTTGGTCGAATCGTTGATCGCGAAGGGCATCAACGCGACGTCCCAGCCGCCGAGATAGACCGGCAGCTCCTCATAGGTCTTGCCGCCGAGATAGTGGATATTGGCCCGGTGCGGCAGGTCGGCCGAGTCGATCTTGACCACCGGCCCGACCATCACGATCGACCATTCGGGATGGGCGTCGGCGACGGCCGCGACCATCTCCAGGTCCATCCGCTCGTCGATCACGCCGTAGAAGCCGAAGCGCGGCCGAGGCAGCGAGGCCTGGTCGTCGGGTACGGCGTCCATCGCGCGCGCCTGGCCGAAATGGGCCCGGTCGACGCTCGACGGGAAGGGATGGATGTTGGGGTGGAGGTCCTTCTTCGCCTCGTAGAGGCTGTAGCCGCCGGTGAAGACGACGTCGGAGCTGGCGATCAGCTCGCGCTCGAGGTCCAGCAGCTCAGCCGGAGCGAAGCGGAAGTTGGCGAGCTCGTCCATGCAGTCGTAGACGGTGCAGGCGGCCTCGATGTGCCTCGAGAATGGCAGCATCATCGGCGTGTAATACCAGCGCACGAACGGACCCTTCTCGCCGGCCAGATAGGCGTCGAGCAGGTCCTTCAGCACCGCTTCGCGCCGGTCGGCCGCGAGCGTCTCGGGAAGCGAGGGGGTCACGACGATGACGCCGGTCTCGGCGCAGGTCCGGACGCCCAGCGCCGGCTCCATGTCGGGCAGCGCCGCCTCCGGCTCCTCCCAGAACACGACCCGGCCGGCCTCGGCAAAGCGGCTCATCAAATGCTGGGGCCGCTGAAACACGAAATTCCACCGCAGGTGGGAAAAGCAGATCAGGGTTTGGTCGGTCGTCGGACGGGGCGCGAAGTGGCTCTGCCCCAGCGTCGAGGCGGTGGAGAGGCTGATCAACTCGGATATACCTTATTGTTTGAATGACTTCCCTAGAACGTCGATTTCGCGCGCCAAGTTCCCGCATTGCAGCATGATTCTTCCTGATCCAGTTAAGGATTCGCGCGGCTTGTTTCGCTGCCGGGACATTCCGGGCCCGATTTGATTTGTATGATTATTTAAATTCTTGTCATCGCAGCGAAAGCCGGGATGACGGCTAATCGTCCAGCGCCGCCTTCAGCTCGTCCAGCCACGGCTTGGCATTGCCGTCGGAAGGGGCCCGCCAGTCGCCCCGCGGGGACAGCGCTCCGCCGGCCGAGACCTTGGGCGAATTGGGGATGGCGCTGCGCTTGAACTGGCTGATCTGGAAGAAGCGGTAGAGGAAGACCTCCAGCCATTTGCGGATCGTCGCCAGGTCGTAGGAGCGCTTCAGCGCGTCGGGGTAGCCGAGCGGCCACTGCCCCTTCCCGGCATCGTGCCATGCCTGCCAGGCGAGGAAGGCGACCTTGGAGGGCGGCTGGCCGGAGCGGAGGATGTGGAACAGGAAGAAATCGTGGAGCTCGTAGGGCCCGATCGTCCCTTCCGTCGACTGCATCTCGCCCTTGTCGTCGGCCGGGATCAGCTCCGGCGAGATCTTGGTGGCGAGAATCGCCTCCAATATGGAGTTCGTATCGGAGTCGAATTGCCCGGTCTTGACCGCCCAGCGGATCAGATACTGGATCAGCGTCTTGGGGACCCCGGCATTGACCCCGTAATGGCTCATCTGGTCGCCGACCCCGTAGGTCGACCAGCCCAGCGCCACTTCCGACAAATTGCCGGTGCCGATGACGAAGCCCCTGCGCTGGTTGGCGAGGCGGAACAGATAGTCGGTTCGAAGCCCCGCCTGGACGTTCTCGAAGGCGATGTCGTAGACTGGCTCCCCTTCGGCGAAGGGGTGCTTCATGTCCCTGAGCATCTGCATCGCCGCCGGGCGGATGTCGATCTCCTCGCCGACGATGCCCAGCGACCGCATCAGGGCCCAGGCGTTGCCCTTGGTGGTGTCGCCGGTGGCGAAGCCGGGCATGGTGAAGCCGAGGATGGTCGAGCGCGGTAAGCTGAGGAAATCGCACATCTTGGCGGCGACGATCAGCGCATGGGTCGAATCGAGCCCGCCCGACACGCCGATGACGAGATGGCTTCCGCTGGTCGCCTGGAAGCGGCGGGCGAGGCCCTGCACCTGGATGTTGAACGCCTCGTAGCAATCGGAATCGAGCTGCTCGGGCCGGTTGGGGACATAGGGAAATCGACGCAAGCCGCGCCTGAATCCGACGTCCCCGAACCCCGGCCTGTGCTCGAAATGGATCCGCCGGGCGCTCTTCTCCGGATGCCCCGCGGCCACCGCATTGTCGTTGAAGGTCGGCATCCGCATCCGCTCCAGGCGGAGCCGCTGGGCGTCGACGTCGGCGACGCACAGCTCCGGCGCCAGGTCGAAGCGGCTCGAATCGCAGAGCAGCTCGCCAAGCTCGTAGATCGAGCCCTGGCCGTCCCAGGCGAGGTCGGTGGTGCTCTCCCCCGGTCCCGAGGCGGCATAGACATAGGCCGCGCAGCAGCGGCTCGACTGCGAGGCGCACAGCAGCTTCCTCTCGTCCGCCTTGCCGATCGTGATGTTCGACGCCGAGAGGTTGCACAGGATCAGCGCCCCGGCGAGCGCGCCCACCGTCGAGGGCGGCTGAGGCGCCCAATAATCCTCGCAGATCTCGACGTGGAAGATGAAGTCGTCGAGATCCTCGGCGGCGAAGATGAGGTCGGTCCCGAACGGCACGATCTCGCCGGCCACGGCGATGTCGATGCCGTTGAGGCCGATCCCCGAGACGAACCAGCGCTTCTCATAATATTCCCGGTAATTGGGCAGGAAGCTCTTCGGCACCACGCCGAGGATCCGCCCGCGCGACACCGCCAGGGCGCAATTGTAGAGCCGCCCGTTGCGCCTCAGCGGGGCGCCGATCACCAGCACCGGCGCGAGCTTGGCGGTCGCTTCGCGGAACCGCGCGATCCCCTCCTCGACCGCGTCGAGGAACGCCTCCTGGAGAAACAGGTCGTCGACCGAGTAAGAGGAGATGTTGAGCTCGGGAAAGACGACGAGGTCGCACCCTTTGGCCTGCGCCTCCTCCGCCAGCGCGATCGCCTGGTCGACGTTGAACTCGACGTCGCCGACCGAGCCGGTCGGGCTCGCCGCGGCGACCCGGACGAAGCCGTGGCGGTGGATCGCTTCGAACGGCGCTCGCGCCCGCTTCCCTTGGCCCATCACAGCATCTCCGTCATCATCTCAACGGCGACCTTCATGCATTTGACCCGCGTAGCACCTCTGCCGCCGGGACCGAAATGTTCCTCGCGATGGGCGGTCGCCCGTCCCGCCCGGGCGCAGCCGAAATGGACGAGGCCGGGCTCGTCCCCCTTGTCGGCGAAGCCGGTGATCGAGACGGCGATATTGGCCCGGGAGCGCTCGAGCGCCCCTTCCGCCATCGCGATGGCGACCTCTCGCGAGACGGCGCCTCTCTCCCGGATCAGGTCCATCGGCACCCCGAGCATCTCGTTCTTGGCCTCGTTCGAATAAGTGACGAAGCCGCGGTCGAAGGCGTGGGCGACGCCCTGGACGTCGGTGAGAAGCGAGGCGAGCATCCCGCCGGTGCAGCTCTCCGCGGTGGCGAGGCGCAGGTTCCGCTCGGACGCCTTCTGGAGGAGGCGCCGGGTCGCCTCCTCGGTCTCGTCGGGGAGCAGGGGCGACAGGGTCTCGGTGTCGTTCAAAACTCTTCTCTCCTGCGGCTTTTCGCCAAGGAACCGGTCCCTAGCGCCAGTTGTTCCAGAGCCCAAACGAGGAGAGCATCAAGATGGTTACCGAACGCAAGATGGACGCCACCCACCTGCTGACCGAGGATCACCGCAAGGTCGAGGAGCTGTTCGAGCAGTTCGAGAAGGCGAGCGGCGACGGCCGCAAGGAGAAGATCGCCCGGCAGATCTGCATGGAATTGAAGGTCCACACGATGATCGAGGAGGAGATCTTCTACCCCGCGCTGCGCGGCAAGATCGACGACGACGATCTCGACGAGGCCTATGTCGAGCATGACGGCGCCAAGGTGCTGATCAACGATATCGAGGCCGGCGGCCCGGACGAGCATTTCTACGAGGCGAAGGTGAAGGTGCTCAAGGAGCAGGTCGAGCATCACGTCAAGGAGGAGGAGAAGCAGCAGGGCAACCTCTTCCAGCAGGCGCGCGCCACCGACGTCGATCTCGAGGCGCTCGGGCAGCAGATGGCGGCCCGCAAGGAAGAGCTGATGATGCTCGCCGACGCCGAGGGCCTGCCGCCCGCGCAGCCGGCGACGATGACCTCGGAGGGCTGAATGGCACGCAAGGGGGCAATTCTGACCGCAGTCGCCGCCGCCTGCGCGGCGGGGCTCGGCTATCTGGCCTCGTCGCTGTGGCGCCGCCGCGGCGGCGAGACCGGCGGCCCGGGCGCCCGGCCGGCGATCAGCGGCAGCGGCGGCCACGGCGCCGTCGGCGAATCCGGAGCCGCCCGCCAGGCCGGCCCGGATTCGATGCGCGACCCGCCGTCCGAGTGGAGCAAGGTCGACGAAGCGTCGGACGAAAGCTTCCCGGCCAGCGACCCGCCGGCCGTCAACCCCCACGTCGATTGAGTCTTGCCTCCCTATCGAAGATGGGGAGGGGGACCACCCGAAGGGTGGTGGAGGGGTAGAAGGCGCCGGCCGATCAGGATCGCGCTCGAACCCACCACTTTCCGAGCCAGCTACCCCTCCACCAGGCTCCGCCTGGTCCCCCTCCCCATGCTTCGCATGGGAGGCAATTAGCGCGGCGCATCCTTGTCCGGCCCGTCCTTCAGGATCGTCTCCCGAGCCAGCCTCAGCTCGCGCAGCGCCGCCGCCGTCGCCGCGCCCCAGATCAGATGCACCCCGATCATCATCAGGTTGCGCCGCGCCGGATGCCGGGTCGCCGGCTCGAGCGTGCCCACGGCGGGGATCCAGCCCATGTAGCTCGCCAGCCACACCGCCGCCCCGGCGGCCGCTCCGGTGCGCTTCTTCGGATCGGGGTTCATCGCCGCGATCAGAGCCCCGCAGGCCGCGCCGTAAGCGAAATGGGCGGCGGTGGTGACGTCCTTGGCGACCTCGCCGGCCAGCGGCAGGCCGAGCTGCTTCGAACCGGAATCGACGATCTCGCGCGGAGTCAGCGGATAGCGCTCCTCCTCCGGCAGCCGCCGGTGCAGCCGCCGCATCGCCGCGGTCATCGCCATCGTGCCGACGAAGCCGGCGATCGCGCCGATGACCAGCCGGCTCCGCAGCTTGAGCCTGTCCTCCTCCTTCAAAGCGAAATCTCCGGTCGAGCGATCATCAGCCAGAAGATGGCGAGGACCGCTGTAAACGCCGGAAAGCCGAATGCGAACCACCGCCGGAACAACCGGTGATATTCGTCCGGCAGGGCCGTTCCCGCCGCCGCCGCCGCTTGCGCCAGGTCGCGCATCCGCGCCTGCATCCACACCACCGGCAGCCAGAAGGCGCCGGTGAACAGGTAGAGCGCGATCGACGCAAGGATCCAGCCCTCGCCCAGCGAATAGCCGACCGTCCAGGCGAGCAGCACCCCGGTCACCGGCTGCGCGACGACCGCGGTCGCCGTGAAGACATAGTCGGCGAGGACGACGATCCGCGCGACCCCGGCGATCAGCCGGACGTCGCCGGTGCGCTGCGCCATCAGCATGAAGAAGGCGATCCCCGCGCCGGTGCCGAGCAGGACGGTGGCGCCGATCACGTGCAGCCACTTGAGCAGATAGTAGGTCGTCATCGCTCGTCCAGTATCGCCAGGCACAGCAGGTTGAGGGCGAGGATCGGCCAGATCTTCATCATCGGCCCCAGCGGATCGGCCCAGAGCGAGGGCAGCAGGATCGTCCCGGCGACGATGTAGAAGGCCGACAGGCCGAGCGCCGCCCACAGAGCGAGCTTCGTCGTCGGCCGCCAGGCGATGCCGAAGGCGACGGCGATGTCGGCGAGGGCGCCGGCGACGACGCTCGGCTCGCTCAGGGCGCCGCCGCCGCCGACGTGCATGTAATAGGCCGCTCGGTCATAGCCGGGCCCGAGCGAGATCAGCCCGGTGAGCAGCCAGAACAGGGCGAAGGTGCCGATCGCCACCGGCTTGAGCAGATAGAGGCGGGAGAACCACCGCTCCTGCACCGAAGCGGGGTTGGCGGCGAGCGCGGCGGCGAGCGATTGCGGGACGATGCCGGTCGCCCGCCGCCACGCGCCATTGTCGCCGGTCGCTCCCCGGCGAATCTCGCCCCCGGTCGTGGTGCGGATCGGCGGGCGCCAGCCGAGCCACGCCAGCGCGTCGCCGGCGCGGTAGGCGAGGCCCATCAGCCAGCCGGGCGCGGCGAAGCTTCGCGCCGGCTCCCACCCCAGCCATCGCCGGTAGGCGGCGACGATGTCGGTGAAACCGAGCCGGTCCGGCCCGGCCAGCTCGAGCGTCACCCGCGAGACTGCTCCGGGCTCGAGCAGCCGCGCCGCCGTCTCGGCGACGTCGTCGAGCTGGACGACGTCGATCGACCCGGCCCCGGCGGGCCGCAACAGGACCGGCAGCGCCGCGAGCCCGCGGAACAGCGCGCTGCCGCCATAAGCAGGCCGCCCCACCACCACCGACGGGCGAAGGATGACCCAGTCGAGAGCGGTCAGAGCCAGCGCCTCGTCGCCCTCGCGCTTGGTCCGCGAGAAGTCGGTGAGGTCGCCGCGATCGACCCCGAGCGCCGAGAAATGGATCGCGCGCCGGACCCCGGCCGTCTCGCAGGCGCGCCACAAGGCCGCCGGCATGTCGCGGTGCAGCCGGGACGGCGAGTCGCGCGGGCTGTCCTGGAGGACTCCGGCGCAATTGACGACGGCGTCCACGCCGGCGAGATGCGGCAGCCACGCTTCGGGCGAGGTCGCCTCGCGAAGGTCGAGCCTCACCCACCGGTCGACCGGCACCCGCCGCGCCGCCGGCCCGCCGCCGCGGCCGACGGCGATGATCTCATGCCCGTCGCGCTTCAGGCGGGCACAGACCGCGGAGCCGATGAGGCCGCTGGCGCCGATCAGCAGGATTCGCATTCCTGCCCCAACGGGGCCGCCTCTGACGCGTTCCCTAAATTCCTCCCCTGCATTTGCAGGGGAGGGGGACCATGCGAAGCATGGTGGAGGGGCTTCTTTGAGTCCGAAGAACCCCTCCACCGCGCGAAGCGCGGTCCCCCTCCCCCGGAAATCCGGGGGAGGAATTTCCCAAGCTCATTCGTACCGCAGCGCGTGGATCGGGTTCGACCGCGCCACCTTGAGGGCGTGGCCGGCGATAGTCGCCACCGCGATTGCGAGCGCCAGCAGCCCGGCGACCAGGAACGGCGTCGGCCCGAGGTCGATCCGCGCGTCGAAGCCGTTCAGCCAGTCGCGCATCACCCACCAGGCCACCGGCCAGGCGATCAAATTGGCGATGATCACCGGCTTGGAGAATTGCCAGGCGAGAAGCCTCACGATGTCGCGCGAGCGCGCCCCGAGCACCTTCCTGATGCCGATCTCCTTGGTCCGCCGCTCGGCGGTGAAGGCGGCGAGTCCGAACAGGCCGAGGCAGGCCACCACGACCGCCAACAAGGCGAAGCCGGCGAAGGTCTGCGCCCGGGCCTCTTCGCTCTCGTAGAGATTCTTGATGATCTCGTCGCTGAACTCGGCCTCGAACGGAGCGTCGGACGCGATCCGCTTCCAGATCCTCTCGATCGCTCCCCGCACCTGGCGGGGATCGCCGTCGTAGCGGACGAGCGCCTGGCCGTAGCCGTTCTTCTCGATCCGGAACATGATCGGGTCGATCGGCTCGCGGATCGAGCGGAAGCGGGAATCCTGGACGACTCCGATGATCGTCGCCGGAAGGATTCCGCCATAATCCTCGTCATAGGAGACCTTGATCTGCTTGCCGACCGCCTCGCGGGGGCCGGCGAAGCCCATCCGCTTGGCCGCCAGCTCGTTGATCACGATGTTCATGCCGCGCGCCACGAAGGCCCGCTCCGCCTCCGGCACTTCCGGGAAGGGCGTGGTGGCATCGTCCATCGGCCGGCTTTCCTCGAAGCTGCGGCCGGCCAGCAGCTTGACGCCCATCGTCGCGAGGAACTTGTGGTCGATATTGTAGGTGCCGATCGTCACCGGTTCGGGATTGCCGGGAACCTGGACGCTCGTGCTCGAGCTGGTGCCGGTGGCGATGCCGATATTGGTGCGGCCGACCGAGACCACGCCGGGCACCCGCTCGATCTCGCGGACCAGCGTGTCGCTCAGCGGCACGAGCTGGCGGCGGCCGATGCCCTCGACCTGGAGCAGGCCCTGCCTCTGGAAGCCGGGGTCCGCGGTTCGGGCGAACATCGTCTGGCCGTAGACGATGGCCGTGCAGATGATGAGCCCGATCGACACCGCGAACTGGGCGACGACGAGGATGTTGCGCAGGCGCCCGGACCCGGCGGCTTCCGCCGAGCTCTTGTTGGCCTTGAGCACCTGCGCCGGCTGGAAGCGCGACAGATAGAAGGCCGGGTAGAGCCCGCCGGCCGCGCCGACGATCAGGACGAGGCCGAGGATCGGCAGGAGCAGGCCTTCGCTGCCCCAGTAGCGGATCGCCAGGTCCGCCTCGAGGAAGCCGCCGAAATAGGGGAGCAGCAATTCGACCATCGCCAGGGCGACGACCATCGCCAGCGCCGCGACCAGGATCGATTCGCCGAGGAACTGGAGGATCAGCTGCTTGCGGTTGGCTCCGAGCACCTTCCGAAGCGCCACCTCGCGGGCGCGCTGGCTGGCCCGGGCGGTGGCGAGGTTGGTGAAGTTCACGCAGGCCATGCCGAGGATCAGCGCCGCGACGATGCCGAAGGTGACGATCGTGCGCCGGTCGTTGCCGGGCGTCGCGGCGCCGCTCTGCGCCTTGCCGAGATGGACGTCGCGGACGTTGACCAGCCGGTATTCCTGCTCGTCGCCGGCATTGAACTTGCGCTCGCCGAAATTCTCGTCGGCGATGTTGCGCTTCTCCCAGGCCTGGAGCTGGGCGTGGATCGTCTCGGGGTCGGTGCCCGGCTTGAGGGCGACATAATGCCAGCCCGACTGCCAGCCCCAGGAGGTGAGGAAATCGGGATTCTCGGCATAGAAGCTGACCGGATCGTAGCGGGCGATCATGTTCCAGCGCATGTGGGAATTCTTCGGCAGATCCTCGAACACCGCGGTGACGCGGTGGTCGACCGCCGTGCCGCGAAGCACCATGGTGAGCGTCTGACCGACAGGATTGGCATTGCCGTAGAGTTGCGTCGCGGTCTTCTCGGAGAGCGCGACGGAGCCCACCTCCCTGAGCGCCGACGCCGGGTCGCCCTTGACCAGGGGGAGCGGGACGACGTCGAAGAAGGGGCCGTCGACGAACGAGCCGTTCTCGATCGCGATCGCCTCGCCGTTGCGAAGCACGGTGAAGCCGCCGCCGCCCGCATAGACCCTCTTCTCGACCTGCGGGAAATCCTTCTGGAGCGCCTTGCCGGCGACGTAGGAGGCCATCTGGAGGTTGAGGTCCTCGCCCGTCTGCTGGTCGTGATAATTGGTCTGCCACTGGTAGACGTTCTCGTTGTTGGGCAGCCATTCGTCGTAGCTGAGCTCGTAGCGCACGTAGAGCAGGATCATCAGGCAGGCGGCGAGGCCGAGCGCCAGTCCGAAGACGTTGATGAACGCATAGGTCTTGTTCTTGGCCAGGGCCCTCAGGCCGACGGTCAGATAGTTGCGCCACATGGGTTCTGTCCTACTCGTAGCGGAGGGCGTGGATGGGGTTGAGCCGGGCGACTCGAAGCGCGTGGCCGGCGACGGTGGCGACGGCGATGGCGAGGGCGAGCAGCCCGGCGAGGACGAACGGCTCCGGCGTGAGCGGGATCCGGGCGTCGAACGTGTTCAGCCAGTCGCGCATCGCCCACCAGGCGATCGGCCAGGCGACGAGGTTGGCGACGATCACCGGCTTCGAGAATTGCCAGGCGAGCAGCCGGACGATGTCGCGCACCCGCGCTCCGAGCACCTTGCGGATCCCGATCTCCTTGGTCCGCCGCTCGGTCGCGAACGAGGCGAGGCTGTAGAGCCCGAGGCAGGCGATCAGCACCGCCAGGCCGGAGAAGGCGGCGAACAGCGCGCCGCGCGAGCGCTCGGCGGCGTAGAGCTGGGCGACGATATCCTCGGCGAAGCGGCCCTGGAAAGGGATCTCCGGCTCGAACTTGCGCCACACCCGGGCGAGCCCGTCCAACACGTCGCGCGGCCGGGCGGCGGCGTAGCGGACCAGCACCTGGTAGGTGCGCTCCGGATCGTAGCCGTAGAGGATCGGCTCGATCGCGTCGCGGGCGGTCCGGATGCGGGTGTCGCCGACCACTCCGACGATCGTCGCCGGCACCATCTCCTCGTCGCCGACGACGCTCGCCCGCACCGTCTGGCCGATCGCCTCGCGCGGAGTGGCGAAGCCGAGCAGCTTCGCCGCCTCCCGGTTGACGACGATGTTGACGCCGCGGGCCGCGAGCTGAGGTCCCGCCGCCCGATCGGCCGCGCCTTCGGGCGGACGGATGATCCTGTCCCTGGCGAACCGGTCGCTCAGGAAGCGTCCCGCAAGCAGGCGCATATCCATCGTCTGGAAGAAATCGGGGTCGACTCCGTAGAAGCCGATCGACAGCCCGGCCGGGGCGCCGGGGGCCCGGACCGCCTGGATGCTCTTGTTGGTCGCGGCGAGGCCGAGATTGGTCCGCCCCGCCGCCACCACGCCGGGGATTGCGAGCATCTCCCGCTTGGCCGCCTCATATTCGCTGCTGTCGCCGGCGAAGCGCCAGGCGGCGTCGATCTGGATGAGGCCGTCGCGTCGGAACCCCGGATCGACGGTCTGGACGTAGCGGGTCTGCCAGTAGATGACCGAGGTGCACACGATCAGGCCGATCGCGATCGCGAACTGGAAGACGACCAGGGCCGTCCTCAGCCGGCCGCTTCCGGGCGCCTCCGCGGCGGCCTGGTTGGCGCGCAGCACCGCGGCGGGCTGGAAGCGGCTGAGATAGAAAGCCGGATAGAGGCCGCCGAGGATCCCGGTGACCAGGAAGAGGGCGACGGCCGGCGCCAGCATCCCGCCTTCGCCCAGATAGGTCATGCGCAGGTCGGCATCGATCCAGGCCCCGCTCCAGGCGGTCGCGACCTCGACCGCCGCCAGAGCGATGAGCATCGCGATTCCCGCCATCAGCAGCGATTCCCCGAGCAGCTGGGCGACGAGGTGGCCGCGCCCGGCGCCGAGCACCTTGCGCAAGGCCACCTCGCGGGCGCGCTGGGTGGCTCGGGCGGTCGACAGGTTGATGAAGTTCATCACCGCCATGCCGAGGATGAGGAGCGCCACCACGGCGAAGGTGGCGAGGGTCCGCCGGTCGCCGAGCGGGGTGAGCGCGCCCTGCTCCGAATCGCCCAGGTGGACGTCACCGATCGGGACGAGCTTGAGATCGAGTATGTCGGCCTGGCTCGACGGCCTGCCGTCGATGATCTGCGGCGCGATCGTCCGTTTCTCCCAGGCCGGCAGGGCCGCGTTGATCCGCTCCGCGTCGGCGCCGGGCGCGAGCTTCACATAATGCTGCTGGTCCATGTTCCCCCAGCCCTTCTCGACGGCTGGAAGAGGGTCGAAATCGGCCGGGTTGCGGCGGAAGATGACCGCGAGCCGCAGGTTGGAGTTCCTCGGCAGGTCGCGGATCACCCCGGAGACGGCATAGTCCGTCCGCCCCGACCCGGCGCCCATGGTGATCGTCCGCCCCGCCGCCCGGGCGGTTCCGAAATGCCGGATCGCCTCGCTCTCGGTCAGCACCACCGAGCGGACGTCGGGCAGCGCCCGCTCCGC
This sequence comes from Allosphingosinicella sp., assembly GCA_036388575.1. Lineage (GTDB taxonomy): Bacteria > Pseudomonadota > Alphaproteobacteria > Sphingomonadales > Sphingomonadaceae > Allosphingosinicella. The sequence continues at coordinate 17,800 of DASVRO010000094.1, forward strand.
CGAGCCGTCGACAAACTCGAGCCTGAAGATGTCGAAGAAGCTCGGATCGACCGTCGCCGCATCGAGGAACAGCGGCTGGCCGCCGCGCATCGCAACGGTCTGCCCGCTGGCGAGGACGGTGACCGCCTCGATCTGCGGAAAGCCGCCGGCCAGCGTGTCGCGGATCGGGAACGGGCTGTTCTGCGACCGGGTGACCGGCTGCCCGGGCTCGTGCCACGTCGACTGGACCTGATGGATCCGCCCCGAGTCCGGCAGCCATTTGTCGTAGCTGCTCTCGTAGCGGACGTAGATCAGGATCAGCAGGCAGGCGGCGAGGCCGAGCGCGAGGCCGAAGATGTTGATGAAGGCATAGACCCGGTTCCTCGCCAGGGTGCGAAGCGCCACGATCAGATAGTTGCGAAGCACCCCGCCCGCCGCGCTATTCGTAGCGAAGGGCGTGGATCGGATTGGCCCTCGCCACCTTGAAGGCGTGGCCGGCGATCGTCCCGAGCGCGATCGCCAAAGCAAGGCCGCCGGCGATGACGAACGGCCCCGGCCCGAGATCGATCCTCGCCTCGAAGCCGTTCAGCCAGTCGCGCATCACCCACCAGGCCACCGGCCAGGCGATCAGGTTGGCGATGATCACCGGCTTGGAGAATTGCCAGGCGAGAAGCCGCACGATGTCACGCGAGCGGGCTCCGAGCACCTTCCTGATGCCGATCTCCTTGGTCCGCCGCTCGGCGGTGAAGGCGGCGAGGCCGAACAGGCCGAGGCAGGCGACGACGACGGCGAGCAGGGCGAAGCCGGCGAAGGTCTGCGCCCGCGCATCCTCCGCCTCGTAAAGCTCGCCGATGATGTCGTCGCTATACTCGGCGGTGAACGGCACGTCGGAGGTGATGCCCTTCCAGGTCCGCTCGACCCCGGCGCGCACCGTCGCCGGATCGCCCTTGAAGCGGACGATCATGTAGCTGTGGCCGCTGCGCGTGTTGGAGAACATGATCGGGTCGAGCGGCAGCTTCACCGAGCGGAAGCGCGAATCCTTGACCACGCCGATGACGGTGACCGGGACGAGGCCGATCTCGTTGTCGACGATCGCCGCCCGGAAGGTCTTGCCGAGGATGTCCTGGGGCCGCTCGAAGCCGAGCCGCTTGGCGGCCAGCTCGTTGACGACGATGTTGCCGCCTCTCTGCGCCAGCGCCCGCTCGTCCTCGGGCTTCGGCGGGTAAGGCAGGGTCATGTCGTCGAGCGGCCGGCTCTTGTCGAACCAGCGCCCGGCGGCCATGCGGAGGCCCATTGCGTCGAAGAAGCCGGTGTCGACCTGGTAGGTGCCGATCGTCGTCGGCTCCGTCCGGCCGGGCACCATCAGGCCGGTATTGTTGTTGTTGTCGGTGGCCACTCCGATCGTGGTCCGGCCGACCGCCTCGACTCCGGGCACCCGAAGGGTCCGCTCGGCGATCATCTCGCCTTTGTCGATCAGCGCGTAGCGGCCCAGCTCGTCGACCTGGAGGATCTGGCTTCGGTTGTAGCCGGGATCGACCGTCCGGGCGTAGACCGTCTGGCCGTAGATCACCGCGGTGCAGATGATCAGCCCGATCGACACGGCGAACTGGCCGACGACGAGCACGCTGCGCAGCCGCCCGGTTCCGGACGTCTCCGCCGACGACTTGTTCGCCTTGAGCACCGAGGCGGGCTGGAAGCGCGACAGGAAGAAGGCCGGGTAGAGGCCGCCGAGCACGCCTACGATCAGCACCAGAAGCAGCGCCGGCAGGAGGATTCCGCCGGCTCCGAGATAGGAGATCTGAAGACTCGCGTCGAGGAAGGCCGAGAAGGGCCGGACCAGCAGCTCGACGAGCGCCAAAGCGATCAGCGCGGCGACGAACGCGATCAGGATCGATTCGCCGACGAACTGCACGATCAGCTGCTTGCGGGTCGCCCCGAGCACCTTGCGAAGGGCGACCTCACGGGCGCGCTGGCTCGCCCGGGCGGTGGCGAGGTTGGTGAAGTTCACCACCGCCATTCCGAGGATGAGAAGCGCGATGACCGCGAAGGTGACGATGGTGCGCCGGTCGTTGCCCGGCGACATCGCCGCCGCCTGCGCCTTGCCGAGATGGACGTCGCGGACGTTGACGATATGCCAGTCCTGGTCGTCGCCGGCGTTGAACCGCGCCTCGCCGGCGCTCTCGTCGGGGATGTTGCGCTTCTCCCACGCCGGAAAGCCCGCCTGGATCGTCTTCGGGTCGGCGCCGGGCCGAAGCTTCACATAGACATAGCCGTTCTGGCAGCCCCAGCATTCCAGCGCCTGCGGCGTGTCGGCGTTGAACGCGACGAGATCGAGCCGGCCGAGCGCGTTGATCTTGAGGTGCGAATTCTTCGGCAGGTCCTCGAGCACTCCGGTGATCCGGAAGTCGCGCGATTTGCCGCGGCTGATTAGGGTCATCGTCCGGCCGACGACATTGTCGGTGCCGTAGCGCTTCCTCGCCTCGCTCCGGGTCAGGACGGCGGTGTTCGGCTGGCTCAGCGAGCCGACGTCGCCGTGCACCATCGGCAGCGGCATCACCTCGAGGAAGTTGCTGTCGACCCAGTAATAATCCTCGGTCGAGGTCGCCTGGCCGTCCTTGAGGAAGACCGGGCCATTGCTGGTGACGTACACCTCCTTCTCGACCTGCGGGAAATCCTTCGCGATCCGCTTGCCCGCCATATAGGGCGTCATCTGGAGCTGGGCCTCCTGGCCGGTCTCGCTCGACTTGTACCAGCTCTGGATCTGATAGGCGTTCTGAGCCCCCGGCAGCCATTTGTCGTAGCTCATCTCGTAGCGCACGAAGAGCAGGATCATCAGGCAGGCGGCCATTCCGATGGCGAGCCCGAAGACGTTGATGAACGCGTAGGTCCGGCTCTTGGCGAGGGCTCGGAGGCCGACGGTGAGATAGTTCTTCCACATGGGCCAGGGATCCTATTCGTAGCGGAGGGCGTGGATGGGGTTGGCTCGGGCGACCTTCATCGCGTGGCCGGCGATCGTCCCGAGCGCGATGGCGAGGGCGAGCGCGCCGGCCAGGAGGAACGGCCCGGGCCCAAGGGGAATTCGGGCGTCGAAGCCGTTCAGCCAGTCGCGCATCAGCCACCAGGCAGCCGGCCAGGCGATCAGATTGGCGACGATCACCGGCTTGGAGAATTGCCAGGCGAGCAGCTTGACGATGTCGCGGCTGCGCGCTCCGAACACCTTGCGGATGCCGATCTCCTTGGTGCGCCGCTCGGCGGTGAAGGCGGAGAGGCCGAACAGGCCGAGGCAGGCGATCAGGACCGCGAGCAGAGCGAAGCCGGCGAAGGTCTTCGCCCGAGCGGCGTCGGTCGTATAGAGCTCGCCGAGCTGGTCGTCGGAGAACTCGCCCTCGAACGGCACTTCCGGAGCGAGCCTCTTCCAGACCCGCTCGAGGTTGCGGCGGAGCGCTTCCGGATCGTCGGATTCGTAGCGGACGACGAGGCTTCGGTAGACTCCCGCATCCTGGTAGATCATCGCCTCGACCGGCTCGCGCAGCGAGCGGAAGCGCGAATCCTGCGCAACCCCGACGATCGTCAACGGAAGCATTCCATATTCGTCGGGAAGCTGGTTGGCCTTGACCTGCTTGCCGAGCGCCTCCTGCGGGGTCGCGAAGCCCATCTGCCTCGCCGCCAGCTCGTTGACGACGACGTTCACGCCCCTCTGCGCGAGCGCCCGCATCGCTGCGTCGCTCGCTTCCTTGGGTTCCTGGGCGATGGCGCCGCTGTCGTTCGCGAACTGCCTCGACAGCTTGCGCCCGGCGACCATCCTGATGCCCATCGTGTCGAAGAAATTGGGATGGGCGCTGTACCAGCCGATCGTGATCGGCTTCGTCCGCCCCGGCACCTGGATGCTGGTGTTGAGGGTCGTGCCGCTGGCCGGCGTGATCGAGGTTCCGGCGGCGCCCCTGACCCCTTCGACCTTCTCGATCTCGCGGATCAGCGTCTCGACGATCGGAGCGACCTGGGCACGGTTGAGGTTGGAGATCTGGACGAGCCCGTCGCGGCGGTAGCCCGGGTCGGTCGTCCGGGCGAACTCGGTCTGGGCGTAGACGATCGCCGTGCAGATGATCAGGCCGATCGAGACGGCGAACTGGGCGACGACGAGCACGGCGCGAAGCCGGCCGCTGCCGACCGGCTCGGCCGACGACTTGTTCGCCTTGAGCACCGCCGCCGGCTGGTAGCGCGAGAGGTAGAAGGCGGGGTAGAGGCCGCCGGCGAGTCCGACCGCGAGCAGCAGCGCGACCACCGGCAGGGCGATTCCGCCCTCGCCGAAGTAGCTCATCCCGAGATCCGCGCCGATGAAGTTCGACAGCAGCGGCAGGGTGAGCTCGGCGATGGCCAGCGCCAGCAGCATGGCGACGGAGGCGAGCAGGATCGATTCGGCGAGGAACTGGACGATGAGCTGGCGACGGTTCGCTCCGAGCACCTTCCTCAGCGCGACTTCGCGGGCGCGCTGGCTCGCCCGGGCCGTCGCCAGGTTGACGAAGTTCACCGAGGCGATGCCGAGGATGAGCAGCGCGACGATTCCGAAGGTGAGCAGGGTGCCGCGGTCGTTGCCGGGCCGGTCGGGCTCGCCCTCCGCCTCGCTGAGATGGACGTCCTGGACGTTGACCAGCTTCCAGTCGAACGCGTCGCCTTCGCTGACCTTCACCCCGCCGACGTCGACCGGCGGGATGTTGCGCTTTTCCCAGGCGGGAAGCTGGGCGTTGATCGCCTCGGCGTCGGCGCCGGGCCTGAGCTTCAGGTAGACGGTGCCGTTGATGCAGCCCCAGCCGCATTCGCCCTTCTCGAGCGCGCTGATCCGGCTGACCATCTTGAAGTTCATGTGGCTGTTGCGCGGCAGGTCCTCGAACACTCCGGTGACCCGCATCGCCGAGCGCTCGCCGCGGCGGATGACGGTCATGGTCTGGCCGACGACGTTGATTCCGCCGAAGCGCTTCAGCGCCTCGCTTCGGCTCAGCACCAGGTCGTCGACGTTCCTGAGCGCGGTCGCCGGATCGCCGTAGAGGAAGGGGACGTCGAGGATCCGGAAGAAGCCCTCGTCGGCCCGGATCATCGGCGCGAAGCTGGCTTCGCCGTTGCGCAGGAAGACCGGCTCGGCGCCCTCGGCGCGGGCGATCGCCTCGATCTGCGGGAAGTCCTTGGCCATCGACTCGGTGATGACGCCGTGGGTGCCCTGCTGGCGGCTGACCTGCCCGGTCTCCGGATCGGTGTGGATGCTCTGGACCTGAAAGACCCGGTCGGCGTCGGGCAGCCACTTGTCGTAGCTGGTCTCGTGGCGCACGTAGAGCAGGATCATCAGGCAGGCGGCGAGGCCGATCGCCAGGCCGACGATGTTGATGAAGGCAAAGGTCTTGCTCTTCGTCAGAGCCCGGTAGCCGACCGTCAGATAGTTGCGCCACATCGCCTGCATCGGATCCTCCCCTACCGCGCCGACGGCGCGCGCCGCTTCGCGACGATCTTGATCTCGGTGATTCCGCCGCCCAGGATCTTGGCGACGCCGATCGCCGTCCAGGCCGGGTAAGGCGCCTTCACATGGCGCTTGTGGGCGGCGACCATCTTCTCGATCTGGCCTTCGACGTCGGTATGGAAGCTGCTGATGTCGACGACGTCGTCCCAGCTCGCCCCCGCCCGCTTCAGGATCGAGCCGATCAGCCCGTAGGTGCGCTCATAGGCCGCCTCGAGGTCGGTCTCGCCCTCGCGCAGCCCGACGACGATCCCGCTGAGGTAGATCGTGTCGCCGACGACGACCGCGTCGCTATAGCCCCATTGCTCCTGGAACTTCCGCGCGCCCTCGTTCTCGCTCATCAGCACCGTCGAATCCTGCCGGACTCCGGCTCCCGCCGCGGCGGCCGGGACGATGGCCGCCGCGACGGAAAGGATGAGGGCTAGAGCAGAATAGAGAGAAACCGTTCGGGCTGAGCTTGTCGAAGCCCTTCCCTTCCCCTTTTCCACAAGGAAAGGAGAGCCCTTCGACAAGCTCAGGGCAAACGGGGTCTCGGAGCCCGGCGTGTTCACGCGGCGCGGCGCCGCTCGATCAGAATCCGGCCGTCGAGCATGTTGACGACGCGCCCGGCATAATCGGCATGGGCCGGCGAGTGGGTGACCATGACGATCGTCGAGCCCTCGCGGTTGAGCGCCTGGAGCATCTTCATCACTTCCTCGCCATGCTGGGTGTCGAGGTTGCCGGTCGGCTCGTCGGCCAGGATCAGCTTGGGATTGCCGACCAGCGCCCGGGCGACGGCGACGCGCTGCTGCTGGCCGCCCGAGAGCTGGCTCGGCCGGTGCTTGGCGCGATGGGCGACCCCGACTTTGTCCATCACCGCCTCGACCCGCGAGCGCCGCTCCGAGGCAGGGACGTCGTGGTAGAGAAGGGCGAGCTCGATATTCTCGCGAACGCTGAGCTCGTCGACCAGGTTGAAGCTCTGGAAGATGAAGCCGATGTTCTTCTTGCGGAAGTCGGCGAGCTTGCTCTCGGGAAGCCCCGCCACCTCGGTGTCGGCGAACACGTAGGAGCCGCTGCTCGGCGAATCGAGCATCCCGACGACGTTGAGCAAGGTCGACTTGCCGCAGCCCGACGGGCCCATGATCGCGACGAACTCGCCCTCCGCGATGTCGAGGTCGATCCGGTCCAGGGCGGTCGTCTCGACGGTATCGGCGCGGTAGACCCGCGACAGTTCACGCATGCTCAGCATAGCTTCCAGCTCCTTCGTCAGGTCTCGAGGTCCAGCCGATCCTTGTCGGCGAAACCGGTGTAGGGGGAGGTGATGACTCGCTCGCCGGGCTCCAGGCCCTCGAGCACTTCGATGTAATCGGCGTTGCGGCGGCCGAGCCGGACGTTGCGCTTGACCGCTTCGCCGCCGCCGGGAGCGACCACGAACACCCAGGCGCCGCCGGTCTCGTTGTAGAAGGCGCCGTTCGGGATCAGCAGGGCCGGGGCGGGATCGCCCAGGGTCAGCTTGGCCTGCAGCGTCTGGCCGCGGTTGAGCGATGGCGGTTCCGCCCCGACGAACGTCAGGTCCGCCTCGAACACGCCGTTCTTCACCTGCGGGTAGATCTTGGCGACCTTCGCCCGATAGGTCTTGCCGCCGGATTCGACGGTGGCGTTCTGCCCGGGCTGGACCCGGCCGAGATAGAATTCGTCGACGCTCGCCACCAGCTTGTTGCGGCCGGCGCTGTCGACCTGGCCGAGCCTCTCGCCGCGGGTGAGCGACTGCCCGACCTGGATCGAGAAGGCGGTGAGCTGGCCGGTGACCGGCGCCCGCAGGTTGAGCGCGTCGAGCGTCGAGCGGGCAATGTCGAGGCTTCCGCTCAGCGAGGCGTTGGACGCTCGAAGCTGGGCGAGCTGGCTGGTCTGGAGCCTCGTGTTGACCGCTCGGGCGCGCCTCAGGACTTCGGCCCGGCGCTGGCTGGAGAGATATTCGTCGCGGCTGTCGTTGAAGACCTTGGCGGGCACGTAGCCCTTCTCCATCAGCGGCTTCTGCATCTCATACTGGCGCCTCGCCTTGTCGGCGGCGAGCTGGGCGTCGATGACGGCGCGCTCGTCGCCGATGCTGGTCTGGGCGAGCGCGAGCTCCTGGCTGCGCATCGAGTTGACCTCGCGCGACACGTCCGACTGGCGGGCGAGCAGGTTGAGCGCGAGATCCGAGTTGGACAGCACCGCGAGCAGCTGGCCCTGCTGGACGACCGTTCCGTCCTCGACCATCACCTTCTCGACCCGGCCGCCCTCGACCGCGTCGAGATAGACGGTGACGAGCGGCTCGACCCGCGCCCGAAGCGGCAGGAAGTCGTCGAAAGTGCCCTTCGTCACCGGCGACAAGGTGAGCCGCTCGGCCGCCACCGTCTGGCTTCCAGCGCTCGGCGCGAACCACCAGAAGAGCAGTGCGAGAAGCACGACCGCCGCCGCACCCAGCGCGATCTTGGTCCGCTGCGACAGGCCGCTGGTGGCCACGACCTTGTCCATGCCGGTGCCGCTTTCGGCCCGGTTCGGATTTTCGTTCGATTTGATTTTGATCACGCTCATCCCAACCTCATGCGAGTCCATCAGCAATCATCATGCCACGCGCCCGGCGGCGGCGGCCGCCGCCGTTCCGGGGCGGATGACTGTACGATATCGGACAGGTGTTTGTACGGGGACGGACAGGATCACAGCGAAACGCTCGACAGGCCGATGACGAGAGAAGTGCTCGCCTCGGCGCAGGCGGCAGCCTCGCTCGCCGCAAGCGGCGGCAGCAAAGTGGCGGTGGTCCACAAAAGGGCGATCAGCCAGATTTCCGTCTTGCGCATCTTGTCTCTCCCGCACCGGACGCAGCATGAGCCGTGCCAACACAGGAAAAGCGCGGTTTTCCGTCGCTGGACGTCCGCGGCTACACGTGTAATCGTCCGCTTCCGTACGTCGCGAGTCCGTTCGCGGACATCGTGGCACGATTATTGTTTGTCGGCTTCTGGACGCCGCTGTAGGAGGATCGCCGTGGCTGGGGAGGGTAAGCCGTTCTGGCGCTGCATCGTCGTCGACGACGATCCCGACATCCTGCTGTCCGCGCGACTCCTGTTGCGCGACATGTTCGAGGAAGTAGCGACCTTCCAATCCCCCGAAGCCGCGATGGCCGCGATCGGGGGGGACGGCGCCGACGTGGTCCTGCTCGACGCCAATTTCGGCCGCGGCGCGACCAACGCCGCCGAGGGCTTCCACTGGCTCGGCGAGATACTCGCGAAGGACCCGAACGCTGTGGTGGTGATGATCACCGCCCATGGCGGGGTCAACATCGCGGTCGAGGCGATGAAGCGCGGCGCCACCGACTTCGTCTCCAAGCCCTGGTCGAACGAGCGGTTGCTCGCCACCGTCCGAACCGCCGCTTCGCTGAGGACGTCGCGCCAGGCGGCGGTGACCGAGCGCAAGCGCGCCGTCGCCATCTCCGCGCCCGCCGCCGGTGGCGAGACGCCCCTGCTCGGACAGTCGGCGGCGATGCGCCGGATCTATTCGCTGATCGATCGCGCCGCTCCGACCGAGGCCAATGTGCTCATCCTCGGCGAGAACGGCACCGGCAAGGAGCTGGTGGCGCGCGAGCTCCATTCGAAATCGCGCCGCTCGGGCAACGTCTTCGTCTCGGTCGATCTCGGCGCCGTCGCCGAGAATCTGTTCGAATCCGAGCTGTTCGGCCATGTAAAGGGCGCCTTCACCGACGCCCGCGGCGACCGCATTGGCCGGCTTCAGGCGGCCGACGGCGGAACCCTCTTCCTCGACGAGGTCGGCAACCTCCCGCTCCACCTCCAGCCCAAGCTCCTGACCGCGCTCGAGCAGCGCCAGATCGTGCCGGTCGGCGCCAACAAGCCGGTGCCGATCGACGTCCGGGTCGTCGCAGCGACGAACCTGCCGCCCGATCGGCTCAGCGACGAGAGCCTGTTCCGCCAGGACCTGCTGTTCCGCCTGAACACCGTCGAGATCGAGCTGCCCCCGCTGCGCGAGCGCCGCGACGACATCAGGGTGCTGGTCGAGCATTATGTCGCGCTCTACGCGAAGAAATATGCCAAGCCGGCGCGCGACCTGCCAGGCGACGTCATGGACGCCCTCGTCGGCTACGACTGGCCCGGCAACGTCCGGGCCCTCCGCCACGCCGCCGAGCGCGCCGTCATCCTCGCCGGCAACGGCGCCTTCACGTTCGAGGACTTCTCGCTTTCCCGCTCGACCGCGCCGCGCCAGGCGGCGACCAGCACTCCGCCAAGCCTGAGCGCCGACCTCAACCTCGAACGCGCCGAGAAGCAGATGGTCGAGCAGGCCCTGAAGCGCCACGCCTACAATATCTCCCTCGCCGCCCAGGAACTGGGCCTGACCCGCGCCTCGCTGTACCGCCGCATGGACAAGCATGGGCTTTAGGAGCCGCTTCATCGCCGGCCTCGGCTGGCGGGCGGCATTGCTGCTTGGGAGCCTCTTCCTCTTCCTCTCCGCGATCGACGTGGAAGGGCTGGGAGTGGCGCGGCTGCTCGCCGCCGGCCTGTGCCTCTGGGCGCTCTACGAGCTGTGGCGCTACATCCAGCGCACCAACATGGAGCTCGCCCGCTTCCTCGAGGCGGTGCGCCTGGGCGACCTTTCGCAGAGCTTCGCCCACCGCGCCGACGGCAGCGGCTTCACCGATATCGGCGAGGCGCTCGACGAGGGCATCAGGAGCCTTCGCGACGAGAGGCTTCGCCTCACCGAATCGAACCGCTTCTGCGAGGCGGTGCTCGACGACGCCCCGGCGCCTTTGATCACCGTCGACGCCGACGGCAAGGTCGAGCTCGCCAACAAGGCGGCGCGGCGCCTGTTCGTCCGCCACCATGGCGTCAGGATCGAGGATTACCGGATCTACGGCGAGACCTTCGCCACGGCGCTCGGCGACGATGCGATCGGCAAGCCGAGGCTGGTGCCGCTGATGCTCGACGAGCTGCCGCAGACGGCGATGGTCAGCGCGGCGTCGGTCCATCGCCTCGGCGGGATGGTGCGGGTCGTCGCGGTGCAGCCGATCCAGGGCGAGCTGAACGCGGTCGAGATCGCCGCCCAGAGCGACCTCGTCCGGGTCCTCACCCACGAGATCATGAACTCGATGACTCCGGTCACCTCGCTCGCCCAGAGCGCCGCCAGCCTGATGGCGGAGGTCGACAAGGGGGACGACCCCGCCGTGGCCGACGCCCGGGCGGCGGTCGAGACCCTCGCCCGGCGCGCCGACGGCGTGATGCACTTCGTCGAGAGCTACCGCCAGATCAGCCGCACGCCGGTGGTCCGCCGGCGCCCTTTCGAGGTCCTTCCCTGGGCCCGCGAGCTCGATTCGCTGTTCCGCGCGGGGGATCATGCGCGAGGCGTCGAGCTGTCCCTCGAGGTCGCCCCGGAGCGGCTGACGCTCGATGCCGATCCGGACCTGATGTGCCAGGTCCTGATCAACCTTCTGCGCAACGCGGCCGAGGCGGCGAGCGGCCACAGCCCGGCACCGACGGTGTCGCTGTCGTTCGGCGCGGTCGCCGGAGCCCGGGTCCAGATCGAGGTGGCCGACAATGGGCCGGGCGTGCCCGAGGCGCTTCGCCAGGACGTCTTCCTGCCCTTCTTCACGACCAAGGCGAAGGGGACGGGAGTGGGCCTCAGCCTCGCCCGGCAGGTCGTCCTCGCCCATCGCGGCTCGATCGGCCTCGGCTCGAGCGACAGCGGCGGGGCCCTATTCAGGATCCTGCTCTAGCGGGTCCTCCCAGAGCTGCTCCTCGGGTATCGGGTCGGCCAGGCTGAGCCCGTCCAGGATTCGAGCGGTCTCGTCGCGGACCATCAGCATCACCCGGTGAAGCCGGCACTGGTCCTCGCTGATGCAATTCTTGCAGGTTTCGTGGCGGTAGCGGCTGGCGCAGGGAAGGAGGCCGAGGGAGCCGCGGGTCAGCCGGACGATCGCGCCGTAGCTGATCTCCGCCGGCGGCCTGGCCAGCCAGTAGCCGCCCTCGCGGCCGCGGCGGCTGGCGACCAGCTTCTCGCGGATCATCTGCGAGAGCATCACGGTCAGGAACTTGGGCGGGATGTTCTGCCGGCTCGCGATCTCGCTCAGCTGGACCGGCCCCTCGCCGTAGCGGTCGGCGAGGTGGAGGAGCGCGCGGATTGTATAGCGCGTTCGTTGAGAAAGCATCGCCGCGTCATGAACCCTGGCGCCGAACTTGGCAACTGCCGGGCCCTTACTGGTTCGAGCCGGAGGCCTTGCGGAGGAAATGGCCGGCCGAGACTCCCCGCATCAGCGCCAGCCGGTAGGCCTGGACCACATCCTGCTTGAGCCAGCCGTCGCTCGGCCAGTCGCGGACGAGCCGCTCCATCTTCTGCGAATCGAGCGTCGCACAGGCCGGCGCCGAGGCGGAGATACGCTCAAGCTCCTCGGCGATCGCGCCGCGCGCCTCCGTCAGGCCTTCGTACCAATCGGCCGCCTGGTAGCCCTTGCGCTTCTCGTCGACGATGACACTCGGCAGGCGGTCGGCGAACGCGGTTCGGGCGAGCGCGCGGCGGTTCCCGTCGCGCAGATACTGATCGAGCGGCACCGCCAGGCAGAATTCGATCAGCCGGCGGTCGGCCGTGGGATCGCGCGTGTCGACTCCCCAGCCGGCGAGCGTTCCCTTGTTGTAATTGCCCGAATCGACCCGCCCCAGCGACCACAGGCGGGCCTCGCGAGCGTCGCGCCGCGGCCGGTAATTGGGATCGAGACCCCTCTCGGCGGCGAGCTCGGTCATCGCCTCGATCGCGTCGGGATTGATCGCCGTATAGTCGGTCAACCGCCGGCCCCGGCCGCGCACCCGGCTGATCGCGCGCCAGGCGACCGCCGGCAGGAAAGGGCCGATGGTCTGCGCCGCCACCGTCCCGACCCTCGTCCCGTTGCGAACCAGCGACCAGGATTCCCGCGCCAGGCGGAGGAGGCGGCCCCGCGAGGCGAGCTGGGTGAGGAGCGGCATTCCGTCGTAGCTGATGCTCATGTTGCCGCGGGCGCCGGTCAGAAGAATCCGAAGCCCCCGCTCCCGGGCGAGATCCTGGATCCGGTTGCTCCACACCGAGTTGCACAGGTTGAGCACCGGCCGCTCGTTAAGGAAGAAGTTGCGGTCGAGGCTCGCCACCGCGGAGCCGCTGTTCCTCACCAGCACATGCTCGATATTGGGATAGAGCGCCGCCACGGCCGCGGCGTGCGGTCCCTCGTCGGGGATGACCTCGGTCGCCGGGGTGTTCGAATAGCCTTCGCGCGGGACGGCGGTGAAGGCGGTGAGCCGGCCTCCGCTCGGAGCGAGCAGCCGAGCCGCGGTCGCGGTCACGGTGCTGCTGTCCAGGCCGGCGCTGAGATGGCAGGCGAGGCCGGCCTCCGAGCCCCTCAGCCGGTCCGCGACGGCGCGGTCGAATTGCTCGCGCATCGCCTCGGCATATTCGTTCGGATCCCTGAGCCGCAGCTCCCGCGGCTCGGGCCGCCACCATCGCTCCGAGCGGATCGAGTCCCGGGTGACGACGACGACATGCCCAGCCATGACCTTGTCGACTCCGGCGAAGAAGGTCTCCGACCCGCTTTCCGGCATCAGCGCGACGAACGCGGTGACTGTCGCGCAATTGGGTGCGGGCGCGATTTCGGGGAGTGCGTGAAGCCCCTTGGCCATCGAGGCGAAGGCGAAGAAGCCTGGGGCGCGATGATAGTGGAGCGGTCGCTGGCCGAGGAAATCGCGCGCCAGCAGCAGGCGCTCCCGGTCCCGGTCCCAGAGCACCAAGGCGAAGTCGCCGACCAGCCGGGGGATCGCCTCGTCCGCCCAGCGCTCGACCGCGGCCATCACCACCGAGGCGTCGGAAAGGCCGGCCGCTCGGGCCGGCTCGATGCCGAGGTCCGCGCACAGCTCGGCGCGATTGTCGAGCCGCACATCGGCGACGAGGGTCCAGCGCCCTCCGCCCCCGGTCACCGGCCCGCGGTCGTAGCGGTCTTCGGGCAGGGTGGCGAACAGCCGGCGGCCGAGGGCGATGTCGCCGCCGCTCCAGGCCGAGGGCGCCGCCGGCGCATAGACCTGCTGCGCCCGGAGCATACGGTCACAGCGGTCGCGCGGCGCGTCGGCGCCGCCCAGCGACCAGTAACCCGCCAAAGCGGTCATTGCTCAGTCGGCGGTCGGGGCAAGTTCGACGAGGCCGTCGGCCTCCAGCTCCCTCAGCAGGTCGCCGAGCTGCCGCTCGCAGACCTCGGGGTCGACATCGAACTCCCGGGTCAGCTGCTCGGTCAGCTCTGAAAAGCGCTTCGGCTGCTCGATCAGGCCCCAGATCCGCGTCGCGGTTCCGTTGAAGCCGTAGCAGGTGCCTTTGTCGACGTGCAGAGCGACGAGCTCGCCGTCGACCTCGGTCTCGATGAGCTCGGCGCGCCGGCTCACGATATATTCTTGTGTCACTCGGTCGATTCCTTGACGACACCGCAAGCGGCGCGGCGGGCCGGAGCCCGTCGCGCCATATTGCGAAGGCCGCGGATTTTAGCTGTAGTCGGCGGCGTCGTCGATGGAGCCGGTCAGCAGCTCGGCCGAGCCCGCCTCGAGGCGCGACAGCGCAGGCTCGATCCAGGGAGCGCGCTCATGCTGCGTTTCCGGCATCTGGGCTTTGTTCTCGGTCATAACGCTTATCCTACCCCTTCGAATCGCTTGGTGGTACATTCTCTACAGCGGCAACTCTGCCTTGGCGAGCGCTCCATGCTTACAGGATGAAGTCGCCCGCGCCAAGCATATGTGCCGCATTGTGGATAACGTGACTGAACTGGAAATCGGTCCCGCCGGCGCCGTCGACGTCGCCGCAAACCTCCCGGATGCCGCCGCCGGTGCGGACCGCCCGATCAGGATCGGGCTCTTGCCGGCCCCGACCGCAGTGCCGTCGACGCCAGTGTCCGGGCCGGCCGGTCAGCGAGCTAGAGGATGAAGTCGGAGGCCGTGATGGGGTCGGCCGGGCTGATGATCAGGATCAGTTCGAAGTCGGAGACTCCGTTGCCGTCGGTGTCGCCCTTGAGCTCCCAGACCGGCCCGCCGCTCGAAATGTTCTTGAAGCGAAGCTCGCCCACCGTGCCGGTGAGGTCGCCCTCCCCGTTTAAGAA
>DASVRO010000095.1:0-36734 GCA_036388575.1 Allosphingosinicella sp.
ATTGACCTTGTCGTCGGCGCCCCAGCGTTGGCCTTCGAAGAAGAAGGCATCGGCGCCATCGCCGCCGGTCAGGTCATCGACGCCGTGGCCGCCGTAGACGAGGAACCTGCCGTCGCTCTCGGCCGAGCCGTCGAAGGTGAAATCCTCGCCCACGCGGAGCGACTGCGCGTTGACGATCAGCTGCACGCCCACCGCGACGTTGCCGTCGGCGGTGGTGAGGTCGTAATCGTAGGAATTGTTCGCCGTATCGCCGAACCGGGTGGTGGCGCCGCTCTGCAACGAGATCGACTCGATCCCAACCAGGCTGGCGTCGATGAGCACCGCCGTGACATTGCCCTGGAGGACCACCACGTCGCGGCCGGCGCCGCCGTTGGCGACGTCGGAGATCGAGAGGGCCGAGCCGAAATAGAGGACGTCGTTGCCGTCGCCGCCGAGCGCGACGTCTTCGCTGCCGTCCTGCAGGAGCAGGAGATCGTTGCCGGCCCCGCCCGTGAGTATGTTCACGCTCGAATTGCCGCGAAACTCGTGGGCTATGTTCGAGGTGGCGGTCAGATTCTCGATCGGGGTCCCGACGAGGCTGTAGGCGGCGAGGCTCGTGCGCACTTCGTCGAAGCTCGGAACACCGGTCTCGGTGATGACATCGTTCACGTCGTCGACGAAGAAGATGTCGTAACCCGAGTCGCCTTCCATCCGGTCGGCGCCCGGGCCGCCGTCGAGCACGTCATTGCCGCCCTTGCCGTTCAGCACGTCGTCGCCGGCGCCGCCGACGATTCGGTTTGCAAGTTCGTTGCCGGTCAGGGTCTGGCCGGCGTTCGACGTCCCCCGCAAATTCTCGACGTCGCCAAGCGGGCCGAGGCTGAAGGAAGCCAGGCCCGTTCGCACCTCGTCCGTGCCGCCGTTGTAGGATTCCACGACCAGGTCCTCGACATGGTCGACATAGAAGATGTCGTCGCCGGAGCCGCCGGCCATCCGGTCGCCGCCGCCGCCGCCGTCGATAATGTCGTTGCCCGCCAGGCCGTCGAAATCGTCGCGCCCGTCCGTCCCGACCAGGATGTCGTCGCCGGCGGTGCCGTTCGGCGGCGCCGGCACGAAACCGCCGAGGCCGCCGGCGAAATCGGCGACGAGATGGTTCTGAAGGCGCAGCAGGGGGCGGAAATTGCCGTCGGCGAGCCGGCTCAGCTGGAGCAGCACGTCGCCGCCGTCCTGGATCAGCCTCGCATGGCCGGACTGAAACGGGTTCATCCCGCCGCTGTAGCTGCCGGCGAGATAGGCGTTGAGCGCGCCCTGCCAGACCAGCGAATCGCCGCCGGGCCCGACCGTGAAATCGGCGACGGCGACATTCTCGCCGACGGAGAGGCCTCCCAGGGGACCGGGGAGGATCTCGATCGTGTCGCTGCCGGCGCCGAGGGTCAGGTTGAACGTTCCGAGCGCAGAGCGGAGCTGCACACGATCGTTGCCGGTGCCGAGATCGGCGTTCGCGACGCCCGGCCCGCCCGACACGTCCACGGTCAGCAGATCGTCGCCGACGCCGCCCTTGATCGTCGACGTCGACCAGAGGCCGGCAGCGCCGCCGGTCAGCGCGATGACGTCGTCGCCGTCGCCGCCGTCGAGATAATCGAGTCCGGAACGGGAGTTGGTCAGATTCGAGTGGAGACGGTCCGAGCCCGCCCCGCCCAGCAGGGTGTCGGGGCCGGCGCCGGTATGGAGAGCGTCGTCGCCGGCCCCGCCGTCGAGATAGGTACCGCCGGCGCCGGCCGCGACCTGATCGACTCCGGCGCCGCCGATCAGGGTGATGACGGCGTCGGCGTCCCTGAACGAATCGTCGACGATCGAAAAGCTCTCGCTCGCCTCGAGGCGCGTCGTGTCGATGACCAGCGGCGCCCCGGTCGGAGCGAAGCCGTTGTCGAGGGTGATCAGATATTTCAGCGGGGCGTTGAACCCCCAGCCGCGGCTGGAGTCGAAGCCGGAGAGGAACTGGACGGTGCCGATGCCGGTGGCTCGGACGGAGTCCTGGGTCCCGCCGCCGGCGCCGGTCAGATCGAGCCGTGTCTCCGCCGCTTTCCCCTGGATCTGGAGGAGGTCGCTGCCGCCGCCGCCGACGATGTCCACGGTTGGGCCGAACCCGCCGACGGCGGCGACGTAGAACAGGTCGTCGCCGGATCCGCCGACGGCGACGTCCTTGCCGCCATAGCCGATCAGGAAGATGTCGTTGCCGCCCCCGCCGACGAACTCGTTCAGGCCGCCGTCGCCCTGGAAGGTCTCGGCGGCCGCCGTGCCGGTCGTCCAAGGCGTTGCGTAGCCGCCGAGATTGTGGGCGGTCAGGCTGTATCTGGACACCCCCGCCAGCACCGCGATGGAGATCGAGCTCATGCCGCCGAACCCGTCCAGATCGGCCATGAGATAGGTGCCGAAATCGGTTCCGACGAGCGTCAGATGCCCGGTGGCGAACGGATTGGCCGACAGGTGGAAATCGGTGAAGTGCCTGAACAGCCCGGTGAACTCCAGCCGGTCGCCGGCGTCGCCGGCGGCGAAGTCGTGGACCAGGATGGGCGGCTCTCCGAACCAGGGACGCTCGACGATGCGCAGACGATCCTGTCCCGCCCCCAAAGTGAACTCGCCAGGGCCCGCGACCTCGAACAGGTCGTCGCCGGCGCCGCCGTCGGCGACGATTATCGTGCCGTTGAAGCCGGAGCTCTGCAGGAAGAAATAATCGTTGCCGTCCCCGCCGCTGCCGACGAAGACGCCGCCCTCGTCGCCGCCCCGGTAGAAATAGGCGCTGTCGTCGCCGGCCCCGCCGAGGAACCCTTTGCTGCCGGATCCCGAATCGTTGAGGACGTCGTTGCCCTCGCCGCCGTCGATCAGATCGTCGCCGCGCCCGCCGTTGAAGACATCGTTGCCGTCGCCGCCCTCGAGCGCGTCGTCGCCGTCATAGCCCAGCAGGGTGTCGTCGCCGGCGCCGCCGAGCAGCGTGTCGTCGCCGTGGAAGCCGGTCAGCACGTCGCGGCCGTCCAGGCCCTCGATGACGTCGCCGCCGTCGGTTCCGAGCAGTCGATCGGGATCGGCGGTGCCGGTGATCGTGGCGCCGTCGGCCGGAAGGCCGGCCGGGCCGATGCCGCCGAGATTGTAGGTGGTGAAAGCGGTCGCGGTGGTCGCCCTGAAGGCGATAAGGGTGACGAACTGGTCGCCGCCGCCGTTGAGGTCGAGCTGGAGGAGCGTGTCGGCGCCGCTCTGCAGCAGCCGCAACGCGCCCTCCGTGTAGAGGTCCGACCCCCACCAGCCCGGCATGAGCCTCATCAGGAAGCTCGTCCAGTCGAGCCGGTCGCCGCCGTCGCCGGTGGCGAAGTCGGTGACCTCGATCGTCGCGACGCCGGGCGCCGGCGCGAACCACGAATCGAGGTCGAGCCGGTCGCGCCCGTCGCCGAGCGCGATCGACGCGCCGCTGGCCAGGACTGTGATCGAGACGACGTCGTCGCCGGTGCCGGCATCGGCGCTGAAGCTCGCCGTCGCCGAGGAGCCGAAGATGACGATCGAGTCGCTCCCCGCCCCGCCCCAGCCGGTCAGAGTGCCCGCCGACCCCGCGACGGCCGACAGGGTCAGCCGGTCGTCGCCGTCCTCGCCGTGGAGCACGTCGCCGCCGCTCTCCGCGGCGAGCGTATCGTTGCCCGCGCCGCCATGGACCTGGTCGCTGCCCTGGCCGCCGCGCAATATGTCGTTGCCCTCGCCGCCCCATAAAAGATCGGCGCCGGCATGGCCTTCGAGGATGTCGTCGCCGTCGAGACCGTGAATCTCGTCCGCGCCGCCATTGCCGCGCAGGGTCTCGGCCGCGGCCGTGCCGGTGATCGTCTGCGCCGGGACGGCGCTGCCGTCCCAGGTCCAGCCGCCGAGATTGTCCGGGGTGAGGCTGGAAAGAAGCACGTTCTGGAGAGTGACGGCGTCGACGAAGGTGCCGTTGGCCGTGAACGAAGCGGAGATCACGACGTCGGCGCCCGACTGGGCCGCCTTCAGATAGCCTCCGGCGAAAGGGTTGGTGGCCGGGTTCCAATTGCTAAGATCGCCGCCCGTCAGGCTGCTCAGGCCGATCCGGTCGCCCGCTGCCCCGGCCTGGAAATCGGCGATCGTCACCCGGCCGCCGCCCTGCACCCACGTGCGGAAGCCGATCAGCGTGACGAGGTCGCGGCCGGCGCCGAGCGAGAGCGAGAGGCCGCTTTGGATCGCGTAGATCTCGACCGAATCGTCGCCGTCGCCGGCTGCGGCGGTGACCGCGGCGGCCACGGCATTGAGGTCGAAGATGAGCCGGTCGCTGCCCGCGCCCCCATCCAGCGCCAGAGTGTCGCCGGCATCCGTGCGGCCGACGACGAGGATGTCGTCGCCGTCGCCGCCGAGCAGGACGTCGTCGCCCTGATCGGCGCTGGTCAGCCTATCGTGGCCGGCACCGCCGTCGAGCCGGTCGTCGCCGGTCTCGCCTTCCAGGATGTCGTCGCCCTCGCCACCGCGCAGCTCGTCGTCGCCGGCCCCGCCGAAGATCAGGTCGTTGCCGTCGCCGCCCGAGATGAGATCGCCGGCAGCCGCGCCGAAGAGTAGGTCGGCGCCGGCCGTCCCGTTGATGTCTGCCATCGAGCTGTCTGCCTTCCCCTCGCCGCCGTTGAGGCGGCCCCCGCCCCCGCATCTACCGCTGGGGAAAGGGAAAGTCCAACCGGAGCGAGGGCCTGGAAGCCGGCATTCCCTACGGCAGGAAGTCGCCCAGGACGAGCGGGGCGGCGCCCTGGGTCGTCACCGAGATGACCAGATCGGCATCGCCGTCGCCGTCGGTGTCGCCCTCGACGATCCAGTTGCCGCCGGACTGGAAGGCCCTGAGCTGGCCGGCGGCTCCGTCGAAGGCGCTCGAGCCGATCCAGCTGAACGCCTGGTTGCCGGCGCTGTTGCTGTTGGCGTCGATCCGGCTCAGGTCGATCCTGTCGGTTCCGCTCTGGAAGTCGAGGATCCCGTCGGTCGCCGCGGCGGTGGAGTCGGAGACCAGGTCGTAGCGGAACGTGTCCGCCCCGGCCCCGCCGGCGAGATCGTCAGCCCCCGCCGCGGCGAAGAGAATGTCGCCGCCGGCGCCGCCGGTCAGAACGTCGTCGCCGGCTCCGCTGAACAGGATCAGATTGCCGTCGCGAACGGCGCTGCCGTCGACGTTGACGAACTGGCCGGCCGTGGCGATCGAGCTGGCGTTGACGATCAGGGTCGCGCCCGGAGCGACGTTGCCGTTGTGGAGGACCAGCTCGTAGCTCGGCTTCTGCGTTGGGTCCGTGGCGAAGCGGTTGTTGAGCGAGATCGACTCGATGCCGGTGAAGCTGTCCGCTCCGAACTCGATCCGGGTCACTCCGCTGCCGCCGCTGATCACCAGCGAATCGCGGCCCGCCCCGCCGTCGACCCGGTCGTTCGGACCCCAGCGCTGACCCTCGAAGAAGAAGGCGTCGGCGCCGGCGCCGCCGGTCAGATTATCGACTCCGTGGCCGCCGTAGACGAGGAACCTGCCATCGCTCTCCGCCGACCCGTCGAAGGTGAAATCTTCGCCGGCGCGGAGCGACTGGGCGTTGACGATCAGCTGCTGGCCCGCCGCGACGTTGCCGTCGGCGGTAGTCAGGTCGTAATCGTAGGAGTTGTTCGCCGTATCGCCGAACCGGGTGGTGGCGCCGCTCTGGATGGAGATCGACTCGATCCCGACCAAATTGGTCTCGCTGAGCACCGCCGTGACATTGCCCTGAAGGACGACCACGTCGCGGCCGTCGCCGCCGTCGGCGACGTCGCCGGCGGACAAGGCGGCGCCGAAATAGACGACGTCGTTGCCGCTCCCTCCGAAGACGAGATCCTCGCCGCCGTTCTGGACGTAGAAGACGTCGTTGCCGCCCTCGCCGTACAGCATGTCGGACGCGGTGCTTCCGCCGAGCGCGTCGCCGCCGTCGCCGCCGATCACCGCGAAGGGCGACCAGCCGCTGAAATTCCAGCCGGTGAATGCGTGGGCGTCGGTGTTCTCGAACCGAACCAGCGTGACGAAGGCACCGTTGGCGGCCAGGCTCACCTGGAGCAACGTGTCGGAGCCGTCCTGGACCAGCCGCGCGTAGCCTGCGGCGAACGGATTTGTGCCTTCGGTCCAGCCGGCAAAGCGCGGGGCCATCTCGGCCGGCCACTCAAACCGGTCGCTGCCGTCGCCGGTCTCGAAATCGGCGACGACGATCGTGCCGAGGCCGCTTCCCGC
Organism: Allosphingosinicella sp.; assembly: GCA_036388575.1. Lineage (GTDB taxonomy): Bacteria > Pseudomonadota > Alphaproteobacteria > Sphingomonadales > Sphingomonadaceae > Allosphingosinicella. The sequence goes on from DASVRO010000095.1 coordinate 6,239, forward strand.
CCGCCCGAGCGCCTCCCTGTCGACCGCAAGCGTGTCCTGCCCGGCGCCGAGCGTTACCCGCACCGTGCCGCCCTCGAGAGACCAGATCTCGACCCGGTCCTTGCCGGCGCCCATGTCGAGCGTCGCGCTGCCCGCGCCGGAGGCGCTGATCACCGCCCGGTCGTCGCCATTGCCGCCCTCGGCCGCGAGAGTCGTCCAGCTCGAGACGAAAAAGGACAGCAGGTCGTCGCCGTCGCCGCCGCGAAGGATCGTCGATGCGCCGCCCCCATCGTCGAGATAGTCGTTGCCCTCGCCGCCTTCGATCAGGTCGTCGCCGCCGCCGCCGAGCAATGCGTCGTTGCCGCGGCTGCCGACGAGATGATCGGCGCCGGCGCCGGCCTTGACATAGAGATGGCCGAGCGCCGGATCGGCGGCGCTGCCGTCGAAATCGAGGCTCTCCCCCGCGCCGAGGCCGCTGGCGTCGATGAACAGCTCGCCTTCCTCGTCGATGAACGGCAGCCAGGGAGAGGGAATCGCGGAGCTGAAGCCGGCCGCGACCTTGATCTCGTAGCTGAAGCTGCCGGCCGTCGCTCCGCCGAAGCGGTTGTCGCCGGCGGAGAGCAGGGCCAGGGTCTGGATTCCGATCATCGTCCCGGCGGTGAGGGTCAGAGGCCCGTAGGCGCCCTGCAGGACGACCGTGTCGCTGCTCAGGCCGCCGTCGACCTTGTCGCCCGCTCCGAAGGCGGCTCCGAAATAGAAGGTGTCCTTGTTGGTCGCGCCATAGGCGGTGTCGGCGCCGCCGTCCTGGAGGAAGATGACCGCGCCACCGACCTCGGTCGTTATCACATTGTCGAGCGCATTGCCGCGCAGCAGCAGCGGCGCCGCGCCGTAACCGGTCGCGGTCAGCTTCTCGATATTCGCGCCGAGGGTGAAGGTCGCGGCCGCGGTCCGAACCTCGTCGACGCCCTCGCCTTCATTCTCGACGAGCTGGTCGGCGGAATCGGCGACGTAGAGGTCGTCCCCCGCCCCGCCGGACATCGAATCGGCGCCGGCCCCGCCGTCGAGCCGGTCGTCGCCGGCGCCGCCGAACAGGGTGTCGCTGCCGGCCCCGCCCTCGATCCTGTCGTTGCCGCCGCCCGCCTCGGCGCGGTCGTCGCCGCCGCCGAGGACGAGGCGATCATCGCCGTCGCCGGTCCTGAGGTCGTCCTTATGGATCCCGGTGACGATGTCGAACCGCTCGACTCCGCTGAAGCTCACATTGTTGTCGCCGAGCTCGTCACGCACCCAGCCCGAATGGCCGTCTGCCGCGGTCTCGACGAAGGAGGCGATGAAGGTGTTCGCGTCCGAATAGTCGATGACGAGCGTGTCGGTGCCCGAGCCGCCAGAGGCCTGGACGCTGCCGGGCAGCCTGATCAGGAAGCGGTCGTCGCCGCCATGGCCCTCGATATGGTCGAGATCGCCGCCGGCGCCGTCGAGCACGTCGTTGCCGCCGCCGCCGATGAGGCTGTTGCCGGAGGCGTTGCCGGTCAGCACCTGGCCGGTGTCGAGGGTACCGAGCAGTGCCTCGAGATTGGCGCCGAGCGTGTAGGAGGCGAGCGAGGTGACGATCCGATCCGAGCCGCCGTTCGCCTGCTCGACGACGACGTCGCCGGCATCGTCGACCCGGTAGACGTCGTCGCCGCCGCCGCCCGTCATCGTGTCGGCGCCGGCACCGCCGTCGAGCGTGTCGCCCAGCGCGCCGCCCGTGAGGACGTCGTCGCCCGAGCCGCCCAGCAGGGTGAAGGCGGTATCGTTGTGCGCCGAGGCATCGAAGCTCAAGGTCTCGCCGGCCCCGAGCTTGCTTGCGTCCACCCTCAACGCGCCGGCCGGGCCGGCGACGTCCCCGGCGGCGAACCGGTAGGAATTGGAAGCGGCCGCCGCCCCGCCGAAGCGCGCGTCGGTGTGGCTCAGCAGCTCCAGGCCCTCGATGCCGGAAACCGCGGCGCCGAGCGGCGGCCCCGAATAGCTGCCCTGGAGGATGAGCGTGTCGACACCGTCGCCGCCGTCGACAACGTCGCCGCCCCCGAAGCTCGCCCCGAAGACGAGGCTGTCGTCGCCGGCGCCGCCGGAAGCGCGGTCGGCGCCGCCGTCGTGGAGGCGCAGGATGTCGTTGCCGGTGCCGCCGGTCACCTCGTTGGCGAGGGCGTTGCCGCGCAGCTGCTGACCGGTGGCCGCGGTGCCGGCCAAATTCTCGAGCTCGGCGCCGAGCGTGTAGGCGGCCGCCGAGGTGACGACCTTATCGGTGCCGCCCCCAGCGACCTCGACGAGGGCGTTGTTGGCGCCGGCGATATGATAGACGTCGTCGCCGGCCCCGCCGACGAAGGTCATCTGGAACAACCAGGCATAAGCGAAGCTGTCGGCGAAGTCGGTCCCGACGATCTTCTGGATAAGGGCGAAGCTGTCCGTCTCGGCGCCGGTGGTCACGGTGCCGATCGACCAGCCGCTCAGCACGACCCCGATCCCGGCCGAGCCGCCGGCATAGGTGAGGACGTTGGCGACACCGTCGCCGCCGGAGATCTGGTCGTCGCCGCCGCCGCCGGCGATGATGTCGTTGCCGGTGCCGCCGGTGATCCGGTTGGCGAGGCCGTTGCCGGTCAGCGCCTGGCCGGTCGCAGAGGTACCGGTGAGCCACTCGACATTGTCGCCAAGCGTGTAGGCGGCGAGGGCGGTCGAGACCGTGTCACGACCCTCGCCGGCCGCCTCGGTGACGACATCGTCGAGGCTGTCGATGGCATAATTGTCGTCGCCAAGGCCGCCGGCCATCGAATCCGCGCCGGCGCCGCCGTCGATCCGGTCGTCGCCGCCGCCGCCGATGATGAAATTGGCGCCGCCGTTGCCGGTCAGCATCTGGCCGGTGTCGAGTAGGCCCACCAGGCCTTCGACATTGGCGCCGAGCGTGTAGGCGGCGAGCGTGGTCAGCACCCTGTCGGCCCCGCCGCCGGCCTGCTCGACGACGGCGTCGCCCGCATCGTCGACCCGGTAGAGGTCGTCGCCCTGGCCGCCCGTCATCGAATCCGCGCCGAGGCCGCCGTCGAGGATATCGTCGCCGCCGCCGCCGCCGATGACGTCGTTCCCCGCCCCTCCGGTCACGTTGTCGGCGCCGAGCCCGCCGGCGATGGCGAAGCGGCCGTTGCTCTCGGCGCCGCCATCGAAGACGAGGCTTTCGCCCACCGCGAGCCCGGCGGCATCGATCGTGAGCATGGTCCCGGCCGCCACGTTCGCGTCGAGCAGGGTCAGGCTGTAGTCGTTGGGCGCGGCGCCCGAGCCGCCGTAGACGGAGTCCGAGTGGGTGAGCAGCTGCAGCGTCTGGACCCGGAGCAAAGTTTCGGCGCCCAACGTCAGCCCCCAGGAATAATCGCCCTGGAGAACCACCTTGTTGCTGCCCACCTGGCCGCCGCTCACCTTGTCGGCCGCGGTCATCGCAGCTCCGAAATAGTAGAGGGTGGCGCCGCCGTTGCCGACGGCCCAGTCGGCCCCGCCGTCCTGCAGCAGCAAAGTCGCGCCCTGGGGGCCGCCCATGACGAGATTGTCGAGCGCGTTGCCGCGCAGACGCTGAAGGCTCGACCCGAGGCCCTGCAGGGTTTCGACATTGGCGGGAAGCGTGTAGCTGGCCAGGAAGGTCCTGACCTCGTCCCTGCCCTCTCCCGCATTCTCCACCACGACATCGAGCAGGCTGTCGACGCTGTAGATGTCGTCGCCCAGCTCGCCGCGCATGACGTCATCGCCTAAGTCGCCGCTCATCCAGTCGTTGCCGGCGCCGCCCCACAGCACATCGGCTCCGTCCAGGCCGTTGAAGAGGTCGTTGCCGCCGCCGCCGCGAAGGACGTTGCCGCCGGCATTGCCGACCAGCGACTGGTTGGTGTCGAGCAGCCCGGTGAGGTTCTCGACCGCGGCCCCGATCGAATACCTGGCCAACGTCGTCCGCACCTCGTCGGTACCGGCGCTGTCGGTGACGACGTCGCCGTCATTGTCGACATGGAAGATATCGTTGCCGCCGCCGCCGGCCATCGTGTCGGCGCCCGCGCCGCCGTCGATGAAATCATCGTCGCCACCGCCGGTGATCTCGTTGGCCACGCCGTTGCCGGTCAGCACCTGGCCGGTAGCGAGCATCCCCGCGAGCTTCTCCAGGTTGGCGCCGAGCGTGTAGGCGGCGAGGTGGGAGCGGACCGTATCGATTCCCTGGCCGGCATTCTCGACGATCGAGGTCGCCGAGTTCCGGACGACATAGGCGTCGTCGCCGTGGAAGGCCTTCAAGGTGACCGCGAAGCCGCCGTCGTCGAGCGTGTCCTTGCCGATATCGCTTATGATGGTGAGGCCCGCGACTCCCGCGGTCAGCGCCTGGCCGAGGCCGTTCGTGCCCCTCAGGGTCTCGACGTTCGGGGCGGTCAGCGTATAGGCGGCGAGGTCGGTGCGGACCTCGTCCTCGCCTTCCCCGGCATATTCGACGATCTCGTCGAGCGGGTCATGGGCGAAGATGATGTCGTTGCCGCGGCCCCCGATCAACCGGTCGCCGCCTTGGTAGCCGCCCAGGATATCGTTGCCGTCGCCGCCGGAAATCTCCTCGGCCGCGCTGCTTCCAACGATAGTGAATGTCTCGATCCCGGTGAACTCGACCCGGTGATCGGCAGAGCTGGCGATCCAGCCGTTATAGCCGCCCGAGCCGTCCGCGGTCATCGAGTAGGTTAGGCCGGCCGGCGACGTCACTCCGGCGAAGGACATGTTGAGCGTGTCGATGCCGGCGCCGCCGATGACGATGTCGATCTGCGAGGAGGACGCGCGCGGCTGGTAGATGAAGACATCGTTGCCCTTGCCGCCGTCCAGCACGTCGCTTCCCTCGCGGCCGTCGAGGCTGTCATTGCCGTCGCCGCCGGTGAGGAGGTTGTTGCCGCCATTGCCGACGAGCGTCTGCCCGGTCGCAAGCATCCCGATCAGGGTCTCGACATTGAAGCCGAGCGTATGGCTGCCGACATAGGATCGAACCGTATCATTGCCCTCGCCGGCATTCTCGATCACCTGGGTTCCGGTCGAGCGGACGGCGTAGACATCGTCGCCGAGGCCGCCCCTCAAAGTGGCCGCGAACCCGCCGTCGTCGAGCGTGTCGTTGCCGGTGCCGGCGATGATCGTGGTGCTGGGGATGCCGGCGGTCAGGGTCTGGCCGGAGCTGGACAGGCCGCGCAGGGTCTCGACATTGGCCGCGGACGTCAGCGCATAGCTGGCGAGAGCGGTGCGGATCTCGTCGCTGCCGGCGGTGGCCGCTTCGACGACGAGATCGCCGGGATTGTCGACGACGAAAATGTCGTTGCCGAGGCCCCCGATCAGATAATCGGCACCCGTGCCGCCATCGAGGACATCGTTGCCCTCACCGCCTTCGAGCCGATCCCTGCCGGCGCCGCCGGTCAGCCGATCGGCTGCGAAGCCGCCGGTGACCTCGAACCAGCCGTTCGTCTCTGCCGATCCATTGAACGTGAGGACCTCGTCGAAGGCAAGGGAGCCCGCCGTGACGGTGAACCGGGTGTTGAAGGGCACGAGCGAGTCGAGGGTCGTCAAATTGTAGACATTGGCCGGGCCGAAAATGCGATTTCCAAGCCGCAGGGTTTCGATGCTGACGAGGTTAGTTCCCGACAGGGTCAGCGCCGCATAGGCGCCGTCAAGCGACAGGGTGTCGCTGCCGAGGCCGCCGTCGGCCTGGTCGCTCGAGTCGAGCGCGGCACCGAAATAGATCGTGTCGTTGCCGCTGCCGCCGACGCCACGATCGGTGCCGCCATGGTCGAGCCACATCGTGTCCGAGCCCGCCCCGCCGGTCACGACATTGTCGCCCGAATTGGCCGTCAGGTGCTGCGCGGAGCTCGAGGTGCCGACGAGATTCTCGACGTTCGCGCCCAGCGTGTAGGCGACGAAGGCGGTCGATACCGTGTCGACGCCCCCGTCCGCCGCTTCGGTGACGATGTCTGAGTTCGAGTCCACGACATAGGAATCGTCGCCCAGCCCGCCGATCATCGTGTCGGCGCCGGCGCCGCCGTCGAGAATGTCGTTGCCCTCGCCGCCCGAAAGCATGTCGATGCCGGCGCCGCCGATCAGCCGGTCCTGCCCGGCGCCGGCGGTGATTGCAAACCGCCCGTCGAGTTCGGCGGAGCCGTTGACCAGCATCTGCTCGACCGCGCTGAGGCCTGCGCCGTTGACGGTCAGCAGGCCGCCGGCCGCGACGACGCTGTCGGCGAGCATCAAGGCGTAGCTGCCCTTGGTGAGGTCCGGGGGACTGAACCGGGGGTCGTTGCCGGCGAGCAGGGTGATCGTCTCGACCCCGACCACGCTCGCCACCTTGCTCAGGGATCCGCCGCCGCCCTGGAGGACCAGCTCGTCGGCGCCGGCGCCGCCGTCGACGGCATCGTCGGGCTGGAAGCTGTTGCGGAAGTAGAAGACGTCGTCGCCGTCCCCGCCCGACGCATAGTCGATCCCGCCCTGCTCGATCCGGAACAGGTCGTCGCCGCCGAAGCCGTAGAGGAAATCCGCGTTCGCCGTGCCGGTCAGGACGTCCGCGCCGGAAGTGCCGTTCACCGGCAGCGCCGCGAAGCCGCCGAGGCCGCCGTCGAAATCCGCCACTTCATGGTTCTGGAACCGAAGCAGGTCGAGATAATTGCCGTCGACGAGCCGGCTGACCTGGACGAGGACGTCGGCGCCGTCCTGAACCAGCCGCAAATGGCCGGTTCGGAACGGGTTGTGCCAGGGCACATAGCCGCCGGCGAGATAGGCGTTGAGGGCGGTTCCCCAAACGATCGAGTCGCCCTCCGCTCCCGGGTCGAAGTCGGTGACGGTGACGCTCTTGCCCGGCCCGGCGATCCTGGCGATGCCGCCGAAATTGCCGGTCGATATCTCGAGGATGTCCCGTCCCTCGCCGAGCGTTACATTGAAGGTGCCGACCGCCGCCTCGATCGTCAGCCGGTCGTTGCCTGAGCCGAGGTCGATGTCGGCGACCCCCGGCTCGATCCCGCCCTGCACGTCGAGCTCCATATAGTCGTTGCCGCCGCCGCCCTTCATCGTGACCGAGGTCCACCGCGCCTGGTCGCCGGCGACGAGATTGAGCACGTCATTGCCCTCGCCGCCGTCGATCAGATCGGTGCCGGAGCGGCTGTAGCCGACGTCCTCGAACAGATAGTCGTCGCCGTCGCCGCCGAAGATCGTGTCGTCGCCGACGCCGGTATAGAAGGTGTCGTCGCCGCCGCCGCCGTCCAGCCATGAGCCGCCCTGGCCGGCGTGGACATGGTCCTCGCCGGCGCCGCCGATCAGCTCGATGAAGGCGTCCGCATCCTGGACCCCGCCCAGCTCGATGAAGAAACGCTCGTTGGACGCCAGCCGGGTCGTGTCGAGCACCAGCGGCGCCCCGGTCGGAGCGAAGCCGTCCTCGATTCTGATGAAGTGGGTCATGGCGTAGCCCGCCGCCCAGCCCCGGCTGTTGTCGTAGCCCGACAGGAACTGGACCGTTGAGATGCCGGTCGCCTCGATCGAATTGCCCGAGTCAAGCGGCGCCCCGCCGGTGCGCAGAACGAACGGGACATAGATCTGCTCAAGCTTCGTCTGGAGCTGGAGGACGTCGCTGCCGCCGCCGCCGGTGATGCTCACGCTCGGCCGGGCCGGACCGTAGATTCCGGTGGCGACGTAGAAGAGGTCGTCGCCGATATCCCCGATCGCCTGGTCCGAGCCGCCATAGCCGATCAGGAAGGTGTCGTTGCCGCCATTGCCCTTGAACAGGTCGTCGCCGGTGGTTCCGGTGAAGACGTCGTCGGCGCTCGTGCCGGCGGCCAGAGGGAGGGCGTAGCCGTCGAAATTGGCGGCGGTCAGGCTCCAGACGTCGACATTGCTCAGAGTCAGCCAGTTGGTGAAGGCATAGGCCGAGCCGGCCGCATCCGTGTCCTTCTGCAGGATGACGTCCGAGCCGGACCGGACCAGCCGAAGGAACCCGCTCCTGAACGGATTGGCGCTGCCGTCGGTGACATAAAAGCCCTCGGCGAACAGGTGATCGAAATCGAGGCGATCGCCCGCGTCGCCCGCCTCGAAGTCGGCGATGGCGACGGTGGCGCCGGTGCTGAAATTGTTGAGGTCGACCAGATCCCGGCCGGCTCCCAGGATGAACGTCGCCGCGCCCATCCCGCGCAGCTCGACATGGTCCGCGCCGTCGCCGAGCTTCGCCTCAACGGCCGTCGTCGGATTGACTGAGATGGTGAGGAAATCGTCGCCGGCGCCGCCGGAGACGCTGATCTGGTCGCTTCCCGAGCTGCGGATGATCCGGATCGTGTCGTCGCCGTCGCCGCCGCTCAGGAGATCGTCGCCCGATCCGCTCTCGGTCAGCAGGTCGTTGCCGCCGCTGCCGAACAAATCGTCCTCGCCGGCGCCGCCGACCAGCTGGTCCTGGCCTTCGCCGCCGTCGATCAGGTCGTCGCCGGCGCCGCCGTCGATCCGGTCGTCGCCCTCGCCGCCGCGCAGATCGTCGGAGCCGCCATGGCCAAACAGCCGGTCGTCGCCGTCGAAACCATCGATCCGGTCCCCGGCTTCCTCGCCGATGAGCCAGTCCGGATCGGCTCCGCCGGCGACGGTGAGCGCCGCGCCGGTGCTGCCGTCGGGCGCGAAGCCGCCGAGGTTGAAGGCGGTCAGCTCGGCGGCGGCCAGCCCCTCGAAGGTGAGCAGGTTGACGAAGCCGTTGGCCCCTCCGTTCGAGTCGATCTGCAGCCGGACGTTTCCGCCCTCCTCGAGCAGGCGCACATGTCCGGTCGCGAACGGGTTGGACGCGGCGGTCCAGCCGGTCAGGAAGCGGGTGAACAAGGTCAGCAGCTCGATCCGGTCGCCGCCCGCGCCGGCGGCGAAGTCGACCACGGCAATGTTGCCCAGGCTCAGGCTGGAGATGGCGGCAAAATCGATGCTGTCCTGGCCCGCGCCGAGAGTCAGGGAGGCGACGCCGCCCAGGCTGCGCAGGGCGATCCGGTCGTTGCCGTCGCCGGCATCGACGGTCGCGACGCTGGCATTGGCGAGGTCGAGGGTGATCGTGTCGTTGCCGCTGCCGCCGCTGGCGAGCAGCGCCTGCGCCGGCTGGGTCGAGGTCCGGCTCAGAGTCAGCGAATCGTCGCCCTCTTCGCCGAACATCCGGTCGGCGCCGGTGACCCCGGAATGGAGGTTGTCATTGCCCGCCCCGCCATGGAGCTGGTCGTCGCCATAGCCGCCGAGCAGCGCGTCGTTGCCGGCTCCGCCCTCGACGACGTCGTCGCCGATATTGCCGTCGAGATAGTCGTCGCCGTCGCCGCCGCGGATCTGGTCGCTACCGGCTCCGCCAAGCACCCGGTCGTTGCCGCCGAGCGCATCGATGGCGTCGGCGCCGGCGCCGCCGGTCAGGGTCTCGCGAACGTCGCTGCCCGTCACTACCGTGGCGGCGGTGCCGCCGGCCGGCGCGTGGCCGCCGAAATTCTGGGCGGTGAAGGCCGCGGCGCTGGCGTTCTTGAACGTCACCATCGGCAGCCAGATGCCATTGGCCGCGACCGAGGCCGAGAAGACGACGTCCAGGCCCGACTGGACGAGACGCAAGTGGCCGCTCGCAAACGGGTTGAGGGCGGGGTTCCACCCGGTCAGCCAGTCGAGCAGGGATTCGATGTAGAGGATGTCGCCGGAGGCGCCCGCGGCGAAATCGGAGACGATGATACGCCCGCCGCGCTGCGCGTAATAATCGAAGGCACCGATATTGAGCCAGTCGCGGCCGGCGCCGAGGGTCACCGTAGCGCTGGTGTAGAGCTCGGTGAAGCGGATGTAGTCGTCGCCGTCGCCGGCGTCGATCGCGACGGTATGGCCTTCGCGGATCTGGATGTTGATCGTATCCTCGCCGGCGCCGCCCGTCGCGACGGCGTGGCTGCGCGCCTGGGACCAGAAGCGCGAGATCCAGATCTGGTCGTTGCCGCCGTCGCCATGGAGCGAATCGGCCCCCGCGGTATCGCTGATCAAAGTGTCGTCGCCTTCGCCGCCACGGACGAGGTCGTCGCCTGCGCCGCCGTCGAGATGATCCGCCCCCGCTCCGCCCTGCAGATCGTCGTCGCCGGCCTCCCCGAACAGGCGATCGGCTTCCTCTCCGCCGGTCAGGACGTCGTCGCCGGGCGCGCCGTCGATCCGGTCGACTCCGCCGCCGCCGGTGATGATGTCGTCGCCGCCCGTGCCGACGAGCGCCTCGCTCGCGGCGGTACCTTCGAAATTCGCCATTTTCGTCCTGATCCCCGCCGCGGGCACTCGATATCCCGCGGACCCCTCGCTCCAGTTGCGGCGCATAACATTAAAAAATCAATTCCTGCAATCCGTTAGCCGATTTCCCGTAAAAGCTCTGCCACAGTGTTGCGCCCCCGCCACCGATCGCGGACAAGCGCCGCATGGATGAGCTCAAGCGCTCCTTCCCGCCCGTCGTCGACGCCCGCACCCGCCTGCTCGTCCTCGGCAGCCTGCCGGGCGAGGAATCGCTCGCCCGGCGCCAATATTACGCCAACCCCCGCAACCATTTCTGGCGGCTGATCGGGGCGGTGGCCGGCGCCGATCTCGTCCCCCTGCCCTATCAGGCCCGGCTCGAGGCGCTGCTCGCCGCCGGAATCGGCCTTTGGGACACGGTCGGCGCAGCGACCCGCCGGGGCAGCCTCGACGCCGCCATCTGCGATCACAGCGCCAACGACCTCGCCACCCTCGCCGCAACCCTTCCCGAGCTTCGGGCGGTGGCCTTCAACGGCGGCAAGTCCGCCGCGCTCGGCCGGCCGCAACTGGCGGCGCGCCCCGACCTCGCGCTGATCCCGCTGCCGTCGAGCAGCCCCGCTTTCACCCTGCCGTTCGAGGAGAAGCTCGCGGCATGGAGGCGCCTTGCCGAACATCTGTGACCTTGCCCGGCGGCCGCGCCTCGCCCATGGGGGCGGCGGAGACATGCCATGACCGAAGCCTTCATCTGCGACGCGGTTCGAACCCCGATCGGCCGCTACGGCGGCGCCCTCGCCCATGTCCGAGCCGACGATCTCGCCGCCATCCCGATCCGAGCCCTCGTCGAGCGCAACCAGGGCGTCGACTGGAACGAGCTCGACGACGTCATCCTCGGCTGCGCCAACCAGGCCGGCGAGGACAATCGCAACCTCGCCCGCATGGCCGCCCTGCTCGCCGGGCTCCCCGACAAGTCCGGCGGAGTGACCCTCAACCGCCTGTGCGGTTCGGGGATGGACGCGGTCGCGATGGCGGCCCGGGTCATCCGCGGCAGCGAGGCGGACATGGTTCTGGCCGGCGGCTCGGAGAGCATGAGCCGCGCCCCCTTCGTCATGGCCAAGGCGCAGAGCGCCTTCGACCGCAACGCCGAGATGTACGACACGACGATCGGCTGGCGCTTCGTCAACCCGAAGATGCGCCAGGCCTATGGCGACGACACGATGCCCTCGACGGCTGAGAACGTCGCTCAGGAATGGCAGGTAAGCCGCGAGGATCAGGACGCTTTCGCCGTCCGGAGCCAGGACAAGGCGGCCTCCGCGCAGGAGAATGGCCGCTTCGCCGCCGAGATCGTCCCGGTCAGCATCCCGCAGCGCAAGGGCGACCCCATCGTCGTCGACCGCGACGAACATCCGCGCAAGACGAGCGTCGAAGCGCTGGCCAGGCTGAAGCCGATCGTCCGCGGCGACGGCACCGTCACCGCCGGCAACGCGTCGGGCGTCAACGACGGCGCCGCCGCCATGGTCGTCGCCTCGGAGGAAGCCGCCAGGCGCAACGGGCTCACCCCCCGAGCCCGAATCGTCGGCGGCGCCGTCGCCGGTGTCCCGCCCCGGATCATGGGCATCGGACCGGCGCCGGCCTCTCAGAAACTGTTGAAGCGTCTCGGCCTAAGCATCGGCGATATGGACGTAATCGAGATCAACGAAGCCTTCGCCGCCCAGGCCTTGCCAGTCCTTCGCGAGCTCGGCCTCCCCGACGACGCCGCCCACGTCAACCCGAACGGCGGCGCCATCGCGCTGGGCCATCCGCTCGGAATGTCCGGCGCGAGGCTGGCGATGACGGCGACGGAGGAGCTCCACCGCCGCGGCGGCCGCTATGCCCTCTGCGCCATGTGCATCGGGGTAGGGCAAGGCATCGCCTTGGTAATCGAGCGGGTGTGAGCCACCTTCTCCTCTCCCGCTTTTCGCGGGAGAGGAGGGGCCCACGGCGAAGCCGTGGGAGGTGAGGGTCTTGCTAAGTCCGGTGTACAGACCCTCTCCTCCCAAGCTTCGCTTGGGCCCCTCCTCTCCCGTAAGAACGGGAGAGGGTCTCACGCCCGCTCGATCCGCGCCGCGTAGCAGCCGCGGCGCGCATAATGGGCGTGGATATAGTCGACTTTCCGATCCGCCAGCAGCCGCTCGATCAGCCCCTCCGCCTCGCCCCCGTCGACGAGGTCGGCGTCGACCATCATCCCCGCCCCGTCGAACGCCCTCAGCGACAGCGGCCGGGCCCGAATCGCCGCCGGGATCGCGCCGACGAGGTCGGTCGGCGCCACCTCCCGCTCGCGAACGAAGATGGCGTGGCTGGCGCGGTAGGGCGTATCGGCGGGCTGGTGCAGGTAGTTGACCAGCAGCAGGCTCTCGCCCGGCTCGGCGTCGCTGATCTCGATCCGGTCTGGGAAGCCGAACGAGGCGTCGGCGACGACGCGCCGGGCGCCGCGAAGGGCGAGCGCCTCCCCGGACAGACCGAAGAGCGGGCGGAAGGGTTCGGGCGAAAGGCCAATGACTCGATAGCTCATCGGCTCCTCCTGAGCCCGGCGACGGCACCGCGCACTCCGCCATTTGCCGTCAAACCGCGCCCCAGGGAAAAATCGGATTGCCAAAATGGGCCGGCTTATGCACTCATCTCAGCCATGGAACAGAAAGTGAATATCGCTTGGGCGAACGAGGGGTGCTCGATCTTGACGGAGAGAATTCGTCCCGGCCTCGCGCGCGCGCGCGTAGGAGACGGACTTTACAGACCTTCGTCCGGATTCGGACACGAGGCGACCCAGGGCCGATTCGCGCGTTGATTGCCGCAAATAGCGCTTCCTGCTAGGCGCGGCGCCGGGAGACCAGCATGTACACGACCGAACCCAGCAAGACGAAGAACGTCGCCTCCACCGAGGATGCCGACAAGCTCGCCGCCTTCGAGGCGCGGGTCGCCGCCGACGAGTTCATCGAGCCCAAGGACTGGATGCCCGAAGCCTATCGCCGCACCCTCACCCGCCAGATCTCGCAGCATGCCCACAGCGAGATCGTCGGAATGCTCCCCGAGGGCAATTGGATCGGCCGGGCCCCCTCGCTCCGCCGCAAGGCGATCCTGCTCGCCAAGGTGCAGGACGAGGCGGGCCACGGCCTCTACCTCTATTCCGCCGCCGAGACTCTCGGCACCAGCCGGCGCGAGATGATCGAGGCGCTCCACTCGGGCAAGGCCAAGTACAGCACCATCTTCAACTATCCGACCCTGACCTGGGCGGACATCGGAGCGATCGGCTGGCTGGTCGACGGCGCCGCGATCATGAACCAGGTGCCTCTGCAGCGCACCTCCTACGGCCCCTATGCCCGGGCGATGGTCCGGGTCTGCAAGGAGGAGAGCTTCCACCAGCGCCAGGGCTATGAGATCTGCATGGCCATGATGGCCGGCACGCCCGACCAGCAGCGGATGATGCAGGACGCCTTGAACCGCTGGTGGTGGCCCTCGCTGATGATGTTCGGCCCGCCCGACGCGGACAGCCCCAACACCGCCCAGTCGATGCGCTGGCGGATCAAGCGCGACACCAATGACGAGCTTCGCCAGAAGTTCGTGGACATCACCGTGCCGCAGGCGGAGGCGATCGGCCTCAAGGTCCCCGACCCGGCGCTCGAGTGGAACGAGGAGCGCGGCCATTACGATTTCGGCGAGGTCGACTGGGAGGAATTCTACGCCGTCGTCCGCGGCGAAGGTCCGGTCGCCAGGGAGCGGATGACGGCAAGACGTCAGGCCTGGGACGACGGCGCCTGGGTCCGCGAGGCCGCGGCAGCCTATGCCGAGAAGCACAGCCGCAAGCAGGAGGCGGCATGAGCCCGAATGAAGGAGCGGTGGTCCTTCGAGACGCGGCTTCGACAAGCTCAGCCGCTCCTCAGGATGAGCGGACAGTCAGCCATATCGCTCATCCTGAGGAGGGACTGAGCTTGGCGAAGGCCCGTCTCGAAGGACCGTCGCAGGATTCTCGGCAATGAACGACTGGCCGCTCTGGGAAGTCTTCGTCCGCTCGAAGGGCGGAATGGCCCACCGCCACGTCGGCTCGGTCCACGCGCCCGATCCCGAGATCGCGCTCCGCCACGCCCGCGACACCTATACCCGGCGGATGGAAGGCGTGAGCCTCTGGGTCGTCCCCTCCGCCTCGATCACTGCCTCCGACCCCGGGCAGGACGAAGCGATGTTCGATCCGGCCGCCGACAAGGTCTACCGCCACCCGACCTTCTACGACATCCCCGAAGGCATCACCCACATATGAGGGGGAACTTCCAAATTCCTCCCCGGGATTTCCCGGGGAGGGGGACCGCCCGAAGGGCGGTGGAGGAGTTCTTCGGGCCTGCCAAGAACCCCCTCCACCATGCTTGGCATGGTCCCCCTCCCCTGCAAATGCAGGGGAGGAATTAAATGGCCTCGCTCCCCCCCATCGACCTGCCCTCCAACGCCACCGGCGAGGGCGCCTTCGACACCCCCGCGCTCGACGAAGGCTCGGCCCTGTTCGAATATCTCCTCCGCCTCGGCGACGACAGCCTGATCCTCGGCCAGCGGCTCGGCGAATGGTGCGGCCACGCGCCCTCAGTCGAGGTCGACCTCAGCCTCGCCAACATCGCTCTCGACCTGATCGGCCAGGCGACCCATTTCCTCAATCGCGCCGGCGAGGTCGAGGGCAAGGGCCGCGACGGCGACGCCCTCGCCTTCCGCCGCGACGTGCTCGACTATCGCAATTGCTGGCTGGTCGAGCAGCCCAATGGCGACTTCGCCCGGACGATGGCTCGGCAGTTCCTCTTCTCGACCTGGCAGAAGATGCTCTTCAGCCACCTGACATCGTCGCGGGACGAGCTGATCGCCGGGGTCGCCGCCAAGGCGGTCAAGGAGGTCACCTACCATCAGGAGCTGGCGTCGGAATGGGTGATCCGCCTCGGCGACGGAACCGAGGAGAGCCGCCGCCGGATCGAGGACGGCCTCGCCTGGAACTGGCGCTTCGTCCCCGAGCTGTTCGAGATGGACGCCGTCGCCGCGATCATGGCGGAGAGCGGAATCGGCCCCGACCTCCTCGCCCTGCGCTCCGACTACGAGGCGCGGGTCAGGGCGGTCCTCGCCGAGGCGACCCTCACCCCGCCGCCCGACCAGCGCCCGATCCTCGGCGGCCGCCGCGGCCATCATTCGGAGCATCTCGGCCACCTGCTCGCGGTCATGCAGTTCCTCCCGCGCACCTATCCGGACGCGAAATGGTGAAGGGCGCGCTCGCATCGTCATCCCGGCGAAGGCCGGGACCCAGGAACACCGATGTCCGTGGTCATCCTGGGAAATCCGAGTTCTTGGGTCCCGGCCTTCGCCGGGATGACGTGGAGGGCGTCTGGGCCGTCCTGGCCGAGGTCCCCGACCCCGAGATCCCGGTCATCTCCGTCGTCGAGCTCGGCATCGTCCGCTCCGTCGAGCCCGGCCGCGTCGTCGTCACCCCGACCTACACCGGCTGCCCCGCCACCCAGGTGATCGAGCGCGACATTCGCGACGCGCTCGACTCCGCCGGCTACCGCGACGTCCGCATCGACACCGTGCTCGCCCCCGCCTGGACCACCGACTGGATCACGCCCGAAGGCCGCCGCAAGCTCCACGCCTACGGCATCGCCCCGCCGACGACCAAGGCGGTGACCTGCCCGCAATGCGGCTCGGCCGACACCGAGGAGATCAGCCGCTTCGGCTCGACCCCCTGCAAGGCGCTGTGGCGCTGCCGAGCCTGCGCCGAGCCGTTCGACCTGTTCAAATGCCACTGAGTGGCCGCCGATGAGCGTCAACTTCCACCGCCTCGCCGTCGCCGAGATCGTCGACGAGACCGCCGAGGCCCGCTCGATCCGCTTCGAGGTGCCGCCCGAGCTCGGCCACGCCTTCCGGTTCAAACCCGGCCAGCATCTGACCCTCAAGGCCGACATCGCCGGCGAGGAGGTCCGCCGCAACTACTCGCTGTGCGTCGCGCCCGCCGATGGCCAGCTCAAGGTGACGGTCAAGCGGATCGCCGGCGGCCTCTTCTCCAACTGGGCCAACGACAATCTCAGGCCCGGCGACACGATCGAGGTGATGGAGCCGCACGGCAGCTTCACCTGGGATTTCGAGCCCGGGGCGGCCAACCATTATGCCGCCTTCGCCGGCGGCTCCGGCATCACCCCGGTCATGTCGCTCCTGAAGACCGCCCTGATTGAGGAGCCGAAGAGCCGCTTCACCCTCTTCTACGGCAATCGCGACAGCCAGTCGGTGATCTTCCTCGACGAGCTGGCGCGGCTCAAGAACCGCTTCATGGACCGGCTCGAGATCCACCATTTCCTCGCCGAGGAGGCCGAGGACATCGACCTGTTCAACGGCATGCTCGACCGCTCCAAGTGCGGCGAGGTGCTCGAGCATCTGATCGACCCAGCCGATATCGCCGCCTTCTTCATCTGCGGCCCCGGCCCGATGATGGACGCCGCCGACGAGGCCCTGCTGGAACGCGGCGTGCCGTCGGAGCGGATCCATCTCGAGCGCTTCACCGCCGACCGGCCGCCGGAGGCGCTCCAGGCCCAGCTCGACGCGCTGTCGAGGGAGGCGCAGGGCCTGACCATGCTCGTTACATTGGACGGCCGCAAGCGCCGGGTCCCGTTCAGCGCCCAGGCCGGCAACATCCTCGACAGCGCCCGCTTGGCCGGCCTCCCCGCCCCGTTCGCCTGCAAGGCCGGAGTCTGCGCCACCTGCCGGGCCCGGGTGGTGGCCGGCCAGGTCGAGATGGCGGCGCGCTACGGCCTGACCGACGAGGAGGTCGCGGCGGGCTACGTCCTCACCTGCCAGTCGGTGCCCAAAGGCGAAGGCCTGGAAGTCGATTACGATGCGTGAGGGAATTCCTCCCCGAGATTTCTCGGGGAGGGGGACCGCGCGAAGCGCGGTGGAGGGGTTCTTCTTGCTCAGCAAGGCCCCTCCACCAGCCTTCGGCTGGTCCCCCTCCCCTGCAAAGGCAGGGGAGGAATTAGGGTTCAGCGGCTGCCGTGGTCCTGGCTCGCCCCGTACCGCGCCATGCCGTAGCCGCCCTCGGCATTCTGCTCGAAGCTGATCACGGCCTTCACCGTATTCTGCATCGCCGCCATGCGATGGGCGAGCGGGGCCGAGGTGCGGCGGATCATCACCGCCACCGCATAGCTGTGCCCGTCCGGCCCGGTGAGGATGCCGATGTCGTTATAGCCGGCCTGCTCGCTGCCCAGCACCTGCCCGGTGCCGGTCTTGTGGGAGAGCTGCCAGCCCGGCGCGAGGCCGCCCTTCAGCCGCCGCGCCCCGGTCTTGGTGTTGCCCATGATCGAGAGCAGCTTCTGAGTCGAGGCCGGCGACAGCAATTCGCCCCGCTTCAGGCGGGCCAGCGCGTCGACGATGCCCTTGGGGGTCGCCCCGTCCATCGGATTGGCGATGTAGCGCTCGAACGCGGCCCGCCGCTGCGCCGCCGGAACGGCGTTGCGGGCCCGGTAGAAGCCGCCGTTGTAGGCGTAGCTCTGCTGCCACTGGATTCCGGCGATCTGGCTCTGCAGCAGCCGCTCGCCCGGGCCGAAGCGGATACCGTCGATACCCTTGTTGCGCAGGAAGCTGCGGACCGCCTCGGGCCCGCCCGCCTTCCACAGCACGACATCGTTGCAGGTATTGTCGCTCTGGGTGATCGCCCGGTACATCAGGCTGTTGAGAGTCGTGCTGTAGCCGTTGGCGCCGAGCTGCGCGGCGATCGGCTGGTGGAACAGGGTCATGTCGTCGCGGCGGACCGTCACCGGCGCGTCGAGGCTCAACTGCCCCCGGTCGGCCTTGTCGAGGGCAGTCAGGGCGACCCAGAATTTGCTGACGCTCTGCTGCGGGAAGAAGGTGTCGCCGTCATAGCTGGTCGTCCAGCCGCTCTGTACGTCGCGAACCGCAATGCCGATGTCGCCGTTGAAGGCCTGGCCGAGGGCTCGGACCTGCGCTTCGAGGATCCGGCGCGCCGAGGCTTCCTGCGCGGAGGCCGCCGGGACGGCGGGAGCGGGGGCCGGATAGGAGCGGACGGTCGCCGGGAAGGAAGGCCGGTTGCCGCCGGCCTGCGCCTCCGCCCCGTCGATCGCGGCGCTGGCAAGGCCGATGGCAGCGATGCCGGCAAGCGCCGCGCCGCGCGCGAAATGGCTGGAGCCCCCCTGGATTCGTTGCCGAAATACGCTCACTTGCCCCTCCTAAGCCCTTATTCCTTCAGGGATTCATCATACGGGATGGAGGCTTTCCGCCAGCTTAAAGATTCGCCCAATCGACGAGCCGTTCCCCGCTTGCGACGGACTCCCGGAACGAAGGTCAAAAGTTCACCCGCGCCGTCAGCCTTATGTCCCGTCCGGCGAGCGGCGCCACGTCCTTGAGGAAGCTGGCATGGCGGCGCGCGTCGACGTCGAACAGGTTGCTGGCGGCGAGGGTGATGCTGGTGTTGTCGTTGTTCTTGAGCGGCTTGAACTGGATCGAGGCGTTGACGAGGGTGAAGCCCCGGGTCGGAGTCTCGAATTGCGCGAGCCGCTCCTGAGCGGCCGTCCACTCCACCTCGACCCGGCCTTGGACCCGCTCGCCCTGCGCTTCGAGCCCGGCCATCAGCCTGAACGGCGGGATCCGCGGCGCCGGGCCGGCGCCGTCGATCGTGGCGCGCACATAATCGGCGACCGCATCG
Source organism: Allosphingosinicella sp. (assembly GCA_036388575.1). Classification (GTDB taxonomy): domain Bacteria; phylum Pseudomonadota; class Alphaproteobacteria; order Sphingomonadales; family Sphingomonadaceae; genus Allosphingosinicella. The sequence continues at coordinate 25,167 of DASVRO010000095.1, forward strand.
GCGTTGAAGGTGATCCCGCCCCTGCGCGCCAGGCGGACCGATCCTTCGAGCTCGACGCCGAAATAGCGAGCGTCGGACTGCGAGATCTGGAAGACCGGCAGATCGTCCTCGAAAGCGCCGGTGCGCCGCTCGAAGATGTAATCGTCGAACCAGCTTCGGAACACCGAGGCGGAGAGGCTGTAGCCGTCGCCTTCGGCGCTCAACGTCCCCTCGAGGCCCCAGCTGCGCTCCTTGCCGAGGTCCGGGTTGCCGATCTCGAACGACTGGGTGCCGGCGTGGGGGCCGTTGGCGAACAGCTCCTCGGCCGACGGCGCGCGCTGGCTGTGCGAGCCGTTGAGGCCGAAGCGTATTCCCTCGGCCAGCTCGTAGCTCGCGCCGAGCGACCCCGAAAAAGCGTCGAAGCCGCGCTTCATGGCGCCATTGCCGAGGTCCGCATCCGCCTCGGCGCTCACCGTCTGGCGCTCGTAGCGGACTCCGGCCTCGGCCCGAAGCGGGCCCTTCTCGTAATTCTGGACCGTGAACAGGCCGAACTGGGAGGTGCGGTTCTCGGGCAGGAACTTCTCCTCGCCGATGACGTCGAGGTGGCGGCGGAAATATTGCAGCCCGAAGCCGCCGCCCCAGCCGCCCTTCTTGGCCTGGACGACCTCCAGCCGGCCTTCCAGGCCCTTGGTCAGGAAGGTGGTGCCGATCTCGCCCGTCTCCTCGAGCTCGTCGTGGCGATAGTCGGAATAGCCGGCGCGGAAGCGGACGGAGTCGACGAAGCCCGGGCCGGCGTCGATCTCGGCGCGGGCGTCGGCGCGATTCTGCCGGACGTCGATCCGCGGCGCCTCGGCTTCGGCCCCCGGCTCCAGCGAGAAGCGGACCGGGACCCCGTAGAGGCTGTCGTAGCGGTTGACCGAGAAGCCGAAATTGGTGCCGCCGTCGACATAGGCCAGCCCGAGCGCGACGTCGGACGTCTCGGCCGCGGTGTTGGGGAGACGCCCCCTGAGGCTCGCGAGCGCCCGGACGTCCGCGTCCTCGCTCGCCGCCGCTTCCGCTCGAAGCTCGCGCGACAGGACGAAGCCGCCGATCCGAAGGTCGTTCGTCTTGCTGTAGTTGCCGTCGGCGTGGATCACCCATTTGCCGGCGACCGGAACGTCGATCGTCGCGTTCGCCGATCTCTCATCCGCGGCCGAGCCGTAGGTGGCGATCGCCGCGACATGCGCGCCCTCGTCCGGCACCCGGCGCGGAATCCGGGCATCGACGACGTTGACCACCCCCCCGATCGCCGCCGACCCGAACAGCAAAGCGGAGGGTCCGCGCAGCACTTCGATGCGCTCGGCGGTCAGCGGGTTGATGGCCACAGCATGATCGACGCTCGTATTCGAGGCATCGAGGCTGCCGATGCCATCGGTCAGCACGCGCACCCGCTCGCCCTGGAAGCCGCGCAGGACCGGCCGCGAGGCATTGGGGCCGAAAGAAGTCGCCGAGACTCCCGGCTGCCTGGCGAGCGTGTCGCCGATGGTCGGACGAAGATCGCGGGCGAGCTCCGCGCCCGACACGACCGACGTGCCGGACAGGACTTCATCGCGATTGCGCGCGAAGCCGGTGATGATGATGTCCTGGGTATGGTCGGCGTGCGGGTCGGCCGCCGCCCGCTCGACCGGCGTGGCGTCCGGCTCGGCCGCCGGTTCGGCAGGCGGAGTTTCCTGGGCGAAGGCCGCGTTGGGCAGCAGGGCCGAGGCGGCGCCTGCCAGAAGTGCTGAACGGAGTATCATGAATATTTCCATTTCTCGATCGCCTCTTGGGCATCCGATTGGCGCGTGGTTGGACGCGCGGCTGAGCGGGCTCGGGCCGCACTCGAAGATGCGGCCGGACAGGCTCAGGCTGAGGGAGGCTCCAGCAAGGGCCTGACCGACGCTCCGACGAGCACCGGCGCGGCGGCCGGGGTCCGCTCCGCCGGTTCTTCGGCTCGAACGGGCTGCAGCAGCCCGGGGGTCGGAAGCATGTCGGACGGAGAGGAAACCGAGCCGGCGTCCGCCGGTACGCCCTTTCTGGCCGAAGACTTGCCGGCGGCCTCCTCGCCGTAAGCGGCGGCGGAGACCGCGGCATCCTCACTCTGGAGGGCGGCGACATGGGCTACGCCGTCCTGGTGGCGGCAAATGGCGGCCGCAACGGACGAGCCGTGGGCCAGCACCAGCACGAAGATCATCATCAGCGTCAGGAGACGGCTCATAGCGTCGAGATCGAACCCAGGATTGGCAAACCGAAAAACCCCCGTCCGCGGCGGACATAGGCGCTGGTGATTTTATAACAAACCCACCTTGTCGCAGCATGAACACGATTCGACGGGGGTCGGCCTCTTCCGCGCGCATTCCGCCACCGCTAAAGCTCCGCCATGACCTACCGTACCATCGACTTCTCGAACGAAGCCGGCATCGCCAGGCTGACGCTCAACCGACCCGACCGCCTCAACAGCTTCACCGTCGAGATGCACGAGGAGGTGGCCGACGCGCTCGGCAGGCTCGACGGCGCCCGGGTGCTGGTGCTGACCGGCGCCGGCCGCGGCTTCTGCGCCGGCCAGGATCTCAACGACCGTGCGGTCGCGCCGGGGCAGAGTGTCGATCTCGGAGAGTCGGTCGAACGCCGCTACAATCCGCTGATCCGGCGTCTGACCTCCCTGCCCTTCCCGGTCATCGCAAGGGTCAACGGCGTCGCCGCCGGCGCCGGAGCCAATATCGCTCTTGCCTGCGACATCGTCATCGCGGCCCGCTCGGCCAGGTTCATCCAGTCCTTCGCCTCGATCGGGCTCATTCCCGACAGCGGCGGCACCTGGGTGCTGCCGCGGCTGGTCGGCCAGGCTCGAGCGCTCGGCCTTGCGCTGACCGCCGAGCCGCTGCCGGCGGAGAAGGCCGCCGAATGGGGGCTGATCTGGAAGGCGGTGGACGACGAGGCGCTCGATGCCGAGGTCGACGGCCTTGCGGCCCGCTTCGCCGCCGCGCCGACGCTGGGCCTCGCCCGGATCAAGAAGATGATCCGCGAAAGCTGGGGCCACGGCCTCGACGAGGAGCTCGACCTCCAGCGCGACGCGATGCGCGAGCTCGGCTTCAGCGACGATTATCGCGAGGGCGTGGCGGCGTTCATGGAGAAAAGGAAGCCGAGCTTCACGGGGCGCTGACCGTCACCAGCTCGCAGAACCTCGCAAGATCGATATTACCGCCCGAGACGACGCAGACGATCGGCCCCTCCCCTGCCTGCCCCGTCAGCGCCGCGGCCAGCGCCAGCGCCCCGGCGCCTTCGGCGATCACCCGCGCCTTCTCGGCGATCAGCCGCATCGCGCCCCGCGTCTCCTCGAGGGTGACGGTGATCGTGCCGTCGGTCACCGGCCCCATCCGCTCCCACATCCGCTCGGTCACGCTCTTGCCGCCGGCGCCGTCGACGAACGAGGCTTCCCAGCCCGCGAAGCGGCGCGGTCCGCCCTCGCTAAGAGACAGCGCGAACGGCGCGGCCGTCTCCGGCTCCGCGCCGAGGATCCTGACGTCCGGCCGCAGCGCCCGAACCGCGCTGCCGACGCCGGTGATCAGCCCGCCGCCGCCGATCGCGGCGATCACCGTCCGGACGTCGGGCGCGTCCTCGAGGATCTCCAGCCCCATCGTGCCGTGGCCGGCGATGAAATCATGATTGTCGAACGGATGGATGAAGACCCCCTCCATTCCTTCAAATTCGTGCTCCTCGACCGCCCGCCACGCGTCGTCGTAGGAAACCGGAACGATCCTCGCCCCGAGCGCCGCCATCCGCTCCAGCTTGGTCCTCGGCGCGGTCTCGATCGCCACGACGGCGAAGGGGATCCCGGCGGCGCGGGCGGCGAAGGCGACGCCCTGGCCGGCATTGCCCGCGCTCACCGTCCAGACTCCACGGGCGCGCTCGGCCTCGCCCAGCTTCGCCACGGCATTGGCCGCGCCGCGAATCTTGTAGGCGTTGGTCCGCTGGAGATTCTCGAGCTTGAGGCGGATGTCGGGCCCGCCCGGGCCGAGATCGAGCCGGACCAGCGGCGTCCGGAGCACGACTCCCGCGATCCGCTCGCGCGCCGCTTCGATTTCCTCGAGAGCGATGGGTCTGATGGGTTCCAGCATCTGCCCTGCTCCCGTTCGGCCTGGGATTGTCGCAGGCCTTTCCTTGTTCTTTGGCCGTAAAGCGAAGTAACGGGCTTCGACAAGCTCGGCCCGAACGGTTTTTCCGAGTCCGAGGCGGGCCCATGGAGTGCGTATGAAGACTCTCAAGCTCCTCAATTACGCCCAGGATCGCTGGTACGGCGCCGAAGGCGGCCTCGCACCCGTCGAAAGCGCCGTCACCGGCGAGATCGTCGCGGAGACCGGCAGCGGCGGGCTCGACTTCCAGGCGATGCTCGACCACGCCCGCCGCGTCGGCGGCCCTGCGCTTCGTCGGCTCACCTTCCATGAACGCGCACACATGCTGAAGGCGCTCGCCCAGGCCGTCATGGCCCGCAAGGAGGAGCTTTACGAGCTCAGCTACGAGACCGGCGCGACCCGCACCGACGGCTGGATCGACATCGAGGGGGGAGCGGGAACGCTCTTCTCCTTCTCGTCCAAGGGGCGGCGCGAGCTGCCCAACTCGCGCATCCTGATCGACGGCGCGCTCGAGCCGCTGTCGAAAGGCGGGAGCTTCGTCGGCCAGCACGTCTTCACCCCGCTCCAGGGCGTCGCCGTCCACATCAACGCGTTCAATTTCCCGGTCTGGGGAATGCTCGAGAAGCTCGGGCCGACCCTGCTCGCCGGAGTCCCCGCCATCGTGAAGCCGGCCTCGGCCACCGGCTACCTGGCCGAGGCGGCCTTCCGGATCATGATCGAGGCGAACGTGCTCCCGCCCGGGGCGCTTCAGCTCGTCATGGGCGGAGTCGGCGACCTGTTCGACCATCTGACGCTGCAGGACGTGGTCAGCTTCACCGGTTCGGCGCAGACCGCGATGAAGCTCCAGACCCACCCGGTGATCGCCCGCGAGAGCGTCCGCTTCATCGCCGAGCGCGACAGCCTAAACGCTTCGGTCCTCGGCCCCGACGCGGCGCCGGGCACCCCCGAATTCGACCTCTTCATCAAGGAGGTGGCCCGCGAGATGACGGTCAAGGCGGGCCAGAAATGCACCGCCATCCGCCGCGCCATGGCCCCCGCCGAGCATCTCGACGCCGTCCAGGCGGCGCTGATCGAGCGGCTCGGCAAGGCCAGGATCGGCAACCCGCGCGACGAGGGCGTGACCATGGGGGCGCTCGCCAGCCGCTCGCAGCTGCGCTCGGTCCGCGAGGCGGTGGCGGAGCTGGCGAAATCGGCGCGGATCGTCTCGGGCGACCCGGACCGCTCGCCGGTCGAGGGGAGCGGCTCCTTCATGTCGCCGATCCTGCTGCGCTCCGACGACCCCTGGGGCTCGGCCGCGATCCACGACGTCGAGGCGTTCGGGCCCGTGTCGACGATCATGCCCTATCGCGACCTCGACGACTCGATCGCGCTCGCCAATCGCGGCATGGGCAGCCTCGCCCTGTCGCTGTTCACCTTCGACTCGACCGTGGCCGAGGAGTTCGTGCTCGGCGCCGGAGCCTATCACGGCCGGATGGTCATCCTCGACCGGACCAGCGCGAAGGAATCGACCGGCCATGGCTCCCCCCTCCCGGTCCTCGTCCATGGCGGCCCCGGCCGCGCCGGCGGCGGCGAAGAGATGGGCGGGATCCGAGGCGTCACCCATTATATGCAGCGCACCGCGTTGCAGGGCTCGCCGGCAGTACTGTCGAGCGTCGTCGGCCAGTGGTTGCCCGGAGCGCCGAAGCCTCAAGGCGATCGCCACCCGTTCCGCAAGCGCATCGCCGAGCTCGGCATCGGCTACACGCTGAAGACCGGAAGCCGCACCGTGACCCTCGAGGACATCGAGCATTTCGCCGCCTTCACCGGCGACAATTTCTACGCCCACATGGACGAGGAGGCGGCCAAGGCGAACCCGATCTTCGACGGCCGGGTCGCGCACGGCTATCTGATCCTCAGCTTCGCGGCCGGGCTGTTCGTCGATCCCGACCCGGGGCCGGTCCTGGCCAATTACGGGCTCGAGACCCTGCGCTTCCAGACCCCGCTCTACCCGGGCGACTCGATGCGGGTGGAGCTCACCGTCAAGTCGAAGAGCGTCCGCAACGAGGAGATGGGCGAAGTGCGCTGGGCGGTTTACGTCTTCAACCAGAAGGACGAAGTGGTGGCTTCCTACGACTTGCTGACGATGAACACGCCATGAGACGGACCCTGCTCCCGCTGCTTTTCCTCGCCGGCTGCGCCGCCTCCGCCCCGGCCGAGCCGCCGGTCGACGGCTACAGGATCGTGCGCGAATATCCGCACGATCCGACCGCCTTCACCCAGGGCCTCTTCTACCTCGACGGCAAGCTCTACGAGAGCACCGGCCTCAACCGCCAGTCGACGATCCGGGAAGTGCGGATCGAGGACGGCAAGGTGCTCCGCTCGGTCAGCCTCGAGCCGCAATATTTCGGCGAAGGCATGGTCAATTGGGGTCCGGACATCCTCAGCCTGACCTGGCAGGACGGCCTCGGCTTCCGCTGGAACCGGTCCGATTTCCGCCGCAAGGGCCAGTTCCGCTATCCCGGCGAGGGCTGGGGCCTGACCCAGGACGGCAAGAACATCATCATGAGCGACGGCACCAGCCAGCTTCGCTTCCTCGACCCGGGGACGATGACCGAGCGCAAGCGCCTCGCCGTCACCTTCCGCGGCGAGCCGGTCGAGCGGCTCAACGAGCTCGAGTGGGTCAAGGGCGAGATCTTCGCCAACATCTGGATGGGCCGCCGGATCGCGCGGATCGACCCGAAGAACGGCAAGGTGAAGGGCTGGATCGATCTTTCCGAGCTAGTCGCCGAGAATGCCAATGGCGATCCCGACGCCGTGCTCAACGGCATCGCCTACGACGCCAGGGGCGACCGGTTGTTCGTCACCGGCAAGAACTGGGCGAAACTGTTCGAGATCGACATCGTCCCGAAGGCCAAGGAATAGCGGCCGATCTCGCCGGGCTGGTGCGCGGCGCCCAATCGTGCGCATAACGGTCCGGGGGGTATCGGGATCATGCGCAGGATAGTGTTGCTGGCGGGGCTGTCGATGGCGGCGCCCGGTCTCGCGGTGCCCACTCCGGTCACCCCTTTCGACCTTCCCCTCCCCGGCACCACGGTGGCCGCGGAGCCCGAGCTGGCCGGGACCGTGATCGGCGACAAGCTGGTTCCGTTCGCCATCGCGAGCGCGACCGCGCCGGTGAGCGGCACGCTCCAGGTCAGGGTGGTCCGCAACGCCGCCGGGAAGCTCGCTTATTATTGGAAGATCAACAATTCGGCGTCGTCCAAAGCCGGGGTGGACACCTTCTCCGTCGTCGGTTTTCCGAAGCAGGCCTATGACGCCAATTGGCGCAAGGACGGGCTCGGCACCGTCGCGCCTTCCGGCGTGGAGGGGGCCCTGTCGATCGCCGACTTCAAGACCTGGACCTACGGCTTCCGCTTCAAGACGCCGGTGAAGCCGGGCGAGAGTTCGCGCTTCTTCTTCCTGCGCAGCGGCGCCACGGCGAGCGTGCCGGGCGTCGGGCGCGTCACCGGCACCGCCGGCGGTGCCAGCGGCGAGCTCCCGGTGTCGGCACCGGCCAGCTAGGACCGGCGAACGGCGAATCGACCGCGCGCCGCGCCGGGCGCCGTGCGTGCGCCGGAACGACGCTGCCGGCCCGGGGTTCTTCGAACGAAAACCCCCCGCGAGGAGAGCCCCGATGAAAGTCGCCGAGTTCATGACCCAGGACGTCGAGACCGTCACCCCCGACCAGCCGATCCAGGAAGCCGCGCAGTTCATGCTCCGAGCCGATGCCGGCGCGATGCCGGTCAGCGAGGGCGACAAGCTGATCGGAATGGTCACCGACCGCGACATCACCGTCCGCGCCGTCGCCGAAGGCCGCGGCCCGGACACGCCGGTCCGCGACGTGATGACCGAAGACCTGGTCTATTGCTTCGACGACGACGAAGCCGAGGACGTGGCGATCAAGATGAGCGACGCCCAGGTCCGCCGGATGCCGGTGCTCAGCCGGGACGGCGAAAACCTCGTCGGAATCGTCTCGCTCGCCGACATCAGCCGCTCCGACCAGGGCGAAGCCGCGTCGGTCGCGCTCGGCGGAATTACCGATCCGGGCGGCGAGCACAACCAGAGCAGCGAAGGCTAGCTCCGCGCAGCGGCTCCGGCGCAGGTATCGGGTCCCGGCCGCCGCCGGGCCCGCTACCCCGCCTTGTACGTGCCCACGCCCTCGTCGAGATGCGGGTTGTTCGCCTCGCGCAGCTTCGCCGCGGCGTCGTCGTAGAGGAAGGGCAGGAAGGCGTAGCGGGTGCCGCGGGTCACCGGCGTCGCCTCGTGCAGAAGCGAGCAGGAGAAGACGATCGCTCCGCCGGTCGGCGCCCGGTAGGTGCGGGCGCCATATTCCGGGAAGCGCAGGTCGCCGCCGTCATAGTCGCCCGAATTGAGGTTGATCGTCACCGCGAAGCGGCGGTGGGCGGTGCCCTTGGTGGTGTTGTCGCGGTGCGGCCGGAAATGGCCGGCGCCGGCCTCGTAGCTGCCGACGATGTAGCGCTCCATCCGGGTCGGGTCGAACTGGAAGGCGCGCTTGACCATCGGCACCAGCCGCGAGCGGACCCGGTCGCGAAGCAGGGCGCACAGGGCCTCGTCGGCGATCTCGCGGTCGCGGCGCATCTTGTGGTTGGGGTCGGTCACCAGGGTCGTCTTGCCGCCGATCTCGCGCATGAAGCCGGACGGCTCCCCCCCGGTCTCGCGATGGTGCTGGATCAGCCGCTCGCACAACGCCGGCTCGAAGACGTTAGCGGCCATCAGCACCGGCGCCCAGTCCGGCAGCGGCATCGACCTTATCGCCTTGGCGAGCGTCTCGACGGCGGTCTCGCCAGCGTCGAGCGGAAAGGCGGCGACGGCCCGCAGCATCGGATCGACCAGCAGCCAGTGCCTCCGGTCCGAATTCCCTTCCGCCGCCACTGCGCCGAACAGCCGGGGCAGGTCGCCCGCCGGGTCGAGGAAGAAGCGGATGCCGGGAAGACGCTGCGCGACCCGTCCCGATTCCCCGTCCTCCGGGTCCGAGGTGATCCCGAAGAAGCAGGCCCGCACGTCGTCGAACATGGCGCGGTGACGCTCGACGCAGGCCAGAGCCTCGGCCGACCCGGGATCGGTCGCGCGGCCGAGGAAGAGCAGAAGCATGTAGCGGCCCGCGGCCGTGTCGAAGGCGTAATTGTCGCTGCCCCCGATCGCCTTGGCCCGGAACCAGGGCAGGGCTTCCCCGGGAATGAGCGGGCGCGGGCGGGGGGGCGTGGGCGAATCCATCAGGCGGCTTATGCCGGGTGACGACGCCGTGCGGAAGCGGCCTCGCGACGAATCCTCGCCGCCTCCTATCTCTAGGAATTGGTGTCTGACACCATTTCCTGCCTCGCCCGCAGCTTCCTATTTCTAGGAATCGGTGTCAGACACCAATTCCTGCTTTCCTAGCGGAGGGCCGAGTAGATCAGGGTCTTGAGCTGGCGCCGGATCGGGTATGTCGACGACGGCATCAGCTGGGCCATGAAGATCATGTGCAGCCGCTCGACCGGGTCGATGAAGAAGGCGGTGGAGAACATGCCGCCCCAATAATATTCGCCCTTCGTGCCCGGCAGCATCGTCTTCGCCGGGTCGAGGTTGACCGCGAAGCCAAGGCCGAAGCCCTGGCCGGCATTGACCGCCTCGCTGAACAGCGACCGGCTCATCTCGGTGAGGTCGGCGCCTCCGGGCAGGTGGTTGGCCGTCATCAGCTCGATCGTCTTCCTCGACACGATCCGGACTCCGCCGAGCTCCCCGCCGCCGAGCAGCATCGTGCAGAATCGGTGGTAGTCGGCGGTCGTCGACACCAGCCCCGCCCCGCCGGCGAGCAGCTTCGGCCTGACCCGCCAGCCGCTCTTCGACGCCGGATCGTACATCACCCGGCCCTTGCCGGCCTCGAAGGCCCAGGCGTCGCCAAGCCGGTGGGCCTTGTCGTCGGGCACCGAGAAGAAGGTGTCGTCCATTCCGAGCGGGCCGAAGATTCGCGTCTCGAGGAAGCGGTCGAGCGGCAGGCCCGCCACACGCTGCACGACGAGGCCGAGCACGTCGGTGGAAACCGAATAATTCCAGGCGGTTCCGGGCGAGAATTCGAGCGGGATCCCGGCCAAGGCGGCGACGAAGCCGTCGAGATCGTAGCTGCCGTGCCAGCCCTCGATCTTGTGCTCGCGATAGGCGGCGTCGACGTTGGTCCGGTGCTGGAAGGAATAGGTCAGGCCCGAGGTGTGGCGAAGCAGGTCGATCATCATCATCGGCCGCTCGGGCGGCTTCGTCCGGAACGGCGCTCCGCCGCCGCCGCCGTCATAGACCCCGAGCCCCTTCCATTCGGGGATTACCGTCTCGACCGGCTGGTCGAGGGCCACCTTCCCTTCCTCGAGCAGCATCATGAAGGCGATCGAGGTGATCGGCTTGGTCATCGAGGCGATTCGGAACAGCGCGTCCTCGGCGAGCGGCTCGCCGCCGGCCCGGGCCGTGCCGGCGCTGGTGAAATGGGCGACCTTGCCGTCGCGGGCGACGAGGATCTGCGCGCCGGCGAGCAGCCCGGGCGCGATGTAGCGCTCGTCGAGGAAGCGGTCGATTCGCGCGAGCCGCTCCGGATCGAAGCCCGCCTCGGCCGGATCCACTCGTTCCATTCCGCCTCCTCTGTCACAAACCCCTCTCCCGCTTTCGCGGGAGAGGAGGGGCCCAAGCCGAAGGCTTGGGAGGAGAGGGTCTTGCCGAGTCAGCGGTACAGACCCTCACCTCCCACCGCTTCGCGGCGGGCCCCTCCTCTCCCGCACAAAGCGGGAGAGGGTTTGCAGGGCACCGCGCGTGTCCCCCCTAGAACTTCATGCCCAGGCTGAGGAAGACCTGCCGGGGATTGCCGTAGAAGGTGGTGACCACGCCTTCCCGGCCGAGGCTCGGGATGACGTTGCCGGTCGTGGCGTTGACATTCGGCACGCCGGTGATCGGGTTGACGCTCAGGAACTGGTAGCCCGAAGTGATATATTGCTTGTCGGTGATGTTCTTGGCGTGGAGGCCGATCGTCCAGCGGTCGTCGCCGCTCGTCCAGGTCAGGTTGGCGTCCCACAAAGCGTAACCGGGCTGGTCGAGGAACGGGCTGGGGGTCTCGAACTGGAAGGTCTTCGACCGCCAGGAGAGCGTCGAGTTGACGTCGAACGTTCCGCCCGCGAGCGGGGTGGAATAGTCGATCGTGCCCGACAGGGTCCATTTCGGCGTGTTCTGGATCCGCCGGAAATCGGCCACGTCGACGGGGCCGGTGCCGGGAACGTTGGTGATGAACTCGTCATATTGCGCATCGAGATAGCCGAGCGTCCCGCCGAAGGTCAGGCGCGAGCCGTCGGCGCCCCGAAGAAGGGTGGCGAGAGCCTCGGCCTCGATGCCCTTGAAGCTGGCCTTGCCGGCATTGGTGGTCACGCCGACGAAGGTGGGGATGCCGTTG